>NZ_DASWXC010000071.1:0-12095 GCF_036405735.1 Nocardioides sp.
CGAGCGCCTCGGGAGCGGCGACGGCGGGCGCCACGTCGACCGCGTCCACGCCGGTCGCGGCCAGCGGCGCGACCAGCAGCCCGCTGCGCACCGCCCGGGCGGCGCCCTCGTCGAGCATGGCCGCCGTCAACGTGTCCTGAACCTGGGTGGCCACCGCCTCGGTGACCTTCACGCCACGCTCCCGGGCGATGGCCCGGGCCCGGGTCGTGACCGCCTCGGTCAGCTGCCGGCGCTGCCGCGTCAGCTCGCGCAGCTCCTGCGCGGACATCGCCGCCTGCGCCTGGCGCAGGGCCGCGCCGACCTCGAGGATCTGCTCGACCTGCTCGGTCTCGACACGGACCAGCAGGTTCACCACCCAGGCCGCCAGTGACGGCTTGCGCAGCCGCTTCAGCTCCGCGGCCAGCGGCTGGCCCTTGTGCTCCTTGACGTGGGCGTCGCGGGCGGGCGTGAACGCGTCCAGGGGCAGCGCGTAGAGCCGGTCGGCCAGCGCCAGCAGCTCGCTCACCGCGCCACCAGCCAGTCGTCGTGGTCGACCAGCGCGCGCTGGTGCAGCGCGCGCAGCTCGTCCTCCCGCACGTCACCCAGCGCCAGGCCGAGGTCGACCAGGGCGCGGCGCCAGTCGTCGTACCCGCGCAGGTCGCGGCGCGTCGCACCGGCTCCCGTCCGCACCAGCCGGACGCCGCGCAGGGTCCAGGCGCCGGTGCTGTCGCGCCGCTGCACCACGAGCCGCCGGCTGAAGGCGCCGTCGGGCGGCGTCGCCAGCCGCCGGTGGGCGGCCTCGACCTCCGGGTCGGTGGGCGCGACCGCACCGACGTGGGTGCCGAGGAAGCTGCCGTCGGGGTCGTGGTGGAAGGTCCAGCCGCGGTCGGTCAGGCCGGCCACGCGATAGCGGAACGGCCCTTGGCGGTGGACGGCCGCCACCAGGGGCAGCGGGTCGCGGAACCCGTCGCCGTACCCGAGGTCGGGCCACCAGCGGCCGCCGGGGTTCGCCGCGGTGGGCAGCCCCGCGACGACCAGGACGAGGTGGTCGAGCGTGCCGGAGGGGCCGAGCGTCTCCAGCTGGGCGCCCGGCCGCCGGCTGACGTCGAAGCCGAGCTCGCGCAGCACCGCCTCCACCGCGCCGTTGTGGTGGAAGCAGTAGCCGGCGTTGCCACCGTCGGCGATGCGCGCCAACGTGGCGGCGGCGTCGGTCGGGTCGGGTCGCCCGAGCACGATCGCCAGGTTGTCGTAGGCGAGCGTGTCGAGGTGACGGTGGTGCAGGTCGACGAGCGTCGCCAGGGTCGGCGCTGGACGCCGGCCCAGCCCCAGCCGTCGCAGGTAGCCGTCGACGCTCATCGCGGACTCGTCGCGGGGCTCATCCGGGGCTCCGCACGTACCGGCCGCGCCGGTGGACCAGCGGGTCGTCGTCCTCGCCGACCACCAGCTCCTCGACGACCGCGGTGACCAGCAGGGACCACCCGACGGCGACGGTGGACTCGACCGCCACGCCGGCCCACGTCGTGGTGTCCGCCAGCCGTGGCCCCCAGCCGGTGGCGGCGAACTCCGCCATCCGGAAGGCACCGCCCGGAGCGGGCGCGGTGCCGGCGAACGCCTCGGCGAGGTCGCGGTGCGGCCACCGCAGCAGCTGTACGACGGCCCGGCCGGTGTCGGACAGCGTGAGCGCCAGGTCGCTGTCGGGGTCGACCAGGCCGAGCAGCCGGGCCGGCTCCCCGCCGGCGACCATCAGCGAGGAGACCGTCAGCCCGGCCCCGTCGTCGGTCGAGCCCGCGGTCCACAGCGAGACCGCGCCGCCGAGCCGGCCGCGGAGCCGGCGCACCGGGTCGTCGGGGGTCGGGAAGGGGTGTCCCGAGTGAATGGTCACTGCTGCGTCACTCAGGCCGCCGGCGGGTCCTCCGCCGAGGCCTGCTGCTTGGCGAGCTCCTTGGCGCGGGTGGCGTACATGTCGACGTACTCCTGGCCGGAGAGCTTCATGATCTCGTACATGATCTCGTCGGTGATCGACCGCAGGATGTAGCGGTCGTTCTCCATGCCCTCGTAGCGGGAGAAGTCCAGCGGGGTGCCGAACTTCACCACCGGTCGGGTGACCCGGCCGAACTTCTTCCCCGGCGGCGCGACCTCGTCGGTCTTGAGCACCGCGACGGGGATGACCGGGACGCCGGTGAGCAGCGCGAGCCGCGCGACACCGGTCTTGCCCCGGTAGAGGCGGCCGTCGTGGGAGCGTGTCCCCTCGGGGTAGATGCCGAACAGCTCGCCGGAGTCGAGCACCTTGCGTGCCGAGCTGATGGCGCCTTCGGCCGCCGACGCACCGGAGCGGTCGATCGGCACGTTGCCCGTGCCGGAGAAGAAGGTCTTCTGCAGCCAGCCCTTCACGCCCGCACCGGTGAAGTACTCCGCCTTCGCGACGAAGCGCACCATGCGGGGCAGGCCGAGCGGCATGAACAGCCAGTCGGCGTACGAGAGGTGGTTGCTCGCCAGGATGGCCGGACCCTCCTCCGGGACGTTCTCGGCGCCGATCACCTTGGGCCGGAACACCACCTTGAGCAGCGGTCCGATGGCGACCCACTTGAGGAACCCGTAGAAGAGCCTGTTCAGCACGGGCGTGAGCCTACCGCTCCCCCGGGGCCGCGGTAGGTGCACAATGCCCGGCATGACCCGCTACCCGGTGCTGTCCTCCGCCGCGACGCTCAGCGTCCCCGCCCGTCCCGAGCTGACCGGCGGGCGCCGGATCGGCGTGCTGCTGTCCCATGGGTTCACCGGGTCCCCCGGCTCCATGCGCGACTGGGGCCAGGCGCTGGCCGACCTCGGGTACGCCGTCGAGGTGCCGCGGCTGCCCGGGCACGGGACGCACTGGCGCGACCTCAACGCCCACACCTGGACGGACTGGTACGGCGAGCTGGAGCGCGTCTTCGCCAGGCTGGCCGAGGAGAACGACGCGGTGGTCGTCGCCGGACTCTCGATGGGCGGCGCGCTGGTGCTCCGGCTGGCGGCCGACCACCCCGACCGGGTCAGCGGCGTCGTGGTGGTCAACCCGATCGCCGGGACGAAGCGGCTCGACGTCAAGCTGCTGCCGGTGCTCAAGCACCTGATCCCGGCACTGAAGGGCATCGGGAGTGACATCAAGAAGGACGGCGTCGTGGAGGACGCCTACCGTCACACGCCGCTCAAGGCCATCCACTCGCTGTTCGGTGCGCTGAAGCTGCTGGTCCCGGACCTGCCGAAGGTCACCGCGCCGCTGCTCTACCTCCGCTCGACGGTCGACCACGTCGTCGACGAGGTCTCCGAGCCGATCATCCTCCAGGGGGTCTCGTCGCAGGACGTGAACGTGGTGCGGCTGGAGAACAGCTATCACGTCGCCACCGTGGACAACGACGCACAGCGCATCGTCGAGGAGTCGGCGGCCTTCATCGCCCGGGTCACACAGCCCTGAGGCTGGGCCGGAGGGGTTAGGCTCGGTGCGTGCCCGAGACCCGGCCAGAGCCGCACGACCCCTCCGACCCTCAGTCGGAGGACGCCGCCTGGCGCGAGATCGTGGCGAACTTCGGCGAGCGGGTCGACCTGCCGCCCGACGAGGACCTTTCCGAGCCGTCCCAGGGGCAGTCCCCTGAGCACTCCGTTGTGTTCGGCGACGACGTCGACGAGGCCTTCGAGCCCGAGCCGGTGGAGGACTGGGCGGAGGAGGGCTTCATCCCGGCACTGCCGGACCCGGTCCGGCTTCCGCTGGACCGCCGCATCGCCTGGGCCGCGGTGCTGGGGGCGCCGGCCGCCGCCATGGTCGCGGCCTTCTTCGTGCAGACCTCGTCCGCGACGTTGCCCTCGTGGGCCGGCCTCCTCCTGGCTCTGGTCTTCCTCGGCGGCTTCGGCTATCTCGTCGCCACCATGCCCAAGGAGCGCGAGGACCCCTGGGACGACGGCGCCCGGCTCTAGCGGGAGCTCGCCCGCAGCCGGTCGCGCACCAGGTCGGCACCGCCGACCACGCCGGCCTCCGGGCCGAACCGCCCCTGGACCACCGCAGGCACGACGCGGTGCGCCGCGCCGACCAGTGACTCCTCCAGCGCCCGCCGCGCGGGCTCGAGCAGCAGCTCACCCGCGGCCGAGACGCCGCCTCCGACGACCACGAGCTGCGGGTCGAAGGCCGCGACCAGGTTGGCCAGCCCCACCCCGAGCCAGCCGCCGACGACCTCGAATGCCTCCAGCGCCAGCGGGTCGCCGCCGGCCGCGGCCTCGGTCACCATCGGCCCCGTGAGCCGGGCCGGGTCACCGCCGCACAGCTCCTCGAGCGCGGTCGTCGTGTCGAGTCGCAACGCGACCATCCTGGTCCGGGCGTGCCGGACCAGCGCGTTGCCGCTGGAGTACTGCTCCCAGCAACCCGAACCGCCGCACTCGCACGGCTCGCCGCCCGGGACGACCTGCATGTGGCCGAACTCCCCCGCCATCCCGTTGCGGCCACGCACCACGGTCCCGCCGAGGACGACGGCACCGCCGATCCCGGTGCCCAGGGTCACCATGAGCACGTCCCGCTGGCCCCGAGCCACGCCGAGCGCGAGCTCGGCACGCGCCGCACAGTTGGCGTCGTTGTCGAGCACGACGGCCGTGCCCCAGCGGGCCTCCAGGCGCGACCGGGTCGGGTCGCCGCGCCAGGGCAGGTGCGGCGCGAACATGACGCGCTCGCCGTCGGCGTCGACGAACCCGGCGGCCGCCAGACCCACCCCGTCGACCGGGCGGCCGTCGGCCACCTCGAGCACCGCCTCCGTCAGCGCGTCCTCGACCAGCGCCACGTCGACGCGGCGCCCGGGCGTCGTACGCCGGGCCGTGCGCAGCACGCTGCCGTCGGGCGCCACCTCGGCGGCCAGCACCTTGGTGCCGCCGATGTCGACGCCGATGTGGAGGGCCATGTCGGTACGGCGGTCAGCGCCGGGCCAGGTCGGCGGCGCCGATCAGCCCCGCGCGGTTGCCGAGGGTGGCCCTGCTGATCTCGAGCTGGGGCCGGTGGCCCCGCCCGGTGAGCTGGTCCGCGAAGGCCGCGCGGGTCGGGCCGAGCAGCAGGTCGCCGGCCTCCGACACCCCACCGCCGATCACGACCATCGCAGGATCGAGCACGGCGGTCAGGGAGGCGATGCCCTCGCCCAGCCAGCGGCCGAGCTCGGCCAGACTCTGCACGGCGAACGGGTCGCCGGCCTGCGCGGCGGCCGTCACCAGCGGTCCGGTGATCGCCGCGGGGTCGCCGCCCGCGCGTTCGAGCACACCAGCGGCCTCGGGACGGCCGGCGCCGGCCGCGCCGCGGACCTCGCGGACCAGCGCCGTGCCACTGGCGTACATCTCGTAGCAGCCGTGGTTGCCGCAGCCGCACACGATGCCGTCGGGCACGACGCGCATGTGGCCGATCTCGGCCCCGACGCCGAAGGCACCGCGGTAGAGCTCGCCGTCGAGGACCAGCCCGCCGCCCACGCCCGTGCCGACGGTGATGAGCAGCAGGTCGTCGACCGCCGCGCCGGCGCCGAACCGGAACTCGCCCCAGGCCGCGGCGTTGGCGTCGTTCTCGATCACGACCGGGAGCCCCACCTCGGCCTCCAGGTCGGCCTTGAGGTTCACGTCTCGCCAGGCGATGTTCGGCGCGAACATCACCGTGCTGCGCGCCTTGTCGATGTAGCCGGCCGCACCCACGCCGACGCAGCCGATCTCGTGACGGGTGCCGAGCTCGGTGACGACGTCGGCGATGGCGCGCTCGATCGCCTCGACGTCGGTCGCCGGCGACACCACGCGGAGCTCCTCCACGACGGTGCCGTCCTCGTCCACGACGCCGCCCAGGATCTTGGTGCCGCCGACGTCCACGCCACAGGCGAGCGTCATTCCGTGTCCTCCCCGGTCTCGGGCCCGCCGGGCCACGGCCCGTGCTGGTCCCAGGGTCGATCATCGTCCAGGTCGATGTGCTGCACCGAGTCCGAGCGGCGCGTGGAGGACGCCCAACCGCTCGAGGACGCGGCCGCCACGACGGCGGCCCCCGCCTGCATCAGTGCGGTGGCGGCCTCGGCGAGGTGGAGCCGCACCTCGGGGCTGGCCTCGCGCACGATGTGGACCGCGCGGCAGAGCGGACAGTAGGTGCACTCCTGCGCGCCGGTGGCGAGGTGCTCGTCCACCCGAGGCGTGTGGTCGCGCGCCCAGTCGGAGAGTGCGCCGAACAGCTTCACGGCCTCCTCGGCGGCCGAGCCGACCGGGTCGTGCCCGTGCTGGTCGTGAGTCACGCGTCTCCCTCCGCCGGTCGGCTCGCCGACCGGTCCACGAACCGGACCTGGAGCTCGCCGTGCTCCACCCTCGCCCCCGCGACGCTGAGCCGGGTGAGGCTCTGCGGCAGCGTGAGGAGGCGACGATACGACCCCGCCGACCCGAGCCCACCGCCGAGGGTGATGACGAGCTCGTCGCCGTTGCGTGCGAGCTGCACCTCCTCCTTGCGCGCGCCCGGCAGCGCGAGGTGGGCGACGGCGCCCTCGGCGGTGCGCACGACGCGGAAGGGCCCCTCCCCGGTGGGCGCCGCGAGCGGGTCGACGTCGGCCAGCGCGCCGTACACCTCCTCGGCGAGCGTGGACAGGGCGGGAACGCCGACCGGCTCACGTGGCCGGTAGACCGAGCGCCACACCGGCAGCCCGGCGAAGGACTGCTCCACCTCGGCCAGGACGCCGTCCTGGGCGAGCACCCACCCGGCACGCCAGTCGTCGGCCCCCTCGGCCGGGAACACGCGGTTCGCGACCACCCCGTCGACGCGGTAGCCGAACAGCGAGAGCGTCGTGAAGCTGCGCCGCGCCTCGGCCACCACCACCGTCTCAGGGGTCAGCACCAGCCGCACGCTGGCGTCCGGGCCGGAGAGCAGGGCGCGGACGTCATCGAGCTCGTCGTGGAGCCGGACCACCGCGTCGAACACGCTGTCGCCCGGCATGGGTACGCCGGAGGCGCGGGTGAGCACCGGCTTGAGGGCCTTCACGACCCGCCGCTGCAGCGGCAGCACCCGCGTCATGTACCACCCGAGCGCCTCGGGCAGGGCCAGCAGGCGCAGCGTCTCGGCGGTGGGAGCGCAGTCGACGACGATGAGGTCCCACTCGTCCTCGCGAGCACGTCGCCGCAGCTCGAGCAGGGCCAGCACCTCCTCGGCTCCCGGGATGACCGTGAGCTCCTCGGCGGCCATGGCGTCCACGCCGACCACGTCGAGGACCGAGAGCAGGTAGTGCTGGATGTCGCCCCAGGACTGCTCGAAGCGGAGCTGCGCGTCGACCTGCTCCACGTAGAGCAGCGGGGCGACCTCGGTCGGCTCGGGCCCGACGTCGGCGCCGAACGCGTCGGCGAGCGAGTGCGCCGCGTCCGTGGACAGCACGAGCGTCCGCAGGCCGCGCGAGGCCGCGAGCGACGCGGTGGCAGCGGCCACAGTGGACTTGCCGACGCCGCCCTTGCCGGTGAACAGCAGGATCCGCACGTCAGTCAGGCGAGCTTCTCGACGCGCGTCTTCAGACCCCGCAGCGCCGTGTCGATGAGGATCTTCTCGCCCTTGCGCTTGAGCATCCCGATCAGCGGGATGGTGAGGTCGAGGGTGAGCTCGTAGGTGACCTCGGTCCGCCCGCCCAGATCCCGCAGCAGGTAGGCGCCGTCCAGGGCGCGCAACATCCGAGCCTCGACCAGGGTCCACCGCACGGCGCGGTCGCCGTCCCAGGTGTAGGCGAGGGTGTACTCGTCCTTGATCGGCGGCACGTCGAGCGAGAACGTGACCCGCTCGGGGAGTCCGTCCGCCCCGGTGCCGAGGACCTCCGCCCTGGTGACGCCCTTGGCCCAGCTCGGGTAGGCCGCGAAGTCGGCGATGACGGCCATGACGGCCGTCGGCGGGGCCTCGACGAGGATCGAGGAGGTGGTCTGCTCGGCCATGGGAAACGCTTTCCGGACTGCTCGAAGGGCTGGGGCGAAGGATGCTCCGAGAGCTGCTGCGCGACCTGCTGTGCTGAGTTCGGGGAGGGTCGCTGGCAGCGTTGGTGGAGCGTACCGGATGCCTACCCACTGCCTGCCCGGCCGCTGGCGACGGTAACCTGCCGGTAACCACCGGCTGCCCGGGCGCGTCTCGCTGCCCGGCCTGTCACCCTGCCTCGAGGAGGCCCCTGTGCGCGAGTTCTCCACGCCGTTGACGATCGACCTTCCCGTGACGGGCAACCTCACCGACGACGTCGTCGCCAACGCCCGGGAGGCGGCCGACGCGGTGCTCTTCAGCCGCCCGGCACCCGCCGCGGACGGCGGGTGGGAGGACGTCACCGCGGCCGAGTTCCTCGCCGAGGTCACCGCGGTGGCCAAGGGCCTGGTGGCCTCCGGCGTCGAGCCCGGCGACCGCGTGGCACTGTTCTCCAAGACCCGCTACGAGTGGACGCTGCTCGACTACGCCATCTGGTTCGCCGGGGCCGTCACGGTGCCGATCTACGAGACCTCCTCGGCGGAGCAGGTCGGCTGGATCCTGAAGGACTCGGGCGCGAAGGCCGTCATGGCCGAAGGGCGCGACCACGTGAGCCGGGTCAACGAGGCGCGCGGCGAGCTGGGCGACCTCAACCACGTCTGGTCCTTCGAGGACAACGGCGTCGAGGTGCTGACCAGCCTCGGCGCCGACATCGCCGACGCCGAGATCGAGAAGCGGCGTACGGCGGCCTCGCCCGACGACGCGGCCACCCTGATCTACACCTCGGGCACGACGGGTCGCCCGAAGGGCTGCATCATCACGCACGGCAACTTCATGACCGAGCTCGGCGTCGCGGTGCACGAGCTGGACCGGCTCTTCCAGAGCGAGGGCCGCAGCACCCTGCTGTTCCTGCCCCTGGCCCACGTGTTCGCCCGGATCATCCAGATCGGCTGCGTGAAGTCCCGCACCCGGCTGGGCCACTCCCCCGATATCAAGAACCTGCTCGACGACCTGCAGGCGTTCCGGCCGACCTTCATCCTGGCCGTGCCGCGCGTCTTCGAGAAGGTCTTCAACACCGCGTCGCAGAAGGCGACGGCCGACGGCAAGGGCCGGATCTTCGACAAGGCGACCGAGGTGGCCATCGCCTACTCCCGCGCCCTGGACCGGGGCCGGGTCCCGCTGCCGCTCAAGGCGGTGCACGCCCTGTTCGCCAAGCTGGTCTACAGCAAGCTGCTCGCGGCGCTGGGCGGCAACTGCGCGTACGCCGTCTCCGGCGGCGCCCCGCTCGGAGAGCGGCTCGGCCACTTCTACCGCGGCATCGGCCTCACCGTCCTGGAGGGCTACGGCCTGACCGAGACGACCGCCGCCGTGACGGTGAACCTGCCCGACGCCCTCAAGGTGGGCACCGTCGGCCGCCCGATCCCGGGCACCAGCGTCCGGGTGGCCGACGACGGTGAGCTGCTCTTCAAGGGCGGCCAGGTCTTCAGCGGGTACTGGAACAACCCCGAGGCGAGCGCCGAGGCGCTCGACGCCGACGGCTGGTTCCACACCGGTGACGTCGGCGAGGTCGACGACGAGGGCTTCGTCCGGGTCACGGGCCGGAGGAAGGAGATCCTGGTCACCACCGGTGGCAAGAACGTCTCCCCCACCCTGCTCGAGGAGCGCGTCCGCGCTCACGACCTCGTGGACCACTGCCTCGTCGTGGGCGACGGTCAGCCCTTCATCGCCGCCCTGGTCACGATCGACCGTGCGGCCTACGCCGGGTGGGCCGACGCGAACGGCTTGCCCGGTGACGTCGCGGCCGCGCTCACCCACCCCGTCCTCCTGGCCGCCGTCCAGGGGGCCGTCGACAACGCCAACAAGGCGGTGTCGCAGGCGGAGGCGATCCGCAAGTTCGTCGTCCTCGACCAGGAGTGGACCGAGGAGGGCGGCCAGCTGACGCCCAGCCTCAAGATCCGGCGCAACGTCGTGATGCGCGAGTTCAAGGAGGACGTGGCGGCGCTCTACGTCTCCTGAAGGGACCAAATTCCCGACAGGAAAAGTGGCTAAAGGCCCTTGCGGCGGCGCGTTCCCTTCTAGAGTGCCCACGGAGACCGCACCTCGGGGTGAGGGTGCGATCGCCCGAGGTTTCAGCGTGTCCGCCGCCGGATCCACCCCCGGCGCGGCCTGACCGGGGAGGGCACCACGA
Source organism: Nocardioides sp. (assembly GCF_036405735.1). Taxonomy (GTDB): domain Bacteria; phylum Actinomycetota; class Actinomycetes; order Propionibacteriales; family Nocardioidaceae; genus Nocardioides. The sequence continues at coordinate 10,104 of NZ_DASWXC010000071.1, forward strand.
TGGATCGACGTCGGCTGCTGATCGTCGCCGCCGCACTGGTGGCCGCGCTGGGAACCGCGCTCGTCGTGGTCTACGCCCGCGGGGCCGACCAGCGCGCCGAGGACCGCTTCGACACGGTCGACGTCCTGGTGGCGACCCAGCCGATCACCGCCGGCGAGACCATCGAGGCCGCCCAGGCAGCGGGCAAGATCGGCACGGGGTCGGTCGCGGCGGCCGACCGCCTCGACGGAGCACGGACGTCGGTCGACGAGATGGCCGGCCAGGTCGCCCTGGTCCCGATCCAGCCCGGTGAGCAGCTGATCGCGGCCAAGTTCGGCTCCTCCGCCGACGCCGCCGCTCCCCTGCCGATCCCGAAGGGCCAGATGGCGGTCTCGGTGAACCTCACCGACGCCGCGCGGGTCTCGGGCTTCCTCAACCCCGGCTCCCAGGTCGCGGTCTTCCTCAACGGCACCGACCAGGAGACCGGGCAGCCGTTCACGCGGCTGCTCCTGCCCCGGGTCACCGTGCTGGGCGTCGGATCGACCGCCCCGGTGGCGACCACCACGACCGACGACTCCGGCGCCCAGACCGTGGAGCAGCTACCCCGCACGCTGCTCACCGTCGCGGTCGACCAGAAGGAGGCGCAGAAGGTGCTCTTCGCCTCGTCCAACGGTGAGCTGGCCTTCGCGCTGCTCGACGGCGACAGCGAGGTCGCGTCCGACAAGGGCGTGACCGCGCAGAACCTCTTCCGGTGAGCTGACGTGCCCGTCGTCGTCGATCCCGATCCCGCCGCCGTCGCAGCGCTGCTGACCGCGCTCCCCGCCGGCGCCCACGGCATCGACTCCAGCGAGCGCCTGCAGGCGTGGGTCGCCGAGCACACCGAGGAGTACGTCGTCGTCCTCGGCCCCGGCTTCGACCTCGAGGACGCGCTCGCCGCGTGCGAGGACCTGCGCGTCACCCGCCCGACCGTGAGCGTGGTGCTGGTCCGCGACCAGCAGCAGGCCCCCATCGACGCGGTGCTGCTCACCCGCGCGATCAAGGCCGGCGCGCGCGACGTGGTGCCCCACGACGACCTCGGCGCGGTCGCGGCCGCCGTCGGTCGCGCCCACCAGCTCTACGTCGCCCTCCGGGGCCCGGCGGGCGCGACCCACCAGGGACGGGTCATCACCGTCTTCTCCCCCAAGGGCGGGGTCGGCAAGACCACGATGGCGGTCAACCTGGCCCTCGCGCTGGCCGACCGTGGCGCGCGCCAGGTGTGCCTGGTCGACCTCGACCTGGCGTTCGGCGACGTCGCGATCACCCTGCAGCTGTTCCCCTCCCACACCGTGGAGCACGCGATCGGGTCCGAGGAGACCCTCGACGCCGACCTGCTCGGCGCGCTCCTGACCCGCCACCAGGACGCGGTGATGGTGCTCGCGGCTCCCAGCCAGCCCGACGTCCGCGAGCGGGTGACCCCGGCGCTGGTGACCCGGATGCTCGCGACGCTGCGAGAGACGTTCGACTTCATCGTGGTCGACACCGCGCCCGCCTTCGACGAGACCACGCTCGCCGCCCTCGACGAGACCGACGAGTGCGTGGTGGTCGCCACCCTCGACGTACCCACGCTCAAGAACGTCCGCCTGGCGCTCGAGACCCTCGAGATGCTCGGCATCGCCCGGGGCCACCGCCACCTCCTGCTCAACCGCGCCGACGACGCGGTCGGCCTCGGCCCCGACAAGGTCGAGGCGATCCTGCGCCTCTCGGTCGCGGCCCAGGTCGCGACGTCGATCGACATCGCCGCGTCCACCAACGCCGGCACACCGATCGTCAGCGGCAAGCCCGACCACCCGTCCAGCGCCGCCATCCGCGGCCTCGCCGTGCGACTGGCCGGCGAGCCCGTCGACCCCGCCGGGGCTCCCCCGGTCGACCCTGCGCCCGCGACGCCGGCGCGCCGGTTCCGGATCCGGAGGTGACCCGCATGAGCCTCGCCGACCGTCTCGCCGCGGCCCGCGCCGCCGCCGAGGACGACGCCAC
>NZ_DASWXC010000072.1:0-7578 GCF_036405735.1 Nocardioides sp.
GGCGACCACGACCTCGTGCGCCGCAACTGGCCCGCCCGGCTCGGCAACCCGCCGAGGCGGATGGTCGCGGGCGTGCCCGCGCACGTCGACGGACGGATGCTGCAGATCACCCGGGACGCGGGCGCGACCGTCGTCAACCCCGACCGGATGTGGCACTACGTCGAGGGCCTGCGCAACTGGGACCCGATCTGGGACAACCACGGCATCCGGATCCTGCCCGGCCCCTCGTCCCTCTGGCTGGACGCGGAGGGCAACCGGCTGCCGGCGCCGTACTTCCCCGGCTTCGACACCCTCGGCACGCTGCGCCACCTGCGCGCGACCGGCCACGACTACTCCTGGTTCATGCTGACCCAGCGGATCATCGAGAAGGAGTTCGCGCTGTCGGGCTCCGAGCAGAACCCCGACCTCACCGGCAAGGACGTCAGGCTGCTCCTCTCGCGCGTGAAGAAGGGAGCGGCCGGGCCGGTGGAGGCGTTCAAGCAGCACGGCGAGGACTTCGTCGTGGCCGACACCCTCGAGGAGCTCGTCGCCGGCATGAACCGGGTCGGCGACGACGACGTGCCGCCGATCGACCCCGCCCGCGTCCGCAGCATCGTCGAGGCGCGCGACCGGGAGATGGACAACACCTTCAGCAAGGACGCGCAGGTCACCGCGATCCACGGCGCCCGGACCTTCCTCGGCGACAAGCTCATCCGCGTCGCCCGGCCGCACAAGCTGCTCGACCGGGCTGCCGGCCCGCTGATCGCCGTACGGCTCAACATCCTCTCCCGCAAGACGCTCGGGGGTCTCGAGACCGACCTCGACGGTCGCTGCCTGCGCGCGGACGGCACGCCGTTCCCCGGCCTGTACGCCGCGGGCGAGGTCGCCGGCTTCGGCGGCGGCGGGATGATGGGCTACAACGCGCTCGAGGGCACCTTCCTCGGTGGCTGCCTGTTCAGCGGCCGTACGGCGGGCCGGGCCGCCGCCCGCGCCGTCTGAGCGCCGCCGGTCGAGTCGTGTCGAGCCGGTCGCGGCCGGTCAAGCGTGCGTGCCGGCGAGGTTGAGGCCGACCACGCCCACGACGATCATGCCGAGACACAACGCCTTGACCCAGTTCATCGACTCGCCCAGGTAGGCGACGCCGATGAGGGCGACCACGGCCGTGCCGAGACCGGACCAGATGGCGTAGGTCACCGAGACGGGCATCGTCTTGACGACGATGGCCAGCAGCCAGATGGAGGCGGCGTAGCCGGCGATGACGGTGGCGCTCCATCCGACCTGGCGGAACCCGTCGGTGCGCGGCAGCAGCGCGCTGGCCGCGACCTCGATCGCAATGGCTGCCAACAGCAGTACGGCGGCGTACATCTCGTCCAACTCTCCAACGGTGTGAATGTAGCGAGCGCTACAGACCTAATGTAGCACTCGCTACACGATGGGGCACAATGGCGGCGTGAACCGCCGCGAGGAACTGCTGGACCAGGTCGTCGACCACGTCCGCGAGCACGGCCTGATCGGACTCACCCTGCGGCCCCTCGCCAAGGCGATCGGGACCAGCGACCGGATGCTGCTGTACCACTTCACGAGCCGCGACGCCCTGGTGACCGCTGTCATCGCGCGCTCGGAGGACCGGGCCATCGCGGCGGTCGACGCCCTCGAGGGCGTCTCCGGCGTACGCGCCGGCGTCAACGCGCTGTGGCGGGCCTATCAGACCGAGCCGCTGCACGCCTGCCTCGACCTCTATGTGCAGGCGGCCGCGACGGGCCTCATCGGTCAGGAGCCCTACCTCAGCGTCGTGCGCGAGGCGAACGAGCGGTGGGCGGCGGCGCTGCGGCGCTACCTGGTGCGGTGCGGCGCGCCGCCGGAGCGGGTCGCGCGGATCGTCACGCTCGTGGACTCCAGCCTCTACGGCTTCCAGCTCGACCTGGCCACCGACCGGGCCGAGGAGCTGGCCCGCGGGGTCGACGACCTGGCGGCGGCCGCGCAGGCCCTCGCTGATCAGCCGTGACCTCATCGGGCGACGACCGTTGTCGCTGATGTGACCCACGCCACTCAGCACCGCCGTCGTCGCGCCGTCCGCCTCACCGCGGCCGTACCCCTCGCCCTGGGCACGCTCCTGGCTGCCACGCTGAGCAGCGGGACGGCCAGCGCCGACCCGTGGTCGGCCGCGACGGCGCAGCTCGGCCAAGGCCAGCAGGCCCAGCGCCCCGTCGAGGAGTACGTCGCGCTCGGCGACTCGTGGACCGCCGACGTCGTGATCCTCGACCGGCACGGCGGCCCCGACACGACCCACGCTCCCGCCGGCTGTGCCCAGTCGCATGTCAACTACCCGAAGCTGGTGCAGCGGGCGGTGCGCGCCGCGATCTTCCGCGACGCCTCCTGCGGCGCCGCGACGACCGACGACTTCAGCCAGCCGCAGACCGGACTGCCGCTCGGCGACACCAACCCGCCGCAGTTCGACCGGCTCACCCCGACGACCGACCTGGTGACCGTCGGCATCGGCGGCAACGACGCCGGCATCGCCGCGGCCGGGCTGGACTGCCTGAACCTGCTGCCGGTCGACAACCCGATCTCGCAGACCGGGCCGGGACTGCCGCTGGGCGGCTGCCGGGCGAAGTACGTCCGCGACGGCGTCGACCAGCTGTCGGTGCGCATCCAGCAGTCGGAGGCGAAGCTGGTCGATGCGTTCCGGGCGATCCGCCGGATCTCGCCGCACGCCCGGATCCTCGCCGTGGACTACATGGACGTCGTGCCGGCGCACGCGTGCTACCCGCGGGTCCCGGCAACCGAGACCGACATCTCCTACATCCATGCCAAGTTCGTCGAGCTCAACGCGATGGTGCGACGGGCGGCGGAGCGCGGCGGCGCGGAGCTCGTCGACACCTACGCCGTCACCGGCGGCCACGACCTGTGCCAGGGTCCGTTCGAGCGGTACGCCGAGGTCTTCGGGCCCTCGGTCAACGGTGTCGCGGTCGGCGTACCCGCCCACCCGAACTCCGCCGGCGCGCGGGCCCAGGCCGACGCGGTGCTCGGCCACCTGGCGACGCACCGCGGCTGAGCGGCTCGGCACCTGCCGCGGTGCCCCACAATGGCGCGGTGAAGCAGCGACTCCAGGCCGTCCCCGCCGAGCGGATGCACCTGTGGCTGATGCTGGTGCTGACGTTCACCACCGGCATCAACGATGCGGTGGGGTACCTCGGTCTCGACAAGGTCTTCACCGGCAACATGACCGGCAACGTCGTGATCCTGGGCATGGCGCTGGTGGGCGCGCCGGACCTCCCGGTGGTCGGGCCGGCGCTGGCGCTGGCCGGGTTCATGGCCGGGGCCGCGGTCGCCGGCCGGGTGCTGCGTCACGGCACGCGGAACTGGCACGGTCGCACGACCGTCGTCTTCGGCTCGGTCGCGGCGATCATGTTCGCCCTCGCCGCGGTCGTCTTCGCGGTCGGTGACGAGCCCTCGGCCCCGATCCGCATCACGGTCACGACCCTGGCGGCCGTGGCGATGGGGCTGCAGGCGGCGACGGCGCGGGTGATCGCGGTCAAGGACGTCACGACGGTCGTCGTGACCAGCACGATCACCGGCCTGGCCGCTGACTCGGTGTTCGGCAGCGGCAAGGGCGCGGGCTCCGCGCGGCGGGCCGTGGCGGTCGTCGCGATCCTGGCCGGCGCCGCGACGGGAGCGGCCCTGCTCGACCTGCACCTGGGATGGGGGTTCGTCCTCGCGGGCGTCCTGATCGCCCTGGCGACGTACGTCGGCGACGTGCACGACCGGGCGGTCGGCACCTGAGGCCGGAGCCCCCGACGGTCCCGGGCGCCCGCTGCTGCTCAGACCAGCGCGACGCCGAGCAGCACGGTGATGACGACGATGGCGCCGGTCATCACCAGCCCGAGCGAGAACGCCGGCAACGGCTGGCGCAGCCGCATCGCGCGCTCGACCCGGGCCCACCACAGGCAGGCCAGACCGGTGCAGAGGGCCGCCAGCGCGAGCAGCACGAGCACGACGGTCGTCCGGACCCAGTCCGTGCCGGGCACGCCGAGGGAGTGCAGCGCCACGGCGCCGGCGACGATGCCGAGTGCCGTGCGCACCCAGGCCAGGAACGTGCGCTCGTTGGCCAGGCTGAAACGCGGATCGGGCTCGCTGCCCGCGTCGTACACCCAGCGGGGATGCCGGTCGGTCACGCTGCACATGGTGCCCTACCCGGGTCGGAGCCCCTGGTTACTGGCGAGTAGGTTTGTGCGCATGGCTGAGTACGACGACGACATCGCGGTCACCCCGCGCGGCGACGGCTGCTTCGACGCGCAGCTCGACGGGCGCTGGACCGTGGGCGGCGGCCTCAATGGCGGCTACCTGCTGGGTGTGCTGGGGAACGCGGTGCGGCAGGTGACGCCCGGCAAGCCGGACCCGATCACGGTCAGCGCGTTCTACCTCGGCCCGGGCCGGCCGGGGCCCGCGGAGGTCGTGACCGAGGTCAAGCGCGACGGCGGCTCGCTGAGCGTCGTCGCCGCCGACCTGGTGCAGGAGGGGGAGAGGCGGCTCAGCGTGCTCGCGACGTACGGCGACCTCGACCGCTTCGGCGGCGAGGACCGCGCCACCGCCACCGAGCCGGAGCTGCCGCCGGTCGAGGAGTGCTTCTCGACCGTGCGGATGGGCCAGGACCTGCTCGACATCGCGCCGATGTACCAGAAGTTCGAGATGCGCTTCCCGCGCGACGGTGTCGGCTGGGCTGTGGGCAAGCCGAGCGGTGCGGGTGCGATCGGCGGCTGGTTCCGGTTCCGTGACGGCCGCGAGCCGGACGCGTTCTCGCTCATCACCATCTGCGACCTGCTGCCGCCGGTCACCTTCGACCTCGGCATGCCGGGCTGGGCGCCGACGCTCGAGCTCACCGTGCACGTGCGCGCCAAGCCGGCGCCCGGCTGGCTGAAGGTGCGGCACGCCACCCGCACCATGGCCGGCGGCATGTTCGAGGAGGACTGCGAGATCTGGGACTCGGCCGGCCGCCTGGTCGCCCAGAGCCGTCAGCTCGCCCGCCAGCCCCGGCCGACCGCCTGAGCCGCTAGCCCGAGGACCTGCCCCGCGAGCTCGGCCGTACGCTCGCTCGACCCGACGGCCTGGCGCGGCGCGTGCGTTCCTCACGCCCCGCTGGGCCGTCGCATCGCGAACACCCAACGTCGGTGGGGGTGCTCGGTGACCGACCAGAGCCGGTCGGTCGGCGGGTGGTAGGTGAGGTCCTCCGGTCCCATCGGCGTGGCCCAGCGGTGCCGCCGGAACGACCCCGGCCGGCCGGCCAGGACCGTGCCCGGACGCCACGGCCCGTGCGACACGGTGACGTAGTGCGTGCCGCCGACGACGGCGACACCCTGCATCTGCCGCTCACCCTCCTCGCTGACCTCCAGCGCGCGGCTGATCCCGGACGGGTCGGCGGCGAGCAGCCCGCTCTCCTCCTCGAGCGCGAAGCGGACCAGCCGCCGGGTCTGGTCGCGGCGCGCGTACTCGCCGACCACCAGCGCCGGGGCCGGCCCGGACCGGTCCAGGGCGAGGAAGGAGTAGCGCAGCAGCTCGGTGCCCTCCTCGGCAGCGGCCCGGTAGGCGAACCGCACCGGCAGCAGGTACGGCGCACCGTGCCGGTTGCTCGGGTCGTGCAGCAGGTCGTCGAGCCGGCAGGTCAGGAAGCCGCGCCGGGTCGCCGCCACGTGCACGTTGCCGGCCTGCCAGACCAGGCCGCCGGCGTGCACCGCGACCGGCTGCACGCCCGCCCTGCCGTCGATGACGGTCGGCTCGACCAGCAGCACGTGCCGGTAGCGCCGTGACGCCAGGTCGAGCACCGTGATCCGGGATCCCCAGCCGGTCTTGGAGTACCACGACACCAGCAGCAGGTCCCGGTCGCTGTCGCTGCCGGCGTCCGTGCCGTGCGAGGTCGTGATGCCCTGCGGGTACCACGTCGGGTCGGCGTTGTCGGCCCGCGACCAGGTCAGCGCCCGGCGTACGGCGAGGCCGGGTGCCAGGGTGCGTCGCGCCCTCCGGTCCAGGTCGTCGAGCACGCCGCTCAGGCCCACCCGCCCGCCGCCGTACGGCGCCAGCGAGTCGGCGAGCGCGTCGATCTCGGCGGCGTTCTCCTCCGTCCGGGTCAGGTGCAGCGTCACGCGTCGATCCTGCCTGACTACGCTCGCAGCCATGAACCTCGTCGTCGGAGCCGCCATCCTGCGCGGTGGCAAGGTGCTCGCCGCGCGCCGCACCGCGCCGGCCGAGCTCGCCGGAGGGTGGGAGTTCCCGGGCGGCAAGGTCGACGTGGGCGAGGACCCCGACGGGGCGCTGGTGCGCGAGGTCGAGGAGGAGCTCGGCTGCGTCGTGGAGGTCACCGGCTGGCTGGGCCCCACCGTTCCCGTCACCGACGCCCTCGCGCTGCGCGTCGCCACGGCCCGGATCCTCGCCGGCGAGCCGGAGCCCACCGAGCACGACCGAGCCCATGACGCCGTCCGCTGGCTCGGGGCCGACGAGCTCGACGAGGTGAGCTGGCTCGACGCCGACCGGCCGTTCCTGCCCGAGGTCGCGGCGCTGCTGACGGAGTTCGGCAACCGGCTGCGCGGCATCTTCTTCGACGCCGACGACGCCGCCACCGTCGTCGCGCGACTGCGGTCCGACGGCTGGGAGGCCGAGATCGTCCGCGAGCGCTACCAGGGCGAGGACGACGACGAGGACCACCCGTGGGCCGTCGTCAGCGACGCCCCCGAGATGGTCATGGAGATGCTCGTCGATGAGTTCGACGGCTGGCTCGACGACGGCACCCCCATCGAGCCCGGCGCCCTCCCGCCCCCGCTCGACCTCCCCGCGGCCCCGAAGCGCATCAAGCGCCCCCAGTAGCGCCGCCTTCGCTGGTCGTCTCGTTGGTCGAGCAGCGAGGCCGCCCGCGGCCGAGCGTGCTCGACCGGCGCTCTCCACAGCCCGGTGGCCGGGGCGGCATGGAATGTCGGTGCCCTCTGGTGGAGTGGTGTCATGACGATCTCGGACCTCGCGATGGGCGATGCGGTGCTGGACTCCAGTGCCGGGTTGCTGGCCGAGGTGCGGGCCTCGCGGCGGCGGGTGGCGGCCGAGGAGGTGCTGCAGCTGCGGTTGGCGCTGCGGTACGCGGCGTTCAACTCTCCGGGCTCGATCCATCCGGCCGCGACGATGCCGGGCAGCGAGGGTGAGCTGTCCATCGCCGGGGACGGTGCGCCCGGGATCGCGGAGTTCGCGGTGGTGGAGTTCGCCGCCGTGTGTGGTCTCTCGGCCGACGCCGGCCGCGACTATCTGGGCCAGGCCCTGGAGTTGGCGTACCGGCTGCCGGCCACCCTGGACCGGGTGCTGGCCGGCGAGGTGCCGGTGTGGCGGGCCCGGCGCATCGCCCAGCACACCGTGACCCTGCCACCCGACGGCGCTGCCTGGGTCGACACCCAGGTGGCCGGAGTCGCGGAGAGGGTCGGACCGATCACCCTGGACCGGCTGGTGGCCGACGCGATCGTCCGGTTCGACCCCGAGACCGCCGCCCAACGCGCGCTGGAGGACCTCGAGACCCGCCACGCCCGCGTCACCCTCAACCACGTCCCCGACGGCATTCTGGCCACCGGC
>NZ_DASWXC010000073.1:0-3111 GCF_036405735.1 Nocardioides sp.
CTCCACCTCCTACGAGCAGTCTTTGTCCTGTGCCCTCGACCTCATCACCTTCTGCCGGCGGCTCGGTGTCCCGTTCGGGCTCAACATCGAGAGTGTGTCCAGCCGCCGCGCCGAGATCGAGCAGGCCGTCCAGCTCGCCGCCCGGCTGGGGCAGGAACTACACCGCCCGCGCCGATGACTCAGTGGTCATCGTCGGCCGGTGGCACCGCCTGCCTGCTCTGGTGCCCGGCATCATGACCGGCTGGCGGACTGGCACAGGGTCTGGGCTGGTTGCTGCGACAACGAGCCTCCCGCCCCGGGCTGCGCCCCAATCGCGAAGCCGCGCGGTCCTTTGTCCGAGGGCGCCACGCTGAGAAGCCAGTGCACGAGGAAGCGCTGGGGTCAGTCAGGGTGAGCGGCGATGGTCAGTGCGGTGACGTAGGGCTCGTCCAGCCCGCCGTCGGGAAACGTAGCGCGCAGGGATCTGACCTCGTCGGCAAGGAAGCGCTCCCGCTCGTCGTCGGGCATCGCGACGACATAAGACTGAGTGGCGAGGTTCGCCACGTGCCGGTCGGGGCTTGAAGGGCGGGTCCAACGAAACGAGTGGTGCTCCGCCACGAGGCCGAACGGAGCTTCACCAAGCCGCTCACCGAGGTCGGAACCAGCGAAACCGTGGTAGCGGGGCGCCGCTTGTCGGAGGCGGTCCCGCTGCTCAGACACCCAGCCAACGGTGAAGTCGGGGACGTTCCACCACACAGCGAGACGCCCGCCTGGTCGCAGCACTCGCATCGCCTCGGGCACGGACCGCTGGGGGTCAGTCCAGTGCAGCGCCTGAGCGTAGGTCACCAAGTCGAACGAGTCGTCACTGAAGGGAAGCTTGTCGCCCGATGACTGCACGGTATCGACGCCGGGCAACGCCTCCCTCAGCTGGGCAAGCATGTTGTCCGCCGGGTCGACCGCCACCACCGAAGCGCAACAGGCGTGCAGCACGGCTGTCGCGATACCCGTGCCCGCTCCGATGTCTGCGGCGAACACTTCGTCGAGCGGTGTCGCGAGCGCATCGGCGATCCGCTCGTACACCTGTGCGGGGTAGATCGGGCGGTGGCCTGCGTATGCACTGGCCACCTTGTCGAATAGCTCGCTGGCACGCTCCTGCCTGGCACCACCGTCCGTCATGTCCCTGCATCTCCTTCGAATGACTCATTCGACTAGTTGACGTGCTCGCTCGACGTCTGGTCGGCGACTTGACCGTGAAGCTTCGCAAGTCGTTTCTCCCTGCTCGCTTGCCGCCGAGCAGACCGCGTTTGCCGTTCTGACTCATCAGTATGAGGAACGGGCTCTTGGACACGGCAAGTCCTCGGGCGCGCCGGATTGTCGCTTCGTCGATGTCGCCGTAGGCGGATAAGAAGGGCCCGGCGCTGCCGCCCGGAAGCAGTACCCAGGCGGCGGCGAGGTCGGCTGCGGGGTCGCCGGCGGCCAGCGCGCGTCGCCTACGGACGTCGGCGCGGTCAGGATGCGCGTCGGTGACCTGGCCGGCCTTCGCAGTGGCCCTCAACGACTCCACGGCGCGTACTCGACCGTGTACGCGTTCGGGTACGCTCAATGGTGTGTGGGTGCCTGAGGTGTTGTCGTTTCGTGAGTTCCGTACGGCGTTGGCGGCGACGTTGAAGCGGGTGCAGGACCCGAATGCGGAACCGGTGTTCGTCGGTGCTCATCGCAAGCCCGAGGCGGTGGTGATGTCGGTGGCCCGCTACGAACAGCTCATCGGGGCGGCACAGCGACGGGCCGATGTCGACGAGGCACTCGCCTCGGTCCGCGCCGAGGGCCTGGAGCCGAGCGCGGAGGGCCTGGCTCTGCTCGACGGTGTCGCCGCCGGCTCGGTCAGCACCGGCGAGGCTCGTGAGCGTGTCCTGGCCCGCTACCGCCGTTGACCGGCCCGGACCCCTACCTCGACCTCGACACCGGTGTCCTGCGGAACCGGCTGGGGATCACCGATCCGGGAGAGCTCGCCCAGGCCGAGGCCGAGCTCACCGCGCTACGCCTGATCGAGCTGCGCCAGGCGCCGCTACCCGGACGCTACGACCTGGACCACCTGCAGGACTTCCACCACCACATCTTCAGCGACCTCTACGACTGGGCCGGTCAGCTGCGCACCGTGTCCATCGGCAAGGGACAGCTGTTCTGCCTGCCCCAGCACCTCGAGACCTTCGCCGCCGACATCTTCGACCGCCTCCACTCCGAGCAAGTCCTGCGCGGGCGTGACCTCGACGGCTTCGTCACCGGCCTGACCGAGCTACTGGGCGACATCAACGCCCTGCACCCGTTCCGGGAGGGCAACGGGCGCACCCAGCGGGCGTTCCTGGCCCAGCTCGCCCACGACGCCGGCTACGAGCTGCGCTGGACCACGATGGACCCCGCCGAGAACAACCGCGCGTCCGCGCTCTCGCTGGCCGGTGACACCACCGCCCTGCACACCATGCTCGCCCGCCTCATCAGGCCACTCCGTCAGCTACCCCAATCGCGGCCGGCCTCCAGCGACAGCTGAGCAGCGCCTCCGCCTCGACCTCGGCCCGATTCTCGAGGGGCGTGCCGCTTGTGCCGGGTCGGCAACGCGTTCCTGTCGGTTTGTCCGCCGAGCCTGGCTTGGCGGGCCTAAAGAATTGTCGGCCCCCTGTCGCACACTGAGTCCTATCCCCGGTGCTGTGCGAGAGGACCGTGATGTCAGACCCCGTCATCGTGGCAGGAACCGCCCTGTCCCGTGAGCTTCAGTCAGCGTTCCGCAACGCATGCGGCGCCCGCCGGAGCGAGTGGGTCGAGCGGGAGAACGAGGCACTGACCGCCCTACGGATCCTGGCCACCTACCTCGCCTACCACCCGGGAAGCGCCACCGCCCGGGCCATCACGACAACACTGGCCCGCACTATCTCTAATCCGGGGGAATGCATGTCCCCCGCAGAGCATCCGCTACCCTCGGCACCGAGCATCAATACAGCAGAGGGTGACACAGTGGCGCGAATCGAAACGGTACAGCTCATCGACGACCTCGACGGCGCGCCAGCTGATGAGACCGTCGCTTTCACCCTCGACGGGAAGCAGTTCGAGATCGACCTCAATGCGGCCAACGCAGCGACG
>NZ_DASWXC010000074.1:0-38945 GCF_036405735.1 Nocardioides sp.
CGGCACGCGCTTCGGCCGCCGCGGCGGCCAGGCCTTCCTCGCCGTGGTCGGCTTCGAAACCGGGAGGGAAGGTCATGAGATCTCCTTGGGGGTGTCCACGATCAGGGCGGCGAGTCGCTGCCCGCGCGCACCGGCGGTCGCGTGCGCGAAGGTGTTGCCGGCGACGGTGACGTCCAACGGGGACGCCGAGCGGTGGGCGAGCCGCACCACGTCGCCGGGTTGCAGGGCGGCGATGACGTCCGGGCCGAGCCAGGTCGACTTGAACCGGACCGAGACCTGGACCGGGACCTTCGCGAACTGCTGCTGGAGCAGCTCCGCGGCCTGCGCGCGCTGGGCGCGCTCCCGGTCGGAGACCGGGCCGGGGGAGGCCGCGGTGGTCAGGTGGGGCACCAGGCCGCTGAAGGGCAGGCAGACCGTCATCCGGTGCTCACGCTCGCCGATGCGCAGGTCGAAGTTCACCACGACCATCACGTCGGCGGTGCCCGCGACCTGCGCGAACGCCGGGCTGTACTCCACGCCGCTGATGGTCGGCTCGAGCTGGACGATCGGCGCCAGGTAGTAGCGCATCTCCGCGAGGAGCCGCTCGACCAGACCCCGGGCGACGCCGCCCTCGATCTCGGTGAGCGGCCGGTCGGGCTGCTGGTCCGAGCCCGGCCCGCCGAGCATGTGGTCGACGCACGACATGATCGCGAACAGCGGGATCTCCAGCACGCCCACGCCGGGCATGGGGTCGGCCGAGAAGAGCGTCATGTACGTCTGCTGGCCCAGCGACTCGACGTACTCCGCGTAGGTCCGCTGCTCGATGTCGATCAGCGCGACCGAGCAGACGGTCCGCAGCGACGAGGTGAAGACGGTGGTGGCCTGCCGGGCGAAGCCGTCGAAGCCGAGCTGGAGCGTGCGCGAGTGCTCACGGGAGAGCTGGATCGGGCGCCGGAAGTCGTAGGCGACCGGCTCGGCCGAGCGGGAGCGCCGGCGCGCGCGTGCGGCCGTCGTCTGACCGGGACGCGGGCTGCCGGGACTGGCAGTCGGGGCAGTCTGGGGCCCGGACGACGGCACGGTGATGCTCACGCCCCGTCGAATCGGCTCTCCCCCCGGGCACCTGAGCAGAACCCCCCGGGCCCGTTCGGGCAGTGTTGCCTAGTCCGTCCGGGCCTGGGGTACCCCGGGTAGCCCCTGGGGGCCCGGCGTCACTGGGTGACGAACTCGGTGAAGTACACCCCCATCACGTCCCCGTGGTAGCGCTCCTTGAGCGCCAGCAGCAGCTGCTCGCGCAGCAGCTCCCGCTTGGGCTCGGTGTTGACCTCCTCGAGCGGCAGCCCGCTGAAGATGCTGATCGCCGCGTCGAGCGCCTGGCTGCCGTCGAACTCACCGCCGCCGCCGTGGCCGCCGCCCGCGCCGGCCTCCTCGGTCAGCTGCAGGGCGACGCCGAGCCGGAGGTAGTGGCCCGCGGCCAGGTTGATCTGCAGCGACTCGAGGTGGGCGACCGCGCCGGGCTGGGGGCCGGTGTCCTTCGGCTCCTGAGGCGCGAGCACGAGGAACCAGCCGGCGCCCGCGGCGATGGCAAGCACGGCGACGAAGGCGATGAGACGGACCGGGCGGCGCTTCGCCTGCTCCTCGGCCTCGTTCTTCGGCATGGCGGTGACGGACATCAGTGGGCTCCCTGGGCTGTGCTGGGGTCGGGACTGGACTTCAGGCTGGAGGGGCTGGTGGCTGCGCCGGCGGCGCCCAGGTCGGCCTGGACCTCGGCGAACAGGGCCCGGGTCTCGGCGGGGGCGTCGGACAGCACGATGACGTCGACCCGCTTGTTGACCGCCTGCGACCCCGCGATGCTCGGGTCGACGATCGGCTTGGTGTGCCCGAACGCGGAGGCGACCAGCCGGGGCTGCGGCAGCTTGTGGACCTCGTTGAGGTAGCGCAGCGCGGTGATCGCGCGCGCGGCGGAGAGCTCCCAGTCCGTCGGGTAGTACTTCGGCTTCACCTTGACCTGGTTGGTGTGGCCGTCGACCTCGATCCGCTCGGTCAGCTGGCCCAGGATGGGGGCGAGGGTGTCGAGGATGCTCCGGCCTCGGTCGGTGAGCTCGGCGAGGTTCGCGCGGAAGACGACGTGGCGCGAGACCAGGCTGACGACCAGGCCCCGCTCGTCGATGCGGGCCTGGACGTCGTCCTGCAGGCCCCGCTTCTCGAGCGCCACCCGGATCCTGCGCCACAGCTCGCTGAGCTCGGTGACCTCGGCCTTCGCGTCGGCATACTGTCGCTGCCGGCGCAGCTGCTCGGTGCGGTTGACGACCTCCTGCACCTTGGCGCGCTGGTTGGTCGGCAGCTCGTTGACCAGCTGGTCGTACGACGCCGTCGCCGGCTCGATCGCCCCGCGGTCGGCGACCTGCGGGCTGGCGCCGTTGAGGATGTTCAGCGATCGGCCGAAGCCGTCGGCGAGGCCGTTCTTGAGCGCCTGGTACTTCTCCTGGTCCACGGTCGACATCGCGAACATGATGATGAAGAGCACCATCAGCAGGGTCACCATGTCGGCGTAGGTCACGAGCCAGCGCTCGTGCGACTCGTGCTCCTCCTCCTCGTGCCCCCGGCGACGCCGGGACCGAGAGCGGGACCCTGACACGGTCAGGCCGCCTCGGCGGACTGCTGGTCGCTGGGCAGGAGGGAACGGAGCTTCTCGGCCACCAGGCGCGGGTTGGACCCGGCCTGGATGGCGGCGATGCCCTCGACGGCCAGCTCCATGCGGCTGGTCTCGAGCTCGGAGACCCGCTTGATCCGGCTGGCGATCGGAAGCCAGATGACGTTGGCCGAGAGCACGCCCCACAGCGTGGCCACGAACGCCGCCGCGATGAGCGGGCCGAGCGCCTCGGGGGTCGACAGCTGCTCGAGGACGTGGACCAGGCCCATGACGGTGCCGACGATGCCGATGGTCGGCGCGTAGCCGCCGCAGTCGGCGAAGAACTTGGCGTACTGCTTGTACTCGGCGCGCTTGGCGTCGACCTCGGTCTCGAGGATCTCGCGGAGCTCCTCCGGGTCGGTGCCGTCGATGGCCATCGTCACGCCCTTGACGAGGAAGGGGTCGTCGATGTCGCGCAGCTGGTCCTCGAGGGCCAGCAGGCCCTCACGGCGAGCCTTCTCGGCGAGGGTGACGACGGTCGGGACCAGGTCGGCGGCCGGCGCGACCTTGTGCGCGAAGGCGAGCTTGAGGCTCTTGGGGATGTTCTTGGCGTCCTGGGTCGAGCTGCCGGCGATGCTGATCAGGATCGTCACGCCGAAGACGAGCAGCATCGGCGGGAAGAGCAGGATGCCGAGCGGGTTCCCGCCCTCCAAGATGTTGAACAGCACCATGACCACGAAGGCCAGGGCGATGCCGATCGAGGGTGCCGGATCCATCAGGCGTCGCCTCCGTTGCGTTGGCCGCGGTCCGGCTCGTCGCCGCCGCGGTTGGTGAGGGCCGGGTGCGGGGCGACGGTGGCCAGTCGCTCCTGTCGCTGCGCCGGCGGCGTCGGGTGCTTCTGGGTACGGGCGGCGTCGAGGAGGCTGCCGAGCGCGTAGATCTCGCCCCGGAAGGCGACGACGGCGTCGAGCACGTCGCCCATCGACTCGGCGACGACGTACTTCTTGCCGTCGACGAGGGTGATGACGGTGTCGGGGGTGCTGTCGACCCGCTCGATGAGGTCTGCGTT
The DNA here is from genome assembly GCF_036405735.1 of Nocardioides sp. Taxonomy (GTDB): domain Bacteria; phylum Actinomycetota; class Actinomycetes; order Propionibacteriales; family Nocardioidaceae; genus Nocardioides. The sequence goes on from NZ_DASWXC010000074.1 coordinate 3,678, forward strand.
GAGCAGGAACACCGAACCCGAGAGGCGGGTGAGCGTGATCATCGGGCGCACCTCCTTGTGCTGTCGGGCGCTGGCTAGCGGTCGGTCGACCGCCCGTCCGTGGCCGGTCGGGGATTTGTTCGGCCCCGCGCCCTCGGACCTGAGTGGAAACGGCGAGAGGCGCCACCCCGCGGTGGGGTGGCGCCTCTCCTGCGTGGGCCCGGTGAGGGGCCGGCGGCGCTGCGTACGACGTCAGCGCTTGATGTTCACGAGCTCCTCGAGCACCTGGTCGGAGGTGGTGATGACCCGCGCGCTGGCCTGGAAGCCGCGCTGGGCGAGGATCAAGTTGGTGAACTCCTGGGAGAGGTCGACGTTGGACATCTCCAGGGTGCCGGCGGCCAGGTCGCCGCGGCCGCCCTGGCCGGCCACGCCGAGCTCCGGGTCGCCGGAGTTGGCGCTCACGCGGAAGTTCGTGTCTCCGACCTTCTCCAGGCCCATGGGGTTGGTGAAGTCGGCGATCGCCAGCTGGGCGATCTCGCGCTGCACGTTGTCGTCGAAGATGCCCATGACCTTGCCGTCGGGGCCGATGTTGTAGGACACCAGCTCGGGGCTCACCGGCGGGGTCTGCGTCGCGCCCCACGCGGTGACGGCCGCCTGGATGGCGTTGATGTCGATCGGCTGGAGCGGGCCGCCCGGGGTGACCGTGGAGGCACCGGTCGCGGGGTCGACGGTGCCGAGGTAGCCCATCACGCGCATGCCGTCGGGGGTGACCAGGGTGCCGCTCTCGTCGAACGTGAACGCGCCGGCCCGCGTGTAGAGGTCGGTCTGGCCGTTGTTGACCACGAAGAACCCGTCGCCCTGGATCGACAGGTCGGTGGCACGGCCCGTGGTCTGGGTGCCGCCCTGTGTGAAGTTCAGGGTGGTGGCGGCCAGCTGGACGCCGAGGCCGACCTGGATCGGGTTCGTGCCGCCGCGCTGGGCGTTCTCGCCCGAGGACGCGGTCAGCATCTGGCTCAGCGTGTCCTGGAAGACCGTGCTGCTGGACTTGAAGCCGGTGGTGTTGGCGTTGGCGATGTTGTTGCCGGTGACGTCGAGCGCGGTCTGGTTGACGCGCAGTCCGCTGATGCCGGCGAAGAGCGAGCGAAGCATGATGGGTCTCCTTGCTGCTGGGAGCTGGGTGGCTCGGGGGAGTTGGGGGGATCAGCTCGCGGTCGAGCCGGTGGGGTCCTCGCTGGTGGTGTCGGTGGCGCCGGTGTTGGCGGGCGTGGCCACACTGGTGACGGCGCCGAGCGGGATCTGCTCGCCGGCCACGTCGAGGACGGGCCCGGTGGCGAGGAACGTGGCGCCGGAGACGGTGCCCGACCTGGTGTCGCCGTCGGCGTCGGTCCAGGTCACGGTCTTGCCGATCATGCCGCTGGCGCCGAACGCCATCTGCACCGAGAGCAGCGCGTTGGTCGCGTCGGCGACCTCCTGCATCTTCTCCAAGGCGGTGAACTGGGCGTTCTGGGCCAGGAACTCACCGGAGTCGGTGGGGTTCAACGGGTCCTGGTAGCGCAGCTGGGCGACCATCAGCTCGAGGAACATCTGCTGGTCGTCCCCGGCCTGCCGGGTGGCGTCGGTCGACGAGCCCGCCATCGCGAAGATGCCGGGGCTCACTCCCTCCGTGGCATTGACAGACACGCTTCCTCCTCACATCAGCCGGTCGAGGCGGACTCGACCGGTGGGGTCTCCGGGGCGAGCGGGAGCGCTCGCGGGGGTCGGGCTGTTCGGGGTGGACGCCGGGTCGAGCACCTCGGCGAACGCGTCCGGCGCGGGACGGTCCTCCCATCCGCGTCGGGAGCCGCCGCGGCCGTCGGCGTACGACGTCGCGCGGCCGTCGGCCGGCTGGTCCCCGCGGGACTGCTCGCCGCGAGCCGGGTCGCTGGTGCTGCTCTGGGTCGGGCCGGCGGCGTCGCGGACGACCACCCGGCTCTCCACGCCCAGCCGGTCCAGCAGCCGGTGCAGCTCGGGGCTGCCCTCGAGCAGCGCGCGCTGGGCGGCGTCGGTGGTGGCCCCGAGGCTGACCTGCACCTCGCCGGCACGGACCATGACGGTCACCCGGACCTCGCCGAGCGACTCGGGGTTGAGGGTCAGGGCGATCCGGTGGGTGCCGGGAGGACCGGCGGCCACCCGGGTGATCTCGGGGAAGACCTGGCGCAGCACAGTTGTGGTCGGGGTGGTCGGGGCGGGCGGCTCGACGGCCGGGCGCGCGCCGGTCGCAGCGGTCGCCGGCTGCGGACCGGCGAGAGCGCCGGCATCGGCCGCCGGCGTCGCGGTCGACGGTGCCGAGGCGTTCGTGGCCGGTGCCGTGCCGGAGCCCGACGGGGCCGACGGGGCGCCGGACTGGCCGGACGAACGGTCGTCGGCGGTACCGCCCGGCAGGTCGCCCTCGCCGGACGGCTCCGCTGCGCCGTCGATGCCGGGGATGCCGGCGGTGTCACCCGGCTCGAGCGCCGGGCCGGCCGCCTCGCCAGGAGCTGGCGTTTTCCCGGGCGCCGCGGCGTTGAGAGGAGCAGCGCCGGCGCCCGGGACAACGTCCGTGGTGGCGCTCGTCGCCGCAGCTGCGGGGCTGGCCACCTCGGTGGGCCCCACGGAGGGATCGGGGGCGGTCCCAGCATCGGCGGGAGTGGCAGCGGTCTGAGGGGTTGTGGGCAGGACGGCCGCGCCGGCCAGCGCCGCCAGCAGCAGGGCGTCCTGCTCCGACGGCGGGGCCGGCTCCCCGGGGGTGCCGTTGCTGCTGTCGGTGGTGTCGGTCGTGGTGCCCGTGCCCGTGGTGGCCGTGCCGGGGCCCGTGCCATCGGCGGTGTCGGCGTCGGCCCGGTCGGCGGGCGTCGTACCGAGCGCGGCGGCCAACTCGGCGCCGAAGCCGGGCGCCGTGCCGCGCTCGCGCGGGTCCGCACCGTCCGTCGCGCCGGTGCGCGGCGGCCGCGTGGTCGCAGGGAGGAAGGGGGCGACGCTCATCAGGAGGCCTCTCGTCGGGTCGCGAGGTCGAACGCCGTCCGGGCGGCGGCGAGCTCCGCGAGCGCGGCACGGCCGGCCGATCCGTCCGGACCGGAGGGGGCTGCGGCGCTGACGCTCCGGGCGGCGGTCGCCGCGGAGTCCGGGAGGATGCGCCGGATGTAGTCGGGCGTGCTCGGGACGTCGATGACGCGGATGTCCAGCCCGGTGCGGGGCGCCTCGATCATCTTGCCGTCGCCGATGTAGATCGCGATGTGGTCGGCGCCCTTGTTGCGGCCCGAGTTGTCCCAGGCGATCAGGTCGCCGGGCTGCGCCTCGGACATCGACCCGATCGGGCGGCCGGCCCGCGCCTGGTCCGCGGAGACCCGCGGCAGGTCGTAGCCCAGGTTCTTGTAGACGACCTGCACCAGACCGGAGCAGTCCATGCCCTTCGAGGGGTCGGTGCCGCCCCAGACGTAGGGGAGGCCGAGGTACTTCCTCGCCTCGTCCACGACCGCCCGCTGCGACGTGGTCGGCGCGGTGCCGCCGGACAGAGCTGTATCACTCGGGTCGCTCGGGTCGGTCAGGGCGCCGACGTCACCGAGGCCGCCGGCCATCGACGGACCGCCCAGGCTTCCGGCCGAGACCCGCCCGAGCTCCTGCGCGAAGGCGGCGGCCGTGGCCGCCCCGCCGGGCTGCAGGCTCTGCAGCTGCGAGATCTGCGACTCGATCTGCGCGATGCGCTCGGTGACGCTGGCGATGCTCATCGGGGTCCCCGTTCGAAGCGGAGCGAGGCGAGCATTCGAATGGGGTGGCTCATGTGGTCTCCACGGTGGTGGTACGGCGCAGCCAGCCCTGGGCGGCGAGGTCGTCGGCCTCCCGGGCGACCTTGCGGTCGGTCTCGACGGCGCGGGCGACCGCACGCCGCTCCAGCAGCTGCTCGACGGCGCGCAGGCGGCTCTTGTCCTGCTCCCAGCGGCTGCGCACCCCCGCCGTGGCGCTGGCCGCGGTCGCGACCTCGTCGCGGGCGAACCGGATCGAGGTGCCGAGCTGCTCGAGGGTCGAGCGCAGGCCGATCAGCGCGCCGGGCGAGCCGGCACCGAGGATGTCCGCCTCGAGCTGGCCGGCCGCGGTGAGCTGGGTGGTGAGGTGGTCGAGCAGCTCCTGGCGCTCGCGCTGGACGGCGAGCGCCTGCTGCAGCTCGCGCAGGCTGGCCTGCTCGCGCACCTCGCGGACCCGGGCCACGGCCTGCAGGCCGCGGTCGTGACGGTTGCGCTTCCGGTTCGAGGTCGTCATGCCACCAGCTCCTCGAGGCGGGCCCAGGTGTCCGCCGTGGCGGCGGGCTGGTCCATGGACTGCCGCAGGAACGCCTCGATCCGCGGCAGCCGGGCGAGGGCGTCGTCGGCGTCACGGTCGGCCCCGGCGACGTACGCGCCGATCTCGACCAGCTCCTTGACCGAGCGGTGGGCGGCGAGCAGGCGGCGCAGGCGAGTGGCGGCGCGCTGCTGGTCGGGCGTCGTGACGGCGTTCTGGAGCCGGGAGATCGACTCAAGCACGTCGATGGCCGGGTAGTGGCCGGAGGTGGCCAGCGTCCGGGACAGCACGATGTGCCCGTCCAGGATCGACCGCGCGGTGTCGCCGACCGGGTCCTGCAGGTCGTCACCCTCGACCAGGACGGTGTAGAGCCCGGTGATGCTGCCCTGCGGCGAGGTGCCGGCCCGCTCCAGCAGCCGCGGCATCAGCCCGAAGACGCTGGGCGGGTAGCCCCGCGTCGCGGGCGGCTCCCCGGCCGAGAGCCCGATCTCGCGCTGGGCCATCGCCACGCGGGTGAGGCTGTCGAGCATGAGCACGACGTGCTTGCCGCTGTCACGGAACCACTCCGCGATCCGGGTCGCGACGAAGGCCGCGCGCAGCCGCTCGACGGCGGTCGCGTCGCTGGTGGCCACCACGACGACGGAGCGGGCCAGGCCCTCGGGGCCGAGGTCGTTGTCGAGGAACTCGCGCACCTCGCGGCCACGCTCGCCGACGAGGGCCAGGACGTTCACCTCGGCCTCGGTGCCGCGGGCGATCATCGACAGCAGCGAGGACTTGCCCACGCCGGAGCCGGCCATGATGCCGATGCGCTGGCCGCGCCCGCACGGGACCAGCGCGTCCAGAGCGCGGATCCCGAGGCCGAGCGGCTCGGTGATGCGCGGACGGGTGAACGCGGCGGGGGCGTCGTGCTGCACGGGAGCGGTGGGCAGGTGACCCAGGGGGGCGCCGCCGTCCACCGGGCGACCGAGACCGTCGAGCACGCGGCCCAGCAGCTCGGAGCCGAGGTGGATCCGCAGCGGGCCGCCGGTGTGGCGCACCAGGTCGCCGATCCGGACGCCGTCGGTGGGGCCGAGCGGCAGGCACACCATCGCGCCGGGCCGCAGGGCGCTCACCTCGGCGAGCAGCTCCTCGCCGCCGCTGGTGGCCACCGCCACCAGGTCGCCGGCGGCGGCCGGCAGGCCGGTGACGACCAGGTGCAGGCCCACCAGCTCGGTCACCGTGCCGAGCTGCAAGGGCCGCGCCGCCTCGACGGCACGGCGGGCGACGTCGGCGGTCAGCGTGCTCATGACAGCGCCTCGCGGACGCGGGCCATCGCGGTGTCGATGCGCAGGTCGGTCACCGAGCCGTCCGCCTCGACGACGGCGTCGGCGCGACCGAGCACCGGGTCGGCCACGACCCGCAGCCCGTGGGAGCGCAGCTCGTCGACGGCCTCGTCGGACAGGGTCTCCGGATGCAGCCGGACGGTGGCGGTGGGTGCGGTCGGCGCGGTCGGCAGGGCCTGCAGCACCCGGCGTACGACGTCGGTGCCGGTGGCCACCGTGACCTCGCGGGCCATGATCTGCTCGGTGATCGCCCAGGCGAGCTCGGTGCCCTGCTCCTCGAGCCCGTCCATCAGCTCCGCCAGCAGCCCGCGGACCTGGTCGGCGGCCGTGGTCAGGGCCTGCAGCGCGGCCCGGTGCTCGGCCTCCCGACGGGCCTCGGCCTGCTCGCGGGCGGCATCGAAGGCCGCCGCCGCGTGCTGGGCCGCGACCCGTGCCTCGCGACGACCCTGGGCCCAGCCGATGGCGTAGCCCTGGGCCTGCGCCTCCTGACGGGCCGCGTCGGCGAGCTCGCCGACCAGGGTCCGTGCGAGCGCGTTGCCCTCCACCTCGCCGGCGTGGCGGGGCAGGTCCGGCTTGGGCAGCACCGAGATCCCGGTCGCCGCCGCGGTGCCGGCCTTGACGACCGGCCGGAAGCCGGGCCGCTCAGACGACGAACTCATCGTCGCCTCCGCGGCGGACCGTGATCTGGCCCTGCTCCTCGAGCTGGCGGATCGTGCGGATGATGCTCTGCTGCGCCTCCTCGACCTGGATGAGGCGGACCGCGCCGAGCAGCTCGACCTCCTCGATGAGGTTCTCCGCCGCACGGGCCGACAGGTTGCTGGTGATCTTGCTGCGGACCTGGGTGCTGACGCCCTTGAGCGCCAGCGCCAGCTCGCCGGTGTCGACCTGGCGCAGCACCTGCTGCACCGAGCGGTCGTCGAGGCCGACGATGTCCTCGAACATGAACATCCGGCTCTTGACCTCGTCGGCGAGCTGCGGGTCGAGGCTCTCGAGGCCCTCGACGATCTGCCGCTCGGTCGGCCGGTCGGAGCGGTTGATGATGTTGACCAGCGGGTCGACGCCGCCGACGCGGGAGACCTCGGCCGGCTGGAGCATCGAGGAGAGCTTGCGCTCCAGCACCGCCTCGACGGTGTGGATGATGTCCGGGGAGGTGCGGTCCATGACCGCGATCCGGTGCGCGATCCGGGCCTGCTGGTAGGACGGCAGGCCGGAGAGCAGCAGCGAGGCCTTGTCCGGGGTCATGTGGGCCAGCACGAGCGCGATGACCTGGTCGTGCTCCTCCGCGATGAAGGAGCGCAGCTGGGCGGGATCGGCGCGGTGCAGGAACTGGAAGGGCATCTGGACCGCCGCGGCGTGCAGCCGGTCGATGATCTCCGCGGCCCGCTCCTCGCCGATCGACTGCTGGAGCAGCGACTGGGCGAAGTTGAAGCCGCCCTGCGCGATGTGGGCGCGGGCGACCATCAGGTCGTGGAACTCCGAGAGCACCTGGTCGGACTCGGCCGAGGTGATCGCGTCGAGCCGCGAGATCTCCGCGGTGACGAGCTCGACCTCGCTGTCCGACATGTGCTTGAGGACGGCGGAGGCACGCTCCTGGCCCAGCTGGATGAGCAGGATGGCGGCCTTGCGGGTGCCGAAGGTGCTGGCGAGCCCGCTGGCTGCGGAAGGCATGGTGGTCGTGGTCATGACGGACGGTCCACCAGCCAGCCGCGGAGCAGGGCCGCGACGTCCTCGGGCTGCCGCTCCACGAGCGCGTTGAGCTCCTCGCGGATGACTGCGGCCTGGTCGATCTCCGGCGGCTCCAGCTCGGCGAGCGCCTGCATGGCGGCCAGCTCCTGGGCCTGCGCACGGGTGGCGGCGTCGGCGCGCAGCTGCTCGACGACGTACGACGTCGCCTCCTCGCGGGCCTTGTTGCGGCGGCGGGCGCGGAGCCAGGCGAGCAGGACCATCAGGGCGATCACGCTGCCCAGGCCGACGTTGCGCAGCAGGGCCATCCGCTCGGCGCTGGCCTCCTCGGCCTCCGCCTCGGCGAGCTCCTCGGCCGCCTCGGTCTCGGTGGTGCGGTCGAACGGCATGGCGGTGACGTCGATCGTGTCGCCGCGGGTGGTGTCGATCCCGGTCGCGGCGGCGATGCCGTTGCGCAGGTCCTGCGGCTGGATGGTGCCGATCTTGGCGGCGTCCACCATCACGCCGATGTGCAGCGACTTCACGCCGCCCGGCGCCTGCTCGCGGTGCTCCTCGCGACTGCCGACGGCGTTGTCGCGGGTGTTCGTCGTGTTGTCGTACGTCGCCTCGTCGCCGTCACCGGTGGCGGGGTCCATCTGCCCGTCGGGGCCGACGACGCCACCGACGCCGTCGGTGCCGCCCTCGGTGCCGTTGTACTTCTCGCTCGAGGTCGTCTCCGACAGCGGCGGCGTGTTCGGCGTGTAGATGTACTCGCGGGTCGAGGTGGTCGCGGCGTCGAAGTCGAGGTCGGCGGTCACGTTGACCGTGGAGTTGCCCGGTCCGACCACGCGGTCCAGGACGTTCTGGATCTTGGCCTGCATCTGGTCCTGGAACTGCGAGACCGTCTGCTGGCGGTTGCTGGCGGCACCGGCCGCGGAGTCGTCCTGGACGGTGAGCACGCTGCCGCTGGCGTCGGCCACGGTGACGTCCTTGGGGTCGAGGCCGTCGATGCTGGAGGCGATCAGGTGGACGATGGCCTGCACCTGGTCGCTGCCGAGCGTGGTGCCGATCTTGGTCTTGACCAGGACGGAGGCGGTGGGCGGGTTCTGCTCGTCGGTGAAGACCTTCTTCTCCGGCAGCGCGAGGTGGACCACGGCCGTGTCGACGCCGTCGATCGCCTCGACGGTGCGGGCGAGCTCGCCCTCCATCGCGCGCTTGAAGTCGGTCTGCTCCTTGAACTCCGAGGTGGAGAGGTCCTGGCCGTCGAGCAGCGAGTAGCCGGAGTCGGTGCTGGCCGGCAGCCCCTGGCCCGAGAGCGAGATGCGGCTGGCGTAGACGTCCTTCTGCGGCACCATCACCGTGGTGCCGCCGTTGGCCAGCTCGTACTTCACACCCTGCTTCTCCAGCTCCTCGACGACGGCCGAGGCGTCCTCGCCGGAGAGGTCGGAGTAGAGGGGAGCGTAGGTCGGCGCGCCGGCCCACCGGATCACCATGAAGCCACCCAGCAGCAGGGCGGCCGTGCCGATGAGGGCGACCGCCTTCTGGCCGGGGGAGAAGGCGGCGAAGGCGCGCGTGTAGCGCGCGAGCGTCCGCGTCAGGTTGTCGCGCATCGGATCAGACCGACATCCGCATGATCTCGTTGAACGCCTCGACGGCCTTGTTGCGCATCGAGACGGTCAGCTGGGTGGCGACCGACGCCTCGGTGGCCGCGATGGTGTAGTCGTGGATGTTCTCCAGCTGGCCGGTCGCGGCCTGCACGGAGAGGTCGGCCGCGTGGTCGGTGATGCCCTCGAGCCGGTCGATGCCGTCGATGAGGAGCTGGCCGAACTCGCCGGACCCCGTCGGGCCGGTGGGGCCCTGCGGGCCGCCGGCGGTGAAGTCGGTGCTGGGCGCGCCGACCGTCGGCATGCCGGGCAACCGGTCGGGACCGGTGGGGAACGAGAGGCCCTCCAGGCCCATGACGCTCATCGGCCCTGTCCGATCGCGAGCGCGGCGTTGTAGGTGTCCTGGGCGGTCTTCGTCACCGACACCGAGGACTGGTAGCCGCGCTGGGCCATGACCAGCTGGCTGATCTGCGCCGACATGTCGAGGTCGGGCGCCCGCACGTAGCCGTTCTCGTCCGCAAGCGGGTGGTCGGGCATGGAGATCATCCGGCCCTCGGCGTCGCCCTCGGCGAAGCCCGCGACGTCCACGCCGCCGTCCTCGCGCGGGTTGAAGACGACGTACGTCGCCTGGAAGGCGTCCTCGTCGGTGCTGACGTAGGTGTTGGCGTTGGCGATGTTGCCGGCGAGGGCGTCGAGCCACACCTGGTGCGCGCCCAGGCTGGTGTTGGCCACCCGCAGCATCTCGAACGCGCCGCTCACTGGCCGACCGCCGCGGTCCGCATCAGGCCGAGGTGGTCGCCCACGGCCCGGCCGACGATCTGGTAGCTGTACTGGGTCTGGATCGCCGCGATCATCTCCTTGCGGAGGTCGACGTTGTTGCCGTTGGCGCCGATCGGCGTGAGCGTCGGGGCCTCGGTCGAGGAGACCCGCTCGGCGGCGGTCAGCTCACCGTCGGAGATCGCCTTGCGCAGCGAGGACTCGAACTCCACGCTGCGGGCGCGGAAGCCCGGGGTGTCGACGTTCGCGATGTCGTCGGCGATGACGCGCTGACGGTGCGAGAGACCATTGAGCGCGGCGTGCAGCGTACGGCTGACGCCGTCGGACACGGCAAAAGACACGGCTGGTCCTTTCCCACGGGGGAATGGGTCGGGGGGTGCCGGTCCGTCGGCGTGGTTCCTCGTGAGCAGTCCGTCGCTCACGGGACTCTTCGGCGGCCGTCGGCGCCACCTGAGGACAGTTGTCAGAAATCGTCCCCAGGTGGTCTGGTCCAGCCGTGGTCAGGCGATGAAGACGATGCTGAGCGCGCCCTTGCCGTAGCCCGCGATGTCGATCCACAGGTCCTCGCGACGGCCCAGGGTGAGCGCGGCAGCGCGCACCGGGGGCGGCACCTGGGCGCCGGCCGGATGCAGCTCGTGGAGCCGCAGGTGGTCGGCGTCGGGCACGTTGAAGAGCGACGCGGCGACGTTCAGCACCTCGTAGAGGTTCTCCGCCAGGGTCTCGGTGAGCGCGCCCTCGTCGACAGCTGCCTCGGCGCCCGCGACCGGCACCAGGCCGATCGCACCGCCGGCGTACGCCGAGAACGGCAGGTCGGCGGCGACCAGCGCGCGGATCATCAGTGCGTCGTCGACGTAGACCGCGACGCTCGCGGGCGTGGTGGGTCCGGGGGCGAAGGGGGTGGCGGGGCCGAGGTCGACCTCACGGCCGAGCAGGTCGCCGAGCAGGTCGCGGACCTGCTTGGGGGAGGGCAGGTGGGTGACCATGTCGAGTCAGCCGAGGATGCCCTGCAGGGCCTCGTCGAAGGCCTCGGGCGTGAACGGCTTGGTGATGAGGAACAGCGCACCCGCCGCGGCGGCGCGCTGTCGCATCTCGTCGGAGCCCTCCGAGGTCACGAAGCCGAACTTCACCTGCGAGCCGCTCGCGCGCAGCGCGGCGAGACAGTCGATGCCGTTCATCTCGGGCATGTTCCAGTCCGAGAGCACCAGGTCGGGCTGCTCGGTCTGCACCTTCTCCAGCGCGTCGCGGCCGTTCTCGGCCTCGACGATGTCGTGGCCGCCGTGGCCCGCCTGCCGCAGCGTGCGGATGACGATCTGGCGCATCACCTTGCTGTCGTCGGCGACGAGGATCTTCATCAGTTCTCTCCGATAGAAGTGACGTGGACGCTGACCCGGACCGGCTGACCGATCCAGAGACCGTCGAAGCGGGCGACCTCGACCGCTTCGGAGGAGTGGGCCGCCCGGCCGGCGGCGACGACGGGGAGCGAGAGCGCGCTCGGCCCCGGCATGAGGCTCTTGATGTTGCCGCCGATCATGTTGACCAGCTCGCCGACGGCGTCGGCGACGTCACCGTCCTCGACGTCCTCGACGCCGAGCATCTCGGCGGTGAGCGAGAAGGCCACCTTCTCGGCGAGCTCGACGGTGACCATGCCCGACCACCCGCCGTCGGTCCCATTGACCGTGATCGCTGCCGACCAGGCGTCCTCGGCGGGGAACGGCGCACCCGCCGGCACGGGCTGGGGGAGCAGCGGCTCGGCCTCGCCGAGGAAGCTGCTCCACACCTGCTCCACGATCGCCTGGACGTCGGTCAGCTCCGGTGCGGCAACGCTCATGCGGGGATCCCCTTGCTGGTGAGGCCCAGGATCTCGAGCTTCTCGACGATCGCGTCGGGCGTGAACGGCTTGATGACGTACTCGTGGGCGCCCGCGGCGAGCGCCCGCACGATCTGGCTCTGCTCGCTCTCGGTGGTGACCATCATCAGGGTCACGTTGCGCCACGCGGGGTTCGCACGGACCTGGGTGATGAAGGTGTAGCCGTCCATGACCGGCATGTTCCAGTCGACCAGGCACAGGTCCGGCACGGGACCTGCGGTGAGCTGGTCGAGCGCCTCCTGACCATGGCCGGCCTCGCTGGTCTCGAACTCCAGTCCGGTGAGGATGCGGCGCAGGATGCTCCGCATCGCCCGGGAGTCGTCGATGATCATCGCGCGCACGGTCATGCTCCGATCGCGGTCGTGCTGGACGGGGGGACATAGGTGCTGCGCTGCGGCGCGGCGAGGACCGGCCGGTGCGCCTGGACGCGGCCGAGCTGCTCGCGTCGCCACAGGCTGGCGACGTCGGAGGGCATGCCGAGCGTCGTCTCCGAGGCCCCGAGCAGGAGATAGCCGTCAGCGGCGACGTGACCGCTCATCCGGCGCAGGATGTCGGCCTTGGTGACGTCGTCGAAGTAGATGAGGACGTTGCGCAGCAGGACGACGTCGAAGGTGCCCAGGCCGAGATACGGGTCGGCGAGGTTGAGGTGGCGCGTGCGCACCATCTGCCGCAGCCGGGGCACGACCTCCCAGTCGGTGCCGGCGCGGGTGAAGTACTTCACCAGGCTGGTCGCGGGCATGCCGCGGTTCATCTCCACCTGGCTGTAGCGGCCGTTCTGGACCCGGGTGAGCATCGCGGTCGACACGTCGGTCGCCAGGATCTCGGCGGTCCAGCCGGCCGGCAGGTGCTGGTCGAGCAGCATCGCGATGGAGTAGGCCTCCTGGCCGCTGGAGCAGGCAGCGGACCAGATCGAGATCCGGCGTCGGTCCGCTCGCGCCGCCAGCACCGCCGGCAGCATCTCCTCGGTGAAGGCCTGGTACGGCGAGTGGTCCCGGAACCACGACGTCTCGTTGATCGTGAGCGCGTCCAGCGCCTTGCGCCGCTCGGTCGGGTCGGTGCCCAGCCGGCTGATGTAGGTGTCGATGTCGACGCCGAGCGCGGTGGCCAACGGCAGCAGCCGCGCCTCGACGAGGTACTCCTTGCCCGGCTCGTAGACCATCGCCGTCTCGCGGCGCACGAGGGCGGCGAGCGACTGGAAGCCGTGGGGGGACATCGTCACGCCCCACCATCGGGACCCCCTGGGGGTTCCTGAGGGAATCATCGGGCGCCTTGCGTGTGTGATGCCCCTCAGACCACGGGGGTCGCCGCCGAACAACGGTATGTGATCCGTGTTCTGGTGGTGGACGACTCCGCCCTCATCCGTCGCCTGATCGCCACCGCGTTGCAGGAGGCGGAGGACATCGAGATCGTCGGCAAGGCGAGGGACGGCGTTGAGGCGGTCGAGCTCGTGGCCGAGCTGCGCCCTGACGTCGTGACCCTCGACATCGAGATGCCCCGGCTCGACGGCCTGGGGGCGCTCGCCCAGATCCGCGCCCAGCAGCCGCGGCTGCCGGTGATCATGTTCAGCACGCTCACGGCGAAGGGGGCCGCGGCGACCCTGGAGGCGCTCTCCCGCGGCGCCTCGGACTACGTCACCAAGCCGTCCAACACCGGCTCCATCGCGGAGGGCCTCGCCAGCGTGCGCGAGCAGCTCGTCCCGCGGATCCGGGCGCTGGCCGGCGTACGCCGGATGTCGGCGGCCGCTCCCGTGGCGCCCCCGCCGCCCCGGACCCGGCCCACGGCTGTCCGCCCGCTCGTCGGCGCGCCACAGGTGCTGCTCATCGGAGCCTCGACCGGCGGCCCCGACGCGCTGGCCACGGTGCTCGCCGAGCTCCCGGCCGACTTCGGGTTGCCGGTGCTGGTCGTCCAGCACATGCCGCCGCTGTTCACGACGATGCTCGCCCAGCGGCTGGACAAGATCTGCGCGCTCTCCGTGCGCGAGGCGGTCGACGGGGAGCCGGTGCGGGTCGGTGAGGTGCTGATCGCACCCGGCGACTTCCACCTCAGCGTCGCCGGTCGGGCCGGCAGCGCCCGGGTGCGGTTGGACCAGCGTCCCCCGGAGAACTTCTGCCGTCCGGCGGTCGACGTGCTGTTCCGCTCCGCGTCGGAGGTGTACGGCGGCAAGGCGATCGCGACCGTGCTCACCGGCATGGGTCACGACGGACTCGAGGGCGTGAAGGCGTTGGGCGCCCTCGGTGCCACGGTGCTGGTCCAGGACATGGCGACATCGGTGGTGTGGGGGATGCCCGGCGCCGTGGCGACCGCCGGCCTGGCCGACGAGGTGCTGCCCCTGGCGCAGGTCGCCACCCGCATGCTCGCCGCCGCCGGCTCCCGGCGGCCGGCCCTGCGCTGACCCCGTCAGGCGGGGAGGGCCGCGCCGGACTTGCGGGCGATCGCCGCGCGGTAGGCCTCGACCCAGCGGGGCGCCCACTTGTCGGTCGTGAAGTCGGCGGCGCGCCGGCGGGCGGCCTGTCCCATCGCCCGGCGCATGTCCTCGTCGTTGCCCAGGGCGCGGATGGCCTTCATCCAGTCGTCCTCGGTGCGGCACAGGAAGCCGGTCTCGCCGTGGACGACGAACTCCCGGTAGGGACGGACGTCGGAGGCGACCACCGGGATGCCGAGCGCCGAGGCCTCGAGCGCCTTCAGGGCGCTCTTGGAGCGGTTGAACGCGTCGTCGGCGAGAGGTGCCAGCGCGATGTGCGAGCTGTGCACGATCACGTAGTAGTTGTCGATGCGGGTCTGCCAGGGGTGGTACTCGGTGTCGGGGTGCTTGAGCAGGTGCCGGTAGTCGGCCCCGAGCATCACGAGCTGGGCGCCGGACTTGCGCAGGCCGTACCGGATCCCGTCGGCGTTGAGCCGGATGTCGAGGTCGTGGGTGGGGCTCCCGCCCCATCCAACCCGCAGCTGCTCACCCGGCTCGCGCAACCGCTGCGGCACCTCGAGCAGGACGGGATCGACGGTGTTGGGCAGCACCACGATTGGGGTGTCGGTCTGCTCGGCCAGCACCTCGGCGAGGTGGGAGACCGAGACCGTGATCAGGTCCGCGTCGTCGAGGATGCGCAGGCACGCGGGCACGTCGTCACGGAGATAGGACTCGTAGTCGACGCCCTTCAGCGTGAAGAGCGCGTTGTCCGGACGGACGTTGATGAGGTCGTCGTCGTACTCCGCGACGAGCAGGGGACCGCCCTCGAGCCGGGCCAGGTCCTTCCAGATCCCGGCGGCGAGCGGGCCGGCGAGCATGTGGCCGACGATCACGTCGACGCTGCGGGCCAGGCCGTCGGTCATGTTGACGCCGTAGGCCCACTCGTCGACCACGCCCTGGTAGGCGGCCTCGGTGAGCGGCGTGGTGATGCGGTAGCGGAGGGTGCCGACGCCGTCCTCGGCCTTGTTGCTCGTCCACGCGTAGATCTTCACGGGTGCTCCCATCGGCAGCCGGAGCCGGGACGTGAGTCCCGGGTGGTCAGGCGGTGGTGTCGACGTACGCCGCGACGCTCACCCGGCTGGTGGCCTGCGCGAAGCGGTCGGTCACCCGCAGCTGGCTGCGGTGGGAGCCGAGCCGGTCGGTCACGAGCGCTGCCACCTGCTGCTGGCGCTGTAGCAGCAGCTCGGCGCGCGGCACGAGCGATGCGGGGATCGGGACGGCCGGAGCCGGGGGCGTCCAGGCGCTGGGCTGGGCCTCCGCGGCGTCGGCGGCGGTGGGTGTGCCGGTGACGAGCGCCTCGGCGCGCTCCAGGTCCCGCTCGAGCTCGTCGAGCAGGTTCTCCCACAGTGTCATCGCCGTGGGGAGGGTGGAGACGGGCATGCGTGCTCCTGTCAGTGGGCGGCCTGGAGCGCCGCGGTGCGCCAGGTGTCGCAGAGGGCGGTGGCCAGGCCCAGGCACCACTGCGTGGTGCCGAGGTCGCGCCGCACGTTGGCCTGGACCAGCTGGCTGCGCAGGAAAGCGTAGATGCTGGCCAGCTGCGGGCCGGCGGAGAACATCTCCGGCTTCAGGCTGGCCTCGAGCTCGAAGACGATGTCCTGGGCGTGGACGAGGTGGGTGGTCGCCTCGCTGTGGTTGCCGGCCTGCTGTGCGGCCTGGGCGCGCTCGAGGTCGAGGACGAGCCGCTCGACCAGCATCACGAGCAGACGGGCCGGCCCGGCGGTGGTGACCGAGCTGCCGACGTAGGCGTTACGTGCCTGGTTGGAGTACATCGCTCTCGCTTCTCCCGTGGGCTAGCGGCTGTTGTTGGTCGTCAGTCCGGCCAGCTGGCTGACCAGCCAGTTGCCCTGGGCCTGGAGGTTGCTGAGCGTCGTCTCCATCGTGAGGAACTGCCGCTCCAGGGTGGTCCGGCGCAGCGCCAGCCGCCCGTCCCACGCCTCGATGCTGTCGTTGAGGGTCTCGATCGTGGTCTTGCGGCCCTGGATCGAGGTCGTGATGGTGCCCTCGAACCGGTCCGACGCCTTCTCGGCGACCTTCTGGATCCGCGCTGCGAACCCGTCGGGGCCGGTGAACGCGGTGGTCACCTCGTCCGGGTTCGCGGCGTAGGCCGCGGCGAACGCCTCGGCGTCGAAGGTCAGCTTGCCGAACCGGTCGAGCTCGACGCCGTACTTCGCCAGGGTGGTGTTGTCGGCCGGGTAGACGGTGTCGAGCAGCTCGCCGGAGATGCGGCGGACCGTGCCGTCACCGGCCAGCACACCGGCCTTGGTGGGGTCGGTCGGGTTCTGCGCCGTCTGCGTGGCGATGGCGGAGAGCAGCTCGTTGACGCTGTCGACCATCGACTTGACCGACGCGCTGCGGGAGGCGGCGTCGCGGGCCACGGTGATCTGGGCGGTGGCGCCGACGGCGGTGGTGGGCGCGACCGTCACGCTGACGCCGGTGACGGCGTCGGTGTAGGTGTTGGTCTCGCTGGAGATCGCGACGCCGTTGACGGAGATGCGCCCGTCGGCACCGTTGGCGGCGGTCAGCGTCTGGGTGCCGTTGCTGATCGAGAAGTTCGAGTCGGTGCCGGTGTTGGTCGAGGTGACCTCGAGGACGGGGCCGGAGTCGCCGTTGATGACCCGCGCGGTCAGGCCGGTCTTGGTGGAGGTGGCGTTGATCTTGGTCGCGACCTCGCCGTACGTCGGGTCCGCGTCGGTGCTGAACGTGATCGGGTTGCCGTCACCGTCCAGGAGCGGGTCGCCGTTGCCGTCGCGGATGGTGAAGGTCGAGCTGGCGTCGAAGACCGTGCCGGTGAGCGAGGTGCTGGCGGAGGTGGCGATCGCGTCGACCTTGACGCTGAAGCTGCCCGCGCTGGCGGTGTTGCCGGCGGTCGCCTTGATGGCGTCGAGGGTGGTGCTGGTGGACAGCGTGCCCCAGGCACCCGAGCTCGTGGAGGTCGTGGCCAGTGCCTTGGCGCTGGTGGCGAGCGCGGCCAGCTTGCTGTTGAGGTTCTGCAGGGCCGTGACGGCGCTCTGCTCGCTGGTGACGCGGCTCTTGAGCTTCGTCTGCGAGATCGCCTCGAGCTGCATCAGCTGGTCGATCATCTCAGCGGTGTTGATGCCGCTGGCGAGTCCGCTCACGCTCGCTGTCGCCATGGGATCCTCCGTGATCGCGCTGGGTCAGGTGCTGGGTCAGGAATTCGGGGTCGGTGGCGGCCACCGCCGGTTCCATCGGCAGCGTGGCGCAAATGCTGAGTGCCGGTGGGCCCGAAGTTGGGCCCACCGGCACTCAGGTGAACTGCTGGGCCCTCAGCGAGGGCCGGTCGTCAGTCCGATCAGCCGAGCAGCTGCAGGACGCCCTGCGGGGCCGAGTTGGCCTGCGCGAGCATCGCGGTGCCGGCCTGGGACAGGATCTGCGAGCGGGTGAAGCTCATCATCTCCTGGGCCATGTCGGTGTCGCGGATGCGCGACTCCGACGCCGACAGGTTCTCGATCGCCACGTTCACGCTGTTGATCGTGTGCTCGAAGCGGTTCTGGTAGGCACCGAGCTGGGCGCGAGCGGTCGAGATGTTGCCGATGGCGGTGTCGAGGGCCTCGACCGTCGTCTGCGCCGCGTCGTGCGACGAGACGTCGAAGGAGACGCCGCTGGTGGCGGTGGTGACGCTGGCCGCGCTCAGCTCGATCGAGATCGCGCTGTTGGTGTCACCGTCGGCGCCGACCTGGAAGTTCAGCGTCTCGCTGCTGTCGAGCAGGTTGCGACCGTTGAAGTTGGTCGACGACGCGATCCGGTTGAGCTCGTTGGTGAGCTCGGTCGCCTCCTTCTCGATGTTGGTGCGAGCCTCGGAGTTGTTGCTGTCGTTCGCACCCTGGACGGCGAGGTCGCGCATGCGCTGCAGGATGGAGTGCACCTCGGTCAGCGCACCCTCAGTGGTCTGGACGACGGAGATGGCGTCCTGCGCGTTGCGCACGGCCATCTTGAGACCGCCGACCTGCGAGCGCAGGCCCTCGGAGATGGCGAGACCGGCAGCGTCGTCGGCGGCACGGTTGATCCGGAAGCCGCTGGAGAGCTTCTCCATCGACTTCGAGAGCTGGCCCTGCGTGACCGACAGGTTGCGGTAGGCGTTGAGCGCCTCGACGTTCTGGTTGATGCGGAGACCCATGGTGATTCCCTCCTGGAGTGATAGGTCAGGTGGAGCTCGAGATCCCATCCGTGGGATCTCGACGCGCTCCCATCGGCGGCGTCCCTGATCGGTTGAGGAGATCTGCGCAACAAACCGTCGGTATGTCCAAACCGACCCGACGTCCTGCGCAGCGGCGGACAGGGAACGGCGCGCAAATGCGCACCACGCCCCCGCGGGCGCGGGGGCGTGGGTACGCCGGAAGGCAGTGCCGTCCGGTGGGGACCCGGCTGAGGACGGTCAGCCGGCGGCGCCCAGCTGCCCGCCGAGCGGGCCCTGGAGCGAACTCTGGAGTGGATCCGCGTCGCGTCGCCGGGGCCGGCTGGCGGCCTCGGCGTGACGGGTGGCGACGGCGGCGAAGTAGGCCTCGCGGCGGCGGTTCGCGCAGCCGTTCGGCTTGCCGACCGGCTGCACCAGCGACGGCTCGAGGGCGTGGTTGAGCGCGTCGCGCAGCAGCACCAGCGCCTCCGCCCGCATCTGGGAGATCCGGGAGTCGGTGACGCCGAGCTCGGCGGCGATGTCGGCCATCGGCCGCTCGGCGAAGAAGTAGTCCTGCACGACCGTCCGCAGCCGCTCCGGCAGCTCGACGATGGCCTCGCGCAGGTAGGCGAGCTTCTCCTGGTGCTCGATCAGCTGCTCGGGGCTGGGGGCCCGGGTGGGCACCAGCTCGTCGAGCGAGGCGGAGGTCGAGCCCTGCAGCGAGAGCACCTGGGCGCGGTTGACGTCGTCGTCGTTGGCGACGACCTCCTCCACGGACATGCCCAGCGCGCTGGCGACCTCGGCCACTGTGGGGGTGCGGCCGAGGGCGCCGGACAGGCGGATCCGGGTCTCCTCGAGGTCACGGGCGCGTCGGCGTACCGACCGCGACGCCCAGTCGACGCTGCGCAGCTCGTCGAGGATCGCGCCGCGGATGCGGGTGGCGGCGTACCGCTCGAACGGGACGCCTCGCTCGGCGTCGAACGCCTGAGCCGCCTGCACCAGCGCGGTCAGGCCCGCGGAGGTGAGGTCGTCGCGGCTCACGTGGGACGGGACGCGGCCCATCGTCTCGCGGACGATGTGTCCTACCAGCGGCATGTTGCTGGTGATCAGGTCTTCGGCGCGGGGGTCGCCGGCGTGCTCGGTCACGGGAGGACTGTTGCAATCCATTGAGCCTTCTGTCGCGTCAATGGAGATAAGAAGTCCTCATGGCCAACGAAATTAGGACCCTGGTCCTAGTTCGCCTGCCCGATCGGGTGGTGCGGGTCACCCTCCGGCCTAGTCATGGTCGCCAGATCCACTCGATGGCAACGCGTTGGCAACAAATGTTCAGGAAAGTTGTGGGCCGGGCGATGTGACTACTGCGATCCACGACGGGTCGTGGAGACGTCGATCGGAAGGCAGGGACGGTGGAGAAGCTGTCGCTGATCCTCTGGCGTGAGCGTGAGCTGCTGGAGCTGCTCGCCTTCAAGCTGGAGCTGGAGGAGCTGGTGCTGGCCAGTGGCCGCACCCGGTGGCTGGCCCGTGCCACACGGGAGGTCGAGGAGGTCCTCGGCACGCTGCGCGAGACCGAGGTGCTCCGTGCCCTGGCGGCCGACGAGGCCGCCGAGTCCGTGGGCCTGGAGCCCAACCCCACGCTCTCCGCGCTCGCCGAGCGCGCCGAGGAGCCCTGGCGCACGATCCTCGTCGACCACCGCGACGCCTTCATCGCCGCGACGCGCGAGATCGCCGACCTCGCCGAGAGCAACCGGGGCCTCATCACGGCCGGCTACCGCTCCGCCCGCGAGACGCTGCTCGCCATCCGCGGCAGCGCCGAGGGCTACACGCCGGCCGGTGCGGCGGTCGTCGACACCCCGCGCCACCGTCTCGTGGATCGGAGCCTGTGAGTCATGGCCGGTACCTTCTCGTCCTTCAACACCGCGCTCTCCGCGATCCGGTACAACAACACGGTCCTGCAGAACGCCAGCAACAACATCTCCAACGCCTCGACCGAGGGCTACGTCCGTCGCCGGGTGCTCGGCGGCGAGATCGGCGGCCCGGACCAGCCGGCGATGTACGCCCGCTACGACGGACACGGCGAGGGGGTGCGGGTCACCGACGTACAGCGCCAGGTCGACGCGTTGCTCGACGCCCGGCTGCGGCGCGAGGTCTCCCAGCAGTCCTACCTCGACACCCAGGCCGCCGTGCTCGGCCGGGTCGAGACCGGCATCGGCGAGCCCGGTGACAACGGCGTCGCCGCCGCGCTCGCGGCGTTCAAGAAGAGCTGGGAGGACCTGGCCAACGACCCCGGCGTCGACGCGCCGCGCCAGCAGGTGCTGGCCCGGGCCTCGATCCTCGCCGACACCCTGGCGGCCCAGTCGCGCAACATCAGCGGCGAGGAGGCCGACCAGCGCGTCAAGACCCTCGGCATCGTGTCCGAGATCAACATCGCCGCCCGTGACCTGGCCGAGCTCAACGAGAAGATCCACGTCACCGAGCTCAACGGCATCGACAACAACGCGCTGCGCGACACCCGCGACCAGCTCGCGCTGCGGCTCTCGGAGCTGACCGGTGGGGCCACCACGGTGCGCGCGGACGGGATGTTCGACGTCTCGGTGAACGGCACCTCGCTCGTCTCGGGGGGCCAGGCGGGCACCTTCGAGGTGACCGCCGGCATCAACCCCGACGGCACCGCGACCGGCGCGCCGATCGCCTTCGGCATCAACGACGGTACGACGACCACGGCCGTCCCGGTCGCCGGGCTCCGCGGCGAGCTGGGCGCGACCCACGACATGCTGGCGACGACCCTTCCGGGCCACCGGCTCGCGCTCAACGCGCTCGCTGCCGACTTCGCCTCGACCATCAACGCGTTGCACGTCGGGACGGCGACCAACGACGCCTACGACCGCAACGGCAACCCGGGTGGCGCGTTCTTCAGCGTCGTGGCCGGCGACGAGGCGGCCACGCTCCAGGTGCTCATCACCGACCCCGACGAGATCGCCGCCTCCGGCATCGCCAGCGTGGGCGGCAACCTCGACGGCGGCAACGCGCACCGCATCTTCGACGAGGCCTTCGGTGCGGCGTCCGGCGAGTACCAGCGCATGGTCAACTCCTTCGGCACCAACGTCGCGGCCGTCGAGCGCAAGGCCGCCAACCAGGCCGCGATGACCGCCCAGGTCAGCAACTCCTGGGAGGCCCAGGCCGGCGTCAACCTCGACGAGGAGACGGTCACGATGGTGACGGCCCAGCGCGCCTTCGAGGCGGCCGGCAAGCTGATGACGGTGCTCGACAGTGTGCTCGACACGCTCATCAACCGGACCGGGGTGACGCGCTGATGTCCTTCCGCGTGACGCAGCGGATGATGACCGCCGACTCCCTCGACGCCCTGCAGCGCGGCCTGGCCCGCTCGGCCAAGGTGCAGGAGCAGCTGTCGACCGGCCGGATCCTCAACCGGCCCTCCGACAACCCGACCGACGCCACCGCCGCGATGCGGCTGCGTGGGGCGATCGCGGACAGCGAGCAGTTCGTCCGCAACGCCGAGAACGGCATGGGCTGGCTCGGCCAGGTCGACAGCACCCTGCAGCAGATGACCAACCAGACCCGCAAGGCACGGGAGCTCGGCCTGACCGGCGCCAACGACGGCGCCATGGGACCGGCTGCCCGCGACGCGCTCGCGGTCGAGATCGAGGAGATCCGCGAGGGCCTGATCGCCGCGGCGAACAGCAAGTACCTCGACCGGCCGATCTTCGGAGGCATCACCGCCGGGGACTACGCCTACAACCCCGACGGCTCGTTCGCCGGGGTCGCCGGCGAGGTGACCCGCAAGGTCGCCCCGGGTGTCAGCGTGCGGGTGGACACGCTCGGCACCGAGATCTTCGGCTCGCCGGGCACGACCGACAACCTCTTCGCCGACCTGGCCGATCTCGCGACCAATGTGCGCCTCGGCAACAGCGTCGCCGTCCGGGCCGGGATCAACGCGCTCGGCGCCCGGATGGAGGCCATCACCGCCGGCCTCTCCGACGTCGGTTCGCGGATGAACCGGGTCGAGTCGGCGCACGCGGCGGCCACCGCGGCGGCCGAGGAGCTCAAGACCAACGTGAGCACGATCGAGAACACCGACCTCGCCAAGGCGGCCGTGGACCTCCAGCTGCAGGAGGTGGCCTACCAGGCCGCGCTCGCGGCCACCGCGCGTGTCCTGCAGCCCAGCCTGCTCGACTTCCTGCGATGATCGTCAGCGTCGTCCCGTCCCAGGCGCAGGAGGAGCACGCAGCCATGTCCGCAGCCATGTCCGGAGCCACGCCGGGTCAGTTCGCGCCCGAACCCGTGGACATCCCGGTCATCGAGCTGGTGCACCCCATGCCGGGCTTCCCGTCGGAGCGGCGCTACACCCTGGTCAAGCTGGACGACGACGGCACCCTGTGCGCGCTGCGCTCCCTGGAGCGCGAGGACCTGGAGTTCGTCGTGGTGCCGCCTCTGACGTTCTACCCCGCCTACGCCCCGGAGATCGGTGACGACGTCGTCGCCGACCTCGGCGTCGAGCAGGCCGCCGACGTGCTGGTGCTCCTCATCGTGCACGCCGGGGCCGACCTGGCCTCGACGACGGTGAACCTGCGGGCCCCCCTGCTGGTCAACCTCGCGACGCGCCGCGCCGCGCAGGTCCTCCTGGACGATCCCGACCTGCCGGTTGCGGCGCCGCTGGTGGCGTGAGGCGGCAGCCGCCGGCCACGCGCGATAGCGTGGCGTCATGCTGGTCCTGAGTCGTCGCGTCGGTGAGAGCGTGGTCGTCGGCGACGACGTCACCATCACCGTCCTGGAAGTGCGCGGCGACGTCGTGCGCGTCGGCATCGACGCGCCCCGCTCCGTGCGGGTGCACCGCGCCGAGCTGCTGGCCGAGCTGGCCAGCTCCAACCAGGAGTCGGCCTCCCCGGCTCGCGACGCCGTCGCGTCGCTGGCGCAGGCGCTGCGCGAGCGCAGCTGACGGCTCCGCCGGGCCGGCGGCAAAATTTAACGGCACCTCGTGCCATTCGAGGCCTCCGGCCTGCCGGGAACGCTCAGCCGCCCCTCGGTGCCGCCGATGCTTCCCAGCGGAGGAGGCACACAACAGCTATGGACGACGACGCCGAGATCATCGCGGAGTTCCTCGTGGAGTCCCACGAGAACCTCGACCAGCTCGACCGTGACCTGGTCGAGCTCGAGCAGCACCCGGGATCCCGGGAGCTGCTGTCGAGCATCTTCCGCACGATCCACACCATCAAGGGGACCAGCGGCTTCCTCGCGTTCGGGCGGCTCGAGCGGCTGACCCATGTCGGGGAGACGCTGCTCTCGCAGCTGCGCGACGGCGAGAAGGCGATGACGCCGCCGATCGCCGAGGCGCTGCTGCGGATGGTCGACACCGTGCGCGCGCTGCTCGACGTGATCGAGCGCACCGGCAAGGACGAGGACGAGAGCGTCGAGGTCGCACCGGTGGCCGCGGTCATCGAAGCGCTGCTCGCCGGCGTGGAGCCTGAGGCGGAGGTCCCCGACGAGCTGCCCGCTGAGCTGCCCGCTGAGCTTCCGGACGTGCTGCCCGTCGTGCTCGCGACGCCCGAACTGGCGCTCGCCGGTGCCGGCGTCACCCCGGGTGTCAGCGGCAACGGCGCCCTGCCGACCGCTCCGCCCGACAGCCAGGAGCAGGCCGTGGTCGTGGCGCCCGCCGTGGCGTCGTACGTCGCCGAGGCGGTGCCCGCGACCGGCGAGCCCGAGCCTCACCCGGACCCGGCGGAGGACGCGGCCGAGCGGCGCACCGTCGTCGACTCCTCGGTCCGCGTCGATGTGGACCTGCTCGACAACCTGGTCCAGCTGGTCGGTGAGCTGGTGCTCACCCGCAACCAGCTGCTGCAGCGCAGCGAGATCTCCGACGACGTCGAGCTGGTCCGCGCCAGCCAGCGCCTCGACCTGGTCGCCAGCGAGCTGCAGGAGTCGGTCATGAAGACCCGCATGCAGCCCATCGGCCAGGTCTGGGCCAAGATGCCGCGCATCGTCCGCGACCTGTCGCACCAGCTCGGCCGCGAGGTCGACCTGACGATGGAGGGGCACGAGACCGAGCTGGACCGCAGCCTCCTCGAGGCGCTCCGCGGTCCCCTCACGCACCTGGTCCGCAACTCCCTGGACCACGGGATCGAGCGTCCCGAGGACCGCCTGGCGGCCGGCAAGCCGCGCTCCGGGAAGCTGCTGCTGCGCGCCTTCCACGAGTCCGGCCAGGTCGTCGTCGAGATCACCGACGACGGCAAGGGCATCGACCCGGACAAGATCGCGGCGGTCGCCATCGAGCGCGGCGTCGTGAGCCGGGAGCAGATCGCGCGGCTGGACACCAAGGAGATCGTCAACCTGATCTTCCGTCCCGGCTTCTCCACCGCCACCGAGATCACGAACGTGTCGGGCCGCGGCGTCGGCATGGACGTCGTGCGCACCAACATCGAGCGCATCGGCGGCTCGGTCGACCTGCAGAGCGAGGTCGGTCGCAGCACCACCGTGCGGGTGCGGATCCCGCTGACGCTGGCGATCATCCCGGCGCTGGTCGTCGGCGAGGGCGCCGAGCGCTACGCGATCCCGCAGGCCAACCTGGTCGAGCTGGTCCGCCTTGAGGGCGAGGACCTGGAGCGCAGCGTCGAGCGGCTGGCGGGTGCGCCGGTGCTCCGGCTGCGCGGCAAGCTGCTGCCGCTGGTCTCGCTCAGCGAGGCGCTCGGTGGCGAGCCCGAGCAGGTCGAGGCGCTCACCGTCGTGGTGCTGCAGTCCGATGACCTCCGCTTCGGCCTCTGCGTCTCCGCGGTGCACGACACCCAGGAGATCGTGGTCAAGCCGATCGGGCGCCAGCTGAAGAACCTCACGATGTACGCCGGCGCCACCATCATGGGCGACGGCCGGGTCGCCCTGATCCTCGACGTCGCGGGCATCGCCGCGTCGCGCAGGATCGAGGCGACCGAGAACGAGGTGACCGAGGTCCGCGCCGTCGATGAGGACGCCGTCGCCCTGCTCGTGCTGGAGGTGGCCGGCGGCCAGCGCGCCGCCCTGCCGCTCTCGGCCGTCGCCCGGCTGGAGGAGTTCCCGCGCGACCGCGTCGAGCGCACCGGTGGCTCGGAGGTGGTCCAGTACCGCGACGGTCTGCTGCCGCTCGTGCGGCTGGCACCGGCGATCGGGCTGCCGGACAGCTCCTTCGACAGCGAGCAGATCTCTGTGGTCGTGCACGAGCGCGACGACCGGGCGGTCGGCATCGTCATCGACCGGGTCCTCGACGTCATCGAGACCTCGGTCATCACCAGTCAGGTCGGCCACCGCTACGGCGTGACCGGGTCGGCCGTCGTACAGGACCGGGTCACCGACCTGGTCGACCTGGAGGCCGTCGTGGCCAGGACGGGGGTCGGCGCGTGAACGCCGCAACGGTGGCAGGGGGTTCCTTCGGCGGGCTCACGGAGCAGTACTGCACCTTCTGGGTCGACGACCTCTACTTCGGGGTGCCGGTCGACGGCGTCCAGGAGGTGCTGCGCCACCAGCCGATGACGCCGGTGCCGCAGGCGTCGGAGGCGGTGCGCGGGCTGATCAACCTGCGCGGCCAGATCGTCACCGCCGTCGACCTGCGGGTCCGGCTCGGGCTGCCGCCGCGCGCCGACGACGCTCTGCCGATGAACGTCATCGTCCGCAACCGGGGCGAGGTCGTCAGCCTGCTGGTCGACGACATCGGCGACGTCATCGACACCAGCGGTCACGGCGGCAGCGAGCTGGAGGCGCCGCCGACCAACATGCCGCCCCAGGTGCAGCAGGTCGTCCTCGGGGTCCGGCCGCTGGATGAGTCGATCCTGCTGGTGCTCGACGCCGACAAGGCCGTCGACGTCTCCGCCGCCCCGGAGTCGGTCAACGGCTGACGACAGGACTCACGACCGGGCTCACGACCGGGCTGACGGCCGGGTCGGCGTCAGCCGTGGACGGGCTCGGCGATGCCGTGGCGCTGGCCCGGGACGTCCACCTCGGCGCTGTCGCCCAGCGCCGCCATCTCGCCGCGCAGCTTGAGGGCGAGGACGGCGGCCTGGGTGCGGTGCTCGACGCCGAGCCGCGCCAGCATGCCGGTGACGTGGTTCTTGACCGTCTTCTCGGCCAGGAACAGCCGCTCGGCGATCTGCCGGTTGGTCAGGCCCTCGGCGATGAGGAAGAGGATCTTGCTCTGCTGCGGGGTGAGGTCGGCCACCAGGTCGAGCGTGCGACGGTGGAAGTCCACCTGCTCGACGACGCGTGAGGCGACCGCCGGGTCGATGAGGCTGTGCCCGCTGGCGACCAGTCGGACGCCGCTGATGAGCGAGCTGCCCTCGATCTGCTTCAGCACGTAGCCCGAGGCGCCGGCCATGATCGCGGCCGAGATGGCGGTGTCGTCGTCGTAGCTGGTCAGGACGAGTCCACGGATCGAGGGGTCGACGGCCCGCATCTCACGGCACACGTCGATGCCGGACCCGTCGGGCAGGTGGGCGTCGAGGACGGCGACGTCGGGGCGGAGCCGGAGGATCTCCGGAAGTGCCTCTGCGGCGGTGCCGGCTTCGCCGACGACCTGGATGTCGCCCTCGGACTCGAGCAGACTGTGGACCCCGCGGCGGACGATCTCGTGGTCGTCCAGCAGGTACACCCGGATAGGCCCTCCCTCTTGCATGGGCGCATCATCGCGCAGTCGGGCCCTGCTCCGCAGGAGAATCGGCGCGCTTCGCTGCCGTCGATGCGTCTGCGTCACGCTCAGCGCGGGACGGCGACGTCCTCGTCCTTCGCCAGCCCCGTCTGCAGGGTGTGGGCGACCGAGCGGAGCTGGCCGAGCAGGTCGAGGAGCTCCTGGCGTCCGACGGGTGCGGCGCCGACGACCATCGGTCGCAGGGCACGCTCGGCGGCCTCGTGGATGGAGAGCCGTACGCCGAGCTCGACGCGGTAGACGGTGTCGGCGAGCTCGAAGTCGATGTCGGCGACGGTGGCCGCGAAGTAGCCCAGCCGCGGGTCGCGCACGAGGATCTCCTCACCAGGCTCGAGGCCGCGGCGCAGCGACGTGTCGGTGTGCCGCAACACGACCGAGCGGCTGCGACGGGTGAACTCGCCCAGCTCGACGTCGATGGTCTCCATCAGCGCTCCTTCCCGACCGGGGTCTACCCGGCCGGCTCCCCAACGAAACATCGGAAAGGAGGTCACGCCCGGTCTGGACCGGGCTCGGCAGCCCTCGACAGCCCTGCCCCCTACCCTGAGCCCATGGCCTCCTCGTCCTCCCGTCCAGCCACCCGTGAACTCGATCTCGTCCTGTTCGGCGCGACCGGTTTCACCGGCGGGCTGACTGCCGACTACCTGGCGAGCGTCGCTCCGGCCTCCCTGCGCTGGGGTCTGGCCGGCCGGAACCTCACCAAACTTGGGGAGGTCCGCTCCCGGTTGGCGGCCCACGATCCTCGGTACGCCGACCTGCCGCTCCTCCACGCCGACGTGGCGGACCCCGGGTCGCTGGCCGCGGTGGCCGAGCGGACGCGGGTGCTGGCGACCACGGTCGGGCCCTACCTGCGTCACGGGGAGCCGCTGGTGCGCGCCTGCGCGGACGCCGGCACGGACTATCTCGACCTGACGGGCGAGCCGGAGTTCGTGGACCGGATGTACCTGTTGCACCACGCCACGGCGGTCCGCACCGGCGCCAGGCTCGTCCACGCCTGCGGCTTCGACTCCATCCCGCACGACCTCGGCGCCTACTTCACGGTGCGCCAGCTGGGTCCGGTGACCGAGCCGCTGACGATGCGCGGCGTGGTCCGGGCCGGTGCCGGCCTGTCGGGCGGCACGTTCCACTCCGCTCTCGAGCAGTTCTCGCGCGCCCGTCAGCTCCGCTCGGCCATGGCCGAGCGTCGGCGCACCGAGCCCCGGCCCACCGGCCGCTCCTCGCGGGCGGTCAGTGCCCCTCCGGGACGCGACCAGGAGCTGGGCTACTGGCTGGTGCCGCTCCCGACGATCGATCCCGCCGTGGTGGCCCGCAGCGGTGCGGCGCTCGCGGAGTACGGCCCGCGGTTCCGCTACTCGCACTTCGCCGGGACCCGGACGCTGCGGTTCGCGGTCGGGGGCGCTGTCGCCGTCAGCGGCCTGGCGCTCGGCGCCCAGGTCTCCCCGCTGCGGCGGTTCCTCGGCTCCCGGGTCCCGCAGGGGGAGGGCCCCTCGCCGCGCCACCGCGAGCGGTCGTGGTTCACGGTCGACTTCCTGGCCGAGACCGGGGGCCGACAGCTCCGCACGCGCGTCAGCGGCGGGGACCCGGGCTACACCGAGACCGCGAAGATGCTCGGCGAGGCGGCGCTGTGTCTGGCGCTGGACGACAACCCGCCCACCGCCGGCCAGGTCACCCCGGCCCAGGCGATGGGCGAGCAGCTGCTCGGCCGGCTGCAGCGCGCCGGGCTGAGCTTCGAGGTCGTCTGACCGCGTCCAGACACCGTCCGGCGGTCGGGCCTTCCGGGCCTGACTCAGCGGTCGTCGTCGCGCGGGTCTCCCGTGTCGCGCCGGGTGTTCATGTCGGCCTCGGCCGCGGGGTCGGGGGCGACCCGTTGCGTGTCGGTCGAGACGTCCTTCGAGCGTCCCCGGTCGATCACCCAGGCGGCCATGAACCAGCCGCCGACCACGATCACACCCACGATGATCAGCACGATCCACCAGTTCATCGGGCCACCTCCACCTTGTCGTCCAGCTTCTGGTCACGGGCTGCCATCGCCCGTACGGCGGGCAGCACCTCTTCTCCGAACCGCGTGATCATGTCGCGGTAGTGCGGGCCGATGTTGGCCACGTAGACCTCCTCGAACCCCGCGTCGACGTAGGGCTGGAACGACGCGACGTGACGCTCGAGGTCCGGCCCGCACACCAGGCTGTCACGGGTCATCTCCGGCGTCACGAGCTGTGCGGCCTGCTCGAAGTGGCGCGGCGTCGCCAGCACCTGCGCCAGCTCCCCGGGAAGTCCGGACGTCGCCCAGAGCCGGTGGGCGTGCCTCACGCCCTCCTCCTCACTGGACGCGTACGCCGCCTTGAACCCCGCCGCCGCGGGCTTGCCCCCCGAGGTCTCCCGGAACAGGTCGAGCAGGTCGGTGTCGGGACTGGTCGTGATGTAGCCGTCGGCGATGCGGCCCGCCAGCCGGACCGACTTCGGGCCGAACCCGGAGACGTAGACCTCGGGCGGCTCGTCGGGAAGCGTGTAGATCCGCGCGTTGTCGACCGTGTAGTGACGGCCGCGGTGCTCGACGTTCTCCCCGCTCCACAGCCGGCGCATGACGTCGACGGCCTCATCGAGCATCTCCAGCCGTACGTCGGCCGACGGCCATGCGTCGCCGTGGATGTGCTCGTTGAGCGCCTCGCCGCTCCCGACGCCCAGCCGGAACCGCCCTTCGTGCATCACCGCGGCTGTGGCCGCCGCCTGGGCCGTGATGACGGGGCTCATCCGCATGGTCGGGCAGGTCACCGCGGTGGTGACCGGGAGTCGGGTCACTCGGGAGAGGGCTCCGATCACGCCCCACACGAACGGGCTCTGGCCCTGCTCGTCGTTCCACGGGTGGAAGTGGTCGCTGATCCAGAGCGCCTCGAAGCCCGCCTCCTCGGCGAGCAGCGCCTGCTCGAGGAGCTCCCGGGGCTCGTACTCCTCGCAGGACAGGAAGTAGCCGATCTTCATGCCGGCGCCGGTACCCGGTCGATCGCGTGCGCACCCGCGGCATGGTGACGCGTTGATTTCCTGCACTCGGTGGAATTTTGCCCTCACCCCGCTACAGCGCGGGGGCAGCGGGCCGAAGGGAAGGTGCCGCCCCCTCCGGCACCGGCCGCATCCAGCCGGCGATCGACCTGCTCCCCGGGAGACCCCGTATGACCACGCTCGCCCAGCCGACCGTCCTGTCGCAGACCCAGGCCGTCGGGCCGCTAGCGAGGGTCGGCCGCTGGTTCGACGACAGGGCGATCAGCACCAAGCTCATGATCGCCGTCGGGACGCTGGCGATCGTCGCGATCGCGAGCGGCGTCGTGGGCGCGCAGGGCATCTCGCGGGCGACCGACTCCGGCCAGCAGCTGGCCGCGACGCAGGCCGACGTCATCGCGCCGCTCGGCAAGATCCACCAGGACCAGATCAAGGCCCGCATGCAGGTCGCGATGCTCGCCCTCCAGACCGACGAGGAGGCCTTCGCCGACTGGCTGGCCGCGATCGAGGAGAACGACGCCGGGGTCGACGCGTACAACGCCCAGCTCGCCGGCGCGCTGGGGGACGAGCCGTGGTGGCAGACCTACACCGAGGCGTGGAGCAGCTTCAAGGAGCTGCGTGACGAGCTGCTGGTGCCGGCGGCCGAGGCGGGCGACGTCAAGCGGTTCACGAGGCACTACGACGAGCAGGTCGCCCCGGTCATCAGCCAGATGGCGGACTCGCTCGACGCCGGCGGCGTGAGCAACGTCGAGTACTTCACCGACAGCGCCCAGGCGGCCGTGGAGGAGGGCGACCGTGCCTACCGGATGCAGTTCGTCGTGCTCGGGATCGGCCTGGTCCTGGCGCTGGGACTCACGCTGCTGATCGCCCGTGCCATCCGGCGGCCCATCCTGGCGGTCAAGGACGCGCTGGAGGGGATGGCCGAGCGCGACCTGACCGTCGTCGCACCGGTCTCCTCCCGCGACGAGGTCGGTCAGATGGCGGACGCGCTGCGGCGTACGCAGGCGAACTTCCGCGCCGTGATGGCGCAGGTCGTCGGCTCGGCCGACGCGGTGGCCGCCTCGTCGGAGGAGCTGTCGGCGTCGACCGTCCAGATCGCGTCGGCCGCCGAGGAGACCAGCGTCCAGGCCGGCACGGTCGCCACGGCCTCGGAGCAGGTCGCCCACAACGTTCACACCGTCGCGGCCGGCTCGGAGCAGATGGACGCCTCCATCCGGGAGATCGCCCGCAACGCCACCGAGGCCGCCCGGGTCGCCTCCACGGCCGTGAGCGCGGCGCAGGCCACCAACGACACCGTGCGCCGCCTGGGCGAGTCCTCCGAGGAGATCGGCGTGGTGGTCAAGGCCATCACCTCGATCGCCGCGCAGACCAACCTGCTGGCGCTCAACGCCACCATCGAGGCGGCCCGCGCCGGCGAGATGGGCAAGGGCTTCGCCGTGGTCGCCAACGAGGTCAAGGACCTCGCCGAGGAGACCTCGAAGGCCACCGAGGAGATCGCCGCCAAGGTGCAGGCCATCCAGGCCGACACCGCCGGCGCGGTCGAGGCGATCGCCCAGATCGCCGACATCATCGCCACGATCAACGAGTCACAGCTGACGATCGCCTCGGCGGTCGAGGAGCAGACCGCCACCACCAACGACATGAGTCGCAGCGTCGCCCAGGCGGCCAACGGCTCCAGCGACATCACCCGGACCATCACCGGTGTCGCCGAGGCCGCCGCCAGCACCACCCACGCCGTGACCCAGTCGCACACCGCCACCCAGGAGCTGGCCCGGATGGCGTCCGAGCTGCGCTCGGAGGTCGCATCGTTCGTCTTCTGAGCCGCAGGCGCGACGCCGTCTGTCATCCTGGGCACGATCCCGAGCATGCCGCCGGCCTGCTGAGGGCTTTCGCGTGGAAGGACCTGCCGTCCTGAGTACGACGGCGCGCGTCGCTCACCGACGACACGTGGCGGCTGCGTGTGCGATCTGTCGTTCTATCTGTCCTCGGATCTCCGTCGGCCATTGCTCGATGAAGCGCGACAGCTGCGGGGCGTGCCACTCCTCACGCTCGAGGAAGGCGATCACCACGCAGTTCGCGGCATGTGCGTCATCCTCGGTCAGGGCGGCGTTGAGAACCCTGACGGCGCGCAGCGCGAGCTCGGTCTCTCCGCGGGCGTAGGCATCCAGAACGAACGGTGCGAGCTCGCCGCAGAACGCGAAGGGTGCCGGCGCCTCGTACCGATGTCGCATGTGGACGTCGATCGGCTCGGCCTCCGGGACGGCATCCAGGACCCGCGCCATGAGTCGCTCCGCGGCGTTCGACGCGGGTCGACGCGCAACGGGAACCGTCGCGCGCTTCTCGGGCCGCCGAAAGTAGGTCGGGCGCCACCAGTAGAGGGACTGCAGGTCCTCTGGCCAAGGGATGTGCGCAGCGGCGTCAGGGGATTGCTCGAAGTCGTCGACGGTGGGGTCCAGGGGCCGCCAGCCGGGCTCACGCCCCTCATCCTCGTGGGGAGGTCGGACCTTCGTGCGCGCACTGGCAGCGAACGCTCCGAACGCCTGGTAGTTGCGCTGCGCCTCGAGCAGGGCCATGGCATTCGGGCCCTCGTCGACGAGCGGCCACCGCAGAGCGACCGGATCGTCCTCCCACCAGCACACATGACACAGGTCGTAGTCACCCGGCCCCTGGTCGAGCGTCCGATAGCCGCAACAGGGACACGGCCACTTGATCGTCACCGCACCGATCCTGCCGTAACGCGCGCCTCGGTGCGCGGACCGCAGGCTCAGTCGCCTGGGGCATACTTGGCGGCGGTTCGGCCCCGGTAGCTCAGTGGATAGAGCAGCCGCCTCCTAAGCGAAAGGTCGCGAGTTCGACTCTCGCCCGGGGCACCCAGACGCACGTCACGTTGCGTCCTCGGTTGGGGGAACGCACCTTCTCTGGGTCAGAATTGGATGTCCCGCGTACTCTCGCGGTGCCCCAGCCCGCAAGCCCAGCCCCCGCCCGGACCAGACGGTGAGACATGACCGACGTTGAGCGCCCCGCCGACGTCGAGTCGACGTCCCCGCGTGGGCGTCGCATCGACGCGTCCATGCCCGACCCGCGGGTGCAGGTCCGGTCCGCCTCGCGCACCGGCCGCGGCGGCAAGCGGCGGGCGCGCAAGCGCAAGCGGCACACCGTCGCCAAGGTGGTGCTCTCGACGCTGCTGGTGCTCGGCATGGTCTCCGGGTTGGCCGTCGCCTACCTCTACCGGCAGCTCAACGGCAACCTCACCATCGCCGACTACGCCGGCCAGATCGTCGAGCCGGCGCCCGAGAAGGTGCAGTTCAGCGGTCCGACCGACCCCATCAACATCCTGATCATGGGCGAGGACTCGCGCGACTGCGAGGGCTGTGGCGTCGACGGCGAGAACACCGCCGGCCTGTCCGACACCACGATCCTGCTCCACCTCTCCCGGGACCGGAAGCACGCCTACGGGATCAGCATCCCGCGTGACTCCCTGGTCGAGCGGCCCGACTGCCGCGACGAGGAGGGCGAGATCATCGAGGGCTCGAGCCGCGCGATGTGGAACGCGGCGTTCGCGTATGGCGGCCCCGCCTGCACGATCAGCCAGTTCCAGCACGTCACCGGCATCGCGATCGACTACTCGGTGACGGTGAACTTCGGCGGCTTCAAGGGGATGGTCGACGCCGTGGGCGGCGTCGACGTGTGCGTCCCGGAGACGTTCTACGACTCCTACACCAAGACCACGTTCAAGGCCGGCACGCGCAAGCTGAGCGGCAAGAAGGCGCTCGCCTACGTCCGCGTGCGGCACAACATCGGCGACGGCTCCGACATCGGCCGCACCCGCCGCCAGCAGGCCTTCATCGCCTCCATGGTCAGCGAGGTCATGTCGGCGAACACCCTGGCCAACCCCATCAAGGTCGTCTCGTTCCTCAACGAGGCCACGAAGTCCCTCGAGCTGGCCGAGGTCAACACCACGGGGCTCGGCAACATCCAGGAGCTGGCGGGGCTGGCCCTTCAGTTCAAGAACATCAGCCTCGACAAGATCGAGTTCATCACCGTGCCGTTCGTCTACGGCAGCGGCGATGACCGCGGCCGGGTGGTGTGGACCGACGAGGCCGACGAGATCTGGGAGCGGATCCGTGAGGACCGAGCGCTCGGCGACCGGCTCACCGCCGGCTCGATCCGGGTCGACCACCTGCCCGGCGGCGAGAAGACCCCCACGGCACCGGCGGGGGAGGCCACGGACGGCCCGACCGACGAGCCGACCAACCAGCCGACCGACGAGCCCTCGGCCGGCAGCTCGCCGAGCGCCGACGCGCCCACCGACGAGGCGCCGACCGACGAGGCATCCCCCGCCGACGGCCGCTCCGAGGAGGAGAAGGCCCAGCTCGAGTTCTACGGGCTCTGCACGTGAGCGACGCGCAGGACCCTCAGCAGCCCGCTGAGACCGAGTGGGAGCGCAAGCGCCGGCTGGCGCGGATCTTCGGCGACGTACTGCCCGAGACCACGCGCGACGAGCGCGATCCCGAGGAGCCGGCCGTCGAGCGCGGCTCCGACGCGTGGCTGCGCTCCCAGGTGCCGCCCCACCACGGCTCCTGACCGGCTCCTGACCCGGCTCCTGCCGCCCCGGGCACCTGACCTGGCCAACGTTCCACCGGCGTGTCGCGGTGGGGGATGTCAGGTGCGCGCGCGACAGCCGGCGGGGGAGGGTGTCAGGGCGTGGGACGCTGAGCGGCGAGGAGATCGCGGATCTCGGTGAGCAGGGCGACGTCCTCGGGTGTGCCGGGCTCGTTGGTGGCGGGGAAGTAGCGCTCCTTGGCCTTGGTGTACGGCACCACGATGAAGAAGTAGACGACGGCCGCCAGGATGAGGAAGGCGATCACCGCGGTCAGCCAGGCGCCCACGCTGATGCCCTTCGGGTTCCAGTCGGAGAAATCAGGCGTGCCGCCGGCCTTGCCGACGAGATCCATGATGAGCGCGACCGTGGCGGTCACGACGGTGGCGAACGCGCTGCCCATGATGAACGCGACGGCGAGCTCGACCAGGTTGCCGCGCAGGATGAAGTTCTTGAAGCCGGTCATGCCTACTCCTCGCTCTGCGGGTGTGGGCTCCGCGAAGCCCCCGAGTGGCATCGACCCTAGGACGCGAAGGCGTAGGTGAGGAAGGACCGCACCGACGCCGCCGTGACCTCTTCGACGGCGCTCTGTGCGACGCCGATGACCACGAGACGGCCACCGAGCCCGCTGGCGGTGGCTGCCTCGGCCCGCACCTCCGGCACGGCCAGCACGAGTACGCCGGCCGCCACCTGCTCGGCCCCGCCCGGATCGCTCCCGGCCGCTCCGGAGGGGTCGACGGCGAACAGGTCGATGCGGTCCCCGGGCCGCAGCAGCTCGACCAGGCCCGGGTCCGGCAGCCGGACCGGGACCGCGACCCGTCCCGGGTGGGCGTCGGCCAGCCCGGGGCCGACCAGTCGCGCGTCGGTCACCGGCTCGCCGCGGCGTAGCGGCGCCGCGAGCAGCCGGCC
>NZ_DASWXC010000075.1:0-56661 GCF_036405735.1 Nocardioides sp.
TGGTCTGCATACCTCGATGAGCATGCAGCCCCGGTGAGGCTGCAGACCTGGGAGGCGCTCCTCAGGCGTCGACCGTCTCCCGCTCCCGGGCGGCCGGTGCCGTCTCCGGCTCGGCCGGCAGGGCGAGGCCGAGGATCTCGGCGGTGCGCGCCAGCGACGCGCGGGCAGCCTGCGGGTCCTCGCCGAGCTCGAGGCCGTGGGTGGGGACGACGCGGCTCAGCGCGGGCTGCCAGTCGGCCCAGCGCTGCGGGAAGCAGCGCTCGAGCACCTGCAGCATGATCGGCGCGGCCGTCGAGGCGCCCGGGGAGGCGCCCAGCAGGCCGGCGATCGTGCCGTCGGAGGAGGCGATGACCTCGGTGCCGAACTGCAGTACGCCGTTGGGCCGGATCACCTGCACCCGCTGTCCGGCGGTGATCTTCTCCCAGTGCTTCGGCTCGGCGCCGGGGAAGAAGTCCTGCAGGTCCTTGAACTTCGTCTTCGGCCGCGCGATGAGCTGCTGGATCAGGTAGAGCGTGAGCCCGAGGTTCGCGAGACCGGCCCGCAGCATCGGGACGATGTTGTGCCAGCGGATCGAGGAGAACAGGTCAGCGAAGGACCCGAACTTGAGGAAGCGCGGGCTCCAGCCGGCGTACGGGCCGAACATCAGGCTGACGTTGCCGTCGACGACGCGGGTGTCCAGGTGCGGCACCGACATCGGCGGCGCGCCGACGGCGGCCTTGCCGTAGACCTTGGCCTGGTGGCGGGCGACCAGCGACGGCTCGGTCGTGCGCAGGAACTCGCCGCTGACCGGGAAGCCGCCGAAGCCGCGGATCTCCTTGATGCCGGAGCGCTGCAGCAGCCGCAGGGCGTAGCCGCCGGCGCCGACGAACACGAAGCGGGCCTCGAGGGCGAACTGCTCGCCCGTGCCAGCCCGGCGGCCGGCGACGTACCAGGTGCCGCGCTTGGTGCGCCACAGCTCTTGCACCTCGCTGCCGAGCTGCAGGGTGGCACCGCCGGCGACCAGCGAGTCGGTCAGCAGCTCGGTGAGCCGGCCGAAGTCGACATCGGTGCCGGCCGGGCTGTACGTCGCGGCGATCGGCTCGCCCGACAGGTCGCGGCCCTCGAGCAGCAGCGGCGCCCAGCCCCGGATGACCTCCGGGTCCTCGCTGAACTCCATGCCGCTGAACAGCGGGTGGTCGGCGAGGGCCGCGTGGCGGGTGCGGAGGTACTCGACGTTGTCGGCGCCCCAGACGAAGCTCATGTGCGGCGTGGCGTGGATGAACGCCTGCGGGTCCGGGATCCGGCCGGTCTCGACCAGGTGCGCCCACAGCTGCCGGGAGATCTGGAACTGCTCGTTGACCTGGACGGCCTTGCTGATGTCCACGCTGCCGTCGGGCAGCTGCGGGGTGTAGTTCAGCTCGCACAGCGCGGCGTGGCCGGTGCCGGCGTTGTTCCACGGGCCCGAGCTCTCCTGGGAGAGCTTGTCGAGGCGCTCGAGGATGCGGATGTCCCACTCCGGCTCCAGCTCCTGCAGGAGCGTGCCGAGAGTGGCGCTCATGATGCCGCCACCGATGAGGACCGCGTCGACCGTGTGGGCCTCAGCGGCCAGGGCGTCGGGCAAGGGAGTGTCCACACATCCTGTATGCGGCCTAGGGAGGCGTCGAGCCAAATCGAGTGGCCCGATTCGGGGCTCCGTGTGGGGTATCTCATAGCCGTCCGGGCGCCCGATGCCGCCCTCACGTGCCGGCCTCGCCTCCCTGTGACGACCGCCACTCGCGTGTCACTATGGCGCATGGAGTCCTACGCCTCGGGTGAGCGTGAGCCCGCGCTCCTGGAAGAGACCATCGGCGCCTGCTTCGAGCGGGTCGTGCATGCTCACCGCGACGGCGAGGCGCTGGTCGAGGTAGCGACCGGGCGGCGCTGGACCTGGGGTCGCCTCGACCATGACGTCGACAAGCTCGCCCGCGGTCTGCTCGCCGCCGGCATCGAGAAGGGCGACCGGGTCGGCATCTGGGCGCCGAACTGCGCGGAGTGGACGATCGCGCAGTTCGCCACCGCGAAGATCGGCGCGATCCTCGTCAACGTCAACCCGGCGTACCGCACCCACGAGTTCGCCTACGCCGCCAACCAGAGCGGCATGCGGCTGCTGCTGGCGGCGAGCAGCTTCAGGAGCAGCGACTACCGCGCGATGGTGCGTGAGGTGGCCGACGAGTGCCCGACGCTCGAGCGGGTCGTCTACATCGACTGCGACGGCTGGCGCACCCTGGTCGACGAGGGCCGCAACCTGCCGCCCAGCGCCGTCCCGGAGCGGATGGCGACGCTGGACCCGTACGATCCGATCAACATCCAGTACACCTCGGGTACGACGGGGTTCCCCAAGGGCGCGACGCTCAGCCACCGCAACATCCTCAACAACGGCTTCTTCACCACCGAGCTGCTGCGCTTCACCGAGGCCGACCGGCTCTGCATCCCGGTGCCCTTCTACCACTGCTTCGGCATGGTGATGGCCAACCTCGGGTGCGTCACCCACGGCGCCACGATGGTCATCCCCGGCCCCGCCTTCGACCCCGCGGCGACGCTGCAGGCGGTGCAGGAGGAGCGGTGCACGGCGCTGTACGGCGTCCCGACGATGTTCATCGCGATGCAGAGCCATCCGGAGTTCGCGACCTTCGACCTCTCCTCGTTGCGGACCGGCATCATGGCCGGCGCGGTGTGTCCGGTCGAGGTGATGAAGCGCTGCGTCACCGAGATGCACATGAGCGAGGTGTCGATCGCCTACGGCATGACCGAGACCAGCCCGGTCAGCTGCCAGACCCGTGTCGACGACGACCTGGACCGGCGGACCACCACCATCGGGCGGGTGGCGCCCCATCTGGAGATCAAGGTCGTCGACCCGGTCACCGGTGCGACGGTCGAGCGCGGTCAGCCGGGGGAGTTCTGCACCCGCGGCTACTCGGTCATGCTCGGCTACTGGTCGGACCCGGACAGGACCGCCGAGGCGGTCGACGAGGACGGCTGGATGCACACCGGCGACCTCGCGGTGATGCGGGAGGACGGCTACTGCGCGATCGTGGGCCGGATCAAGGACATGATCATCCGCGGTGGGGAGAACATCTATCCCCGCGAGGTCGAGGAGTTCCTCTACACCCACCCCGACATCGAGGACGTCCAGGTGGTCGGCGTACCGGACGCGACGTACGGCGAGGAGCTCTGCGCCTGGATCCGGATGCGTGCCGGAGCGGCACCGCTCGACGCCGCCGCGGTACGTGCGTTCGCCCAGGGGCGGCTGGCCCACTTCAAGATCCCGCGCTACGTGCTGGTGGTCGAGGAGTTCCCGATGACGGTGACCGGGAAGATCCGCAAGGTCGAGATGCGCGAGGAGTCGACGCGCCTACTGGGGCTGTGAGCGCCTAGCCTGCTTCCGTGCCCCTGCTGAGCCACGAACACCGTGCCTGGATCGACGAGGCCGTGCGCCGGGTGGAGGCCGATGCGAACCGCAGCGCCGACACCCACCTGCACGTCGTACCGCTGCCCGGGCCCGGCGGGATCGACCTCTACCTCAAGGACGAGTCGGTGCACCCGACCGGCAGCCTCAAGCACCGGCTGGCGCGCTCGCTCTTCCTCTACTCGCTGTGCAACGGCTGGCTCAACGCCGGGTCGACGGTGGTGGAGGCGTCGTCGGGCTCGACCGCCGTGTCCGAGGCCTACTTCGCGCGGCTGGTCGGGCTGCCGTTCGTCGCGGTGATGCCGCGCTCGACGAGCCCGGAGAAGATCAAGCTCATCGAGTGGTACGGCGGCCGGTGCCACTTCGTCGAGGAGGCCGGTGAGGTCTACGACGAGGCCCGGCGGGTCGCGGCGGAGTGCGACGGGCACTACATGGACCAGTTCACCTACGCCGAGCGGGCCACCGACTGGCGCGGCAACAACAACATCGCCGAGTCGATCTTCCAGCAGCTCAGCCGCGAGCGGCACCCCGTCCCGGCGTGGGTCGTCGTCAGTGCCGGCACCGGCGGCACGTCGGCGACGATCGGCCGCTACCTGCACTACAAGCGCCACCCCACCCGGCTACTGGTCGCCGACCCCGAGAACTCCGCCTTCCTCGACGGCTGGCGCCTCGACACCTCCGAGCACACCACCGGGCTGCCGTCGCGGATCGAGGGCATCGGGCGCCCGCGCGTCGAGCCGTCCTTCGTCGGCGGCGTCATCGACGACATGCTCCGGGTGCCGGACGCCGCCTCCATCGCCACGATGCGCTGGGTGAGCGACCGGCTCGGCCGCGCGGTCGGCGGTTCGACCGGGACGAACGTCTGGGCGTCGTTGCAGGTCATCGAGCGGATGCGTGCCGCCGGTGAGGCGGGCAGCGTCGTCACGCTGCTGTGCGACGCCGGCGAGCGCTACGCCAGCACCTACTACGACGACGCGTGGCTCGCCGAGCACGGCATCGACCTGGCGCCGTACGCCGCCGCGCTGGCGGAGTACGACGCCACCGGAGTCCTGCCGACCGTCTAGCTGTTCCTGGCGCGGCCCACCGCGGTGGTGCCGTCGAGCTCGTCGTCGGTGACCACCGTGACCTCGAGTCCTGCCGCCTCCATGAGGGCCGCGGTCGCGGCCGCCTGCTCGCGTGACGTCTCGACGAGCAGCCGCCCGCCCGGGGAGAGCCGGTCGCGCGCGGTCGTCACGATCCGACGCTGCACGTCGAGACCGTCCTGTCCGCCGTCAAGGGCCACCCGGTGCTCGTGGTCGCGCGCCTCGGGCGGCATCAGCGCGATCGCGGCGGTCGGGACGTACGGCGCGTTGGCCATCACGACGTCGAAGCACAGCCCGGCCGGCAGCGGGTCGAAGAGGTCACCGAGCAGCACCCGCTCGGGGACGAGGTTGCGGCGGGCACAGGCGACCGCTGCCGGATCGACGTCGACGGCCCACACCTCGGCGTCCGGGACCCTCGCCGCGACGGCGGCGCCCAGCGCGCCGGTGCCGCAACCGAGGTCGAGCACCCGGGGCGTAGGCCCGAGCGCTTCGACGGCCAGCCGGACCAGCAGCTCGCTGCGGCGCCGCGGCACGAAGACGCCGGGCGCGCACGCCACCCGCAGGCCGGCGAACGCCGCCCAGCCGAGCACCGTCTCCAGCGGCTCGCCGGCCTCCCGGCGTACGACCAGCGCCTCGCGGGCGGATGCGTCAGGCTCCTCGGCCAGCAGCAGCGACGCCTCGTCCTCGGCGAACACGCATCCGGCCGCGCGCAGCCGGGTGGCCAGGGTCAGCAGCTCGGTGGTCATCGGCAAGGATGCTCCCATGGGCAGCACCCTGGACCTGATCGGCTGGATCGTCGTCGGCTACGCCGCCCTCGTCACGGTCGCGGCGGGCACGGGCGTCGCGCTGCGGACGCCGCGCCCGTCGTGGCTGGACCAGCTCGTGCTGATGCTGACGCTGCTCGGCGCCGTCCTGGCCGTCGCCGCCCTGGCGAGCCTCGCCGGTGAGGGCCGGCCCGAGAGCCTCGCGACGTTCCTCGGCTATGCCGTGACCGTGGTCGCGCTGCCGCCGGCGGCGCTCGCCTCGGTGCGCGAGGACCGCGGGACGTGGTCGTGCGGCGTGGTGGCCGTGGCGGCCCTGGCGACGGGTGTCGTGGCGCTACGCCTCATGATGACCCGGTGACAGATGACGCCGTGACGTCCGCACCCTCCCGCTCGGGACCGCACCAGATCCTGCTCGCCTGCTATGCCGTCTTCGCGGTCGCGGCCGGCGCGCGGTCGCTGGTGCAGCTGACCACCCGGTACGACGAGGCGCCGCTGGCCTACCTGCTCTCCCTGGCCGCCGCGCTGACCTACGCCGCCGCCTGGTTCGCCATCCGGCGAGCCGCGGCCGGGTCGACCGGTCCGGCCCGGGTGCTGCTGTGGACCGAGCTGACGGGCGTGCTGGTGGTCGGCACGCTGTCGTTGGTCGAGGAGGACTGGTTCCCCGACGCCACCGTGTGGTCCGACTACGGCCGCGGCTACGGCTGGGTCCCCGCCGTCCTGCCCGTCGCCGGGCTGCTGTGGCTGCACCGCCGGGCCAAGGAGCCGGTCGCGTGACGCAGCTGTCCACGGCGTACGCCGTCTCGCCCGACTCCGGCGAGCACTGGAGCGCCCCCGGTGCCTGGTCGGTGGCACCTGGCATCCACCGGATCCCCCTGCCGCTCCCGATGGACGGCCTCAAGGCCGTCAACGTCTACGTCATCGAGACCGGTGAGGGACTCACCCTGGTCGACGGTGGCTGGGCCGTCACCGAAGGGCGTACGGCGCTGGAGGCGGGGCTGCGGCAGCTCGGGCACCGGTTCTCCGACATCCGGCGGTTCCTGGTCACGCACGTGCACCGCGACCACTACACCCTCGCCTCGGCGCTGGCCGAGGAGTTCGGCGCGACCGTGACGCTCGGCCTCGGCGAGAAGACCACCCTGGACCTGGCCAACGCCGTCGACGGCTTCGGGGGCGACGCCCTGGCCCGCCACCTGGTGGCCGCCGGCGCCCTGGACCTCGCTGAGCTGTTCCGTGAGCACGCCGCCCCCGAGCTGGACGCCGCGCAACGTCGCTATCCCGACTCCTGGCTCGACGGCGACGTCGAGGTGAGCGTCGGGGAGCGGACGCTGGACGCCGTGCACACGCCCGGGCACACCCAGGGCCACTACGTCTTCGCCGAGCGCGCGGCCGGACTCCTGTTCGCCGGTGACCACGTGCTGCCGACGATCACGCCGTCCATCGGGTTCGAGCCCGAGCCGGTCGAGCAGCCGCTGCGCGACTTCATGGCCTCGCTCGCCAAGGTCCGCGCGCTGCCGGACCTGACGCTGCTGCCCGCCCACGGCCCGGTGGCGCCGTCCACCCATGAACGGGTCGACGAGCTGCTGGCCCACCACGAGCACCGGCTGACGCTGTGCCGGGCCGCCCTCGAGACCGGCCCGCGCACGTCGGTCCAGGTCGCCGGCGTCCTTCCCTGGACCCGTCACGAGCACGCGTACGCGACCCTCGACCGGTTCAACGCCGCCCTCGCCGCGATGGAGACCAAGGCCCACCTCGAGCTCCTCGTCGCCCGCGGTCAGGCCACCCGCACCACCACCCCCGAGGGGATCCTCTTCTCCCTCTCCCGTTGAGTCCCGCCCCGTGGCCCCGCGAGTCCCGCCCCGTGGCCCCGCGAGTCCCGCCTCGTGGCCCCGCGAGCCCCGCCCCGTGGCCCCGCGAGTCCGGCCTCGTGGCCCCCCCGGCGACCAGCGCCCGGTCTCGACGGGCCATGGTCCGGGACTCAACGGGCCATCACCCGGATTTCGCGGGGCCAGGACCCGGGTTTCGACGCATCGGCGTGTGCGGGATGCCGTCCTCGACGAACTCCGGTCCGGCGACGGTGAAGCCGAAGGTGGCGTACCAGCCGGTGAGGGGTGACTGCGCGTCGAGGACCACCGGGCGGGTGGCATCGGCGGCGGAGCAGGCGTCCAGCGCGCCCCGCATGAGTACGTCGGCCAGGCCGCTGCCCCGAGCAGAGGGCCGCAGCACCACGCGGCCCACACGCCAGACGTCACCGTCGTCGAGCACGCGGGCGTAGCCGAGCAGGTCTCCGCCCTTCCGGAGCAGCACGTGCCGGGTGCCCGGCTCGAGGTCCCGGCCGTCGAGGTCGGGGTAGGGGCAGCGCTGCTCGACGACGA
This sequence comes from Nocardioides sp., assembly GCF_036405735.1. Classification (GTDB taxonomy): domain Bacteria; phylum Actinomycetota; class Actinomycetes; order Propionibacteriales; family Nocardioidaceae; genus Nocardioides. The sequence goes on from NZ_DASWXC010000075.1 coordinate 7,643, forward strand.
AGACCTCCTGCCGCAGCCGCCAGACGTCGTACGCCGTCCGCGGCTCGAGCTCGTCGAAGGAGTGGACGCGGATCGGCACGCGACAACGGTAGGACTAGGGTTGTCTTCGAAAGACAGGGGAGCCCGTGTCACGGGCTGAGAGTGCGGACCAGCCGCAGACCCTCCGAACCTGCTCCGGTTAGCACCGGCGAAGGGAGTCATGATGCGCCCACGCGCGCGCCTGCAGTTCACCACGACGGTCCTGGCGGCCGCACTGTCGCTCGGTCTGGGCAGCCTGTCCGGCTGCTCCCTCGGGGGCGGCGACGACGCCGCCGAGGACCACGAGGGACACGAGGTCGTCCTGGTCACCCACGAGTCGTTCCACCTGCCCGAGGAGCTGGTGGCGCAGTGGGAGCGCGAGACCGGGCACGCCCTCGTCGTCCGCGCCGCCGGCGACGCCGGCAGCCTCACCAACAAGCTCGTCCTCACCAAGGACAACCCCACCGGCGACGTCGTCTTCGGCATCGACAACACCTTCGCCTCCCGGGCGCTGGACGAGGGCGTCTTCGCGCCCTACACCCCGGCCGACCGGCCCGCGGGGGTGGAGAGGTTCGACCTGCCCGACGACGCCGGCCGGACCCTGACCCCGGTGGACAACGCCTCGGTCTGCGTCAACGTCGACACCACCTGGTTCGCCGACAAGGGCATCGCCGTGCCGACGACGCTCGACGACCTGGTGAAGCCGGCGTACCGGGACCTCTTCGTCACACCGGGCGCGGCCACGTCCTCGCCCGGCATGGCGTTCCTGCTCGCCACCATCGCGGAGTACGGCGAGGCATGGCCCGACTACTGGACCCGGCTGATCGGCAACGGCGCGAAGCTGACCGAGGGCTGGTCGGACGCCTACGAGGTCGACTTCACCCAGGGCGGCGGGGAGGGTGCGCGGCCGATCGTGCTCTCCTACGACTCCTCGCCCGCCTTCACGCTCGCCGAGGACGGCAGCAGCACCACCGCGGCGTTGCTCGACACCTGCTTCCGGCAGGTGGAGTACGCCGGCGTGCTGGCCGGGGCCGAGAACCCCGCCGGCGCCAAGAAGCTGGTCGACTTCCTGCTGAGCCCCGAGGTCCAGGCGGCGCTGCCCGAGTCGATGTACGTCTTCCCGGTCGCCGCCGACACCCCGCTCCCCGAGGACTGGGCGCGGCACGCCGTGCAGCCGACGGCTCCGCTGAGTGTCGCTCCCGAGCAGATCGACGCCAACCGCGACGCCTGGCTGCGCGAGTGGAGCGACCTGACCACGCGATGACCCTGGCCGGCCGAGCCGCCGCGCGCCACCGAGGCGTGTCGCGACCGCTCGCTCTCCTCGCCCTCGCCGCGCTGCCGGGCGCCGTGCTCGGGGTCTTCTTCGTGCTGCCGGTCAGCGGGATGGTCGCCCGGGGCTTCTGGACCGACGGCGCGTTCGACCCGGGGGGCGTGGCCGAGGTGCTCGGCCGGCCCCGGGTGCACCGCGTGCTGTGGTTCACCGTCTGGTCGGCGAGTGCGGCGACGGCGATCGCGGTGGTGCTGGGGCTGCCCGCGGCGTACGCCCTGCACCGGCTGGAGTTCCCGGGCCGGCGGCTGGTGCGGGCGGCGCTGCTGGTGCCGTTCGTGCTGCCGACGGTCGTGGTGGGCGTGGCGTTCCGCGAGCTGCTCGGGGAGAGCGGGCCGCTTGGCGGGCTGGGCCTGGACGGGACGCCGTGGGCGATCCTGGCCGGCCTGGTGTTCTTCAACGCCGCCGTGGTGATCCGTACCGTCGGTGCCGCCTGGGAGGGGCTCGACAGCCGTCCCGCCGAGGCCGCCGCCGCGCTGGGCGCCGGGCCGTGGCGGGTCTTCCGGACGGTCACCCTGCCGACGCTGCGGCCGGCGATCGCCAGCGCAGCGAGCGTGGTCTTCCTGTTCTGTGCCACCAGCTTCGGTGTCGTGCTGACCCTCGGCGGTCTGCGCTACGCCAGCGTCGAGACCGAGATCTACCTGCTCACCACGAACCTGCTCGACCTGCAGGCCGCCGCTGCGCTCTCGGTGCTCCAGATCGTCGTGGTGGTCGGGCTGCTGCTCGTCTCGGCCCGGCTGCGGGCCATCCCCGACGCGGCGGTACGCCGGCTGCCGGCCCGGCCCCACCGCCCGCGCCGGTCCGACCTGCCCCAGCTGGCGGCCACCGCGCTGCTGCTCGCGCTGGTGGCCGGTCCGATCGCCACGCTGGTCGCCGGCAGCCTGCGGACCGACGACGGCTGGGGGCTGGCGCACTACCGAGCCCTGGACGAGCCCGGCGGCGCGCTGCTGGTGCCGGTGACCGACGCCCTCGCGACCAGCCTTCGGACCGCCGTCGACGCGACCTGGATGGCGCTGCTCCTGGGCGGACTGGTCGCGCTCGTCGTCACCCGCCGCTCGCGCGGCCGGGCCGAGCGGCGGCTGCGGGGCCTGCTCGACGGCTTCTTCATGCTGCCGCTCGGCGTGAGCGCAGTGACGCTCGGCTTCGGCTTCCTCATCACGCTGGACCGGCCGCCGCTGCACCTGCGCGACTCGGCGCTGCTGGTGCCGCTGGCGCAGGCGCTGGTCGCGCTGCCACTGGTGGTACGGACCCTGGTGCCGGTCCTCGGCGGCGTCGACGACCGGCTGCGCCAGGCCGCCGCGTCCCTGGGCGCCGGCCCGGCCCGGTCCGTGCTCACCGTCGACCTTCCGGTCGTGTGGCGACCCCTGCTGGCCGCGGGCGGATTCGCGTTCGCGGCCTCCCTGGGCGAGTTCGGCGCGACCGCGTTCCTCGCCCGCGACGAGGCGCCCACCCTGCCGGTCGTCATCTTCCGGCTGATCGGTCACCCTGGCGCCATGAACTACGGCATGGCGCTGGCCGCCTCGGTCGTGCTGGCGGCCCTCACCGCGGGCGTCATGCTGCTCGTCGAGCGGCTCCGCGTCCCCAGCGTCGGAGGGTTCTAGTGCTGTCGTTGCGCCAGGTCAGCGTCACGCTCGAGGGGACCGAGGTCGTCAGCGATGTCAGCCTGGACCTCCCCGACGGCCAGGTGCTGGCCGTGCTCGGCCCGTCCGGGTCCGGCAAGTCCACGCTGCTGCGCGCGGTGGCGGGCCTGGAGGACGCGAGCGGCGAGATCGGCTGGGACGGCCGGTCGCTGGCCGGCGTCCCGACCCACCGTCGCGGCTTCGCGCTGATGTTCCAGGACGGCCAGCTCTTCGACCACCTCACGGTCGGCGGCAACGTCGGCTACCCACTGCGGCTGCGGCGGGTGCGGGGCAACGCCCTGCGACACCGGGTGGCGGAGCTGTTGGAGCTCGTCGGCCTGGGTGGGTACGCCGGCCGGCGGCCCGCCACGCTGTCCGGTGGTGAGCGCCAGCGGGTCGCCCTCGCGCGTGCCCTGGCGGTCGAGCCGCGGCTGCTGCTGCTCGACGAGCCGCTCTCGGCGCTCGACGCCGGGCTGCGGGAGCGGCTGGCCGGTGACCTCCGCCGGATCCTGACCGAGTCCGGCACCACGGCGCTGCTGGTCACCCACGACCACGACGAGGCCTTCGCGGTGGCCGACCGGCTCGCCGTGCTGCGCGCCGGGCGACTGGTGCAGGAGGGCACGATCGGCGAGGTCTGGCGCGCCCCGGTCGACGCCGACACCGCGCTGTTCCTCGGCTACGCCCGGGTACTGACCGGCGCGGCCGCCGTACGGCTGCTGACGACGGCCGGCCTGCCGGCCGCTCCGGAGGTCGCCCTCCGGCGCTCCGCCCTCGTCGTCGACCCGGCCGGTGCGCTCGAGGCGACGGTCGTCTCGGCCCGGATGACGCCGGACCAGATGCGGCTGGTCGTGGACCTGGACGGGGTCGGGCCGCTGGACGCCGTGGCCGCCCCCGACGTGCACGCCGGGCCCGGCGACCGGGTCCGGCTGCGGCTGGAGGTCTCCCGCCTGGCCGCGATCGACGTTCCCTAGACTGAGGCCCATGTACCGGCGCGCCCACCTGCTCATGGCGGGCAACGCCGTCCTCATCGGCGGCCTCGCGATCGTCGTCTCGATCATCACCGACCGGCCGCTCATCGACCCCGAGGGCAGCTTCCTCGGGCCGTCGTGGCTGCGCCTGCCGCTGCTGCTCTTCGGCGCCCTGCTGCTCGACCTGCTGCCGCGGACGCTGTGGCTCTCGAAGTTCCGGGTCCGCGAGATGTGGCCCATCGCCCGGGACCGGCTGCGCACCCACTGGAACAAGGACCGGGTGGTCCTGGTCGCCAGCGGGATCATCTCCTTCTACATCGTCTATGTGAGCTACCGGAACCTGAAGTCGTTCCTCCCCGCGCTCACCGACGTCCAGTTCGACCACGAGCTGCACCTCATCGACCGGGCGCTGTTCTTCGGCCACGAGCCCGGCACCGTGCTGCAGCAGGTCTTCGGCACCAACGTCACGGCGTGGGTGCTGTCCTACATCTACCTGTGGTTCCTGCCGCTGGTGCCACTCGCGGTCACCTGCTGGCTGGTCTGGTCGCGCAACCTCAACTACGGCTACTGGTTCGTGACCTCGCAGTGCCTGGCGTGGACGCTCGGCACCGCGACGTACTACATGCTTCCCACCGTGGGGCCCGGCATCCAGTACCCCTTCGTCTACGCCGACCTCGCCCACACCCCGACCTCGGACCTGATGGACGCGCTGGTGAGCGGCCGTCAGAACGTGCTGCTGGCCGACGTCGCGGACGCCGTGCAGTCGGTCGCCGGCTTCGCGTCGCTGCACACGGGCATCACACTGCTGGTCGCGCTGATGGTGCAGCACACGGTGAACATCACCTGGGTCAGGTGGGCGTTCTGGATCAACTTCGGCCTGACGATCATCGCGACGCTGTACTTCGGCTGGCACTACGCCGCGGACGACGTCGCGGGCGTCGCCCTGGCGCTGGTGTCGTTCTACGTCGGTGGGCTGATGAGCGGCCAGCGGTTCGAGCGCAAGGGCTCGGCGAGGCGGGCCGCGGCCCGCGAGGCCGCGGCCTCGGCCCAGACCCCCGCCTGAGCTGCGCCGGGTTTCCCGAGACGTCGGCGCGGCTACGTTGTCGGGCATGGTGCACCTGACGGCCCCCACGACGGATCCCGCCCACACCGGCGTCCCGGACGGCCTGGTGCCGGGTCTGACCGCGCTGCTCGACGGCGAGCACGCGGAGGTACGCCGCCGGGTGATCGACGGCATCACCTCCTACGCCCACGTGCTCGAGGAGGGCGAGACGCTGCCGCCCGAGGAGTTCAAGGACCGGGTCCGCGACGTGGTCGTCGAACTCGCCGGCAGCGGCCTGACCGGGCTGGGGTTCCCGGAGGAGTACGGCGGCGGGGGTGACCTCGGCGCCTCGATCGCCGCCTTCGAGGCGCTCGCCCACGGCGACCTCTCCGTGCTGGTGAAGGTCGGCGTGCAGTTCGGGCTGTTCGGCGGCGCGATCCTGCAGCTCGGCACGCGGCGGCACCACGACGCCTACCTCGCCGACGTCGTGGCCGGCCGGCTGCTCGGGTGCTTCGCGATGACCGAGCACCGGCACGGCTCCAACGTCGCCGCGCTGGAGACGGTCGCCACCTACGACGTGGCCACGCAGGAGTTCGTCATCACGACGACCCGCGAGGACGCCTACAAGGACTACATCGGCAACGCCGCACGGCACGCCGAGCTCGCCGTCGTCTTCGCCCAGCTCGAGGTGGGCGGTGAGCAGCGGGGCGTGCACGCCTTCGTGGTGCCGATCCGCGAGGGCCCTTCGACAGGCTCAGGACGGCGCGCGCAGCCCGCGGCCGGCGTACGGATCGGGGACGACGGGCCCAAGATGGGCCTCAACGGGGTCGACAACGGCCGGCTGTGGTTCGACGGGGTGCGGGTGCCGCGGACCGCGCTGCTCAACCGGTTCGCCGACGTCAGCCCCGACGGCGTCTACTCCAGCCCCATCGAGAGCCAGAGCCGACGCTTCTTCACCATGCTCGGGACCCTCATCCAGGGGCGCGTCAGCGTCGGCGGTGCCGCCATCACCGCCAGCAAGGTCGCGCTGGCGATCGCGGTGAGCTACGCCAACCGGCGCCGTCAGTTCGAGGCCACGAGCGAGACCGAGGAGGAGCTGCTGCTCGACTACGGGCTGCACCAGCGCCGGCTGCTGCCGTTGCTCGCGCGCACCTACGCTCTCCACTTCGCGCAGGACGTGCTGCGGACCAACCTGCACGCGGTCCTCACCGGGGCCGGCGACGGCACGGAGGGGGAGGAGCACGCCAAGCGCGAGCTCGAGTCCCGCGCCGCCGGCACCAAGGCGCTGGCCACCTGGCACGCGACCCGCACCATCCAGGAGTGCCGTGAGGCCTGCGGTGGTGCCGGGTACCTGGCCGTCAACCGGTTCGCCGCGCTGAAGGCCGACACCGACGTCTTCACGACCTTCGAGGGCGACAACCACGTCCTGTTGCAGCTGGTGGCCAAGGGGCTGCTGACCGACTACGCCAGCGAGTTCGAGGAGATGAACCAGCTCGACATGGTCCGGTTCGTCGCCGGGCTCGCGGTCGACACGGTGCTCGAGCGAACCTCGGTGCACAAGCTGCTGGAGCGGGCCCGGAGCCTGCTCCCCGGCGGGTCGGAGGCGGACGCCGAGGCCGGGCACGCGGGGCACGCCGGGGACGTCGGCCTCCGCGACCCGGCCTACCACCTGGCGATGCTCGGCTTCCGCGAGGAGCACATCCTCGGCAGCGTCGCCCGTCGGCTCAAGGCGGGCGTCGACAGGGGCCGCAACCCCGGCGAGGTCTTCTCGGCGGTGCAGGACCACGTCGTCGCCGCCGCCCGCGCGCACGTCGAGCGGCTGGTGCTGGAGGCGTTCGTGGAGAAGGTCGCCGCCACCCCGCCCGGGCCGGTCCACGACGCCCTCGACCTGCTGTGCGACCTGCACGCCCTCACGGTCATCGAGGCGGACCGGGCGTGGTTCATGGAGCACGGCCGGCTCTCGGTGTCGCGGGCCAAGGCGATCACGGCCGAGGTCAACGCGCTGTGCCGCGAGGTCCGCCCGCTGGCACAGGAGCTGGTCGACGCGTTCGCCATCCCGCGCGAGCTGCTCCGCTCCGAGGACCTGATCGGATGACCGAGCTCCGCGACCGCCACCCGGAGGGTCCGGAGGTGGGCCGGGCCGTCCTGCTCCCGGGCCGCGCCTACGGTCCGTCGCGGCCGCTGCTCGGAGCCGTCGCCGAGGTGCTGCTCGCGCGCGGCTGGGCGGTCCGCGAGGTGCGCTGGCGGTTCCCGGACGGACTCTCCGACCGCAAGGCCACGGCCTGGGTCGTCGACCAGGCACGTACGGCGGCGGCCGGCTGGTCCGACCGGCCGCTGCTCGTCGGCAAGTCGCTAGGCAGCCGCGCGGCGCCGTACGCGACCAGGGCGCGCCTCCCCGCGGTCTGGCTCACGCCGCTGCTGCTCGACAAGACGGTGGTCAAGGCGATCCGGCGCAACCGGGCGCCGCAGCTGGTCGTGGCCGGCACGGCCGACCCGATCGCGTGGGACGCGGACGTCGCGGCGTCCCTCGGCGCCGAGCTGGTGGCGCTGGCCGACGCCGACCACGGCCTCGTGGTGAAGGGTGAGGAGCAGCGCACCGTGGCCCACCGCGACCGGCTGCGCGCTGCCGTCGACGCCTGGCTGCCCACGGCCTGACAGGCACTGAGACGCACTGAAATGCGCAGGAGCGCCGCGGTCGACCGCGGCGCTCCTGCTGATGACTGTGTTCGGGCTCAGTGGCCCTCGGCCTGGAACCGCTTGAAGGAGGCCTCGATCTCGGCCTCGGCCTCGTCGCGGCCGACCCACTCGGCGCCCTCGACTGACTTTCCGGGCTCGAGGTCCTTGTAGACCTCGAAGAAGTGCTGGATCTCGAGGCGGTCGAACTCGGAGATGTCGCCGATGTCCTGGGTGGCCTCGTTGCGCGGGTCGACCGGCAGGCACAGCACCTTGTCGTCGCCGCCGGCCTCGTCGGTCATGCGGAACATGCCGATGGCGCGGCACTTGATGAGGCAGCCCGGGAAGGTCGGGATCGGCAGCAGGACCAGCGCATCGAGCGGGTCGCCGTCCTGGCCGAGGGTGTTCTCGATGTAGCCGTAGTCGGCCGGGTAGACCGTCGAGGTGAACAGGGTCCGGTCGAGGCGGATCCGGCCGGACTCGTGGTCGACCTCGTACTTGTTCCGCTCCCCCTTGGGGATCTCCACCAGTACGTCGAACTCCAGCGTCACGACAAGCCTCCGCTTCCGGGCGGCCCTTCGTGGTCGGCCGCACCCTCCTGTGATTCGGGGAACAGTGTCCATGACAATGGCCGGGTGCGCGATTCGAGGGGGACGATCCACGGTGCGACGTGACCCAGACCACGCACGCGCACGCCGACGTGCCGGACGCCGGATCGGCACGCTCCTGAGTGTCGTGCTGACGCTCCTCCTCGTGGTGGCGGCCGCCGGGACGGCGTACCGCCTCGGATGGGTCGAGGAGTGGCTCGACCGCACGCCGCTGACCGGTCCGGAACCGCGTGACCCGTGGGAGACGCCGGCGGTGACGCCCGCCGCCGTGGCCGTGGCCGCCGCCGGCCCCACCGCCGACCCCGCGAAGGTGGCCCAGGCGCTCACCGGCCGGCTCGCCGATCCCGACCTCGGCCCCCACGTCGTCGCCCAGGTCGCTCCGCTGTACGGCGGCCCGCCGGTGCTCAACGCCGGCGACGGCGCGGCCGTGCCGGCGTCGCTGACCAAGCTGCTGACCGGCGCGGCCGCGCTGATCGCGCTCGGGCCGGAGGCGAGGTTCGGCACCCGACTCGTCTCCGACGCCCCCGGATCGCTCGTGCTGGTCGGTGGCGGCGACCCTCTGCTCGCTGCGGAGCCTGCTCGGAAGTCCTATCCGCGGCGCGCCGACCTGCGCACGCTCGCGGTCCGGGCGGCCGACGCGCTGAAGGCGGCCGGGACCACCAGCGTCACGCTGCGCTACGACGACACCCTCTTCACCGGCCCTCGCCTGAGCCCGGACTGGGCTCCGACCTTCCCCGCCGACGACGTCGTCTCGCCCGTGAGCGCGTTGTGGGCCGACCAGGGCCGCGAGGGGGACCGCCGGGTCGAGGACCCGGCCCTGGCGGCAGCGACCCGGGTGGCGGCGTACCTCGCTCAGCAGGGGGTGAGTGTCACGGGGCCTCCGGGGCCCGGACCGGCGCCGACGGGGGCGGCGGGGTCAGCGCAGCCCACCGTGGACGTCGCGGTGGCGAGCGCGCCGCTGCGCGAGATCGTCCAGCACGTGCTGGAGACCAGCGACAACGATGCCGCCGAGGTGCTGGCGCGTCACGTCGGACGGGTCGTCGTCGGCCGGGCGAGCTTCGCGGGCGGCGCCGAGGCGACCCTGACCCAGCTGCGCGAGCTCGGCGTCCCCACCGATGGCGTCGTGCTGCGCGACGGCAGCGGCCTCTCGCGCGGCAACCGGATCCCCGCCGCGACGCTCACGGCGCTGCTGCAGCTCGCCACGCAGCAGCCCGAGCTCGGCGTACTGGTCACCGGCCTGCCGGTCGCGGGCTTCAACGGCTCCCTGGTGGAGCGCTTCGAGGAGGCTGCCGCCGGCCCCGGGCTCGGGCTGGTTCGCGCCAAGACGGGGACGCTGACCGGCGTCCACGCTCTCGCCGGCACGGTGGTCGACCTCGACGGCACACCGCTCACGCTGGTGCTGATGGCCGACCGCGTGGACGCCACGCGCAGTCTCGCCGCGCGCGACGCCCTCGACGCCGCCGCGGCCGCCCTGGCGGGCTGCCACTGCGCGGCCGGCTGACGGCTGGTCTCGACACGTCTCGCCTGGCGGCTCGCCGGCTCGACCACCGGGGGCGGGCCTTCGCTGCTCGACCACCGGTGGCCTTCGCTGCTCGACCGACGGGGCAGCGGCGCCGCCCACAGACGGGGGTCGGCTAGGTTCGGGACATGGCCGCCCCTCTCATCGACTGGGACCTCGCCGTTCGCCTCGGAACCCGGCTGGCCGGCGACGGCCCGACCGTGAGTCGGGAGGAGGCCCGTGACGTGGTCGCGGAGTTGCGCGAGGACGCCGCCCGCTCGGCCCGCCTCGTCCGCGACCACACCGGCCTCGAGGCTCCCGAGAACACCGCCCCCGTTTTGGTCGTCGACCGCGCCGGCTGGGTGCAGGCCAACGCCGACTCCTTCGCCACCGTGCTGGCCCCGTTGGTCACGGCCCTCGAGACCCGCCGCAGTCCCACCGGCCTGACCCGTGCGATCGGCTCCCGGGTGACCGGCGCGGAGGCGGGCGCGCTGCTCGGCTTCCTGGCGGGGAAGGTGCTGGGCCAGTTCGACCCCTTCCACACCGGAGCCGAGCGCGGCACGAGCGAGGCCGGACGGCTGCTGCTGGTCGCGCCGAACATCGTCCACGTCGAGCGGGAGCTGGGCGCGGTGCCGGGCGACTTCCGGCTCTGGGTCTGCCTGCACGAGGAGACCCACCGGGTGCAGTTCACCGCCGTGCCGTGGCTGCGCGACCACCTCTTCTCCGAGGTCCAGGCGCTGGCCGACACGCTGGGCGGCGCCGACGTGGCGGCGCTGCTCGACGACGGGCTCAAGCGTGTCACCGAGCTGGTCCGTGGTGGCACCGGCAGCATCATCGACGTGGTGAGCACCCCCGAGCAGCGCGCGATCCTGGACCGCGTGACCGGGCTGATGTCGCTGCTCGAGGGCCATGCCGATGTCGTCATGGACGGCGTCGGGCCGAGCGTGATCCCGAGTGTCGACGCGATCCGGCGCAAGTTCACCCAGCGCCGCCAGGGCGTCGGCACCCTGGACCGGCTGCTGCGCCGCCTGCTCGGCCTGGACGCCAAGATGGCGCAGTACCGCGATGGCGCCGTCTTCGTCCGCACCGTCGTCGACCGGGTCGGCATGGAGCGGTTCAACGCCGTGTTCGCCGAGCCCGCGCACCTGCCCTCCCTGGCCGAGATCCACGACCCGCCGGCCTGGATCGGCCGCGTGCTGGGCTGAGGTGACGCAGATGGGCGGTGCGCTGCACCCCTGCGTCGCGGCGGTGCGCCGCGCCGTGCGCGGGAGCCTGGCCGACCTGGGGCCGGGTACGACGGTGCTGGTCGCCTGCTCCGGCGGAGCCGACTCGCTGGCGCTCGCCGACGCTGCGGTCTTCGAGGGACACAAGGCGGGCCTGCGGATCGTCGGGGTGACCGTGGACCACGGCCTGCAGGAGGGCAGCGCCGCCCAGGCCGAGCGCACCCTGGACCAGCTACGGACGATCGGCGTCGACGAGACCGTCGGTGCCAGGGTCTCCGTCGACGCCGGGGGGCTCGGCCCGGAGGCGGCGGCCCGGCGGGCGCGGTACGCCGTCCTCGACCAGGTCGCCGACCACGTCGACGCCGCCGTCGTGCTGCTCGGTCACACCCGGGACGACCAGGCCGAGACCGTGCTGCTCGGGCTGACCCGTGGGTCCGGCGGCCGGTCCATCGCCGGGATGCGCCGCAGCTTCGACCGCTACCGGCGCCCGCTGCTCGACGTCGGGCGCGACGACACCGTCACCGCCTGCCAGGTGGCCGGCCTCGGCTACTGGACCGATCCCCACAACCTCGATCCCGGCTACACCCGGGTCCGGGTGCGGGAGCGGGTACTGCCGGTCCTGGAGGAGGAGCTCGGCCCCGGCATCCCGGCCGCGCTGGCCCGCACCGCCGACCAGCTGCGCGCCGACATGGACCTGCTCGACGACCTCGCCGAGCAGGCGTACGACGCGGTGGCGCAGCCCGCCGGCCTGGCCGCGGACGCGCTGGCCGAGCAGCCCGTCGCCCTGCGCCGCCGGGTGCTGCGGCTGGCGGCGCTCGCCGCCGGTGCTCCGGCGGCCGAGCTGTTCCACGAGCACGTGCTCGCCGTCGACGCCCTGGTCACCGACTGGCGCGGGCAGCGGTGGATCGACCTGCCGGGCCACCTGCGCGCCGTACGCCGCGACGGACTCGTCCGGATCGTCCCGGCGCGGCTGGCCGACGGCGATGCCGACGGCGCCGCGGCCCCCGGTTAGGCTGCCGCCCATGGACGCCGAGCACGTCAAGGACGACCTGGTCGAGACCCTCTTCACCGAAGCGGAGATCCAGCAGCGGATCGAGGAGATGGCCCGGCGCATCGAGGCCGACTACGACGGCAAGGACCTGCTCATCGTCGGCGTGCTGCGCGGCGCGATCATGGTCATCGCCGACCTGGCCCGAGCCCTGGACCGGCATGTCGAGATCGACTGGATGGCGGTGTCGTCGTACGGCTCCGGCACGAAGTCCAGCGGCGTGGTGCGCATCCTCAAGGACCTCGACACCGACATCGCGGGCCGGCACGTGCTCGTGGTCGACGAGATCATCGACACCGGCCTCACGCTGTCGTGGCTGATCGCCAACCTCAGCTCCCGCAACCCGGCGAGCATCGAGATCGCCACGCTGCTGCGCAAGCCCGAGGCGCAGTCGATGCCGGTCGACGTCAAGTACGTCGGCTGGGACATCCCCAACGAGTTCGTGGTCGGCTACGGCCTGGACTACCGGGAGCGCTACCGCAACCTGCGCGACATTTCCACCCTCGCCCCCCACGTCTACTCCTGAGCGCCGCCCGGCGCGCACGCTGGCGGCGTTGTCGTCGGTCGCCGGCCCGCTTCTCTCTAAGGCCGCCTCCCTCCTCCGCCTTGCCAGCGCACGCACCGGACGACGCTCACTGGCCCCTGCGGCCCCGGCGGTGCGGACGACGCTGAGCCTTACCCAGTAGCGTGGGACAATCTGGGCGACTGGTTCGTTGCCCCTTCAGGGGCGTTCGTCCCGGTTCCGTGTCCGTAGAGTTCGAGAGAAGCCTGTGAAGCGCATCTTCAAGGGTCCCTGGGTCTGGATGATCGTCGCGGTGGTCGGCGTCCTGCTGGCCCTGCAGTACCTCGCCCCCAACCGCGGTGGCGACGAGATCCCGACCTCGCAGATGGTGAAGTACATCGAGGACGGCGACGTCGAGTCGATCACCTTCATCGACGGCGACCAGCAGATCAAGGCGACCCTCGACGACGGCGTCCGCTCCGGCGGCGCCGAGGTCACCACGCACTGGGTCGACGGCGGCCAGGAGACCATGCTCGCCGCGGTCCAGGAGCAGGTCGACGCCGGCACCATCGAGAAGTTCAACTCCGAGGTCGCCCGGCCCAGCCTGATCGGCTCGATCCTCAGCTTCCTGCTGCCCTTCGTGCTCATCGTCTTGCTGTTCCTCTTCTTGATGAACCAGGTCCAGGGCGGCGGCGGTCGCGGCGTCATGCAGTTCGCCAAGTCCAAGGCCAAGCTCATCTCCAAGGACATGCCGAAGACGACGTTCGCCGACGTCGCCGGCGCGGACGAGGCGATCGAGGAGCTCGCCGAGATCAAGGAGTTCCTCCAGGAGCCGGCGAAGTTCCAGGCCGTGGGCGCCAAGATCCCCAAGGGCGTGCTGCTCTACGGCCAGCCCGGCACCGGCAAGACCCTGCTCGCCCGCGCCGTCGCGGGCGAGGCCGGCGTGCCGTTCTACTCGATCTCCGGCTCCGACTTCGTCGAGATGTTCGTCGGCGTCGGCGCCTCGCGGGTCCGCGACCTGTTCGAGCAGGCCAAGGAGAACGCGCCGGCCATCGTCTTCATCGACGAGATCGACGCCGTCGGACGCCACCGCGGCGCCGGCATGGGTGGCGGTCACGACGAGCGCGAGCAGACCCTCAACCAGCTGCTCGTCGAGATGGACGGCTTCGACGTGCGCGGCGGCGTCATCCTGATCGCGGCCACCAACCGGCCCGACGTCCTCGACCCGGCGCTGCTGCGCCCGGGCCGCTTCGACCGCCAGATCCAGGTCGACGCCCCCGACCTCAGCGGCCGCGAGCACATCTTGAAGGTGCACTCCCGCGGCAAGCCGTTGGCCGCCGACATCGACCTGACCAGCGTGGCCCGCCGTACCCCCGGCTTCACCGGCGCCGACCTGGCCAACGTGCTCAACGAGGCGGCGCTGCTCACCGCGCGCTCCAACGAGAAGCTGATCACCAACGCGGCCCTGGACGAGGCGATCGACCGCGTCATCGCGGGTCCGCAGCGCCACAGCCGGCTGATGAGCGAGAAGGAGAAGCTCATCACCGCCTACCACGAGGGCGGTCACGCCCTGGTCGCCGCGGCGATGCCGCACAACGACCCGGTGCAGAAGGTGACGATCCTGCCGCGTGGTCGGGCGCTGGGCTACACGATGGTGATGCCCGACGAGGACAAGTACTCCCAGACCCGCAGCGAGATGCTCGACAAGCTCGCGCACATGCTGGGCGGCCGGGCCGCCGAGGAGATGGTCTTCCACGACCCGACCACCGGCGCCGGCAACGACATCGAGAAGGCCACCCACCTGGCCCGCGCGATGGTCACCCAGTACGGCATGACCGAGCGGCTCGGCGCCATCAAGCTCGGCAGCTCCAACGGCGAGCCGTTCCTGGGTCGCGACCTCGGCCACCAGCGCGACTACTCCGAGGAGATCGCCGGTGTCGTCGACGAGGAGGTCAAGAAGCTCCTCGCCACCGCCCACCAGGAGGCGTTCGACGTCCTCGAGGAGAACCGCGACGTCCTCGACGCGCTGGTCCTCGCGCTGCTGGAGAAGGAGACGCTCGGCAAGGAGGAGATCGCCGAGATCTTCACGCCGCTGCGGCGCCGTCCCGAGCGGCCGGCCTGGACCGGTTCGCCGACCCGGCGCCCCTCCGACCAGCCGGCCGTCGAGATCCCGCAGTGGATCCGCGACCGCGCGATGGCGGGTCTCGCGGGCGGTGCCAACGGCAGCAACGGCGCCACCGGCGCCAACGGCACCGTGGTCCCGACGCCCGGGTCCGCCCCCGAGAGCACGCCGTCGGACCAGGCATGACCGACCCGATCACCCTGACGCAGGGCGGCGCGGCCGCGCCCGAGTTCGACCACGCCCGTGCGGAGCGGGCCGTGCGCGAGCTGCTGTTCGCGATCGGGGAGGATCCCGACCGCGAGGGCCTGCTCGACACCCCCGCCCGCGTCGCCCGGGCGTACGCCGAGCTCACCCAGGGGCTCCGGATGGAGGCCGAGGACGTCCTCACGACGACCTTCGACATCGGTCACGACGAGCTCGTGCTCGTGCGCGACATCGAGTTCTGGTCGATGTGCGAGCACCACCTCGTCCCGTTCAGCGGCGTGGCCCACGTCGGCTACATCCCCTCGGAGTCCGGCAAGATCACCGGGCTGTCCAAGCTGGCCCGGCTGGTCGACGTCTACGCCAAGCGTCCGCAGGTGCAGGAGCGGCTGACCACGCAGATCGCGGACTCCCTGATGGAGATCCTCGAGGCCCGCGGCTGCCTGGTGGTGATGGAGGCCGAGCACCTGTGCATGACCATGCGCGGCGTGAAGAAGGCCGGCGCCCGCACCATCACCTCGGCCGTCCGGGGCAGCATGCTGACCAACGCCACCACCCGCGCCGAGGCGATGGGCCTCATCAACCGCAGTCGCTGAGGGCTCGATGAGCCGGCACGAGCCACCCCTCGTCATGGGGATCGTCAATGTCACCCCGGACTCCTTCTCCGACGGCGGCCGGTTCCTGGCCACCGACGACGCCGTGGCCCACGGCCACCGGCTGCTCGCCGACGGCGCCGACATCCTCGACATCGGCGGCGAGTCCACCCGGCCGGGGGCGACCCGGCCGCTGGTCGAGGACGAGCTGGCCCGGGTCGTGCCGGTGATCTCCGAGCTCGCCGCCGCCGGTGCCGTCGTCTCGGTCGACACCATGCGCGCCGAGGTCGCCGAGGCCGCGATCGCGGCCGGAGCCACGATCGTCAACGACGTGTCCGGCGGGCTCGCCGACCCCAGGATCCTCGACATCACCGCGGCCGGCGGGGCGACGTACGTCGTCATGCACTGGCGCGGCCACAGCGACCGGATGCAGCAGCTGGCGTCGTACGACGGGCCCGGCGGGGTCGTGGCGGCGGTGCGCGACGAGCTCGCCGAGCGGATCGACGCCGCCCGGGCCGCCGGCATCGCGGAGGACCGGCTGGTCCTCGACCCCGGCCTGGGGTTCTCCAAGACGGCCGACCACAACTGGCAGCTGCTCGCCGGCCTGGCCGAGCTCTCGCACGGCCTGCCGGTGCTGGTCGGTGCCAGTCGCAAGGCGTTCCTGGGCCACCTCCTCAGCGACGCCGAGGGGACGCCGCGGCCGGTCGCCGAGCGCGAGAGCGCGCACACCGCACTGGTCGCGCTGCTGGCCGAGCGCGGCGTGTGGGGCCTGCGCGTCCACGACGTCCGGGCTGCCACCGACGCGCTGGCCGTCGTACGCCGGCTGCGCTCCTGACCCCATCGAGAGGACCCCATGACCGACGAACTGGCCGTGCTCGGCATCGAGTGCTTCGCCCACCACGGCGTCTTCGAGTTCGAGAGGCGGGAGGGCCAGACCTTCCCGATCGACCTCGTCCTCGGCGTCGACACCCGCCCCGCGGCCGCGTCCGACGACTTGCAGGACACCGTGGACTACGGAAGTCTCGTGGCGGCGGTGAAGGCCGCCGTCGAGCGTGACCCGGTCGACCTGATCGAGACGCTGGCCCAGCGGATCGCGGACGTCTGCCTCTTGGACACCCGTGTTGAATGGGTCCGCGTCTCGGTGCACAAGCCGGACGCACCCATCGAGGCGACGTTCTCGGACGTGGTCCTCACCATCACCCGCCACCGGTCGGGTACCTGAGCCCCCGCGGCGACCGCTCGTAGCACCAGGAGGACAGCGACCGTGACCGAGACGCCCAACCCCAACATCATCGACGCCGACACCATGACGGGGGAGATGCGGCCCATCCGTCGAGCCGTCGTGGCGTTGGGCTCGAACCTCGGCGACCGGGTGGGGAACCTCCAGGGTGCGGTCGCGGCGCTCGCGGACACCCCCGACGTCTGGGTCACCGGCGTCTCTCCGGTCTACGAGACCGACCCGGTGGACAGCCCCGACGACGCGGGACTCTTCCTCAACGCCGTCGTGCTGCTCGACACCACGCTCTCGCCGCAGCGGCTGCTGGACCGGGCGCTCGCCATCGAGGACGCCTTCGACCGGCAGCGCTCCGACGTCCACAACGCACCCCGCACCCTCGACGTCGACCTGATCGTCGTGGGCGACAAGGTGCACGACGAGCCGCAGCTGACCGTGCCGCACCCGCGTGCCGCCGAGCGTGCGTTCGTGCTCCGGCCCTGGCTCGACGTCGAGCCGGACGCGGAGCTGCCCGGCATCGGACCGGTCGCCACCCTGGTGGAGCGGCTGGGCGACCAGGGCATCACCCGGCGCGACGACCTCGCGCTGGAGACCGACTGAGAGATGGCTGCCCGGTGAGCCGGGACCAGCAGGTCCCGCCCCCTGAGCCGACCCGCCCACCGACCGGGTCGCCCCACGGCCGGCTGCGTCCGCTGCCGCCCGGTGCGCTGACCGTCTTCGCCGTCGTCGGGCTCGTCGGGGGATGGCTGCTCCATCCCGTCGCCGAGAGCTGGACCGGTACCGCCCCCGTCGTCACGTGGGGTCAGCCGCTGGTGCTGCTGCTGGTCGCGGCCATCCTCGCCGGGACGGCGTGGGCGACGTGGCGCGCGGTGCAGGTGCGCGGTGAGCGGCTCGCACCGCACCAGGCGGTCAACCGGCTGGTGCTGGCCCGGGCGTGCGCGCTGGTCGGCGCGCTGCTGGCCGGCGGCTACCTGGGGTACGCCGTCAGCTGGCTCGGCCTCGAGGCCGAGCTCGCCTCTCAGCGCGCGGTCCGCTCGGCCGTCGCGGGCGTGGCCGGCATCCTCATCACCGTCGCCGCGCTGGTGCTGGAGCGGGCCTGTCGCGTGCGCGGCGGCGATCCCGAGAACCGCTGACCCGCCGTACCGGCCGGCGGGACGTCATACGGACCGGTCGCCGGGGCAGCCACCTCGTATGACGTCCGGCGCTGTTCCCGCGTGTCGCACCTGTCACAGCAGTCACAGCGGCCTAGCCTCGACGCCATGACTTCCCCGTCGGCAACACCGGCCTCGCGCCGCCGTCAGCGCAGCACGCGCGTGACGACGGCCGCGGTCCTGGTCGTGCTCGCTGCGCTGGCCGTCGCCGGCGCAGCCCTCAGCGGGTCGTGGCTCGTCGCCACGCTCGCTGCCGCGGCCGCCGCCCTCCTCGGCGGCACCGCCACCCGCATCACCCACGCCGAGCTGCGCGACTCGCGCGTCGAGGCCGCCCGCGACCGCGCCGTGCAGGCCCAGGGCTACCGCGAGATCACCGAGGCGCGCGTCGCCGAGCAGGCGAAGCACGACCAGCACCTGCAGGGCCAGATCCAGCAGCGCGAGCAGGTCATCGCCGACCTGGAGGCGGCCCTCACCGCCGCGCACCAGCGCGCCGCCGACGCGGTGCGTGGCCGTGCCGAGGAGTCCCGCCGGGCCGACCGGGCCGAGGCTGACGGCCGGGCGCTCGCCGGACGCCTCGACGAGGCGGAGGCCAGGGCTGCCGAGGCCATCGTGCGCGTGCACGAGCTGGAGCAGGAGCTCGACGTGGTCCGTGCCGAGCTGACCGCGGTCCAGGCCGCGGCGCGGACCGGCACCTCCTGGGGCGCCCAGACCGCCTGAGCGCCGGCGTACGGCCGGGGTTCGTTACCCTCGCCGCCATGACGCGACCCTCGGCAGTGTGGCGCTGGTTCCGTCGACCGGCCGAGGGCCCGCTGCTGAGCGTGGTCGTGCCCGTCTACGACGTGGTCGACTACCTGCCGGCATCGCTGGACAGCATCCTGCGCCAGCCGGTCAGCGACTTCGAGCTGCTGGTCGTCGACGACGGGTCCACCGACGGCTCGGCCGCGGTCCTCGCGGACTACGCCAGGCGTGACCCGCGCTTCCGCGTACTGACCCAGGAGAACGCCGGGCAGTCGGTGGCCCGCAACCGCGCCGTCGCGCAGGCGCGCGGTGAGTTCCTGACCTTCGTCGACCCCGACGACGAGCTGCCGGCCGACGCCTGGGGCAGCATGCTCGCGACGCTGCGCCGCACCCGCTCGGACTTCGTGGTCGGCAACGTGGAGCGGGTCGAGGGCGAGCGCCGGTTCACGACGCCGCTCATGGCGCGCAACCACACCGAGGACCGGCTCCGGCTCCGCATCGAGGACCGGCCGCTGATGCTCGCCGACGTCTTCGTCTGGAACAAGATCTTCCGCCGCTCGTTCTGGGTGGAGCACGGCATCACCTTCCCCGAGGGCGTCCGCTACGAGGACCAGGTCGCCTTGACCCAGGCGTTCCTCGCGGCCGACCGCTTCGACGTGCTCTCGGAGGTCGTCTACGAGTGGCGGGTGCGCGAGGACCGCTCCTCGGCCACGCAGAAGCGCGCCCAGCTGGCCAACCTCGTGGAGCGGTTCGACACCAAGCAGCAGACCGCCGCGATGGTGCGGGAGTACGGCGAACCGCGCGTGCTCGACGTGCTCTACCGAGAGGTGCTGCCCGTCGACATGAAGGTCACCTTCGGCGCCGCGGCGTCCCTGGACGGTGAGCCCGCCGCGGCGTACTGGGAGGTGCTCCGCGACGGGATGCGAGCGCTGTGGCGGGAGGACACCGTGCCGTGGGTCGACGTCCGGCTCGGGGTGGCGCTGCGCCTGCTGGGCTGGCTGGTCCTCCAGGACCGGCACGACGACTTCCGGCGGCTGTGGGACCTCGTGGAGGCCGATGCGGTCCCCGTCGAGGACAACCGCTACCGGCACCCCTGGTACCACGAGCCGGGGCTGCCCGAGGCGCTGCGGGTGTTCCGTCGGACGCCGCCGACCGGCTGAGGCGTGCGTCAGGTCACACCCCGCGCCGTTCCCATGGGGATGACGCGCGCGTACCGTCGTCGTTGTCGAGTCGAGACAGCCGTCCGGTACCCCTCCCGGCCCCGTCACGGGGTGGTCGGTGGGACTGGAACGAAAGGTTCGCGAATCCATGACAGCACCCCTTCGGGTGGGCGTGGTCGGCGCTGGTCGCGTCGGTGCCGTCCTCTCCGCCGCCCTGGCGCACGCCGGCCACCACGTGGTCGCCGCCGCCGGTGAGTCCGACGCCTCCCGCGCGCGGATCGCCGCCCTGCTGCCCGGCGTCCCGGTCGCCAAGCCCAGCGCCGTCGCGCGAGCCTGCGACGTACTGCTGCTGACCGTCCCGGACGACATGCTGAGCAACGTCGTCACGATGCTGGCCGCCTCCGGCGCGCTGCGCGAGGGACAGTACGTCGTGCACAGCTCGGGCCGCCACGGCCTGGCCGTCCTCGCGCCGGCCCGCGAGATCGGTGCCCACACGGTCGCCCTCCACCCCGCGATGACCTTCACCGGCACCGCGGTCGACCTGGAGCGGCTGCGTCCGGTCTCGGGGCCGGGCTGCGTCTTCGGGCTCACCGCCGAGCCGGCCGACCGGGCCTTCGCGGAGTCGCTCGTCGCCGACCTCGGGGGCCGCCCGATGTGGGTGCCCGAGGAGATGCGGACGCTCTACCACGCGGGTCTGGCGCACGGCGCCAACCACCTGGTCACGCTGGTGACCGAGGCGATGGAGATGCTCGCCGCCGCCGGTGCGGACGACCCCGCCGGCACGCTGCGGCCGCTGCTGACCGCCGCCCTCGACAACGCGCTGGAGCACGGCGACGCCGCCCTGACCGGCCCGATCGTGCGCGGCGACATCGGCACGGTGACGGCCCACCTGGAGGACCTCGCCACCGACGCGCCGCACACCCTGCCGTCGTACGTCGCCCTGGCGCGCGCCACGCTCGACCGTGCGGTCGCCGACGGCCGGCTCCTGCCCATCCGCGCGCGGAAGATCGCCGCGGTCCTCGACGTCGCGAGCACCGCGGTCGAGCCGGCTCCCGTGGCCGCGCCTGCCTCGGTGGTCGCGCCTGCCTCGGTGGTCGAGCAGACGAGCGAAGCGAGGCTTGTCGAGACCACCCGCGGGCACGCCCGATGACGATCCTCGCCAGCACCCGCGAGGAGCTCCAGAAGCTGCTCGCCGACCGTCGCGCGGCCGGGGAGCGCGTCGGCCTGGTTCCGACCATGGGTGCGCTCCACGAGGGTCACGCCAGCCTGATGCGCGTCGCGCGCGAGCACGTCGGCGCCGGCCCGGTCGTCGTGACGGTCTTCGTCAACCCGCTGCAGTTCGGCGCCGGCGAGGACCTGGACCGCTACCCGCGCACCCTCGACGCCGACCTGGTGGTCTGCGAGCGGGAGGGTGTCGACGTCGTCTTCGCGCCGAGCGTGGAGGAGATGTACCCCGGCGGCGTCGCGGCGGACGCGATGGCGGCGATGACGACCGTCGTCCCGGGCGACCTCGCCGACCTCCTCGAGGGCGCCACCCGACCCGGCCACTTCCGCGGTGTGCTCACCGTGGTCGCCAAGCTCTTCGGCCTGGTGCGTCCCGATGTCGCGGTCTTCGGGCAGAAGGACTACCAGCAGCTCGCGCTCATCACCCGCATGGCCGCCGACCTGTGCCTCGGCATCGAGGTCGTCGGCGCGCCGACCCAGCGCGAGTCGGACGGGTTGGCGCTGTCCAGCCGCAACCGGTACCTGTCCGCCGAGCAGCGGCAGGTCGCCACCGTCCTCTCCCGGGCGCTGCGAGCGGCCCAGGAGCGGGCGGCGTACGGCCTGCCCGCGGCGCGCTGGGCCGCGATGAGCGTGCTGCGGTCCGAGCCCGGCATCGAGCTGGACTACCTCGCCCTGCGGGCCGCCGACCTCGGCGACCTTCCCGACTACCCCCAGGCCGGCACCGAGGGCCGTGCGCTGGTGGCCGCCAAGGTCGGGACCACCCGGCTGATCGACAACATGGAGCTCCGATTCTGATGCTGCGCACGATGATGAAGTCCAAGATCCACCGCGCGACCGTGACCCAGGCGGACCTGCACTATGTCGGGTCGGTGACGATCGACGAGGACCTGCTCGACGCCGCCGACCTCCTCGAGGGCGAGCTGGTCCACATCGTCGACGTCACCAACGGCGCCCGGCTGGAGACCTACACGATCGCCGGCCCCCGGGGCTCGGGCGTGATCGGCATCAACGGCGCCGCCGCCCACCTCGTGCACCCCGGCGACATCGTCATCCTGATCGCCTACGCGCAGGTGACGACGCAGGAGGCCCGTGAGCTGCAGCCGCACGTGGTGTTCGTCGACGCCGACAACAAGGTCGTCACGCTCGGCGGCGACCCGGCCGACGTCCCCGCGGGCTACGGCCTCTCACGCGGCGACCTCGTCGACGCCTGAGCGTCGGTTCCCACTAGCCTGCCGCCGTGAGTTCTCTGCCGGGTCTGCTCGCCACCCGCGACCCCGGTTGGACCGAGTGGGCCGACGTGATCGTGGTCGGCTCGGGCATCGCAGGCCTCACCGCGGCACTGCGCCTGCGGGACCGGGTCGAGCGGATCGCGGTCGTCACCAAGGACGTCCTCGCCGCCGGCTCCACGCAGTGGGCACAGGGCGGCATCGCGGCCGCGCTCGGTCCCGAGGACAGCCCCGAGCAGCACGAGCGCGACACGCTCGTCGCGGGGGCTGGTGCCTGCGACAGCGACGCCGTGCGCATCCTCGTCACCGAGGGTCCGGACGCCGTCCGGGAGCTCATCGAGTGGGGGGCCGACTTCGACAAGGATCCCGAGGGCAACCTCTCCCTGGCCCGCGAGGGCGGCCACCACCGCGACCGGATCGCCCACGCCAACGGCGACGCCACCGGTGCCGAGATCCAGCGGGCCCTCATCGAGGCGGTCAAGCGGGCGCCGGAGATCCTGGTCTTCGAGCACGCCATGGTCGTCGACCTGGTCACCGCCGAGGACGGCGGCGTCGCCGGGCTGACGATCCACGTGATGGGCGAGGGCGACCTCGATGGTGTGGGTCTCGTGCGGGCACGCGCCGTCGTACTCGCGAGCGGCGGCCTGGGCCAGGTCTTCTCCCAGACGACCAACCCCGCGGTGGCCACCGCCGACGGCATGGCGCTCGCACTGCGCGCCGGCGCCCGGCTGCGCGACCTGGAGTTCGTGCAGTTCCACCCCACCGTCATGTACCTGGGCCCGGACTCCCGCGGCCAGCAGCCGCTCATCTCCGAGGCCGTCCGCGGCGAGGGCGCCGTCCTGGTCGACGAGACGGGGGAGCGGGTGATGGCCGGCGTCCACGAGCTCGGTGACCTCGCTCCCCGCGACATCGTCGCCAAGGCGATCATGAAGCGGATGCTCGCGACCGGGCGCCCCAACGTGTGGCTCGACGCGCGTGGCTTCGGCGAGGCGTACTGGCAGCGGCGCTTCCCGAACATCCTCGCGTCCTGCCGGGCGCACGGTGTCGACCCCGTCACCGAGCTGATCCCCGTGGCGCCGGCGTGCCACTACGTCTCCGGTGGCGTCCACACCGACCTGTGGGGGCGGTCCTCGGTCCCCGGTCTCTACGCCACCGGTGAGGTGGCGTGCTCCGGTGTGCACGGGGCGAACCGGCTGGCGTCCAACTCGCTGCTGGAGGGACTGGTGTTCTCGCGGCGCATCGCGGAGGTGCTGCCCGGTGAGCTGCGGCCGCTGAGCGAGCCGGTGCGCCACAGCGGGGCCAGCGGCCTGGTCCCCGGCGGCACGCTAAAGCAGGTGCAGGAGATCATGACCACCCGGGTCGGCGTACTTCGGACCGCGACCGGTCTCGGGGAGGCGGTCGACCTGCTCGGCGGCATCGCGGCGACGCCCGCCGGCCGCATCGACCCGGCCGCCTGGGAGGCCACGAACGTGCTGACGGTCGCCCACGCCCTCGCGGAGGCGGCGCTGCGCCGGGAGGAGACCCGCGGGTCGCACTGGCGCGAGGACCACCCCGAGCGCGACGACGCCCGCTGGGCCGGCCATCTCGACACGGTCCTCGACCTCGACGCCGGCGCCACGACGCTCATGTTCACCCCCGCCCCCGCGACCGACGGAGTCCCACGATGACCAGCCTGACGGCGTACGACGACCTCCCCGCCGGCCTCGCCCAGGAGCTGGCCCATGCCGGCCTGGAGCCGAAGGAGGTCTACCGCACGATCGTGACGGCGCTGGGCGAGGACCTGCCCGACCACGGCGACGTCGACGTCACCAGCGCGGCCACCATCGCCGCCGACGCCCGGGCGACCGGCGACTTCGCGGTGCGCGAGGAGGGCGTCGTCGCGGGTCTCGCCGTGGCGGCCCTCGCCTTCCACGTCGTGCTCGGCGACGACGTGAAGGTCACCGACCGGGTGCCCGACGGCACCCGCGTGCGGCCCGGCGACGTCGTCATGCGTGTCTCGGGCCCGACCCGGGGCCTGCTGACGGCGGAGCGGACCGCGCTCAACCTGGCCTGCCACCTCTCCGGGGTCGCCACCGCCACCGCCGCCTGGGTCGACGCCCTGGCGGGAACCGGCGCCCGCGTGCTCGACACCCGCAAGACCCTGCCGGGCCTGCGGGCGCTGCAGAAGTACGCCGTGGTCTGCGGCGGCGGCGTCAACCACCGCTTCGGGCTCGCCGACATGGCCCTGGTCAAGGACAACCACGTCATCGCCGCGGGCGGGGTCGTCCCCGCGTTCGAGGCGGTGCGGGCGGCGTACCCGCAGCTGCCGGTCGAGGTCGAGGTCACCGACCTCGACCAGCTCCGTGAGCTGCTGGACGCGGGGTGTGAGCGCATCCTGCTCGACAACATGTCGAGCGAGACGATGCGCCAGGCGGTCGCGATCACCGCGGGCCGGGCGACGCTCGAGGCATCCGGCGGTTTGACGCTGGAGCGGGCGCGTGAGGTCGGCGAGACCGGTGTCGACTTCGTGTCCGTCGGCGCGCTGACGCACTCGGTGCGGGTCTTCGACATCGGCTTCGACCTGGACGAGGTGCCATGAGCCTGCTCGCGGTCGACATCGGCAACTCCCACACCGTGCTGGGCCTGGTGCGGGAGGGTGAGGTGCTGGCGGACTGGCGCGTCGCGACCGACGAGCGCAACACCGCCGACGAGTGGGCCGTGCTGCTGCGGGGCCTGCTCGGCGGGCGGCTCGACGAGGTCACCGGCTTCGCGCTGTGCGCCACCGTGCCCGCCGTACTCCACGAGTGGCGGGAGATGCTGCCGCGCCACTTCGCCGGCGTCCCTGCCGTGATCGTGGAGCCCGGCGTGCGCACGGGCGTCCCGATCCTGATGGACAACCCGCGCGAGGTCGGCGCGGATCGCATCGTCAACGCGCTGGCGGCCGCGCACCGCTTCGGTGGCCCCTGCATCGTGGTCGCGTTCGGCGGCACGGCCACCACCTTCGACGTGGTCAACGAGGCCGGCGCGTATGTCGGCGGGGCGATCGCGCCGGGCATCGAGATCTCGCTGGAGGCGCTGGGCCGCCGCGGCGCGCAGCTGCGCAAGGTCGAGCTGGCGCGGCCACGGTCGGTGATCGCCAAGAACACCGTCGAGGCGCTGCAGTCGGGCATGGTCTTCGGCGTCGCCGCGCAGGTCGAGGGGATCACCGACCGGATGATCCGGGCGTTGGGCGTGCCCCTCGAGAGCGTGCGGGTCATCGCCACCGGATATCTCGCACCGCTGGTCGTCGAGGAATGCCGCTCTTTCACCGACCATGTCCCCTGGCTGACTTTCGAGGGACTGGAACTGGTTTACCGCCGTAACTCCTGAGCCGTTCGCGCGTTCGACCCGGCGTTAATTTTTGTCAACCCGGGTTAGACCCCGCTTTTCGAATTGAATGTGGCATCATCAATTCGTTCCTCTTTCGGAAAACAGCAAAGGAATGACGATGGCTCAGAAGGTCCACATCGTTCTCGAGGACGACATCGACGGTTCGGAGGCTGACGAGACCGTCTCGTTCGCCCTCGACGGCACGTCCTACGAGATCGACCTCAACACCGCCAATGCGGCGAAGCTGCGCGAGGCTCTCGCGCCCTACATCGGCCACGGCCGCAAGGTCGCCGCCGGCGGCCGCCGCGGCCCCGGTCGGCGCCCGGCCGCCTCCTCGAACGGCGGCGTCAGCCCCAAGGAGGTCCGGGAGTGGGCGCGCTCCAACGGGTTCGACGTCCCCGAGCGGGGTCGCATCCCGGCCGAGGTGAAGTCGGCGTACGACGCCGCCCACTGACCTCGAGCTCCTCGCGATCCCCGCGCGGTCTGTGCAGGATCATCGGGGCGACCAGTTCAGCGAACACGCCGCAGACTCCCCCCACGCCTGCGGCGTGTTCGCTGTCAGCGCACGCCCGTGGCCTGCCGTGGGGGAACGCGTAGGCTGTCGGCGGGGTTGTAGAACTTCGAGACCGGCCCGAGCTCGCCGATGAGCCCGCCGCCGGTTGCCCCCAGAAGCTAGGAGCGATGCGCATGTTCGAGCGGTTCACGGACCGAGCCCGTCGGGTGGTCGTGCTGGCCCAGGAAGAGGCCCGCATGCTCTCCCACAACTACATCGGCACCGAGCACATCCTGCTCGGTCTCATCCACGAGGGCGAGGGCGTCGCCGCCAAGGCGCTGGAGAGCCTCGACATCTCCCTCGAGGCCGTGCGCGCGCAGGTCGAGGAGATCATCGGCCAGGGGCAGCAGGCCCCCTCGGGGCACATCCCGTTCACGCCCCGTGCCAAGAAGGTGCTCGAGCTCTCCCTGCGCGAGGCGCTGCAGCTCGGCCACTCCTACATCGGCACCGAGCACATCCTGCTCGGCCTGATCCGCGAGGGCGAGGGCGTCGCCGCCCAGGTGCTGCAGAAGCTCGGCGCCGACCTCAACCGGGTGCGCCAGCAGGTCATCCAGCTGCTCTCCGGCTTCCAGGGCAAGGAGTCCTCGCAGTCCGCGACGGCCGCTGCCGGTGCGTCCGGCGAGGCGCCCAGCTCCTCGCTCGTGCTCGACCAGTTCGGGCGCAACCTCACCCAGGACGCGCGTGAGGGCAAGCTCGACCCCATCATCGGCCGGCAGCCGCAGATCGAGCGCGTGATGCAGGTGCTGTCCCGCCGTACCAAGAACAACCCGGTCCTCATCGGCGAGCCCGGCGTCGGCAAGACCTCGATCGTCGAGGGTCTGGCCCAGGACATCGTCAAGGGCAACGTGCCCGAGACGCTCAAGGACAAGCAGATCTACACCCTCGACCTCGGCGCCCTGGTCGCCGGCTCGCGCTACCGCGGCGACTTCGAGGAGCGGCTGAAGAAGGTCCTCAAGGAGATCCGCACCCGCGGCGACATCGTGCTGTTCATCGACGAGATCCACACCCTCGTCGGCGCCGGTGCGGCCGAGGGCGCCATCGACGCGGCCTCGATCCTCAAGCCGATGCTGGCGCGCGGTGAGCTGCAGACGATCGGCGCGACCACCCTCGACGAGTACCGCAAGTACCTCGAGAAGGACGCCGCGCTGGAGCGCCGCTTCCAGCCGATCCAGGTGCCCGAGCCGTCGATCGCCGAGACGATCGAGATGCTCAAGGGCCTGCGCGACCGCTACGAGGCCCACCACCGCGTCACCATCACCGACGAGGCGCTGGTCTCGGCCGCGACGCTGGCCGACCGCTACATCTCCGACCGGTTCCTGCCCGACAAGGCCATCGACCTCATCGACGAGGCCGGCTCGCGGCTGCGGATCCGCCGGATGACGGCGCCCGCCGACCTCCGCGAGTACGACGACAAGATCGCCGACGTCCGCCAGCGCAAGGAGGCCGCGATCGACGGCCAGGACTTCGAGGCCGCTGCCCGCCTCCGCGACGAGGAGAAGCAGCTGATCCTGAAGAAGTCCGAGCGCGAGAAGGCCTGGCGCGCCGGCGACATGGACGAGGTCGCCGAGGTCGACGAGGAGCTGATCGCCGAGGTCCTCGCCGTGGCGACCGGCATCCCGATCGTGAAGCTGTCGGAGGAGGAGTCCACCCGGCTGCTCAAGATGGAGGACGAGCTGCACAAGCGGGTCATCGGTCAGGACGAGGCCGTCAAGGCGCTCTCCCGCGCGATCCGCCGCACCCGCGCCGGCCTGAAGGACCCCAAGCGCCCCGGTGGCTCGTTCATCTTCGCCGGCCCGTCCGGTGTCGGTAAGACGTGGCTGTCCAAGACGCTCGCGGAGTTCCTCTTCGGCGACGAGGACGCGCTCATCCAGCTCGACATGTCGGAGTTCGGCGAGAAGCACACCGTCTCGCGGCTGTTCGGCTCGCCTCCGGGCTACGTCGGCTACGAGGAGGGCGGCCAGCTCACCGAGAAGGTGCGCCGCAAGCCGTTCTCGGTCGTGCTCTTCGACGAGGTCGAGAAGGCCCACCCGGACATCTTCAACAGCCTGCTGCAGATCCTGGAGGAAGGTCGCCTGACCGATTCCCAGGGCCGGGTGGTGGACTTCAAGAACACCGTCATCATCATGACCACCAACCTGGGCTCGCGCGACATCGGAAAGTCGGTCGGCATCGGATTCAACGCCGGTGACGCCGCGGGTTCCTACGACCGGATGAAGGCGAAGGTCTCCGAGGAGCTCAAGCAGCACTTCCGGCCCGAGTTCCTCAACCGCGTCGACGAGGTCATCGTGTTCCCGCCGCTGTCGCAGGAGCAGATCATTCACATGGTCGACAACATGATCGCGGCGGTCGAGGTCCGGCTCAAGGACCGCGACATGCAGCTCGAGCTCACCCAGGCGGCGAAGAACCTCCTGGCCGAGCGAGGGTTCGACCCGGTCCTCGGTGCGCGCCCGCTCCGGCGTACCGTCCAGCGGGAGATCGAGGACGTCCTGGCCGAGAAGATGCTCTACGGCGAGGTCGGCCCCGGCCAGATCGTGCTGGTCGACGTCGAGGGCGAGGGCCCCGGCGCGACCTTCACGTTCCACGGCCAGAAGGTCAGCGCCCTGCCCGACATGCCGCCGCTCGAGACCGCCGGCATCGGCGACGCCGAGGCGACGGACGAGGGCCCGACCGACCAGGAGTGACCCACGCCTGACAGGCAGCCTGATGAGCGCCCCGGACGCCAACGCGTCCGGGGCGTTCGCCTCTGTGGGCGTCGCAAAGTGTCACCGTGACAGTTCGCGTCGGGAGTGACGGTTCGAAATGTCACGCTCGCCGCAAAGGGTCACGGTGACACTTTGCGGGTGGGGGTCGGGTCCGCGGCGCTCGCCTCTGTGGGCGTCGCAAAGTGTCACGGTGACAGTTCGCGTCGGGAGTGACGGTTCAAAGTGTCACGCTCGCCGCAAAGTGTCACGGTGACAGTTGCAAGGGTCACGGTGACAGTTTGCGGGCGACGACGATCAGGGCAGCGCGAACGTGTCCGGGCCGACCTGGACGGCCAGCCCGTCGGCGATCAGGCCGGCGAGGGCGCGCTCGCGCTGGTCGGCCTTCTCCCAGGCGCCGTCGAGGACACTGCGGTGGACCGGGCCGTGGCTCTCGCGCAGCAGCGCCATCAGTCGGCCACGACACTGGCGGTCGGTCCCGGCCCACGCCTGGGTGGGACGCGGCGGCCCGGCGTACGCCGGCCTGCCGGCCGTTCGCCACGCGCAGAGTGTGGCCACCGGGCAGTCCTCGCAGCGGGGCCCCGCCGCGGTGCACACCAGCGCACCGAGCTCCATGACCGCGACCGACCAGGTGGCCGCGGTGGGCTCGTCCTCCGGCAGCACCGACGCGGCGAGGTCGCGCTCGGCGCGCGTCACCGACCGGGCCGGGAACTCGACCCCGCCCAGCGTGCGCGCCAGCACCCGGCGGACGTTGGTGTCCAGCACGACATGGCGGCGACCGAAGGCGAACGTCGCGATCGCGGCGGCGGTGTAGTCACCGATGCCGGGCAGGGCGATCAGGTCGTCGTAGGAGGAGGGGACCTCGCCGTCGTGCCGCTCCACGATCGCCGTGGCGGCGGCGTGGAGCCGCAGGGCGCGGCGGGGGTACCCCAGCCGGCCCCAGGCCCGGACCGCCTCCCCCGTGGGCTCGGCCGCCAGCGCCGCCGGCGTCGGCCAGCGCTCCAGCCACGCCGCGTGGACGGGCAGCACCCGGCTGACCGGCGTCTGCTGCAGCATGAACTCGCTGACCATCACCGACCACGGGGTCGCCGTGGCCGTGCGCCAGGGGAGATCACGCTGGTGCTGGTCGTACCACGCCAGCACGGGCGCCTGCAGGGAGCTCATCGACGCTGATTCTCCCTTCCTTTCCGGGCGCTCGGTGTGGCACCCCGGCGCAACGCTGCCGCGCCCTTAACCTGTGCCGCATGACGGCGTTGACGCGTGGCCCCCTGCCTGCCGGGGTCTACTGGCGCCGCCGCCTCGCTGTGGTCGGCATCGCGCTCCTGCTCGTCGTCGGCTTCGCACGACTCTTCGGGGGCGACGGCGGCGAGCACCGGGCCCAGGAGGCGGCGAACGTCGCGGCCTCGACCGCCCCGAGCCCGAGCGGCTCGACATCGCCGACGGCTCCGGTCGCCACCGAGCAGGCCGCCACGGCGCCCGCCCCCGTCGCGCCGGCGCCCACGACGCCGATGCTCCTCGCGCCCGAGGGCCGGTGCTCCGACGACGACATCGTCGCCACGCCGACCGTCGTGGACGCCCGCGCCACGACGCCCGTCGTGATCCGGCTGGAGCTGCGGACCCAGTCGAACCCCGCCTGCACGTGGCGCTTCGGACCGAAGTCGCTGCAGCTGAAGATCACCTCCGGCAACGACCGGATCTGGTCGACGCTGGACTGCCCGAAGGCGATCGCGAGCCGGGACCTCGTCGTTCGCCGTGACACGCCGACCAGCGTCGACGTGCTGTGGAACTCCCGGCGCTCCGACGAGGACTGCTCCTCCTACACCCGGTGGGCGCTCCCGGGCTACTACCACGTGACCGCCGCGGTCCTCGGTGGCGAGCCGGTCGACGTACAGTTCCCGCTGCGCAAGCCGCTCCCGGCCCCGCCGGCTCCCACCACGCCTCCGGCTCCGGCCGCGACCGCTCCCGCCGCGCCGCAGCCCGCCACCGACCAGCGGCGCGCCAAGAAGCGTCCGCAGCCGGGTACGCCGACCGCGACCGTCACCGCGCCTCCGAACGTCGACTGATCTCCGCCCCCTGAGGGCGGGCACCTGACCTCACCAACGGCGACACGCCGGAGGATGGTTGACAGGGTCAGGTACGTCGGCCCTCAGACGTACCGCTCGAGGATCGTCGACTCGGCGAGGCGGGAGAGGCCCTCGCGGACCGAGCGGGCGCGCAGTTCGCCGACGCCCTCGACGGTCTGGAGGTCGTCGATGCTGGCCGAGAGCAGCTTCTGCAAGGTGCCGAAGTGCTCGACGAGACGGTCGACCACGGTGCCGGGGAGCCGGGGCACCTTGGCGAGCAGCCGGTAGCCGCGCGGGGCGACGGCGCCGTCGAGGTGCTCGCCGTTGCCGAGGCCGAGGACGCGGGCCGTGGAGGCGGGGTCGACCAGCTCGGTCGCCGAGAGCGCCTCGAGCTCGGTGAGCAGCTCCTCGGGGCTCTTCGAGCTGCGGCCCCGCGGCAGGTAGTCGCGGATCACCAGCTCCCGCTCGGCGTCGACGCCGGTGACCAGCTCCTCCAGCTGCAGGGCGAGCAGGCGGCCGTCGGTGCCGAGCTCGAGGACGTAGTCCTCGATCTCGCGGGCGATGCGGGTGACCATCTCGAGACGCTGGGCGACGACGGCGACGTCGCGGACGGTGACGAGGTCCTCGATCTCCAGGGCCGACAGCGTGGAGGCGACCTCGTCGAGCCGCATCTTGTAGCGCTCGAGGGTCGCGAGCGCCTGGTTGGCACGCGACAGGATCTGCCCGGAGTCCTCGAGCACGTGGCGGGTCTCGCCGACGTACGCCGCGATGATCTGCTTGGACTGCGAGACCGAGATGACCGGGAAGCCGGTCTGCTTGGCGACGCGGTCGGCGGTGCGGTGTCGCGTCCCGGTCTCGCTGGAGGGGATCGTGTGGTCCGGCATCAGGTGCACGGCGGCCTTGATGATCCGCGTGATCCCGGAGTCGATGATGATGCCGCCGTCCATCTTGGCGAGCTCGCGCAGGCCGGTGGAGGAGAACGGCACGTCGAGCTGGAAGCCGCCGGTCGAGATCGCCTCGACGGTCTTGTCGTGACCGAGCACGATGAGCGCGCCGGTGCGGCCACGGAGGATCCGCTCGAGGCCGTCACGTAGGGGAGTGCCCGGAGCGATCAGGGCCAGCGTCTCGCGCAGGCGGAGGGTCTCCTCCGACCGGTCGGTGACCAACGACGGGTCCTTTCTCGAGGGCGACTGCCCGGAGTCTATCCGGTGCGCCCGGGGGCGGTGACGGGCTCGCCGATGCTCAGAACTCCGGCGCCGCCCGCAGCGGCCGGCCGGAGTCGTCGCCGGCGAGTCGCAGCAGCCGCAGCGCGGACGCGACGTCGGGGACGTCGACGACCCGCATGCCGTCGACGCTCCACTTCTCCGGCGAGTGCGGGCCGCGGTCGGCGGGCTCGCTGGGCACGATCGCGACCGAGAAGCCGAGCCGGGCCGCCTCCGCCACCCGTTGCGGCAGGTCGCGGACGCGCCGCAGCTCGCCGGCCAGCCCGATCTCGCCCATCGCGACGACGCCGCGGGGTGGGGGCGTGCCCTCGGCCGCCGAGGCCAGGGCCACGGCGACCGCGAGGTCGCTGGCCGGCTCGGTGAGCCGGGCACCGCCGACTGTCGAGGCGAAGACGTCCTGCTGGTGCAGCCGCACGCCGCAGTGCCGGTCCAGCACGGCGAGGACCATGGCGACCCGGGAGCCGTCGAGGCCGGAGGTGGTACGCCGCGGCCGCTCCAGCGCGCTGTGGGTGACCAGCGCCTGCACCTCCGCCAGCATCGGGCGGCGGCCCTCCATCGTGACGGCGACGCAGGTGCCGGCCACCGGCTGGTGGTGACTCTCGACGAAGATCCCGGTCGGGTCGGTCACGGCGGTGATGCCGTCGGCGCCGAGGTCGAAGCAGCCGACCTCGTCGATCGGCCCGAACCGGTTCTTCATCGCCCGGACCATCCGGAACCGGCTGTTGCGGTCGCCCTCGAAGTGCAGCACCACGTCGACGAGGTGCTCCAGCACCCGGGGGCCCGCGATGGAGCCGTCCTTGGTGACGTGGCCGACCAGGATCGTGGTGATGCTGCGGCTCTTGGCCATCCGCACCAGGGCCGCGGCGACCTCCTTGACCTGGGTCACGCCGCCCGGGACGCCCTCGACCCCGGAGGCGCTGATGGTCTGCACCGAGTCGATGACGAGCAGCGTCGGCTGCACCTGGTCGATGTGGGTGAGCACCGCGCCGAGGTCGGTCTCGGCGGCGAGGTAGAGCTCCGGCTGCAGCGCGCCGGTGCGGTCGGCGCGCAACCGGACCTGCGAGGCGGACTCCTCGCCGGAGACGTAGAGCGTCCGGCGGTGGTAGCGCGCGGTCTGCGCGGCCGCCTCCAGCAGCAGCGTGCTCTTGCCGACCCCCGGCTCGCCCGCCAGCAGGATCACCGCACCCGGCACGAGGCCGCCACCGAGCACCCGGTCGAGCTCGGGGACGCCCGAGGAGCGGAAGGCTGACTCCTCCACGGCGACGTCGGCGATCGGGACCGCGCGCGAGGTGACCGGCGCGGCCGGCGTACGCCCGACGGGGGCGGACGCGGCCTCCGCGACCGAGCCCCACGCCTGGCACTCGCCGCAGCGGCCCACCCACTTGCCGGTCTCCCAGCCGCACTCGCTGCAGCGGAAGGTCGGGCGGGGCGGCTTCGCGGCAGATCGGGACATGGCCTGAACGCTAGGCGACGGCTCCGACATTGCGCGGATATGCTCCGCCGTGCCGGGTTGGATCGATCAACGGAGGTGGGGCCGGTGTCACGGTACGGCGGGCGGTTGTCCTCCGGCGGCGCCCCGACGCTCGCCGACGTCGCCGAGCTGGCCGGCGTCTCCCGGCAGACGGTGTCCAACGCCGTCAACAACCCCGACCTGCTGCGTGCCGACACGCTGACCCGGGTGCAGCAGGCCATCGAGCAGCTCGGCTACCTGCCCAACCGCGCGGCGCGCAACCTGCGGACCCGCTCCTCTCACCTGGTGGGGCTGCGGATCGCCCCGGTGCAGGAGGGGACGGCGAACGCGCTGATGGACCGCTTCGTCCACTCGCTGGTCGAGGCCTCCCGCGAGGTGGGCTACCACGTGCTGCTCTTCACCGGCGAGGGCGAGGACGTCACCTCCGGGTACGACGACCTGCTGCGATCGACCGCGGTCGACGCCTTCGTGGTCACCGACACCTACCTGGGCAACCCGCAGAGCGCGTGGCTGCGGGAGCGCCGGGCGCCGTTCGTCGCGTTCGGCCGGCCGTGGACCGACCCCGGCGCGCGGCATCCCTGGGTCGACGTCGACACCGCGGCCGGCGCGCACCTGGCCACCCGGCACCTCATCGACAAGGGCCACCGCCGCATCGCCTGGATCGGCTGGCGCAAGGACTCCCTCCTCGGCGAGGAGCGGCGCTCCGGCTGGAGTCGCGCGATGCGGGAGGCGGTCCTGCCCACGACGGGCCTGGCCTCGCGCGTGGAGGACACCGTGGCCTCGGGCCGGGCGGCCGCCGAGGTGCTCCTGGACGACGCCCGGCCGACGGGGTTCGTCTGTGCCTCCGACACGCTGGCGATGGGCGTCCTCCACACGCTGGCCGAGCGGGGCCTGCAGGCAGGGGACGACGTGGCCGTCGTCGGCTTCGACGACAGCCAGGTCGCCCAGACCGTGTGGCCAGGTCTTTCCAGCGTCCGCCTCCCGCTCGAGGCGGCTGCCGTCGAGCTGGTCAAGGCGCTGGAGGGACTGCTCTCCACGCCGTCCCAGGTCGGTCCCGGGCTGATGCTGGCGCCGACGCTCGAGGTGCGCGGCACCAGCGGCCCCGACCTCGCCTGAGACCAGCCTGACGCCACGCTGGCATGATGGCCGGCGCCGCGCCACGATGGGGTCATGGAGAGCCTCGCCAGCCCGGACCGGCCGAACCGGATCGTGATCGTGGGCGGCGGGCTGACCGCGGCCCACGCCGTCGAGACGCTGCGCGGCGAGGGCCACTCCGGGCCCATCACGGTCGTCGCGGCCGAGTCGCATCCGCCGTACCAGCGGCCGCCGCTGTCCAAGAGCTTCCTCAAGGGTGACAAGCCGCTCGATGTCGTCTACCCCCACGACGCCGGGTGGTACGCCGGCCAGGGCGTCGAGCTGCTCACCGGCCGCACCGCGGCCTCGCTCGACCTGGGGGCCGGCACGCTGGCGCTCGACGACGGCGAGCCGCTCGGGTTCGACGCGCTGCTGCTGGCCACCGGTGCCGTGCCGCGCGTGCCGGACGTCCCGGGCGCCCGCCGGGCGCTCTACCTGCGCACGATCGAGGACAGCCAACGGCTGCAGCGGGTCCTGGCCGCCCGCGGCCGGCTGGTGATCGTGGGCGCCGGCTGGATCGGGCTCGAGGTCGCGGCGGCCGCCCGCGAGGCGGGGCTCGGTGTCACGGTCCTGGAGCGCGACCCGCTGCCGCTGCTGCGGGTGCTCGGGCCGCAGCTGGCCCGGTACGTCGCGGACCTGCACGCCCGCCACGGAGTCGAGATCCGCACCGGGGTCACCGTCGAGCAGGTCCGTGAGGACGGCGTCGTCACCGCCGACGGCATCGTGCCGGCCGACGACGTGCTGGTCGGGGTGGGCGCGGTTCCGGTCACCGACCTGGCCGAGCAGGCGGGGATCGCCTGCGAGAACGGCGTCCTGGTCGACGAGCGGCTGCGGTCCTCCGACCCGCGGGTCTACGCGGCCGGCGACGTGGCGAACGCCCACAACACCGCCCTGGGCCGCCGGCTGCGCGTCGAGCACTGGGAGAACGCCGCACGCCAGGGCGAGCTCGCGGCGCGCGCGATGCTGGGGCAGGACGTCGCCTACGACTGGCAGCCGTACTTCTACACCGACCAGTTCGACTTCGGCATGGAGTACGTCGGCAACGGATCGCCGGACGACGAGGTGGTCGTCCGCGGCTCGCTGGAGAGCGGGGAGTTCGTGGCCTACTGGCTCTCCGGCGAAACCCTGACCGCGGCGATGAACGTCAACATCTGGGACGTCAGCGACCGGCTGCGGGCGATGGTCGGCACCACCGTCGACCGCGACGCGCTCACTGACCTGCGCTGAGGCGCGACCTCAGAACCGCTTCCACCACAGGTTGACCGCGTAGTCGACCTCGGTGCCGCGGTGACCGGCGAGCACGTCCTCGGCCACCTCGGGGGCGAACTCGATGCGCACCACCGCCTCGAGGTCCGCGCGCGAGGAGAAGCGCCAGCCCATGTCGACCGGCACGCGGGTCCAGCCGTGCAGCGACCAGAACCGCTCCACGGCGTCGGGGTCGACGCCGGGGTAGCCGCGCCGGAACCACGCCCCGAACGTCGACCGGGTGGCGTCGTTGTCGATGACCAGGGCGGTGCCGCCCCGGCGTACGACCCGGGCCAGCTCCGCCAGCCCGGGCTCGCAGCCGGGCCCGAAGAAGTAGGCCCACCGGGCGTGCACCACGTCGACCGACGCGTCGGGCAGCGGCAGCGCCTGGGCCACGCCCTGCCGGACCGTGATGTTGCCCAGCCGGCGGGTACGCCGGCCGGCGAGTGCCACGAGGTCGCGGTGCGGCTCCACGCCGGTCACCGAGCGCGCCGTCTCGGCGAAGCGCGGCAGGTGGAAGCCGGTGCCGCACCCGATGTCGAGCACGTCGCGTCCCGACCACGCCTGCGGCCCGGCCACCTCGGTCATGGCCGACCACAGCCGGCCGTCGGGGTCGGCGGCGCGGTTCTCGACCTCGTAGGTCGCGGTGTGGTGCCAGATGTTGGGGCTGGGGATCGCCCCCGGGGCGGACGTCATACGAGGTGGCTGCTCGGACGACCGGAACGTATGACGTCCCGGGTCAGATCCGGACCACGCCGTTGGGGCCGGAGAACTTCACGGCCACCAGTCCGGGGGTGCCGTGCTCGGCCACCCACTCGACCTGGACGTTCTCGGCCGGCTTGCCGGTCCACGGGTCGACCCGGTCCCGCAGGTCCTCGCCGAGGTAGTCGCGCACCCGCTGCGGATCACCGGAGATCTCGACCGCGGTCAGCGTGATGTCGGAGCCGGCGTTGCCGGGGTGCAGCTCGGCGGGCGACTCCCACTCGATGAAGTACGGGAGCTGAGGGTCGACGAGGACGTCGTGCAGGCCGATCTGCTTCCACAGCAGCTCGGTGCCGTCCGGCTTGTGCCGGTTGCCGTGCACGGCCTGGCGGCCGAGCCTCTCCTCGACGCGGCTGATGTCGTCGACGGCGACGACCCAGCCGACCCAGCCGCCTCCGGTGGCGGAGCGTGCCTTGACCGCCTGGCCGAACGGCGCCTTGTCCGAGGCCGGGTGGTCGAGGCACTCGACGACCTCGAGGTAGATGCCGCCGCGCAGCGGCAGCGTGTAGTTGCGGGTGCCGAAGCGGGGGTGGACCCCGCCGTCGACGAACTCCTGTCCGAGCAAGGCCCCCAGGCGCTCGGCGGTCGCCACCAGCCCGTCGGGGCCGGCTGCGTAGGAAAGGTGGTCCAGGCGCATGGTCTGATTCTCAACACAGCCTGAGAGATCCCCGACACGGGGGTCGAATTCTCTTGACGTCGAGACTTACCCGGGGGTAACGCGCCAGCTGTCGGCCGGGTGCAGCGCCAGCAGCGACCGGGAGCGCAGGTGCGCGTCGCAGTGGGCCAGCAGCTCGTCGTACGCCGCCCGGCCGACCAGCGCGACCAGCTCGGCCTCGTGGCTGACGTAGACTGGCTCGACGCCGACGTGCGCCTCGGTGTTGCCCGAGCAGTACCAGTCCAGGTCGTGCCCGCCCGGCCCCCAGCTGCGGCGGTCGTACTCGGTGATCGTGACCTCCAGGTACGACGTGCCGTCCTGCCGCTCGACGGTGCGGAAGCTGCGCTTGATCGGCAGCTGCCAGCACACGTCCGGCTTGGTCTCGACCGGGTTCCTCCCCTGCGAGAGCGCCAGTAGGTGCAGCGCGCAGCCGGCGCCCTGCTCGAAGTCCGCGCGGTTGTGAAACACGCAGGCGCGCTGGCCATCGATGGTGACGGCGCGCGTCTTGCGCTCCCCGTCCTCGTCGGTCTCCACCCAGTCGCTGGTCCGCACCGTGCCGCTCGGCCTGTGCTGCCAGTGCGCCTCGGTCAGCTGGGCGACGTACCCCGCGACGCGCTGCTCGTCGTCGGCGTCGGCGAAGTGCGCGCCCAGGGTGCAGCAGCCGACGTCGGGGCTGTCGGCGTAGATGCCGGCGCAACCCTGCCCGAAGATGCAGGTGTAGCTCGACGTGAGCCAGGTGAGGTCGCAGCGCAGCACCTCGTCGGCGTCCGCGGGGTTGGTGAACTCGACCCACGCGCGCGGGAAGTCCAGATCCACCTCGGGCATGCCGTCCAGCCTATGTCGCCTCCGGGACGCGTCGGACCGCGCAACCGCCCGGTAGCGTTGAGGCATGCGTTTGGGCGTGCTGGACATCGGCTCCAACACCGGGCACCTGCTCGTGGTCGATGCGCACGGTGGGGCAGCACCGCTCCCGGCGTACTCCTTCAAGCAGCCGCTGCGGCTGGCCGAGCACCTCGACGCGGCCGGCGCCGTGACGCAGGCGGGCATCGACGCGCTCACCGCGTTCACGGTCGAGTCGGTCCGCGTGGCCGACGACCGCGGCTGCGCCGAGATGCTCGCGTTCGCGACCTCCGCGGTCCGCGACGCGGTGAACTCCGAGGCGGTGCTCGACCATGTCCACGAGCGCACCGGCGTCCGCATCGAGGTGCTCAGCGGCGAGGACGAGGCCCGGCTGACCTTCCTGGCGGTACGCCGGTGGTTCGGCTGGTCCGCCGGACGGCTGGCCGTCTTCGACATCGGCGGCGGCTCGCTGGAGCTGGCCGGCGGCCGTGACGAGGCCCCGGACGTGGCGTGGTCGCTGCCGCTGGGGGCCGCCCGGCTCGCGCGCACGCTCGGCCAGGCGCCGGGTGAGGACGAGCTCGGGGAGCTGCGCCGCCGGATCCGCGCCGAGATCGCCCGCGACGCCGGTCACCTGCTGCGTGCCGGCGCACCGGACCGGGCTGTCGCGACGAGCAAGACCTTCCGCAGCCTCGCGCGGATCTGCGGTGCGGCGTCGTCCGCGGAGGGGCCGCTGGTCCGGCGTACCCTCCAGCTCCCCGAGCTGCGGACCTGGATCCCCAAGCTCGCGACCATGACCCTGGTCGAGCTCGGCCAGCTGCCCGGCGTCAGCCCGAGCCGCGCCCACCAGATCGTGCCCGGCGCGCTGGTGGCCGAGGCCTGCATGGACCTCTTCGACCTTCCCGAGCTCGAGATCTGCCCGTGGGCGCTGCGCGAGGGTGTGATCCTCGAGCGGCTCGACCACCTCAGCTTCCTGGGAGACCAGCGATGACGCGCATCGGCCTCTCGACGGTGTCGGTCTACCCCGAGTCGACCGCGCACGCCTTCGGGTACGCCGCCTCCGTCGGCTACGACGCGGTGGAGGTGATGGTCGGCGTCGACGGGCTCTCCCAGCAGACCGAGGCCGTCAAGCAGCTGTCCGTCCACCACGACATGCCGGTCTCGGCGATCCATGCGCCGTGCCTGCTCTTCACCCAGCGGGTGTGGGGCACCGAGCCGTGGGGCAAGCTCTACCGCTCGGCGGAGATGGCCCACGAGGTCGGCGCGGGCACCGTCGTGGTGCACCCGCCGTTCCGGTGGCAGCGGGAGTACGCCGCCGGCTTCGTCGACGGGATCAGGCGGCTGGAGCAGGAGACCGGTCTCGCCTTCGCGGTCGAGAACATGTATCCCTGGCGCGCCTCCCAGCGGCCCCAGCGGCGCAAGGTCGAGATGTACCTCCCCGGTCGGGACCCCTCCGCCGACGACTACGCCAACGCGACCATCGACCTCTCCCACGCCGCCATCGCCCACGACGACGTCGTCGCGATGGCGCAGCGGCTCGGCTCCCGGCTGCGCCACGTCCACCTCACCGACGGCACCGGCTCGGCCAAGGACGAGCACCTGGTGCCCGGCCGCGGCTCCACCGGCGCCGACCGGTTCCTGCAGCACCTGGCGTCGGCCGGCTTCGACGGCGAGATCGTGGTCGAGATCAACACCCGCAAGGCCGCCACCCGGGCCGAGCGGGAGGACGACCTGGCCGAGTCGTTGGCCTTCGCCCGCGAGCACTTCTACTCGGTGAGCCGGCCGTGACCGGCCGCCACGCGTCGCCGGCGGTCGTGTCCCACGGGCTGACGGTGACGCGTGGCGGCCGGGAGGTGGTGCACGGCCTGGACCTCGCCGTGTCGGCGGGCGAGGTGACCGGGCTGCTCGGACCGTCGGGCTGCGGCAAGACGACCCTCATGCGCGCGATCGTCGGGGTGCAGGACCGGGTGCGCGGGACGCTCACGGTGCTGGGCGAGCCGGCCGGCGCCGCGTCACTGCGGGCGCGGATTGGCTACGTCACCCAGGCGGCGAGCGTGTACGACGACCTGAGCATCACCCAGAACCTCGTCTTCTTCGCCCGCGTCCTCGGCCTCGACGGTGCGGAGGTCGAGCGGTGCATCGCGGCCGTCGACCTCGCCGACCATGCCGACCGGGTGGTGCGCGACCTCTCCGGCGGCCAGCGCTCGCGGGTCTCGCTCGCCGTCGCCCTGCTGGGCAGCCCCGACCTGCTCGTCCTCGACGAGCCCACCGTCGGGCTCGACCCGGTGCTGCGCGAGGAGCTGTGGGCGATGTTCCACCGGCTGGCCGACGACGGCACGGCCGTCGTCGTCTCCAGCCACGTCATGGACGAGGCGGAGCGGTGCGACCAGCTGCTGCTGATGCGCGACGGCGTCTTCGTCGCCACCGGGACGCCGGCCGAGATCAAGGCGCGCGCCGGTGCGACCGACATCGAGCAGGCCTTCCTGGCGATCGTGCGGGGGGCCGCATGAGTCCCCGCCGTACCCTCGCCGTCGCTGGTCGGGTGCTGGCCCAGGTGCGGCGCGACCACCGCACGCTGGCCATGCTGGTCGTGGTGCCGGCGCTGCTGATGACGCTGCTGTGGTGGATGTTCAGCGTGGTGCCCGGCGGGGGACCGTTCCAGCAGATCGGCCCCGCGCTGCTGGCGGTCTTCCCGTTCGTCGTGATGTTCCTGGTCGCCAGCGTCACGACCCTGCGCGAGCGCTCGGGCGGCACGCTGGAGCGGCTGCTCGCGATGCCGCTGGGGCGGCTGGACTTCCTGCTGGGCTACGCCCTGGCGTTCGGCCTGCTCGCCGCCGTCCAGGCCGGGGTCGCGGTGGGCGTCAGCGTCGGGCTGCTCGACCTGGAGGTGGCCGGCTCGGTCGTGCTGCTCGTCGTCGTCGCGGTCGCCGACGCCGTGCTGGGCACCGCCCTGGGGCTGCTGGTCAGCGCGTTCGCGCGCACCGAGTTCCAGGCGGTGCAGTTCATGCCGGCGCTCGTCGTGCCGCAGATCCTGGTCTGCGGACTCATCGTGCCGCGCGAGCAGCTGCCGCGCGTGCTCGAGGTCGTCAGCGACGCGCTGCCCCTCTCGTACGCCGTCGACGCGATGCAGCACCTCAGCCGCGCCGGCGACACCGCCTCGGTGTGGTCCGACCTCGCGGTCGTCGGCGGGTTCGTCGCCGTGGCGCTCGGGCTCGGCGCCGCCACGCTGCGGCGTCGCACTCCCTAGACTGCGCGCATGTCACGCATCGCGATCGTCGGCGTCGGCACCATGGGCGAGGCCGTGCTGGCCGGTCTGGTGAACAGCGGCGCCACCGTGCTGGCCGGCGTGCGCCGCACCGAGCGCGGCGCCGAGCTCGCCGAGCGGTACGCCGTCACCGCCGGCGCCCCGGCCGAGGTCGCGGCCGGCGCCGACGTGGTCGTGCTCGGCGTGAAGCCGTACGACATCGTCCCGGTCGTCGCGTCACTGGACCTGCAGCCCGGTCAGCTGGTCGTCTCGCTCGCCGCCGGTGTCACGACCGCCGCCATCGAGGCCGCCGTGCCGGCCGGAGTGAAGGTCGTCCGGGTCATGCCGAACACCCCCTCGCTCATCGGGCAGGGCATGTC
The DNA here is from genome assembly GCF_036405735.1 of Nocardioides sp. GTDB lineage: Bacteria > Actinomycetota > Actinomycetes > Propionibacteriales > Nocardioidaceae > Nocardioides. The sequence goes on from NZ_DASWXC010000075.1 coordinate 49,432, forward strand.
CGTGGTCGCGGGTGGCTCCTCGGCCTCGGACGCCGACGTCGAGCAGGTGGCCGAGCTGATGCGCGCGGTCGGCTCCGCCGTCGTCGTGCCCGAGAAGCATGTGGACGCGGCCGCCGCGATCTCCGGCTCGGGTCCGGCGTACGTCTTCTACGTCGCCGAGGCGCTCGTTGAGGCGGGCGTCCACCTCGGCCTGCCGCGGGCCGCGGCCTCCGAGCTGGTCACCCAGACCCTGGTCGGCTCGGCCCTGCTGATGCGCGAGACCGGCGAGCACCCCGCCGTGCTGCGCGAGCAGGTGACCTCGCCGGGCGGGACCACCGCCGCCGCGCTGCGGGTGCTGGAGTCCGGCGCCGTCCGGGCCGCGTTCCTCGACGCCACCCGCGCGAACGCGCAGCGGTCGCGGGAGCTGTCCGAGGGCTGAGTCGCCCTCGGCCCCGTCCAGCCGACGGCGGCCGTCCGTGGTGTGACGACCGTCGCGGTACCGTCACGGACGTGCTCAGCTGCTCCGGACCGGCGACGGTCGTCTTCGACCCCAGCCTGACGGAGTACGACTTCGGTCCCAGCCACCCGATGAGTCCGCTGCGCGTCGACCTCACCATGCGGCTGGCCGACGAGATCGGCGTCCTGGCCGGCCCTGGCGGCGGGACCCTGCGCGCCATCCCCGCGCCGATGGCGACGATGGACGAGCTCGTGGCGGTCCACGACCCGGCGTACATCGAGGCCGTCCAGCGAGCCGCCCGCACCGGCGAGGCCGACCTGGGACGGGGTCTGGGCACCGACGACGACCCCGTCTTCCGCGGCATGCACGACGCCAGCGCCCACGTGGTCGGCGCGAGCATCGAGGCCTGCCGGCAGGTGTGGACCGGCGAGTCCCTGCACGCCGCGAACATCATGGGCGGCCTGCACCACGCGATGCGGGACCGCGCCAGTGGCTTCTGCATCTACAACGACGTCGCCGCGGGCATCCAGTGGCTGCTGGACCACGGCGCGCGGAAGGTGGCGTACGTCGACGTCGACGTGCACCACGGCGACGGCGTCGAGCGGGCGTTCTGGAACGACCCCCGCGTGCTCACGATCAGCCTGCACGAGACCGGCCAGATGCTCTTCCCCGGCACCGGGTTCGCCCGCGACCTCGGCGGCGCGGACGCGCTCGGCACCGCGGCCAACGTGCCGCTGCCGCCCGGCACCGCCGACAGCGGCTGGCTGCGGGCCTTCCACGCGGTGGTGCCGGACCTGGTCCGCGAGTTCGGGCCCGACGTCCTCGTGACACAGCAGGGCTGCGACTCCCACGTCGAGGACCCGCTCGCGCATTTGATGCTCAGCGTCGACGGCCAGCGGGCGGCGTACCTCGCGCTGCACGAGCTCGCCCATGAGGTCGCGGGAGGCAAGTGGGTCGCCTTCGGTGGCGGCGGGTACGCCGTCGTCGACGTCGTCCCCCGCGCCTGGACCCATCTGCTGGCGATCGTGGCGGGACGACCGCTGGACCCGGAGCTGGAGGTGCCGGGCGGCTGGCGCGAGCACGTCAGCAACCGGCTGGGACTGGTCGCCCCGTGGCGGATGACCGACGGCAGGGAGCCGCGCTACCGTGATTGGCGGGAGGGCTACGACCCGGACGGCTGGCTGGACCGACTGGTCCAGGAGACCCGGCACGCGGTCTTCCCGCTGCACGGGCTCGACCCGGACTACGTCTAGCCGGGGTCGACTCCAGGTCTAGACCAGGACGACGTCATGGAACACCCGTGCCGTCTGTTTTCAAGCCGACACGCCGATATTGGGTAAATCGACGGGACTTCCCCTTCCCCACCAGTCACACCAGGCTCTATTCTCACGACACCCAGGAGCGTGTGAGCATCGGTGGGGAAGCCGATGGCGCGACTGGCAGAAAGTACGGTGGACACGATGGCTGGCAAGCCTGACCTCTCGGAGGCGAAGTTCCTGACCGTTGCCGAGGTCGCCGCGATGATGCGGGTCTCGAAGATGACGGTCTACCGGCTCGTGCACGGTGGCGACCTTCCGGCTGTCCGGGTCGGACGCTCGTTCCGCGTCCGCGAAGAGGACGCCAACGAGTACATTAAGAACAGCTTCTACAACGCCGGCTGAGCGCCTCCGGCGGCGCGCTGCCTGCGTTGTCGCGCCTCGACGGCCCGCTTCGCTCCAAGGCCGCCTTCGGCGCTCCGCCTTGGCATCGCACCACCGGAGGCACTCAGCCCTCGGGTAGCCGTCGTCTCGCCCCGCGGAGACTCCGATTCTGCCGGGCACCGGGTGGCCGATAGGCTGTCCCGGTCCGGCGGCAGCCGTCGCCGGTCTTGGTTTTCGAAAGGTCTCCCGTGGGTTCCGTTATCAAGAAGCGCCGGAAGCGGATGGCGAAGAAGAAGCACCGCAAGCTGCTGAAGAAGACGCGCGTCGCGCGTCGCAAGCTCGGCAAGTGATCCTCGCGCTGACGCGCGAGTAGAGAGCCACCGAGTAGAGCCACCGTGGGAGCCGCTGGTCGGGTCGTCCTCGTCACCGGGGTCTCCAGGGACCTCGGGCGTAAGTTCGCGCGCGCGGCAGCCGAGCATCCCCGCGTGGCGCGGGTCATCGGCGTGGACGTCGTCCCGCCGCGCGGTGACGTGGGCGGGATGTCCTTCGTCCGCGCGGACATCCGCAACCCGGTGATCGCGAAGGTCATCGCGAAGGAGGACGTCGACACCGTCGTCCACATGAGCGTCATCTCCACCCCCGGCAGCACCGGCGGGCGGAACATGATGAAGGAGCTCAACGTCATCGGCACGATGCAGCTGCTCGCTGCGTGCCAGAAGGCGCCGAGCGTGCAGAACCTGGTCGTGAAGTCGACGACCACGGTGTACGGCGCCAGCAACCGTGACCCCGCGATGTTCACCGAGGACATGGAGCCGCGGCGCGCCCCCCGCTCGGGCTACGCCAAGGACGTGGCGGAGATCGAGGGCTACGTCCGCGGCTTCGCGCGCCGTCGCCCGGACGTCAACGTGACGCTCCTGCGCTGCGCCAACGTGATCGGTCCCAGCGTGGTCAGCCCGCTGGCCAGCTACCTGCGGATGCCGGCGATCCCGACCGTGCTCGGGTTCGACCCACGGCTGCAGGTCCTCCACGAGCGGGACCTGCTCGGGGTGCTCGGCCACGCGGTCTCCGCCGGGCGGCCCGGCACCTACAACATCGCCGGCGACGGCGTGCTCACGCTCAGCCAGATCGTACGCCGCCTGCAGCGGCCGACCGTGCCGCTGCCGGGCTTCGCCCTCGGGGGACTGGGTGGCGCGTTGCGCAGCGCTCGGATCGCCGACTTCTCCCCGGAGATGCGATCGCTGCTGACCTACGGCCGCGGCGTCGACACCACCCGGATGAAGGACGAGCTCGGCTTCACGCCGCGCTACACCACCGCCGAGGCGCTGGACGACTTCGCCGCCAACGTCGTCCCGACCGGGGGACGCACGGACCGGCTCCTCGCCCGGCTCGAGGAGCGGCTCGCCGAGCGTACCGCCCTGCCGGAGGCGCCCCGTGGATGACGCGGAGATCATCCCGATCGGCACGCGCGGCCGGCCCGGCCGCGGGACCGGTCAGCGACCCTCCGCCGCCGCGCGCAGCCTGGCCGGCAAGAGCGGCAAGCCCGCTCCCAAGCCCGCCCCCAAGTCGGGCCCCCAGCCCGGCCCCACGTCAGGCCCCCAGTCGGCCGAGCCCAGCGAGCCCATCGCGTCGCCGCAGCCGGTAGAGCCGGTGGAGCAGGAGCAGGTGGAGCCGGCGGCGCCGTACGGCCCTGCCACCACCCATGAGCGCTCCCCACTCGGCGGCATCCCCGCCGGCGACTGGGTGGCGGCGTTCGACACCGCCGCCCGCGAGGTCTTCGGCGAGGAGTGGGAGCCGCAGCTCGCCCGGCTGCTGGCCTTCCTGCGACGGCGGGTCAGCGGCGACTACGTCGTCGACGAGTACGGCTTCGACGCCGAGCTCACCCAGCGCTTCTTCCTCGCCGTGCTGCGCCCGATCGCGGAGAAGTGGTTCCGCGTCGAGGTCTTCGGCGCCGAGAACATCCCGGCCACCGGCGGTGCGCTGGTCGTCTCCAACCACTCGGGCACGGTCCCGGTGGACGGCCTGATGACGATGGTGAGCATCCACGACCACACCGGCCGCGCGTTGCGGCCGCTGGGCGCGGACCTGGTCTTCAAGCTGCCGTTCGTCAGCTCGCTGGCCCGCAAGGCCGGAGCCACGCTGGCGTGCGCGGAGGACGCCGAGCGCATGCTGCGCGGCGGTGAGCTGGTCGGCGTGTGGCCGGAGGGGTTCAAGGGCATCGGCAAGCCCTACAGCGACCGTTACAAGCTGCAGCGGTTCGGCCGGGGCGGCTTCGTCTCCGCGGCGCTGCGCACCGGCGTCCCGATCGTGCCGCTGTCCGTGGTCGGTGCCGAGGAGATCTACCCGCTCGTGGGCAACATCCCGTCCCTCGCGCGCGCGCTCGGGCTGCCCTACCTCCCGATCACGCCGTTCTTCCCGCTCCTCGGGCCACTCGGCCTGATCCCGCTGCCCTCGAAGTGGCTGCTGGAGTTCGGTGAGCCCATCCGCACCGACGAGTTCGAGCCGGGCGCCGCCGACGACCCGATGCTGGTCTTCAACGTCACCGACCAGGTCCGGGAGACGATCCAGCAGACGCTCTACGCGCTGCTGATGAAGCGCAGCTCGGTGTTCGCCTGACCAGCGGCGCCCGACGAAGGAGGGCGGCGCGCCAGTCAGGCGGGTCGAGCAAGCGCACGGCCGAGCCTGCGAGGCCGTGACCGCGCGTCGAGACCCAGTCGAGCCTGCGAGACGGCCCGAAGCGGCGAGTCCTACTGCCCCGTCAGCCCACCGAGCAGACCGCCCGTGACACCGTCGACGGTGCCGCCGACGCCCTCGACCGTCTCACCGACGCCGCCGACGACGCCTCCGACGGTGCCTCCGACGCTCTCACCGACATCCCCGACCGCACCGCCGACGCCACCGACGACACCGCCGGCCGACGTGGGGGAGGGCGCGGGCTTGGTCGGCTTCGGCGCGCCCGTGACGGCGCCGCCGGCCGGCAGAGGGACCGTGCCGCCGGTGGTCGAACCGGGCGTGGGGGACGGCTTGCCGGTGGCCGGCACCGGGCCGCTGAGCGCAGGGCTCGGCGTGCTCACGGGTACGGCGGCCTCGCCGCCGTCAGTCAGGCCGACCCCGGTCAGGCTGCCGGCGACGAGGTTGAGCAGGTTGCCGGGCAGCTCGCTGATGCCGGCCTCGGTGCAGCCGGGGCACACCTGCGCCGCGGCACTGTCGATGTTGATGAGGGTCTGGACCGCCGAGGCGAGCGCCTCGTGGATCCTGTCCGGCAGCACGCCCTGGAGGTCGCCGAGGCGGACCACCCCGTCGGCGGCGAACTCGCGCAGCCGCTCGATCGCCGCAGGGTCACCGTCGGCGCGGTAGTCGTCGAGCAGCAGGTCGGAGGCCTCGCTCGCCTCGACGCTGAAGTCCTGCAGCGCGTCGGCGATGGCCTCGGCCTCCTCGTCGGCGCCGCGGGCAGTGAGCTCGTTGACCTCCAGAAGCCGGGTGTCGGCCTGGGCGAGCAGCCGCCCGGCGCGGGCGCCGTCGTCCATCGAGACGCCGGCGCGGACGTCCTCGACGAGCCGCTTGATCGGATAGAGCGTGTCGCCCGGAAGGGCGCCCTCGGAGGCGACGGCCGTCGCACCGGTCGCGCCGATGAGGGCGAAGACGCCGATCGCGGCGCCGAGGCGCCGCTCCCGGCGGGTGCGAGCCGTGGGCGTCGTACGGCCGACCGTGAGTCGGTCGGCGACCGCGCCGGCGGCCATGGCCGTCGGCGCCGCGGTCATCAACCGCTCGCGCAGGTCGGCGGCGAACTCCGGCCGCGGTGCGACGGCTGGCGCTTCCCGCAGGGCCGAGGTGAGGGACAGGAGATGGGCGAGCTCATCAGGAGCGTCGGAAGGCACGGCACGTCGCTCGAGCAGCTGCTGGAACTGCTCGGCGCGTCGGCGACCGGTGAATGCCGGAGTCATCCGCGGATTCCTTCTTCGTCGTCGCTGCCGGAACGGCGGCCAGGCCAAGCCAGAGGCGGGGATACCACTGACGCTGGGGGCAACGAGGCGGTCGGGGCCGGGGTTACGCCACGCGTGGAAACGTGCGAGGAAACGTGCGTGGAAACACGGGAGGAAACACGCCCGGACGGCAGGGTCAGCACGGCACTCATGCGCGCAGTCCCTCCGGCATCAGCTTGGCCAGGTTGCGCACGCCTCGCAGCTGGAGCTGCTTGACGGCGCCCTCGCTGCGGCCGAGCACCGCCGCGGTCTCGGCGATGCTCATCCCCTGCAGGAAGCGCATCACGACGCAGTCGCGCTGCTCGTCGGCCAGCTGGGCGAGCGCCTTGAGCAGCAGCTCGCTGGTGAGCGCGGCCAGTACCTCCGACTCCGGCCCCTCGGCGGCGTCGTCGTGCAGGCCCATGTCCTCGGTGGTCAGCTCCAGGCGGGTCCGGCCGGCCTTGAAGTGGTCGGTGGCGAGGTTGCGGGCGATGGTCATCAGCCAGGCACCGAAGTCCTTGCCCTGCCAGCGGAAGCCGGTCATGCTCCGCAGCGCCCGGAAGAACGTCTCGGAGGTCAGGTCCTCGGCGAGCGACTGGGAGCGGGTGCGGTAGTAGAGGAAGCGGTAGACCGCGCCGTGGTAGTGGTCGTAGAGCAGCCCGAACGCCTCGGTGTCGCCCTTGCGCGCGAGCTCCACCAGGCCGATCAGCCGGGACCGCTCGGCCTCGGACTCCTCCGAGGAGGCCGCCAGCTCGCGGTCGTCGTGGGCCGGGCTCCCGCTGCCGGTGGTGTCCGGCGCGCCGAAGGTAGTCGGCTGGCGGCTGGCGGCAGCGCTCTCGGTCAGCAGCCAGCCGGACGGCGTCGCGGGGACGAGGGCCCGCTCCCCGGCGAGCACCGCCGCGACGGCGCGGCGCAGCGCATCAAGTCCCCCCGGCGGTCCGCCTGCGAGCCCTGGCATCGGAACAACCCCTCCCCGTGCCCTCCCTGAGCGCCCCGTCATCGTACGTGCGAGCACGTCGATTGTCAGGAGGGTTTCACCATCTGTAGCGCGACGACAGGCGTCGCGTCACGGTCGTCCTACCCATCGGTAGGGCACTCGAAACATCCCGGGTCACACCATTCCCCGGGCAGTGGATCAGGGGCTCAGTGGCGTCGGCCGCGCAGTGCCACGCCGGCCGCGACCGCGCCGCTCACG
>NZ_DASWXC010000076.1:0-12169 GCF_036405735.1 Nocardioides sp.
GGCAGCGCGGCGCGCGGCGAGCTCGTCGCCCAGGGAGGACCCGGTGGACCCGGACTCGCCGTCCTCGGCGGTGCGCTCGCTGGGCAGCTCCGAGAGCGTGCCCTCGATCTCGCGCCACACGCCGCCGATGGCGATGCCGAACACGCCCTGGCCGCCCTGCAGGAGGTCGATCACCTCGTCGTTGCTGGTGCACTCGTAGACCGAGGCACCGTCGCTCATCAGCGTCACGCGGGTGAGGTCGTCGGTGCCGCGCTCGCGCAGGTGCTGGACGGCCGTGCGGATCTGCTGCAGCGAGATGCCGGCGTCCAGGAGGCGCTTGATGACCTTCAGGATGAGGATGTCGCGGAACGAGTAGAGCCGCTGGGTGCCGGAGCCGGTGGCTCCCCGCACGCTCGGCTCGACCAGGCCGGTGCGCGCCCAGTAGTCCAGCTGCCGGTAGGTGATGCCGGCCGCGTTACAGGCCGTGGGCCCGCGGTAGCCGGTGTCGCTGGGCAGGGGCGAGACATCGTCAGTGAAGAGGAGACCCTGCTCGGCCGCGGCCTGGGTCGCCTCTCGCGCTGCGAGGTCGGCGCCGACCTCCTGCTCCTTCTCGTTCACGGGTTCCTCCGTCGTCTACTCCGCTGAGCGTAACCCCGACTGGGGAAGTCCGCGATCCGAAGATCAACGGTGGAGTTACAGCAGAGACACTTCAAGGTAGGCCCGCCGACCGCCGCGGTCAAAGAACTCCCCGGCGTGTCGCAACCTTCAACCTCAACTTGAGGCTGAGGTCCCGGGTCGGCGGTCCGCTCAGTGCGCGTCGAAGTCCTCCGGGGAGACCTGGTCGAGGAACTCACGGAACTTCTCGACCTCGTCCTCCTGCTCGGCGGGTACGGCGAGCCCGGCCTCGTCGAGCACCGACTCGGCGCACAGGATCCGGCTGCCGGTGCGCAGCGCCAGCGCGATGGAGTCCGAGGGTCGGGCGCTCACCTCGACGCCGGAGTCGAAGACCAGCGTCGCGAAGAAAACGCCGTCGCGGACATCGGTGATCCGCACCTCCGACAGCTCGGTGCCGAGAGCGCCCAGCACGTCCTTCATCAGATCGTGCGTGAGCGGTCGCGGCGGCACCACGCCCTGCTGGGCGAACGCGATGGCGGTCGCCTCCACCGCGCCGATCCAGATCGGCAGGTAGCGCTCGCCGGTCACCTCGCGCAGCAGCACGAGGGGCTGGTTCGACGGCATCTCGACCCGCACGCCCATGACATCGACTTCTCGCACGTTGCCAGCCTACTCCCGGCACCGAAGGCCACCACCGCACCCGCCGACCGCGCGGCGGGGCGAGGTGGGGCGTCTCACGGCCGGCGCAGACCGGCCTTGACGAGCGTCGCGTGCAGCCGCACGGCCAGCGCGGCGATCTCACTGGCGAGCTGCTCGGCCCGGGCCTGCGCGGCGGCGTCGTTCGCCCGCCGGTGCGGCTCGACGATCTGCTTGACCAGCCCGACCTCCCGGTCGACGGCCGCCTTCATCCCGCGCAGGTGGCGCGGCTCGAGGCCGAAGTCGGCCAGCTCACGCGCCGTCTGCGCGATCACGAGCGCGTCGCTGTCGTAGTGACCGGTGCGCTGAGCGGTGATCAGGCCGAACTGCTCCAGCTCGGCGAGCAGGTCCTCGCTCACCGCGGCGATCTTCAGCAGCTCCTTGCGGGAGAGCCGGACGTTGTCGCGGCGGGAGAACGACTCCGGGCTCGGGACGCCGTCGGCGGCCAGCGCGACCTGCGGCACGGTCGGGACCACCGGCTCCACCGGCGGCGGCTCCAGTCCCCGGTCCATCGCGTCGAGGTGCTCCCCGATCACCTTGAGCGGCAGGTAGTGGTCGCGCTGCATCCGCAGGATGTAGCGCAGCCGCTCCACGTCGGCGTCACGGAACTTGCGGTAGCCCGCCGGCGTGCGCTCCGGCTTGACCAGTCCCTGGTCCTCCAGGAAGCGGATCTTGGGGATGGTGATCGCGTCGAAGTCCTGCCGCAGCAGGTCCAGCACCTCGCCGATGTTGTAGCGCTGCTGCTCGGTGCCCGACGCACGGGCCGTGTCGGCGTGCTCGGGGAGCCGGTTCGGCGCCACGGGCTCAGCTCTCGTGGCCGGCGTAGAACACCAGCCGGAACTTGCCGATCTGCACCTCGTCGCCGTCCTTGAGAGCGACGTGGTCGATGCGGTCGCGGTTGACGTAGGTGCCGTTGAGGCTGCCGGCGTCGGAGACGGTGAAGGTGTCGCCCTCGCGACCGAACTCCGCGTGCCGGCGAGAGACGGTCACGTCGTCGAGGAAGATGTCGCTGTCGGGGTGCCGGCCCGCGCGCACCAGGTCCTGGTCGAGCAGGAACCGGCTGCCGGACCCGGGGCCACGCTGCACGACGAGCAGGGCGTGCCCCGCCGGCAGGGCGTCGACCGCGGCGGCGTCGACCGGGTTCAGCAGCCGGTCGGAGGTCTCGCTGCGCGGGTCCGCGATCTGGATCGTCGCCGTGACGTCGTTCGGGGCGTCAGCCGGCACCAGACGGGCGCCGCACTGGGAGCAGAACCGGGCGCCGTCGGGGTTCTGGGTGCCACACGCGGTGCAGAACGGCATCGATGCTCCTTACCCTCAGCCGGAGATTGACTGTTGCGCCGAACCTATCAGCCCGGCACAGCCCGGCCAACGTGGATCGGGACCCTCCGGGACGGGCTCAGCCCTCCAGCGTCGCCTGGTAGCCCGCGCTGTCGAGGAGACCGGTGAGCTGGTCGGCGTCGGAGGGGACGACCTCGAACAGCCAGCCGCCGCCGTACGGGTCGGTGTTGACCAGCTCGGGGGTGGCGTCGAGCGCCTCGTTGCGGGCGACGACCTCGCCGGACACCGGGGCGTACAGATCGCTCACCGACTTGGTCGACTCCAGCTCGCCGCAGGTCTCCCCGGCCGTGATGGTCGACCCGACCTCCGGGAGGGAGACGTAGACGATGTCGCCGAGCGCGTCCTGCGCGTAGTGGCTGATGCCGACGCGCACCGCGCCCGTCTGCTCGCCGGGGTTGCGGACCCACTCGTGCTCGGTGGTGTAGCTCAGGTCGTCGGGGTACACGCAGGTCTCCTCAGGCTCGCGGGGCGGTCGCGGAAAACACTACTGGCCGCCGTCGCCACCGGACGACGGGCCCGCGCCGGCGGCTCCGTCCTCTCCGGCGATGCTGCGGATCCGCACGGTGGTGAGCTCCTCCACCCGGACCGTCGCGCCATCGTTCTCGAAGGCGTCCTGGGGGCCGCGGGCGAACGTCACCGCACCGGCGAGCGTCGCGGGCTCGCCGATCGCCTCCACGACGTACGGCGGCTCGACGAGCCGGCCGTGGATGAGGAGGCCGCCCTCCCCCTCGTCGAACGCCGACTGGGCGACCAGCCGCACCTCGTCGTTGACCTCGATCGCCTCGGCGCCGATGGAGCGCAGCTCCTGGACCAGGTCGATGAACGCGTCGACGCTCACCTCCGAGGTCCGCTCGCTGATCGTCACCCGGATGCCGGGGCCGGAGACCGGCACCCGGCCGGCCAGGATGTTGAGGGTGTCGACCTGGGTCCGCGCCTCCTCGAGCGCGACCTGGCGCTGGAGGGTGTCGGAGCGCAGGTCGTCGCGCGCCCGCTCGAGGCGCTGCAGCTCGGCCTGCGCGCGCTGCGTGGTGCCGGCCAGGCCGTTGAGGACGTCGATGAGGTCCTGCTCCCGGTACCCGGCGTAGGACGCGTCGTCGTCCGCGGTGCGCACCTGGGTGACGGCGGCGAAGCCGAGCAGGGCCAGCAGGAGTCCGACCACGGCCTGGCCGCGCCGGGGCTTGCGGAACGCGCGCCACAGCCGGTCGCGCCCCGGCTCCGCGGGCGGGCCGGGCTCGTGGGGCTGGCTGGGCTGGCGCGTCTCAGGCATGGAACAGGTGCCGGCGGATCGCGGCGACGTTGGCGAAGATCCGGATGCCGAGGACGACGATGACCCCGGTGGAGAGCTGCCCGCCGACGCCCAGTTGGTCGCCGAGGTAGACGATGCCCGCGGCGATGACCACGTTGCTCAGGAACGAGACGACGAAGACCTTGTCGTCGAAGATGCCGTCCAGATAGGCCCGGAGCCCGCCGAAGACGGCGTCGAGCGCCGCGACGACGGCGATGGGCAGGTAGTACTCGAAGGCGGCCGGCACGTCGGGCTGGAGGATCAGGCCGAGCGTGATGCCGACGAGCAAGCCGAGAGCGGCGATCACGGGTGGTCCTCCTGGGTGGTGAGTGGCTTGGACACGTCGAGCGGTCGCGCCTTGCGGGCGGCGAGCATCCGTGCCGGCGCTGCCGGCAGCTCGAGCTCGTCGACATTCTCCATGGTGAACGGCATCCCGAGGTCGCGGGTCAGATCACGGAACCGGAGACCCGAGCCGGTCTCGGCGAACGATGCCTGCAGCGTGCGGGTGTCGCCGACGGCCTCCACGACGTACGGCGGCGAGAGCGAGACGTTGTTGACCCGCACCACCTGGAACGAGTTGCGCAGCGCGCTCAGCACGGTCAGCCGCTGCCCGTTGACGGCGATCCCGTCGGCGCCGGCGACCCACAGCCCGTTGACGAGCAGCGCGAGGTCCTCGTCGCGGACGACGCCGTTGCCGGCGCCGTCGGGTGCGTCGTCGACCACGGCCCTGACGCCCTCGCCTCGGATCGCCGCGAAGCCGGTCGTCCGGGCCAGCGAGACCCGGGCGGCCGCGACGTCCTGCAGCCGGCGCTGCAGCGAGCGGTAGCGGGTCTCGGCAGCGCCGTTCGCCTCCCGCAGCGCGGCGATGTCACGCTGCAGGGCGGCCACCGTCTCGCTCCGGCTCTCGATCCGGGTGATGAGCTGCTCGCGCCCGGCCGAGGCGACGTCGGCGTTGCGGGCCGTCTGCACGGCGGCGACGGTGACCAGCAGGCCGAAGACCGCCACCGCCACGACCGTCAGCCGGCTGCGCCCGGCCGTCGACGGGGGACGCTGGCCGGTGCGGCGCTGCTCGGCGACGTGCTGGTAGTCCTGGTCCAGGGACTGCTGCGTGATGAGGGTGAGCAGCGGTGTCGTGACCTGGGGCGGCAGCGGCGTGCGCGCGGCCGCCGGCTCAGCCGTTCCGGACACCACGCTGCGGGGGGCCGGAGTTGCGGCGGGGCGTCCGCCGTGGCGTGGTCAGCAGCAGCCGGCGTACCTGCCAGGCGTAGAGCAGCCCCGCCCACCAGTACAGCCCCATCCCCCACACGGCGAACGCCCATCCGAAGACCCGCGCCAGCGTGGCCACGACCCCCTCGCCGTCGCCCAGGAAGAGCAGCGGGAAGGCGTAGAGCAGGCAGAAGGTGGCGGCCTTGCCGATGAAGTGGACCGGGAGCGCGCTGAACCCGCGGGTGCGCAGCAGCGGCACCAGCCCCCACAGCAGCACGTCGCGCAGCGGCAGCAGCACGGCCACCCACCACGGGACGATCTCGCGCATCGCGAGTCCGAGGACCACCGCGAGCAGGTAGAGCCGGTCGGCGACCGGGTCGAGGAGCTGACCGAGCACCGACATCTGGTTCCACCGGCGGGCGAGGAAGCCGTCGAGCCAGTCGGTGATGCCGGAGAGGACCAGCACCCCGAGCGCCCACGCGTCGGCCTCCGGGCCGAGCACCAGCCAGAGGAAGAGCGGGACGCCGGCCAGTCGCAGCGCGCTGAGCAGGTTGGGAACGGTCCAGACGCGGTCGCTGCGCGGCTGCGCGGCTCCGCTTCCGTCCGTCGAGGTCACGGCAGCCAACCCTAGCCCCCCGGCTGGCCGGGAACGGATTCCTCCGCGTGTGCCGCGTCGCGGATCTCGCCGACCAGCTCCTCGATGACGTCCTCGAGCGCCGCGACGCCGAGCGTCGTGCCCTCGACGTCGACCACGCGGGCCAGATGGGCGCCGCGTCGCTGCAGCGTCTCGAGCGCGAGGTGGAGGGAGTCGTCGGGGTGCACGGAGGCGAACGGCCGGATCCACTTGTCGTCCACGGGACGCAGCCGGCGCTCGGCGTCCGGCTCGAGCACGTCCTTGATGTGGAGGTAGCCGATCAGCTCGCCGCGGTCCTCCACGGGGAACCGGCTGAAGCCGGTCGCCGCGCAGACGGCCTCGACGTCGGCGCTGGTCGAGCCGCGGGCCACCGTGGTGAGCTCGGCACGAGGCAGGAGCACGGCGGCCACGGTCTTCTCCGTGAACCCGAGCGCGCCGGCGAGCCGGTCGTACTCCTCGCTCTCCAGCAGCCCCTCGCCACGGGACTCCTCGACCAGGACCGCCACCTCCTCGAGGGTGTACGTCGAGGACACCTCGTCCTTGGGCTCGACCCGCAGCAGTCGCAGGATGCCGTTGGCGGTCGCGTTGAGCCCCACGATCACGGGGCGCAGCACCGTCACGACGGCGAGCATGGGCGGCCCGAGCACGAGCGCCGCGCGGTCGGGTCCGGCCAGGGTGATGTTCTTCGGCACCATCTCCCCCAGCACGACGTGCAGCGCGACGATGATCGCCAGGGCGATGACGAACGCGATGGGGTGCAGCAGGTCGTGCGGCACGTGGAGCAGGTCCAGGCCCGGCTCGATGAGGTGCGCCACGGCGGGCTCGCCGACGGCACCGAGCAGGACCGAGCAGATCGTGATGCCGAGCTGCGCGCCGGCCATCATGAGCGTGACGTGTTCCATCGCCCGCAAGGTGGTGCGGGCCATCCGCGAGCCCTGCTGGGCCAGCGGCTCGATCTGGCTGCGGCGCGCGGAGACCAGCGCGAACTCCGCGCCGACGAAGAACGCGTTCAGCGCGAGGAGCAGGACGGTCAGGCCGACCGCGAGGGCGTCATTCACCGGTCGCCTCCTGTCCCTTGCCCTGTCCATTGCCCTGGTCGGGGTCGGGCTCGCTCGGCAGCCGCAGCGCGAGCCGGTCGATGCGCAGCCCGTCCATGTGCTCGACGGTGAGCGTCGCGAGCCGCTGCCGGGGGCGACCGCCGTCGCCGCCCTGGGTGCGGACCTCCGCGTCCGGGACCGGGACCTCGGCGATGTCGCCGCGCTGCGGGATGCGGCCCAGGACGCGCATCACGAGCCCGGCGATGGTGTCGTAGTCCTCGTCCTCGGGCAGCGCCACGCCGGTCAGGTCCTCGACCTCGTCGGGACGCAGCAGGCCACTGAGCGACCACGAGCCATCACGGCGTAGCCGGGCCTGGGCGCTGGTGGAGTCGTGCTCGTCGGCGATGTCGCCCACGATCTCCTCGATGACGTCCTCGAGCGTGACGATGCCGGCATGGCCGCCGTACTCGTCGAGGACGACGGCCATCTGGAAGCTCTCGGCCCGCAGCAGGGCGAGCAGAGGGTCCAGGCGCAGCGAGTCCGGCACGACCACCGGCTTGGCCATGAGGTGCTTGACCCGCACGGTCGCGCGCTCGTGCAGCGGCAGCGCTACGGCGTGCTTGACGTGCACGGTCCCGACGACGTTGTCGTGCTCGTCGAGCACGGGGAAGCGCGAGTGGCCCGTACGACGCGTCAGCTCGATGACCGCCTCGGCGCGGTCGCCGACCTCCAGCGTGCGGGTGCGCACCCGGGGCGTCATGATCTCGCCGGCGGTGCGGGTGCCGAACTCCACCGAGCGCTCCACCAGGGAGGCGGTCTCGGCGTCGAGCGTGCCCACGTCGGCGCTGCGCTGGATCAGCGAGGCCAGCTCCGAGGAGCTCCGCGCCGAGCGGAGCTCCTCCTGCGGCTCGATGCCGAGCCGGCGTACCAACGTGTTGGCGGTGCCGTTGAGGAAGCGGATCGGGACGGCGTTGACGGCGGTGAACAGCCGCAGCACGCCCTGCGTCGCCCGTGCGGTCTGCAGGGGCAGCGCGAGGGCGAAGTTCTTCGGGACGAGCTCGCCGATCAGCATCGTCAGCAGCGTGGAGAGCACCAGGCCGATCGTCACCGCGACCGCCGGCACGGCGCCGTCCGGCACACCCATGGTGCCGAGCGGCCCCTGGATCAGCTCGGAGACCGCCGGCTCGGCGAGCCAGCCGATGCCGAGATTGGTGACGGTGATGCCGACCTGGGCCCCGGAGAGGTTGGTCGACAGCCGGCGCAGCGCCTGCTGGACGCCACGGGCGCCGGAGTCGCCGGCCTCGGCCGCCTGGTCGACCTTGTTCCGGTCGACCGTGACGAGCGCGAACTCGGCCGCCACGAAGATGCCGCACAGGACCACGAGGAACAGCGCGAGCAGGAGCAGGAGAAGAGGGGTCATCGGGGATCGCTCCCCCGACTACTTCGATAGCCGTCCATCGGCCGGGTCACAGGTCCTTTGCTCAAACAACGTGAACGCTCACTCTACCGGTCGCCCATCGACCTCGCGTGCCTCGCTCGGGTGGCTCGCCTCGCTGGCCGCCCTGCCGCCACCGAAGGAGTCGCTGACGCCGCGCTGGTCGAAGACCCGGTACGGCGTGGCATGGGCCGACGCGCGGGCGCGGAACGCCTCCAACGGCACCGCACCGCCCGCCACGGCCACCACGTTGCCTCGCCGACGCGCCTTCAGCGTCGCGGGCTCGGCGCCGAGCAGCAGGTCGGGGAAGATCTCCCGGATGCCGGCCACGGCCGTCCGGACCACCGGGAACGGCGCGGTGTCGGCGAGGTTGGCGGCCAGCAGCCCGCCGGAGACCAGCACGCGGGCGACGTCGGCGAAGAACTCACGGGTCAGCAGCCCACGCGGCGTCTCGGCTCCGGCGAAGGCGTCGAGGAGGACCACGTCGACGCTCTGGTCGCGCAGGGCGGCAACACCTTCGCGGCCACCGACCGGCCGGATGCGCACCCCGCTGCGGGCGGGCAGCGGCAGCTCACGGCGCACCAGGGCGATCACCGCCTCGTCGGGCTCCAGCACGATCTGCGAGGAGCGGGGCCGCGTGGCGCTCACGTAGCGCGGCAGCATCATCGCCGCTCCTCCGACGTGCACGACCCGCAGCGGTACGCCGGGAGGCGCGGCCAGGTCGACCACGTCGGCGAGCCGCCTGGCGTAGTCGAAGGTGAGCCGCGTCGGGTCCGCCAGGTCGACCTCGGACTGCCGTTCGCCGTCCTGCCACAGCGCGAACGTCCCAGGTCTGTCACCAGCTCTGACCTCGGCATCCACGGCGTCAGGATCGCACGTCCCTGCGGCGTACCCGCGGTCGCCGACGACGATGCTTCTGTCGCCCATGGCCGCACTTACAATCCGCCGGTGCAGAAGGTCGACGTCATTGCTTACTTCGCCGACGACGCCACTCGGGTCTACCAGCTCCTGCAGTGGCTCCCCGTCCTGGAGCGCCTCGAGGAGGCGCACACCGTGGGTCTGGTTCTCCGCGAACCCGAGACCGCGGCGATCGTCCGGAGCCGGACCCGGCTCGCGGTCCATCTGGCCCCGGCGTTCCCGGCGCTCGTCGACCTCTACGAGCGGCTGGACCCGAAGGTCGCCCTCTACTGCAACAACTCCATGCGGAACTTCCAGTCGCTGCTCAACGGCCGGATCCTGCACGCTCACATCAACCATGGCGAGAGCGACAAGCAGAGCATGGTGAGCAACAACGCCAAGGCCTACGACCGGGTGTTCGTCGCCGGCGAGGCGGCCGTGCAGCGCCACCACGCCGGCCTGATGGAGCTCGACGAGCGCCGTCTCGTGCGGATCGGCCGGCCGCAGCTGGACCTGCGTCCGGCGCCGGTGATCGCGGAGTCGGACCGTCGTACCGTCCTCTACGCCCCGACGTGGGAGGGCGACGCCGAGTACAACGACTACACCTCCGTCGACGTCTTCGGCCCGGCGATCGTGCGCGCGGTGCTGGCGGCGCCGGACGTGCGGCTGGTCTACAAGCCGCACCCCAAGGTCACCACCAGCCAGACGCCCGCGATCCGCGACGGCCACCGGATGATCCTCGGCCTGGTGGCCGGCGCGGCCTCCCGGGACCCGGATGCCGGTCACGTGGCCGTGACGCAGGGCGACATCCTCGCCGTCATGCCCGGCTGCGACGCGATGATCACCGACGTGTCATCCGTCGGGCTGGACTGGCTCTACCTGCGCACCGACAAGCCGCTCTTCATCACCGACCGGCACCATGACGCGGAGCGACTGCGCACCGAGGTCCCCGTCAGCCGCTGCGCGGACGTCGTGGACAGCGACGTGCTCCCCGAGCTGACCCGCCTGATCGCCGACCGGCTCGAGCACGACGAGCACCGGATCGCTCGCGCGGCGATGCGTCACTACTACTTCGACGACCTCGGCGTCGGGGAGAGCACGGAGCGCTTCCTCGAGGCCGTCGGCGAGCTGGCCGCGCTGCGCGACGAGTACCTCGGCGTGCGGCCGGCCCCCGCGGAGGTCGTCATCGCCTGACACCGGCTGCTGCGCTTCGGGCAGGCCACCTCTTGCGCGGGGATGGACCGAGCGGCATGGTACAGATCACCATCGTGTACCACTCCGTCTCATCGGGACGGTCCTCGGACCGTAGTCAGGAGTCACCTTGTCCAGACCCACCCGCTTGTCCTTCGTGTCATGGCTCTCGGCCCTGCTGTTCGGCCTCTCCGTCGTCGCGATGCCGACGGCCTCCGCTGCGGAGACCGAGTACCGGCGCGGCCCGGATCCGACCGCGTCCGCACTGGAGACGACCGGCCCGTTCGCCTACACGTCGTACACCGTCGCCGACGCGAGCACCCCCGGCTTCGGCGCCGCGACCATCTACTACCCCACGGACACCAGCCAGGGGACGTTCGGCGGCGTCGCGATCTCGCCCGGCTACACCGAGACCCAGTCGGCGATCAGCTGGTTCGGGCCTCGCCTCTCCTCCCATGGGTTCGTGGTCATCACCTTCAACACCAACTCGCCCTACGACCAGCCGGCCGCGCGCGGAACCCAGTTGCTGGCCGCGCTCGACTACCTGACCGGCTCCAGCGCCGTGAAGGGCCGGGTCGACGCCAGCCGCCTCGCGGTGATGGGCCACTCGATGGGCGGTGGCGGCTCGCTCGAGGCCGCCAAGACCCGTCCCGCCCTGCAGGCGGCCGTCCCGCTGACGCCCTGGCACACGGACAAGACGTGGCCGGAGGTCTCGACGCCCTCGCTGATCATCGGCGCCGAGCGCGACAGCATCGCCCCCGTGGCCAGCCACGCCGAGCCGTTCTACGAGAGCCTGCCGGCCACGCTGCAGAAGGCGTACGCCGAGCTGAACCAGGCGAGCCACAGTGCCACCAACACGGCCAACGCCCCGACGTCGCGGCTGTCGGTCGCCTGGCTGAAGCGGTTCGTGGACAACGACACCCGGTATGCGCAGTTCCTCTGCCCGGCGCCGACGACCCCCAACACCGAGTTCGAGGAGTACCGCTCCACCTGCCCGTACTGACGCCGAAGCGGAGGGGCGGTGGTCGACCTGTCGGCCGCCGCCCCTCAGCGCAGCAGCATCCGAAGGATGGGCATGGCCCGCTCGGCGTCGGGCGTCTCGCCGGTGATCAGGTCGAGGTAGGTGTAGGACTCGATCAGGCGCACGATCACGTAGGCCACCTCGGACACCTCGGCAGGAAGCTCCCACTGGCCCCGCGACCGCTCGCGCTCGAGCAGCGCAGCGATCGCGGCGGTCAGACGGGGCTGGAAGCCCGGCTGGCGGCGGGTCAACAGCCGCATGACGGCCTCACCCTCGTGGTCGATCCAGGCCCGCATCGCGGGGCTGGCGATCACTCCCTCGAGGAACCCGCCCACGACGGCCACCACGCGCTCGCTCCCGACGCTCCCGGCCTGCTCGTCGACCTGCTCGTCGACCTGCCGGAGCAGCCGGTCGGCGGCACTCCACACGACCTCGACCAGCAGTTGCTCCCGACTCCCGAACCAGCGGTAGAGCGTGACCCGTCCGATCCCCAGCTCGCTCGCCAGGGCCGACATGTCCAGCCGGTCCCCGCGCAGCCACGTTCGACGGGCGAGCCGGAACGCGTCGGTCGGGGTCGGTCGCGCGCTGCGGGGCACAGGCGAGCCGACGACCATCGAGCGATGGTACTCCCGCGTCAGGAACAGGAACGGCCCTGACCCGCGACGCGGGTCAGAGCCGGCTCCATCGGTCGGGCTGACAGTGTCCTGGCTCAGCACATCGGAAACCCATGTCTCAAGACATAGGAAACTCGATGCTGGCGGGTGTCGAAGGCGAGGCTGGTCATCACCGCGATCGAGACCGAGGGCATCACCCAGGCTGAGGCGGCACGTCGCTA
>NZ_DASWXC010000077.1:0-4040 GCF_036405735.1 Nocardioides sp.
CGATGACGGCCCGCGGACGCCCCGCCGTCGCGGCCCGCTCGACCGCCACCTGGGTCGCGGCGGCGCTGGCGGCGGCCTCGCGGCGCACCCGGGCGCCGGACTCGGCGAGGGCGCGCAGCCGCAGGTCACCGGACGCGAGCACCTGCTCGTCGTCGAGTCGTGCCTCGTCGAACCAGCTCACGGCTCAGGCTCCCTCCTCCGGTCCGCCTCAGCGGCCGGGTCGCGCCTCGTCGACCAGGAGGACCGGGATGCCGTCGCGCACGGGGTAGACCAGGCCGCAGGTGCCCTGGCAGGCCAGCTCACCACCGTCCGCGCTCTCGCGCGGCTCGAGGTCGCCGTGGCACTCGGGGCAGACGATGATCTCCAGCAGCGCCGGGTCGAGTCCAAGGGTGGTCATCAGCAGTCCTTCCGGATCAGCGCGAGCACCTCGTCGCGCACGCGTTCCATGGTCGCAGCATCGGTGCCCTCGGCGTTGAGCCGGAGCAGGGGCTCGGTGTTCGACGCCCGGACGTTGAAGGTCCACTCCGGGTGGCTGACGGTCAGCCCGTCGAGGTGGTCGAGCGTGACGCCGTCGCGGCCCCCGTACTCCCCCTCGATGGCGTGGACCACCGCCCGCTGGTCGGGCACGGTGGAGTTGATCTCCCCGCTCAGCGGATAGCGCTCGTACGGCGCCAGCAGCTCGCTCAGCGACAGGTCACTCTCCGCCAGCGCAGCCAGCGTGTGCAGCGCGGCGAGCATGCCGGAGTCGGCCCGCCAGAAGTCGCGGAAGTAGAAGTGACCGCTGTGCTCGCCGCCGAACACGGCGTCGGTCTCGGCCATCCGGGCCTTGATGAAGGAGTGGCCGACCCGCGTGCGGACCGGCGTGCCGCCGAGCTCGCTGACGATCTCGGGCACCGCGCGCGAGGTGATCAGGTTGTGGATCACCGCCGAGCCGGGCGCCTTGGCCAGCTCCCGGGCGGCGATCAGGGCGGTGAGCGTCGAGGGCGAGACCAGCTCGCCGCGCTCGTCGACGAGGAAGCAGCGGTCGGCATCGCCGTCGAAGGCGAGGCCGACGTCGGCGCCGGCCCGGCGGACCTCGGCCTGCAGGTCGACGAGGTTCGCCGGCTCGATCGGGTTGGCCTCGTGGTTCGGGAAGGTCCCGTCGAGCTCGAAGTAGAGCGGGATCAGCTCGACCTGTTCGGTGCCCACCAGGTCGAAGACCGCCGGGGCGGTGTGGCCGGCCATGCCGTTGCCGGCGTCGACCACGACCTTCAGCCGGCGGCCGCGGACCGGTGCGAGGGAGAGCAGGTGCTCGGCGTACGCCGTCAGCACGTCCTGCTCGGTCACGCCACCCGGAGCGACGCCCTCCGGCGCCGGCGAGCCGGCGAGCACGAGGTCGCGGATCTCGCGCAGTCCGCTCTCCATGCCGACCGGCGCGGCATGGGCGCGGCACTGCTTGATGCCGTTGTACTGCGCCGGGTTGTGGCTGGCGGTGAACATGACGCCCGGGATGCCGAGGTGACCCGAGGCGAAGTAGAGCTGGTCGGTGGACGCCAGGCCGATCATCACGACGTCGGCCCCGGCCTCGGTGGCACCCTCGGCGTACGCGCGGGCGAGGGTCGGCGAGCTGGGCCGCATGTCGTGGCCGATCACGATCCGACCACCGTCGGCGGCGCCGACTACCTGGACGAAGGCCCGGCCGGTGGCCCGGGCGAGCGGCTCGTCGATCTGGTCCGGGACCGTGCCACGGACGTCGTAGGCCTTGAAGACCGCGTCGATGTTGTCGGGGTCGAGGCTGCTGCCCTGGGTCTCGGCCATGCCGCAGACCCTAACGAACCCCGCTCAGTCTCCGGTCAGTCGCCGGCCAGTCGCGGGTCAGTCGCTGGTGAGCACGCGCAGGTGGCCCTTGCGGTGCGTCTCGCGCGAGCCCTCCTCGGCCAGGGGGACCCGCTGCGCCGGGGCGGGGCGCGCCGCCTCCCGGACGGCGTCGGCCAACGCCAGCAGGTCGTCGTTGGAGGGGCCCGGGTCGATCGGGCCGGTCGCGAGCCGCAGCACCTCCCAGCCGCGCGGCGCGGAGAGCCGCTCGCTGTGCTCGGGGCACAGGTCGTAGGCGTGCGGCTCGGCATAGGTGGCCAGCGGCCCGAGCACGGCCGTCTGGTCGGCGTACACGTAGGTCAGCGTCATGACCGCAGGGCGGCCACACGCCGTACGTGAACAGCGACGGGCAGGACTCACGAGGCAGACCGTACCTCTCCGGAGGCGCTGTCCCGGCTAGGCTCGCGGGTGTGGATTCGCAGGTGCCGTTCGCGCGTTCGCGCCGCCGTGACCGGCACGGTCGCGGCATGCGCGGCCCCGGCGTGGTGCCCCGCACTCCGGGCCAGCCCGAGCTCCGCACCCGCCGCGAGCGCTTCGACGACCTCGTGCTCGGCATCGTGACCGAGATCGACGCACGCTGGTCGGAGCGGCTGGGCCTGGTGGAGTACGCCGTGGAGGACACGCCGCTGCTCCCCGACGACTGGAACGACACCCAGGTGCCGCTCTCCTCGATGGTGCGCGGCACCGGCGCCACGCCGACGCGGCTGGTGGTGTTCCGGCGACCGATCGAGCGCCGCTGCGAGACCCGCGCCGACCTGGAGGCGATGGTCCTCACCGTCGTGGTGGAGCAGGTCGCCGAGCTGCTCAACGTCGAACCGTCGGTCATCGACCCGCGCTACGAGCAGGACTGAGCCGCCCGCCGCGCTACGGCAGCGCCGGCCCCACGGCCGGCAGCGCGGCGGTGCGCACCAGCTCGCGCAGCCGGAGGACCGCCAGCCCGCCGCCGGTGAGCCGCACGGCTCCCTGCACGCCGGTGCGCTGCGGGGTGACCGTCACCGAGGCGGTCTCCGCAGGCAGGTCCAGCGCGGCGCCCTGGTCCGGGGCGAGGGAGAGCCGCTCCTCGAGAACCTGGGTCCCGTCGGCGGCGCGCGCGACGACGGTTGCGACGCCGACCGCGTCGGCCCCGCCCAGCAGCAGCGTCTTGGCCCCCTCCGGCAGCAGCGCGGTCGTCGCCTCGCGCACCGTCTCACCCGGGGCCGTGATCGCCAGGTCGCGGTCCACGACCGAGCGCAGCGACGACGTGACGGGTCCCGAGGCCTCGACCACCACGCCGATTGCGTCGGCCGCCACCTCGGAGGCGAGGACGTCGTCGAGCTCGGTCTGCGTCACGCTGTGCGGCGCCACGACGACGGGGTCGAGCCCTTCCGGGGCGAAGACCGAGTCAGGAGTGACGAGCCGGATCGTCGCTCGCACCTCGTCGTCGCCCGCGTTGGCCAGGGCGAGCGTGTGCCGCCCGCCGCCCGGCCGTACGCCGAGCAGCAGGGCCTCCCGCTCCGGAGCCGACTGGGCGGGCAGCCAGTCCTCGGTGGTGACCCCGCCGGTGAGCCGCTCGCCGCGGTCGCGCACGGCGATCCCGAGCTGGCCGCGCACCACCGTGGCGTGCAACGCCAGCACGCCGGTGCGCGGCACGGCCTGCCCGAGGTCGACCTGCTGGCTGCTGCGCCCGGGCACGGCGATCCCTCGCAGGGTGCCCGCCTCCACCGGCCCGTCCTGGCCCAGCAGCTCCACGTCGACCACGGCCGGGCCGGCGTTGGGGTTGACGAGCTCGAGCACCGAGGCGTGCGTGGGCCCCGCGCCGACCCCGGTGAACCACTGCTCGGCCGACGCTGGGCGGCAGTCGTGGGCGGTGAGCGGCGCGGACGACGAGAGGCCGGCGACGATGCCGGGAGCCAGCTCGCCGGTCCCGGCCACGACCAGCGGCCGGTCCTCGGCGGGCAGGACGGTGACCTGACCGGGCGCGACGTCGACGCTGTCCACGGCGTCGTCAGCGGTCAGGGTGAGGCTGCCGGCGCTCTCCCCCGCCGTGGCCACGGCCAGCGTGGTGACGGTGCCGCTCCGGCCGTCCAGCGCGCTGGGACACACCACGGCGGCCTGCGCGAGCGGGACCTGCTCGGCCGGTCGGCTGGCCCGGGTGGCCGCGTCGGGACGCACGGAGGCGAGGGCGGCCGCCACGAGGACCACGAGCA
>NZ_DASWXC010000078.1:0-52056 GCF_036405735.1 Nocardioides sp.
ACGAGCTCGTCGAGCAGCCCCGGCCGGGCGGGGCCGCGCTCGCGGCGGCGCTCGCGGCCTCCGACGGGGTCGAGGTCGTGCTGGTGACCGGTGTCTGCGACGACGAGGAGGCGGCGGTGGTCGCCGACCTGGTCGCGCGAGCGGGCGTGCGGCTCGTCGGCGTGCCCCGGGAGGGCCGCACCGAGGTCAAGCAGCGGGTCCGCTCCGCCGGTCAGTCGCTGCTGCGACTCGACCGGGGCGGGCCGGGTCCCTTCGGCGAGGTGCCGGAGGCCGCACTGGAGGCGATCGCCGGCGCGGCCGGCGTCCTGGTGTCCGACTACGGCCGCGGGGCGGCCGCCGTACCCGTGATCCGCTCGGCCCTCGAGCAGCTCCCCGCGAAGGTGCCGGTCGTGTGGGACCCGCACCCGCGCGGGCCCGAACCGGTTCGGTCGGCGCGCCTGGTGACGCCCAACGAGGCCGAGGCCCTCGGGACCGCCGGCCACGGCCTGGCCGCCGTCGCCGAGCGCGCCGCGGCCCTCGTGGGCCGGTGGGACGCCCATGCCGTGTGCGTGACGCTGGGCGCGCGGGGGGCGGTGCTGTCCCGGGGCGAGAGCTCGCCGTCGCTGGTGCCGGCG
This sequence comes from Nocardioides sp., assembly GCF_036405735.1. Lineage (GTDB taxonomy): Bacteria > Actinomycetota > Actinomycetes > Propionibacteriales > Nocardioidaceae > Nocardioides. The sequence continues at coordinate 615 of NZ_DASWXC010000078.1, forward strand.
CCGCGGGTCAGCGCCACCGACGTGTGCGGCGCCGGGGACCGGTTCGCCTCGGCCGCGGCGACGGCGCTGTTGCGGGGTGCGGTCACGCTGGAGGCGGTGCAGCACGCGGTCGAGGAGGCGGCGCGGTTCGTCGCGGCGGGTGGCGCGGCGGCGTACGACGCCCGGGCCGACGCTCCCTTCGCGGCCGGTGAGACGGCGGAGCAGCTGGTCGACCGGGTCCGCCGCGCCGGTGGCACCGTCGTGGCGACCGGCGGTTGCTTCGACCTGCTGCACGCCGGTCACGTGGCGACGCTGACCGCGGCCCGCGAGCTGGGCGACTGCCTGGTGGTGTGCCTGAACTCCGACGCCTCCGTGCGGCGGCTCAAGGGGCCCGAGCGGCCGCTGCAGCCCGAGGCCGACCGGGTGCGCGTGCTCGAGGCGCTCGCGCCGGTCGACGCGGTGCTGGTCTTCGAGGAGGACACACCGGAGCTGGCGCTGCAGCGGCTGCGCCCCGACGTGTGGGTCAAGGGCGGCGACTACGCCGGCGCCGAGCTGCCGGAGGCCGCGCTGCTGCAGGAGTGGGGCGGCGTCTCCGTGGTCGTGCCGTACCTGCCGGGTCGCTCCACCACGCGGCTGGTCGAGAACGCGAAGGCGCGATGAGAACCCGGACCCGCGTGCTCGTGCTCCGGGCGATCGGCCTGGGGGACCTGCTGACCGGCGTACCCGCCCTGCGGGCGCTGCGTCGTGCGCGCCCCGACGCCGAGCTGGTGCTGGCGGCGCCGGCGTGGCAGCGGCCGCTGGTGGAGCTCAGCGGCGCCGTCGACCGGCTGCTGCCCACCGAGGAGCTGGCGCCCGTGGCTTGGGACGGCCCCGCACCGGATCTCGCGATCGACCTGCACGGCAACGGCGAGCCGAGCCGGGCGATCCTGCGGGCGGTGTCGCCGGGGCGGCTGGTGGCGTTCGAGTCGTCCGACGGCCCCCGTTGGGAGGCCGAGGAGCAGGAGCGGGCGCGCTGGTGCCGGCTCGTGGCCTGGGCCTGTCCTGGGGTCGCGACCGACCCGGACGACGTGCTGCTCGCGCGGCCGGCCGCGCCGCCGGTCGTGGCCGGTGCCGCCATCGTCCACTGCGGTGCGGCATCCGCGAGCCGACGCTGGCCGGCGGAGCGGTTCGCTGCGGTCGCGGAGCTGCTGACCCGGCGTGGCCTGCCGGTCGTGCTGACCGGCTCGGCGGCCGAGGCGCCCCTGGCCGAGGAGGTACGCCGGCTGGCGGAGCTTCCCCCGGAGGCGGTGCTGGCCGGCCGGACCGACGTCGCCGAGCTGGCCGCACTCGTCGCCTCGGCCCGGCTGCTGGTCAGCGGTGACACCGGCATCGCCCACCTGGCCTCGGCGTACCGGACGCCGTCGGTGCTGCTCTTCGGGCCGACCCCGCCGGACCGCTGGGGCCCTCCGCCGGGGCCTCACACCGTGCTGTGGCACGGCACCCGCGTCGGCGACCCCCACGCCTCGCGCCCCGACCCCGCCCTGCTGGCGATCACCGTCCCGGAGGTGCTGGCCGCCGTCGAGCAGCGGCTGCGTCTCCCGGTGCCCGCAGCCGCGGGCACCTGACCTGGCCAACGGCGACACGCCGGTCGATGGTTGGGAATGTCAGGTGCCTGCAGCCGGCCGGTGACTCCGCAGCCGGGCAGGCGAGGGTCACGCCGCTCGGCGCAGCTCGTCCATCCACTCGATGGTCCGCTGGAGTCCGTCGGCCGCCGAGGTGGTGGGCGACCAGCCCAGCACCTCCCGGGCGCGGGTGAGGTCGGGGCGGCGGATCCTCGGGTCGTCCTCGGGCAGCTCGATGTGGTCGATCTCGGAGCGGGAGTCGGCCAGGCCGATGATGGTCCGGGCCAAGTCCAGCACGGTCGTCTCCTCGTCGTTGCCGAGGTTGATGGGGCCGGGATGATCCGACAGCGCCAGCCGGACCAGGCCGTCGACGGTGTCCTCCACCCAGCACAGCGAGCGGGTCTGCGAGCCGTCGCCCGCCACCGTCAGCGGGAGGTCGTGCAGGGCCTGGTGCACGAACGTCGGGACCACCCGGCCGTCCTCGAAGGCCATCCGGGGGCCGTAGGTGTTGAAGATGCGGGCGATCGTCGTGTCGACGCCGCGGGCGCGGCGGTAGGCCATCGTGAGCGACTCGGCGAACCGCTTGCCCTCGTCGTAGACGCTGCGCGGGCCGATCGGGTTGACGTTGCCCCAGTAGTCCTCGCGCTGGGGGTGGACCAGCGGGTCGCCGTACACCTCGGAGGTGGAGGACAGCAGGAAGCGCGCGCCGTGCCGCTCGGCGAGGTCGAGCGCGTGGCGGGTGCCGTTGCTGGCGACGTCGAGGGTCTGCAGCGGCATCCGCAGGTAGGCCACCGGTGAGGCGGGGCAGGCCAGGTGCAGCACGAGGTCGAGATCGCCGGGATCGGGGATCCCCTGCGACACGTCGGCCTCGGTCAGCGTGAAGGACTGGTGGTCGAGCACGTGGGCGACGTTGCGCCGCGTCCCGGTCACCAGCGAGTCGACGGCCCACACGGCGGCTCCCTCCGCGAGGAGACGCTCGCACAGCCACGATCCGACGAAGCCGGCGCCGCCGGTCACGACCACCCGAGCGCCCGAGAGAGAGTCCATGCGGGCGTGGTACCCGAGCGGGGCGTCCGGCACTACCGTGGCTGGCCGTGAGCACCTACACGATCGGCCGCGCGCCCGGACTCGTCGTCGAGATCGCCGACCGGGGCGCCGCGGTGCGCCGCGTCGAGGTGACCGACCCGGCCGGGCGGCGGCGCAATGCCGTGCTGTCGTGGCCCGATCCCGACGCGACCGGCGCCGGCTACCTGGGCGCGATCGTGGGGCGCTACGCCAACCGGATCGCCGCCGGCCGCTTCATCCTGGACGGCACGACCTACGAGCTGGCGACCAACGACCGTGGCCAGACCCTGCACGGCGGCCCGCAGGGCTTCGACACGCGGGTCTGGCAGGTCGTCGAGACCTGGGCCGACAGCGTCGAGCTCGGGCTGACCAGCCCGGACGGCGACCAGGGCTTCCCGGGCGAGCTCACCGCCCGGGTGCGGTACTCGGTCGCGGGAGACACGCTGACCACGGTGCTGACGGCGGTGACCGACGCGCCGACGGTCGTCAACCTGACCACCCACTGCTACTGGAACCTCGCCGGCACCGCTCCGGTCGCCGAACCGGTGCTCGACCACCTGCTGTGGGTGCCGGCCGACCGGTTCCTCCCCATCGACGACGTCGGCATCCCGCTCGGCGAGCCCGCGCCTGTCGACGGGCTCCCGTTCGACCTGCGGTCCGGCCGGCGGATCGCGGACGTGGTGCACGCCGAGCACCCCCAGGTCGCCGTCGTCTCCGGGCTCGACCACGACCTCCTCGTGCCGGGGGAGGGGCTGCGCGAGGTCGCGCGGCTGGAGGGCGGCGGCCTGGCGCTGACGATGGAGTCCGACCAGCCCGGCGTGCAGGTCTTCACCGGCCAGGGGCTGCCGCAGCCCTTCCCGGCGTACGCCGGCGTCGCGCTGGAGCCGCAGCGCCACCCCGACTCCCCGAACCGCCCGGAGTGGCCGAGCCCGGTGCTGCGGCCCGGAGAGCTCTACCGGTCCACCACCCGGGTGACGATTGGAGCGCCTGACGGGGTGTCCCTAGACTGACCGGGCTTGAGGCCCCCTTCGTCTAGCGGCCCAGGACCCCGCCCTTTCACGGCGGTAGCGCCGGTTCGAATCCGGTAGGGGGTGCCAGCGCGAGAGAGGCCCCGACCGGCGGTGATGTCGGTCGGGGCCTCTCGCACGTCGTGCTCCGGCTCGGGACGGTCAGCCGGCGGCGCGTGGCTTCCCGCTCCGTGAGGTCGGACGACCTCCTCCGTCGTTCGAGGGTTCGCTGTGAAGCGCCCCGAGCGGAAGCTCTTCTAGCAACGCCCGTCGGCTGGCCCGGACGTGCTCGCGCATCAGGCGCTCGGCGCTGTCGCCGTCCTTCTGCAGGATGAGGTCGAGCACCATGTGGTGCTCCCGGTCCGACTCGAGCGGTCGGCCGGGGCGGGCCAGGGAGGTCTGGACGAGCCGGGCGTAGGCGAGCTGGTTCATCAGGGTGCGGTAGTGAGCCTCGAGCTTGCTGTTGTCGGCGCCCTGGATGAGGAGGTCGTGGAAGTCGTGCACGAGCTCCGCGTAGCGAAGACGGTCGTCGCGCTTGACCGCACGGTCGGCCTGCTCGAGGTTGTCGCGGAGCGCGTCGATCTCCGGGACGTGGCCGCGCTGGGCGAGCAGCCGGGCGGCGGCGCCCTCGAGCAGCTCCTTGATCTCGAACAGCTCGGTGATCTCCCGGCGCGACGGCGCGGTCACGAACGTCCCGACCCGCGGTCGGATCTCGACGAGCCCCTCGGTCTGGAGCTGCTTCAGCGCCTCGCGCACCGGCGTCCGGCTGACGCCGAACTCGTCCGCGAGCGCGAGCTCGGACAGTGCGGCACCGGCCTCGACCTCGCCGTTGATGATCCGCGTGCGCATGGCGGCGATCACCCGGCCCTGGATGCTGGTCGCTTCCTGAGTCACTCAACTCCCCCTCGTGGTCGCGCCGATCATCCCAGAGGGCGCAGGTGGTTGCTGTCGAAGAACTCGCCGGCGCTGTAGATCATCGGGGCGGTGTCGGTCACGTCCGCGTGGAGCACCCGGCAGATGAAGACGCTGTGCGTGCTCGCGCGCAGACGCTCGCGGATCTCCACCTCCATCTGGGCGCTCGACCCAGGCAGCAGCGGGGCACCGCCGTGCGGGCCGGGCGTCCAGTCGAGGGCAGCGAACTTGTCGCTCGACTTCGACGCGAACCTCGCCACGACGTCGAGCTGCTCGACCGACAGGATGTTGATCGCGAGGTGGCTGGCGCGGAAGAGCGCGTCATGGGTGGAGGAGGTGTGCTGGACGCACACCATCACGGTCGGCGGCTCCAGCGAGATGCTCGAGAACGCGTTGACGGCGAGGCCCCTCGGCACGTCGCCGTCCATCGTCGTCACGACGGTCACGCCGGTGATGAACTGCCGGTTGACCTGCTTCATCGTGTCGACGTCCGGCATGGGTCGGGTCATGGTCGCTGTTCCTGTCATGGCGGTTCAGTCCTGTCCAACGCTGATGACGCCGAGAGCGGTGAGCAGGGCGCGCGGGTCCCAGGTCACATGCTCCTCGACGATCCGGTCGTCCTCGAAGTGGGCGAACGTCGCGCCACTGACCTCGACGCGCCGCCGCGTGGCGGGTACGCCGAGCAGCGTGCCCTCGTGCGTGCCGGCGCTGTGCCAGCGGATGGCGGCGCTGTCGCCGGCGAGCACGATCTCGTCGATGGTGGTGACGAGGTCGGGGAAGGCCGATCGCGTGGCGGTGACCGAGGCCTTGAGGCCGGCCAGGTCCTGCGCCGGTCCGGCGCTGCCGTGGCGTTGGTAGCTCTCCGCCATCAGCTCGTCCAGGGCGGCGACGTCGCCGCGGTCCCATGCTGCGGCCCACGCGCGCTCGATGCGCTCCCGACGGGCACCGCCCACCGTTGTCACTTCACTCTCGTCTGGCATGCAACAGAACGTTAGGCATGTCAGGTGCGAAGGTCAAGAGCACTCCACTCATCCGGAATCCCCCGCGTATTCGGGCCACTTCTGGCGGCAGCAAGGGAAGAGAGTTGCCACATGCCACTCGCCCTACTACTGTCCTGTGGCATGCAAGAACCCATCGCAGCCTCGATCGCGGCGGACATCGGGCTCCGCAAGCTGGTGCTCTACCGCGAGGCCGTCGTCTCCGAGGGCGGCAGCCGGCCGCCGGTGCCCGCTCGCCAGGCGAGCGTGGCCGTCGTCATCCGCAATCCGTGGTTCGGCACCGCACCGAGCACAGACCTCGCCGCGGAGAGCCGGCGTGTCGCCCCGGTGCTCGCCCGGCTGATGACCGACCGGCTCCAGGACGCCCTCGGCGGCGTCGACGCCATCGAGGCGTTCGGGAAGGGCGCGATCGTCGGCACCGGCGGTGAGATCGAGCACGGTGGCGCCCTCATCCACACGCCGTACTTCGGCAACCTGGTGCGCGAGTTCCTCGACGGCGAGTCGATCATCTGCTTCGCCGACGCGCGGGCCGTGGCCGGGGAGCCGCTCGTGGTCCCGCTGTGGCACAAGACCGCTGCGGCCACTCGCAGCCACTACCAGACGGTGAGCGCCCGGGTCCCCGACGGCCCGCGGCCCGACGAGATCGTCGTCGTCGCCGCCGCCTCGACCGGCCCGCGTCCGCACCCGCGGATCGGCGACCGTCTCACCGACCCCATCGTCACCAGCAGCAACGTGGAGGTAGTCCTGTCATGAACGTCCGCAAGATCGTCACCGTCGTCGAGGAGATCCTCGAGGAGGGCGGCCGCCCCGTCAGCCCGTCGGCCCGCGTGGCCGTGGTCGCCGCCGTGATCGACAACCCGTGGGTCGGCCAGGGCTTCGTCGAGGACCTGGCCCCCGGCATCGAGGCGCATGCCTCCGACATCGGCGCCCTGCTGGCACCGGCCGTCGTCGACGCGCTGGGCGACAAGGTCGAGGCGTACGGCAAGGCCGCCATCGTCGGCCTGGACGGCGAGATCGAGCACGGCTCGGCGCTCATCCACACGCTGAAGTTCGGCGATCACTTCCGCAACGCCGCCCACGCGACGACGCTGCTGCCCGCCGTCGAGAAGCGAGGGCCGGCTGGTGTCACCTTCGATATCCCGCTCAAGCACATCACCGACGCGACGATCCGCTCCCACCACCAGACCGTCGAGGTCCGCGTGGCCGACGCGCCGCATCCCGGCGAGATCGTGATCGCTCTCGCGGCCGCGGCCCAGGGCCGCCCGCAGCAGCGCCTCGCCTCCCTCTCCACCGAGCAGTGACCGAGGTCGGGCGATGAGCAAGCCGCCGCTGGTCCTCCTGCACGGCGTGGGACTCGACCACACCGTGTGGGAGCCGCTCGAGGCGATCCTGGCGGACCGCTTCGAGGTGCTCGCCCCGGACCTGCCGGGCCACGGCGCCGCGCCGGGGGTGGCCGAGGGCGTGACGCTCGCCGATCTGGCCCGCGAGGTGGCCGCCGTGGTCCCCAACCGGGCGCACCTGATCGGCTTCTCGCTCGGCGCGCTCGTCGCCCAGCACCTTGCCATCCACCGTCCGGAGCTGGTGGCCACGCTCACGTCGGTGAGCTCGGTGTGCCGGCGTACGGACGTCGAACGTGCAGCCGTCCTGGACCGGCTCGCCGTCGCCGAGCGCGACCTGGGCGCCAGCACGAGCGCCTCGATCGACCGGTGGTTCGCCGGCACCGACGTCGCTCCGGAGTGGGTCGAGCGCACCCGCGCCACGCTGGCCGCCAACGACCAGGACTCCTTCCTCCGCTGCTACCGCGTGTTCGCCACCGGCGACGCGGAGGTCGGCCCGGACCTCGGCCGGATCAGCGTGCCGTCCCTGGCGATCACCGGCCAGGAGGACCCGGGCTCGACCCCGGAGATGACGCACCGACTCGCCGCAGCCATCCCCGGCTGCCGGGCCGAGGTCGTCCCCCACACCCGTCACATGCTGCCGCTGGAGCGCCCCGGCGCCCTCGCCGCGGCGATCACCGCACTGATCGGAGATCAGATCCATGCCTGACCAGAGCTCGGCGGCGCTGCCGCGTCACGACCACTACATCGGCGGCGAGCGCGTCGCACCGTCCTCCGGCGACTACTTCGTGAGCGTCAACCCGGCGACGGCCCTGCCGCTCTACACGGCGGCCCGCGGCAACGCCGACGACGTACGCCGCGCCGTCGCCGACGCCCGCACCACCTTCGAGGACCCTCGCTGGCGCGACCTCAGTCAGACCAAGCGCGGGCACCTGCTGCGCCGCCTGGGCGACCTGATCGCCGAGAACGCCGAGGAGCTCGCCCGCATGGAGAGCACCGACAACGGCAAGCTGCTGCGCGAGATGCGCGGCCAGCTCGCCACGCTGCCGGAGTACTACCGCTACTACGCGGGGCTCGCCGACAAGATCGAGGGCGCGGTCATCCCGACCTCGGATCGCCGCGTCCTCAACTACACGATGCGTGAGCCGCTCGGTGTCGTCGGCGCGATCACTCCCTGGAACTCACCGCTGACCCTGACGACGAGCAAGGTCGCCCCGGCCCTCTGCGTCGGCAACACGGTCGTCATCAAGCCGTCGGAGTACACCTCGGCCGCGATCCTCCGGCTCGCCGAGCTCGTGGTCGAGGCGGGCTTCCCGCCGGGCGCGGTCAACGTCGTGACCGGGTACGGCGCCGAGGCCGGCCAGGCCCTGGTGGACCACCCGGACCTCGCGAAGATCTCCTTCACGGGCAGCACGGCGACCGGCTCCCGGATCGCGGCGGCGACCGCGAGCCGGTTCGTCGGCTCGACCCTCGAGCTCGGCGGCAAGTCGCCGAACATCGTCTTCGAGGACGCCAACGTCGCCAACGCGGCCATGGGCGTGGTCGCCGGCATCTTCGCCGCAGCCGGACAGACCTGCATCGCGGGCAGCCGTGTCTTCGCGCACCGCTCGGTCTACGACGAGCTGCTCGAGCGGGTCGCCGCACGCGCGCAGAGCATCAGGATCGGCGACCCGCTCCACGACGAGACCGAGCTCGGCCCGCTGGCCTTCGAGACGCAGCGCGACAAGGTCGCCCAGTACGTCGACCTCGGTCGTGAGGAGGGAGCGCGCGTGCTCACGGGCGGTCGCGCCACCGACGGCGGCCTCGGCGGCTACTTCTACGAGCCGACCATCCTGGTGGACGTCGACAACGACATGCGCGTCGTACGCGAGGAGATCTTCGGCCCCGTCCTCGCGATCATGCCGTTCGACTCCGAGGAGGAGGTCCTCCGGCTCGCCAACGACACCGAGTACGGCCTGGCGGCCGGTGTGTGGACCACGAACCTGGCGCGGGCGCACCGCATGGCCGCGCGTCTGGAGGCCGGCACCGTGTGGGTGAACACGTACCGCGCGATGTCGCCGATGTCGCCGCGCCAGGGGTTCAAGGCCAGCGGTGTCGGCATCGAGCACGGCACCGAGACGATCAAGGAGTACACCCGTCTCAAGAGCGTCTGGGTGAACACCAGCGAGGACGCCGTGGCCGACCCGTTCGTCATGCGGAGCTGACATGCCCCATGTCGAGATCACCATCGGCGCCGGCCGCAGCGAGCAGCAGCTGCGCTCGATGATCCATCGCGTCCACACGGCGCTGGTGGAGACCGTCGGAGCCCGCCCCGACCACGTGCGCATCGTGGTCACCGAGGTCGCGCGGACCCGTTGGGCGACGGGCGACGTCACGTTGCACGAGATGGACCACCAGGAAGAGGAGCAGTCGTGAGATTTTCATTGTTCGTCCACATGGAGCGCTGGGACGACAGCGTCGACCACCGTCAGCTGTGGGAGAACCTCGTCGAGCTGACGCAGCTGGCCGAGCGGGGTGGGTTCGGAACCGTCTGGATCGGCGAGCACCACTCGATGGAGTACACCATCTCCCCGAGTCCGATGCCGCAGCTCGCCTACCTGGCGGCCCGGACCTCCACGATCCGCCTCGGCGCCGGCACCATCATCGCGCCGTTCTGGAACCCGATCCGGGTAGCGGGGGAGGCGGCGCTCCTCGACGTGATCAGCGACGGTCGCGCCGAGGTCGGCCTGGCCCGCGGGGCGTACCAGTTCGAGTTCGACCGCCTGCTCGGCGGCATGCCGGCCACCGACGGGGGCAAGCACCTGCGCGAGCTGGTGCCCGCCGTCCGTGCGCTGTGGCAGGGCGACTACGCCCACGACGGCGAGATCTGGCAGTTCCCGACCTCGACGAGCGTCCCCAAGCCGGTCCAGCAGCCGACGCCACCCATGTGGATCGCCGCCCGCGACCCGGCCTCGCACGACTTCGCTGTGGCGGAGGGCTGCAACGTGATGGTGACGCCGCTCATGAAGGGCGACGAGGAGGTCGTGGACCTCATGAAGAAGTTCGAGACCGCGATCGCCAACCATCCCGAGGTCACCCGTCGTCCCGAGATCATGGTGCTGCGCCACACGCACGTGCACGCCGAAGACGACCTCGACGGCTGGCGGCCAGCCGCCGAGGCGATCGGCAGGTTCTACCGCACGTTCGACGCCTGGTTCGGCAACAGGACCACGCCCACGGACGGCTTCCTCGACCCGAGCCCGGAGTCGAAGTTCGCCGAGCGACCGGAGTTCGAACCGGAGTCGCTGCACCGGACGGCGATGATCGGCACGCCGGCCGAGGTCATCGAGCGGCTCCGGAGCTACGAGGAGCTCGGCGTCGACGAGTACAGCTTCTGGATCGACAACAGCATGTGCCACGAGGACAAGCGCCGCTCTCTCGAGCTCTTCATCAACGACGTGATGCCGGCATTCCGGTGAGGCCGTCGGAGATCGAGGAGACGACGCAGATGTCGTCGGCCAGCGACGTGACTGAGCGGCCCGAGCCGTGGCTCGTGGTGATCGATGTTCAACACGCGTTCACCGACCCGGCCAGCGGTTGGTACGCCGAAGGCTCCGACGCGGCGATCGCCGTGATCGGCCAGCTCGTCGAGCAGTTCCGTGGCCGGACGGCGTTCACCCGGTTCGTGCGCGACGCGGACGAGGCCGGCTCATGGCGCGACTACTACGACCGGTGGACCGAGTTCCGCATCGCGCCGGATGACCCCGGATGGGGCATCTCGATGACCGTCCCAGCCGCGGCGCCCGTCATCGACGAGCCGACCTTCTCCAAGTGGACCCAGCGGCTCCGTGACGTGATCGGCAGTGCCGACATCGTCGTGTGCGGGGTGGCCACCGAGTGTTGCGTGCTGTCGACCGCCTTCGCAGCGGCCGACGCCGGCCGTTCCGTGACCGTCGTTTCCGACGCCTGTGCGGGGGCGTCCGTCGATGCGCACGAGGCGGCCCTTCGGCTCCTGCACGCGAACGCACCCCTCATCGCCGTCACCACGGCCGCCGAACTCATCGACTCCTCAACACGGTGATCATTGGCATGCAAGATCTATGATGCATGCAAGCCATACGATGGCGATCGCACGGATGGGAGCCATGATCTGCCCGTCTAGACGCCCTTGACAGGCATTGCAGGCACTCATTAGCGTGACACTGGCATACAAGAGGCGAGCATGTTCCTGCGCGATGGCTCCGCCCGCTGGCATCACATCGAGAAGCCCTTCTGGGGCCGTTCAGCCGTATGAAAGAGGAAGCGACCATGTCAGATATCGATGCGACGACAACCGCCTCGGGCCCCACCTATGGGAGCAGCCTCAGCCGAGCGGAACCTTTCGGCACCGAGGAGATCCCGGACAGCGAGCGGCACGGGCATCCGTCTCAGCAGTTCACCTTGTGGTTCGCGGCCAACATGGTGCTCGCTGTCCTGGTCTCCGGCTTCTTCTCGGCCTCGTTCGGGCTCTCGGTGTTCCAGGGCCTCACGGCGGTCGCGGTCGGCACGTTGACCGCTGCCCTGGTCATGGGCCTGCTGGCGGGGATCGGCACCAAGCTCGGCGTACCGCAGCAGGTGCAGGGCCGTGGGCCCATGGGCTACTTCGCCAACTACGTACCCATCCTGCTGTTGACCGTCGTCTCGGCGGTCGGCTGGACGGCTGTGAACAGCGTCTTCGCCGTGATCGCGCTCCAGATGCTGATCGACATCCCGTTCTGGCTCGGCGCTGTCGCCATCTTCGCGGTGCAGGCCCTGCTGGCGATCTGGGGTCACAACCTGATCCACCTGATCAACAAGGTCGCCAGCGTGGTTCTCGCGCTCCTGTTCGCGGTAGTGACCGTCCTCTCCCTTCGTGAGGCCGACCTCAGCACGGCGGTGAACCCTGAGGCGCCGTTCTACATGGGCGAGCTCGCCGGCTGGGTGACCTTCGCCGGGTTCTTCTTCGCCTACGTCATGACGTGGACCCCGTTCGCCTCGGACTTCTCGCGGTACCTGCCGCGGACCACGTCCCACCTCAAGGTCATGGGCTTCACCGCGGGCGGAACGTTCGTCGCCATGATGTGGCTGGGCGGTATCGGCGTTCTTGTCTCGAGCTTCGCCGGTGACCTCGGCGCGATCGAGGCGGTAGCGGAGCTGACCGGGTCGTGGGAGCCGATCGCCATGGCCACCGTGGTGCTCTCATCGCTGCCGGTCAGCGCGATGAACCTCTACGGCGGCTCCCTGTCCCTGCTGACGATCAGGGTCCCCGTGCGGCGGACGACCGGCGTGGTCGTCATCGCCGTGGCCAGCCTCGTCGTGACGCTGTGGATGCAGACCGACCCCTACGGCAGCTTCTACGACTTCCTGCTGCTGCTGGCCTACCTAGTCGTCCCCTTCAGCGTCGTCCTGCTGTTGGACTACTACCTCCGGATGAGGACCGCGGGGCGGGAAGCGGCCACCGAGCTGTTCGACCAGGGTCGAGTGGTGGAGTGGGGCTTCGTGGCCTGGCTCGCCGGGTGCCTGGTCTCGTCGCTGTTCTGGAACACCTCCCTCTGGACGGGGCCGTTGGCTACCGACGCCGCACGTTGGGGGGACATCGCGTACTACGTCGGCGCTGGGGCGGCGGCGGTGGCGTACCTGCTGCTTCGTCAGGCACCCCCGCTTCCGCGTCGGCGCTCCACTCGCACGGCGTTCATCGGCGAGTGAGCCTCTTGCGTCGGCGGACTCAGCGGCGCAGGATGCGGACGATCGCACGGTGCCCGCGCCGCTCGGCGTGCTGCAGCGCGGTGACGCCGTCCGCGTCCGGGACGGCCGGGTCGGCACCGGCGTCGAGGAGGATGCGGACGATCTCCTGGTGCGCCGGGCCGCCGTCGCCGAGGATCACCGCCTCGAGCAGGGCGGTCCAGCCGAGGTCGTTGACGTGGTCGACGTCGATGCCGGTACGGACCACCCGGCGGACGTAGTCGACGTGGCCGCGCTCGCTCGCCGGGATGACGGACACCCCGCCGAAGCGGTTGACGATGGTCAGGTCCGGCCGGGCGGGCAGCAGCACCTCCAGCATCGCGACGCTGCCGGTCACGCCGGTGACCAGCCAGGGCGTGTCGTGACGGTCGTCGAGGGCGTCCGGGTCGGCGCCCATCGCCACCAGCACCCGGGCCGCCTCGACGTGGTCGCCCGTCACCGCCAGCAGCAGCGCCGTGCGGCGGCGGGCGTCGCGGGCCTCGATGTCGGCGCCGGCGCGCAGGGCGACGGCCACGGCGTCCGCGTCGCCCTCCCGGGCCGCCCGCAGCAGCGCCCGGTCGGCGTCTGCCGGCTGCTGGGCGGTGGTCACGGTCCTCAGTGTCCTCTCCAGTCGGTCGAACCCGCGGCGCCCGGCCATCTCCAGCGGCGTGAGCCCCTCGCGCCTGGACCGGTCCGTGAGCCGGGCGCCGCCGGCGGCGAGCACCCGCACGGTCGTCGCGTAGGCCGACGTGTCGCGTCCCAGCCACACCGCCTCGTGGACCGCCTGGTAGCCGATCCGGTTCACGTGGTCGCGATCGATCCCGGCCCGCAGCAGCTCGCCGACGACCAGGGCATGGCCCCGCTCGGCCGCGCGTATGAGTGCCGTTCCGTTCCAGCTGTCCTTGTCGTCGATCGACGCGCCATGGCGCAGCGCGAGCCGCAGGAGGTCGAGGTGGCCCTCGCTCGCGGCGACGAGGTACGCCGACTGCCGGGTCTCGTCCTTGGCGTCGACGTTCGCCCCGCGCCGTACGAGCCGTGCGAACGCGGCCCGGTCGTCGTCCCAGGCCGCCCGCCGCAGCCGCTCGTCGAGCTCGGCCTGGGTCGGCGTCGCGCCGGCCGCGGAGGGCGACCCCGGCGCGGCGGGCCCCCGCGTCCCTGCGGACGACGGGGCTGGCGTCACGCCGGAGGCCGGCTCGCTGGTCGGAGGGGCGGGGACGTCCTGGCTCGTGGGGCCGGTCTGGCAGGCACCCGCCAGACCGGCCACCAGGGCCACCACGGTGAGCGTGGCCGGGAAGCGCGCCGTGCGGTGGCGCCTCATCGCGCGACGGGGTCGGTGACGATCTCGTACGGAGCCGAGGCGACCGTCTCGTCGAACTTGCTGTCGACGTAGAGGAACTGGCCGCGCAACACCTTCACCGTCGTGAGCACGCGCGTGGGGTCGCTGGCCACCTGGCGCAGCTCCCGAGCGACGCGGCCGTCGGCGGTCAGGCGCAGCGTGGCCACCTTGCGCGAGAAGTTGCGCACGACGGTCAGCTCGCTGCCGCGGCGCACCAGGCCGTCCGCGTTCACCAGGTCGGCGTCACCGGTGGTCACCTCGGTCACGGCACCGCCGTCCGTCGGGAAGCGCCACAGCCGACCGGCGTTGCCCTGGGCCACGACGAACGCGCTGTGATCGGCGGTCAGCACGATGCCGCCGAGGTTGAAGCCGGCACCCCGCTCGATCGTTCCCGAGGCGTCGCTCCACAGCCCCGCCTGCCACCCGGCGGAGCCCGCGGCGACCCGGAAGACCTGCGGATCGTTGGAGTTGGTGAAGTAGGCCGCTCCGTCGGGCCCGATCGCCACGTCGTTGAGGAAGACGTCGGATCCCGGGACGCGCAGCGCGGCGAGCAGCGTGCCGTCGGGCGAGTAGACCCACAGGTCGGGCCGACCGGTGCCGAGGCCGTTGGGCCCGCCCGCGACATAGACCCGTCCCAGCTTGTCGACGGTGATCCCGCGAGCGGTGAAGCGGCCGTCCTCGCCGTCGCCGGCCAGCCACTCCTCGGTCTGGGCCGTGCCCGAGACGCCGCGGTGGATCTCCCCGCCGGTCACCTCGCTGACGTAGAAGACGCCGCGCCGCTGGTCGGCGCCGATGCCCTCGAACTTGGAGCCGCCGGCGTCCCCGGTGAGCAGGTACGTCGCCGGCCGCGCGTCGCGGTGGCTCGCCGTAGCGGGTGCGACCGTGACGGTCGCCATGGCAGCGGCGGCGATGGCGGTGGCGTGGGTCAGGAAGGCGGCGGGCTTCATGTCGGGTCTCCTCGGTCGGACGGATGCTGTCCTCTCGAATCTGCCCGCTGGACCGCGCCTGGACGACGGGCATCCGGCTACCACCTGATAGCCAAAGGGTTGATGCCGACGCCCGCGCGAGTTCGTACGCTGGCCGCGAGATGAGCGAACACCACCCCGCGGCCCACGGGATCCTGGCGCCCGTCGGCCGGCTCGACACCTGGCTGCGGGTCATCCTGACGGTCCTGCTCGCGACCTGCGCCGCCCGGTACGTCGACCGGCACGGGCTCGGTCGGCCCGGCGCGGCGGTGCTCCTCGGGGCGCTGCTCGTCGCGGTGGGCTACGCCAGCCGCAACCTGTTCGCGACCCGGTCGTGGTGGCCGGTGGCCTGGGTGTCCGGCCTGGTCCTGCTCTGGGGTGCGCTCACCGCCGTCGCGCCCTCGTTCGCGTGGTGCGCCGTGCCGGTGGCGTTCGCGGTGCTCCAGGTCCTGCCGTTCCGCTGGGCCGTCGCGGTGGTGGTCGCCATGACGCTCCTCGTCGCGGGGTCATGGCTGAGGATCGCCGAGACCGTCGACCCGACCGTCGTCGCCGGTCCGGTCGGGATCGCCCTGGTGACCGTGATCGCCTACCGCGCGCTCGAGCAGGAGTCGCGCGCTCGCAAGGCGGTGCTCGACGACCTGACCGAGGCCCAGGCGGACCTCGCCGAGGAGCAGCACCGCACCGGCGTCCTGGCCGAGCGCACCCGGCTCTCCCGCGAGATCCACGACTCCGTCGGCCAGGGCCTGTCGAGCATCAACCTCCTGCTGCAGGCCGCGGAGCAGGCCTGGACCGGCGATCCGGGGGCCGCTCGGGAGCACGTGCGGACGGCCGCGGCCACCGCGCGCGAGAGCCTGGACGACGTACGCCGGGTGGTGCGCGACCTGGCTCCTGCGGAGCTGAGCGACGCCTCCGGAGCGGGGCTGCCCGGGGCCGTGCGCCGCGCGGCCGCGCAGGTCGCTCCCGGCCTGCTCGTGGACGTCCGCGTCCACGGTGAGCCACGTCCGCTGCCCGACCAGGTGGCTGCGGCGCTCGTGCGCACCGTCCGCGGGGCGCTGGCCAACGTGCGCGAGCACGCCGACGCCGCGCGCGTGGTCGTCACCCTCACCTACCAGCTGGACGAGGTGCTGCTCGACGTCCGCGACGACGGCCGCGGGTTCCAGCCGGCCGACGTACGGCCCCAGGGCCTGCGCGGACGCGGGCTGCGCGGCATCCGGGAGCGCGCGACGGCGCTCGGCGGGACCGCCGGCGTCGAGAGCGCGCCAGGGGAGGGCACCACCGTCTCCGTCCGCTTCCCCCTTCAGGAGCTGCCGTGATCCGCATCGTGCTCGTCGACGACCATCCCGTCGTGAGGTTCGGCCTCCGGTCGCTCATCGACGGGCAGGAGGACCTCTCGGTCGTCGGGGAGGCCGACGGCCTCGAGTCCGCGCTGGCGGTGGTCCGGTCCGAGCAGCCGGACGTGGTGCTGATGGACCTCAGCCTCGGCGAGGGATCGGTCGGTGGTGCCGAGGTGACGGCCCGGCTGCGCCAGCTCCCCCGGCCGCCGGAGGTGCTGGTGCTGACCACCTACGACACCGAGTCCGACATCATGCGCGCGCTCGAGGCCGGCGCCCGGGGCTATCTCCTCAAGGACGCCCCGCCCAGCGAGCTGTTCACCGGCATCCGTGCGACCTCCCGCGGCGAGACGGTGCTGGCGCTCTCCGTGGCGGCGACCCTCGTGCGGCGCTCCGCGCAACCCGGTCCGATCCTGACCGACCGCGAGGTCGAGATCGTCGAACTCCTCTCACGGGGGTTGAGCAACAAGGACCTGGCCCGGGAGCTCTTCGTGTCGCAGGCGACGGTGAAGTCCCACCTCTCGCACATCTACGCCAAGCTCGGGGTCGACAGCCGGGCGGCGGCCGTCGCGACCGCGATCGAGCGGCGCATCATCCGGACCTGACTCACCAGCCCGACCGGGCTCCGGCTCGCCGAGGGGCGGGCGCGACGTCGGGCCCGTAGCGGTCGACGCAGAACGCGGCGAGGCGGTCGGCCAGCTCGGCGAGCGTGGCCGCGGCGTGATGCCGCGCGTCCCAGGCGGCGTAGAGGTTGATCCGCACGACGCCGTCCGGACCCTCGATGCGCAGGGGGACCAGGCCGAAGCGGGGGTCGTCGGAGACGACGGCGACGCCGCGGCCCGCGGCCGCGATCGCCTGGGCGACCTGGGCGTTGGTGACCGCGACGTGGTCGCTGTAGCTCAGCTCGGCGGTGTCCATGGCGGCGTCGAGCAGGGCGCGTGGGCGGAAGTCGGGGGTGAGGAGCACGAGCCGGCGGCGGGCCAGGTCGGCGAGCGGGACCGCGCTGCGGCCCGCCCAGGGGTCGTCGGCGCGCACGTAGGCCCAGACCGGCAGGCTGGCCAGCGGTCGGGCCGCCAGCGGGCGCGTCGGGGGCCGGGTCACGACGGCCAGGTCGGCACCGGCGCGGATCGCGGCCAGCGAGCCGCCCGGGTCGAGCCCACGCACCATCGGCATCGGGTCGTCGTCGTCCAGGGTCGCCAGGAACGGCGCCACCACGTCGGTGAGCGTCGTCGTCGGCGCGGCGAGGTGGAGTGTGGTGAGCCGGCCCGACGCGAGCGACTCCGCTGCCCGCGCGGCCTGCTCGGCCTGGTCCAGGAGCGCGCGGGCCTCGACGAGGAACTCCTCGCCGGCAGAGGTGAGCCGGAGCCGTCGGCCCTCGCGCTCGAAGAGCCGCAGGCCGAGCTGCTGCTCGAGCTGGCGCAACTGACGCGAGAGCACCGGCTGGGTCACGTGCAGCTGCGCGGCGGCGCGGGTCGCGGAGCCCGCGTCGGCGGTCGCGACGAGATAGCGCAGGAGTCGAAGATCCATGCTCATGAGACATGACACTAGTGCCGAACAAGTCTTGGACAACAAGTGTCGACGGGCGCACGCTGGTCGCATGAGCAGCAACGTCCCCCAGTCACGCCATCTCGCCACCCCCCTCCCCGGTCCCGCGTCCGTCGAGCTGATGAAGCGCAAGCACAGCGCCGTGAGTGCCGGCGTCGCGACGACCATGCCGGTCTTCGCCGCCCGCGCCGCCGGGGGGATCGTCGAGGACGTCGACGGCAACCGGCTCATCGACCTCGGCTCGGGCATCGCCGTGACCACGGTCGGCAACAGCGCCCCGCGCGTCGTCGAGGCGGTCCGGGAGCAGGTCGAGGCCTTCACGCACACCTGCTTCATGGTCACGCCGTACGAGGGCTACGTCGCGGTCGCCGAGAAGCTCGCCGAGCTGTCCCCGGGTGACCACGAGAAGCGCACCGCGCTGTTCAACTCCGGCTCCGAGGCGGTGGAGAACGCCGTCAAGATCGCCCGCGTCCACACCGGTCGTGACGCTGTCGTCGTGTTCGACCACGCCTACCACGGTCGCACCAACCTGACGATGGCGATGACGGCGAAGAACATGCCGTACAAGAAGGGCTTCGGACCGTTCGCCGGCGAGGTCTACCGCGCGCCGATGTCCTACCCCTTCCGTGACGCGGAGGGGATCGACGGCAAGCTCGCCGCCGAGCGGGCGATCGACCTGATCCAGGCGCAGGTGGGTGCCGACCAGGTCGCCGCCGTCGTCATCGAGCCGGTCCAGGGTGAGGGTGGCTTCATCGTGCCGGCGCCCGGGTTCCTGGCCGCGCTCGCCGAGTGGTGCCGCGCCAACGGTGCCCTCTTCGTGGCCGACGAGGTCCAGTCCGGCTTCGGCCGCACCGGGACCTGGTTCGCCGTCGAGCACGAGGGCGTGGTCCCCGACCTGCTGGTCAGCGCCAAGGGCATCGCCGGCGGTCTTCCGCTCTCCGCGGTCACCGGCCGCGCGGAGATCATGGACAGCGTCCACGGCGGCGGGCTCGGCGGCACGTACGGCGGCAACCCGCTCGCCTGCGCCGCGGCCCTCGCGGTGATCGAGACGATCGAGGCCGACGGGCTGCTCGAGCGGGCCCGCCAGATCGAGGAGCTCGTCGTCGGCACGCTGCGCAGCCTCCAGCAGCGCGACCCCCGCATCGGGGACGTCCGTGGCCGGGGCGCGATGATCGCCGCCGAGTTCGTCGACCCGGCCACGGGCCGGCCGGACGGCGCGCTGGCCAAGGCCGTCGCCGCCCACGCGCACGCCCAGGGCGTCATCGCGCTCACCTGCGGGACCTGGGGCAACGTGATCCGCTTCCTGCCGCCGCTGAGCATCTCCGACGAGCTGCTCATCGAGGGCCTCGCGATCGTCGCCGACGGACTGGCGGCCAGCCGATGACCGCGACCGTCACCCCTGCCACCGCCGAGCAGAGCGTCCTCGACGACGCCCGCGAGCAGCTGGCCCAGGCCGTCGAGGTCCTCGGGCTCGGCGCCGAGGTCCACGCGATGCTCGTCGAGCCCCGCCGGGAGGTCAGCGTCAGCATCCCGCTGCGTCGCGACGACGGCTCGGTGGAGGTGCTGCGCGGCTACCGCGTCCAGCACAACTACTCCCGTGGCCCCGGCAAGGGCGGTGTCCGCTTCGACGCCCGGGTCGACCTCGACGAGGTCCGCGCGCTGGCGATGTGGATGACCTGGAAGTGCGCGCTGCTCGATGTGCCCTACGGCGGCGCCAAGGGCGGCGTCCGGGTCGACCCGCGCAACTACAGCAAGGGCGAGCTGGAGCGGATCACCCGCCGCTACACCTCCGAGATCGCTCCGCTGATCGGTCCCGAGCACGACATCCCGGCGCCCGACGTGGGCACCGACGAGCAGACCATGGCCTGGATGATGGACACCTACTCGGTGGGCCGTGGCCACACCGTGCTCGGCGTCGTCACCGGCAAGCCGATCGCGGTCGGCGGGTCGCTGGGGCGTGCCGCCTCGACGTCGCGCGGCGTCGTGGCCATCGCGCTCGAGGCGCTGCGCCATCTCGAGATCCCCGTCGTCGGCGCCCGCGCCGCCGTGCAGGGCTTCGGCAAGGTCGGCCGCGGCGCGGCCCGCTTCCTCGCCGACGCCGGCGTCCGCGTGGTGGCCGTCAGCGACGTGTACGGCGGCCTGTACGACGCTGCCGGCCTCGACATCGCGGCCCTCGAGGAGCACGTCGACGCCACCGGCAGCATCGTCGGCTTCCCGGGCGCCGAGGCGATCGAGGGCGAGCAGGTGCTGACCGCCGAGGTCGACCTGCTCGTGCCGGCCGCGGTCGAGGGCGTCATCCACGCCGGCAACGCCGAGGACGTCCGGGCGACCGTGATCGTCGAGGGCGCCAACGGACCGGTGACCGCCGAGGCGGACCGGCTGCTGGCCGCCCGAGACGTCCTCGTCGTGCCCGACATCCTCGCCAACGCCGGCGGCGTGGTCGTGTCCTACTTCGAGTGGGTGCAGGCCAACCAGGCGTACTGGTGGAGCGAGGACGAGGTCAACGAGCGCCTCGTCGAGCGGATGACCCGGGCCTGGCGCGACGTCCTGCACTACGCCGCCGAACGGCGGCTCTCCCTGCGCCTGGCGGCGACCTGCATGGCCGTCGAGCGCGTCTACCGAGCCCACGAAGTGAGAGGCCTCTACCCGTGACCGACCTGAGCACCCGTCCCGAGCTCGACCTGATCGAGCGTCTCGCCCCGTCCGCCGGCGTACTGGTCGGCGGCCTGTGGCGACCCGGCTCCGGCGGCGTCTTCGTCGTCGAGGACCCCGCCACCGGCGAGTCGATCGCCCAGGTGTCCGACGGCACCGCCGCCGACGCGACCGCCGCGGTCGACGCGGCCGCCGAGCGCCTCCCGGCGTGGTCGGCCGTGCCGCCGCGCACCCGCAGCGACCTGCTGGCCAAGGTGCGCGAGCTGATGTTGCGCGACGCCGACGAGCTGGCGGCCCTGATCGCCCGTGAGAACGGCAAGTCGCTCACCGACGCGCGTGGTGAGGTGACCTACGCCGCGGAGTTCTTCCGCTGGTACGCCGAGGAGGCGGTGCGGCCCCACGGCGACTTCGGCTCCTCGCCGGCCGGCGGGACCCGCACCGTCGTCACGCACCGGCCGGTCGGTGTAGCGGCGCTCGTCACGCCGTGGAACTTCCCCGCGGCGATGGCGACGCGCAAGATCGCCCCGGCTCTGGCGGCCGGGTGCACCGTGGTCCTCAAGCCGGCCGCCGAGACCCCGCTGACCGCGCTCGCGATCGCCCGGCTGATCGCCGAGGCGGGCATCCCGGACGGCGTCGTCAACGTGGTGCCCACCGTCGACGCCGCCGGCGTGGTGACCGCGTGGCTGGAGGACCCGCGGGTCCGCAAGATCTCCTTCACCGGCTCCACCGGCGTCGGCCGGGTGCTGCTGCGGCAGGCGGCCGACCGGGTCGTCAACGCCTCGATGGAGCTGGGCGGCAACGCGCCGTTCGTCGTGACCGCCTCCGCCGACGTCGCGGCCGCGGTCGAGGGCGCGATGATCGCGAAGTTCCGCAACGGCGGGCAGGCCTGCACGGCGGCCAACCGGTTCTACGTGCACGCCGACGTCGCCGCGGAGTTCACGGCCCGCCTCGGCGCCCGGGTCGAGGCGCTCCGGGTCGGTCCGGCCGACGCCGGGGGCGAGATCGGTCCGCTCATCTCGGCCAAGGCGCTGGCCGGGGTCACCCGGCTGGTGGACGAGGCCGTGCAGCGCGGCGCGGTGGTGGCCCACCAGGCCAAGGTGACGACCACCGGCGGGCACTTCTATCCGCCGACCGTGCTCACCGGCGTGGCGGCCGACGACCCGCTCGTCGCCGAGGAGATCTTCGGTCCCGTGGCGCCGGTCGTGGTGTTCAACGACCTCGACGAGCTCTTCGCCACCGTCAACCTCAGCGAGTACGGCCTGGCGGCCTACGTCTACGCCGAGCTGGCCGAGGCGCTGCGCGTCGCGGAGCGGCTGGAGGCCGGCATGGTCGGCGTCAACCGCGGCCTGGTCTCGGACCCGTCCGCGCCGTTCGGCGGCGTGAAGCAGAGCGGCCTGGGCCGGGAGGGCGCCCGTGCCGGGCTCGAGGAGTACCTGGAGCCCCAGTACTTCAGCGTCGACTGGTCCTGACCCGTCCGGTGACCGTCTGGTGACCGTCTGGTGACGGCAGCTGCTCGGCGGCGCGTGGCCTCGGCTACGCGCCGCCGAGCAGCGCCCGCGTGTGCTCGAGGGCGCCGGCGCGCAGGGCTGTGCCGCCGCCGGTGACGATCCCGACGCTGAACCCGTCCCACATCGCCCGCAACCGCTCGGAGACGAGCTCGCCGTCGCGCACGCTCGGCTCGACCGCCGCGAGTACGGCGACCAGGTCGGCGTGCCAGGCGGCGTCGAGGCCACGCTGCGCCTCCGCCAGCTCCGGATGGTAGGGAGCGCGCGCCCACAGCTCCAGCCACAGCTGCCAGCGCGGATCGCGCTCGTCGTGCGCGAGGTAGATCTCCGCGAAGGTCACGACCGCCTCCCGGTCGACCGGCCCGGCGGCCGCCTTCTCGAGGATCGGCGCCCGGTCGACGGCGTACTCCGACTCGCTCCACCGCAGCGTCTCCAGCAGCAGGCTGTCGCGGGTCCCGAAGTAGTAGAGCAGGTGCCCCCCGCTGGTGCCGAGTCGCGCGGCCACCGCGGCGATCGTCAGCTTTCCGAGTCCCTCGTCGGCGATCATCTCGAGCGCAGCCGTCAGCACCTGCTCACGGTCCAGGCGCCGGTTGGTTCGTGATCGCGGCATCCGACGGCCTCCTTCGAAAAAATCTGGCGGAATGACTTGACTCTAGCGGTGACGTCAGTCACTTTGAATGCTGTTCAATTGTTTGTACGGCGTTCAAAGAGGCGTCGCCATCCGAAAGTGAGTCCCGTATGACGGAGTCGTTGACGCTCGACAACGCCGAGGAGTCCGAGCCGAAGCGCGCCTCCCTGGCGCGCGTGCTGAGCCCCGCCGGCGGCGTGCTGCTGGTGCTCTCCTGCATCACGCCGGCCTCGAGCCTGTTCATCATCGTCCCCGAGGTGCTCGCCTCGCAGGGCAGCGGCGCCGTGCTGACGATCATCGCCGGCCTCGTGATCTCGGTCGCCGTCGGCGCCTGCTACGCCGAGCTCGGCACGCGCATGGCCAGCTCCGGCGGCGAGTACGCGATGGTGACCCACACCATCGGCAAGGCCGCGGGCTGGGTCACCTTCTCCCTCTCCGCCGTCCTGCTGTGGATCATCCCGCCGGTGATCGCGCTGGGCACGGCCGACTACCTCGCCGACCTGTTCACGGTCGACCGTGGCGTGGCCGCGGCGGTCGTCATGCTGCTGGCCACCGGTGTCGCACTGCTCGACATCCGGGCCAACGCCCTGGTCACCGGCCTGTTCCTGGGCCTGGAGATCCTCGCGGCCGTCCTCGTCGCCGCCCTCGGCCTGGTCAACATCGAGCGTGGCCCCGGCGAGCTGGTCTCCTCGCACATCATCGGCAGCAACGGCCTGGAGCCGTTCACGCTCGCGATCCTGGTCTCCGGGCTGGCGGTCGGCATCTTCGTCGTGAGCGGCTTCAGCACCGCGGCGTACCTCGCCGAGGAGCTGGTCGAGCCGCGCCGCAACGTCCCGCGCGTCGTGTTCTGGTCGCTCGGCCTGGGCGGCATGGTCATCCTGATCCCGACCATCACCACCGTGCTCGCCGTCGACGACCTCGGCGAGCTCGCCACCGGCGACTTCTCCGGCTGGGTCCGCGCCTGGGGCGGCGACAACGTCGCCGTGGCCGTCAACCTCGGGATCGCCATCGCCATCCTCAACGCGGTCATCGTGATGGTGCTGCAGAACGCCCGTGTCCTGTACTCCTCGGGTCGTGACCGCTCCTGGCCCGTCCCGGTCAACCGCGCCCTGACGAAGCTCAACGAGGGCTACAACGCTCCCTGGCTGGCGACCCTGGCGATCGGCGTGCCCGGTGCGGTGTTCGCCTACGCCATCGACATCGAGGCGCTGCTCGGCATCACCTCGGTCATCCTCGCGAGCCTCTACGTCCTGATCGCGTTCGCCGCGCTGTGGGTCCGCCGTCAGGCGACCACGGCCGAGGAGGGCTCGATCTGGAAGATGCCGCTGTGGCCCGTGCCGCCGCTGCTCGTGATCTTCGCGGTCGGCTACGCCCTCACCGGCTCGGCCCGCACCGACGTGCTCGTCACCGCGAGCATCGTGGCGGTCGCTCTCCTCTACTACGTCGGCTACCTCGCCCGGCGCCCACAGGAGCGCTTCGTCGTCGTCAATCCCTCCGACGACGCCGCCTGACCCCCCTCAGGAGCGGGCGCAGGCACCCCTGCGCCCGCTCCGCCCCCAGAATGTGATCGGAGAACTTCCCTTGAACACCCATGACGTGATCGTGATCGGCGCCGGCGTCACCGGCCTGACGGCCGCCTGGAGGCTGACCCAGGCCGGCCAGGACGTGGTCGTGCTGGAGGCACGCGAGCGCGTCGGCGGCCGCCTGCTGACGGAGTGCCACGCCTACCAGGACGGCACCGACGGCGCCGCCGACTTCGAGGTCGGCGGCCAGTGGGTCTCGCCGGACCAGGAGGCGCTGCTCGCGATGATCGACGAGCTCGGGCTGGAGACCTTCCCGCGCTACCGCGCCGGCGACTCCCTCTATGTCGACCGCGCCGGCGAGGCGCGCCGCTTCGAGGTCGACCTCCCGGTCGCGGAGAGCACGGCAGCCGCGATCGACCAGCTGACCAAGACCCTCGACGGCCTGGCCGCCGAGATGGACCCGGACCGGCCGTGGGAGCACCCCGACGCCGTCCACCTCGACAGCGTGTCCTTCCGTGCCTGGCTCGAGCAGCAGTGCGACGACGTGGAGGCCTGCGACAACATCGCGCTCTACGTCGGCCCGGCGATGCTGACCAAGCCGGCGCACTCCTTCTCGGCGCTGCAGGCGCTGCTGATGGCGGCCAGCGCCGGCTCCTTCAGCAACCTCGTCGACGCCGACTTCATCCTCGACCGGCGGGTGGCCGGCGGACTGCAGTCGGTGCCGCTCGCCCTGGCGGACCGCCTGGGCGACCGCATCCGGACCGGTCAGGACGTCACGAGCGTCGAGTGGGACGAGGAGGGCGCCGTGGTCCGCGTCGGCGGCGAGTCCTACCGCGGCCGTCGCGTGATCGTGGCGGTCCCGCCGACCGTCGTACGGCGGATCCGGTTCTCCCCGGAGCTGCCGGCCGAGCACCGCATGGCGCGCGAGCACCAGTCCTTCGGCCTCGTGATCAAGGTGCAGGCGCAGTACGACCGGCCGTTCTGGCGCGAGGCGGGTCTCAGCGGCACCGGCTTCGGCCCGTACCAGCTCGTCCACGAGGTCTACGACAACACCCCCGCCGACGACCCGCGCGGGTTCCTGGTCGGCTTCGTCTCCGACGTCCTGGCCGACGAGGTCGGGCGGCTCTCGGCGACCGAGCGCAGGGAGCGGGTCCTGGCGTCGCTGGCGGCCTACTTCGGCGAGGCGGCCCTCACGCCGGCGACCTACGTCGAGAGCGACTGGCAGCACCAGGAGCTCACCGGCGGCGCCTACGGCACCAGCTTCGACCTCGGCGGCCTGACCCGCTACGGCGCGGCGCTCCACGAGCCGCTCGGCCCGATCGAGTTCGGCAGCAGCGACATCGCCGGCCACGGCTTCCAGCACGTCGACGGAGCGATCCGCATCGGTGCCCGGATCGCCGGCCGGATCCTCGACACCACGAAGGAGAACTGATGAACCTCCCCGCGAACGTCATCGGCAACGTCATCGACGGCCGGCTCGTGCCGGCCGCCGACGGCGCCACCACCGAGCTGGTCGACCCGGCGACCGGCAAGGTCTTCGCCACCGCGGCGCTCTCCCGCGAGGCCGACGTGGACGCGGCGTACGACGCCGCCACCCGGGCCTTCCCGCAGTGGCGCCGGCTCACCCCGGCCGCCCGGCAGCACCACCTGCTGGCGCTCGTCGACGCGCTCAGCGCCCGGGTGGACGACCTGGTCGAGGCCGAGGTCGCCAACACCGGGAAGCCGGTCGAGCTCACCCGGACCGAGGAGATCCTCACCGGCATCGACCACCTGCGGTTCTTCGCCGGGCTGGCCCGGTCGCTCGAGGGCACCTCGGCGGGGGAGTACCTCGAGGGCCACACCTCCTACGTCCGCCGCGAGCCGGTGGGTGTCGTGGGCCAGGTGGCGCCGTGGAACTACCCCTTCATGATGACGATCTGGAAGATCGCCCCTGCCCTCGCCGCCGGCAACACCGTCGTGCTCAAGCCCTCCGACACGACTCCGGCCACGGCCGCGCTGGTCGGCGAGATCGCCGCCTCAGTGCTGCCGGCGGGCGTGCTCAACGTCGTGTGCGGCGACCGCGACACCGGCCGGCTCGTCGTCGGCCACCCGGCGGCGGCGATGGTGTCCATCACCGGCTCCACCGGCGCGGGCCGCCAGGTGGCGGCCAGCGCCGCCGAGGGCCTCAAGCGGGCCCACCTCGAGCTGGGCGGGAAGGCGCCGGCGATCGTGTTCCCCGACGCCGACCTGGACGCCGCCGTCGACGGCATCGTCACGGGGGCGTTCTTCAACGCCGGCCAGGACTGCACCGCCGTGACGCGGATCCTGGTGGCCGAGGAGGTCGCCGACAGCTTCACCGAGCGGTTCGTCGCCGCGGTCAAGGAGATCCACACCGGCCCGCCGGCCGACGAGACCGCGTTCTACGGCCCCCTCAACAACGCCGACCAGTTCGCCCGCGTCAGCGGTGTCGTCGCCGGTCTGCCCGACCATGCCGAGGTGCTGGTGGGCGGTCACCGGGTCGGGGAGGACGGCTTCTTCTACGCGCCGACCGTCGTGGCCGGCGTACGCCAGGACGACCCGGTCGTGCAGGAGGAGACCTTCGGCCCCGTCGTCACGATCCAGCGCTTCCGCGACGAGGAGGAGGCCCTGGAGCTGGCCAACGGCGTCCCGTTCGGCCTCGCCTCGAGCGTCTGGACCCGTGACCACGCCACGGCGCACCGGTGCTCGGTCGAGCTCGACTTCGGGTGCGTGTGGGTCAACACCCACATTCCGCTCGTCGCCGAGATGCCCCACGGCGGGTTCAAGCAGAGCGGCTACGGCAAGGACCTCTCCCACTACGGGCTCGAGGACTACACGCGCGTGAAGCACGTGATGCACGCGTTCGGCTGAGGAGCCGGCCGCGGCTACCTCGCCGCGGCGCCCGGCCCGAGCCCGCCCAGGCCCCCCAGCAGGAGGTCGATACCGAGCTCGAAGGCCCGGTCCGCGCGATCCCGTCCCGAGGCTGCGGAACGGATCGCGCGGACCAGCTCCGGCGCCTCGGCCTGGTCGGCGTCCCACACTGCGTCGGGCGCCACCAGGTCGAGGGCCGAGCCGATCACGAAGCTGTCCAGGACCGTGATGACGTCGAGCAGGCGCCCCTCCTCGAGACCCGCCGCGGACAGCACGCGCGCGAGGTCGTCGTAGATCCGCATGACGTCGCGAGCCGACACGGTCTGCGCGGTGAGCATCGGGATCAGGCGGGGATGGCGCGCGAACGCGTCGCGATAGGCGCGCAGCGCCCGGCGGATGCTCGTCTCCCAGTCGGCCCCCGGTGACGACGCGATGGTCGGCACCTCCCGGAACACCGCCGACCGCATCGCCTCGACGATCTGCGCCTTGCCCGCGAGGTGGTTGTAGAGCGAGGAGGGTCGTACGCCGAGCGAGGCCGCGACGCCGGCGACGGTGAACTCGCCCGCGCTGTCGACCAGCGCCAGGGCCGCCTCGGCGATCCGTTCGACCGAGAGCAGCGGCGTGGACGGCCGTCCCATCGCCACCTCCGCATGCCGGTCGGGGCGCTCCGCGCGCCCGTCCCGGTCATGCTACTAGAAAACGAACGACATTCGGTTTACGGTGGGGTGCCGGCTCTGGTGGCCGGTCCCGACTGCCCCTGACACACCCGAAGGAAAGACCCGTGCGCATCATCACCGCCGACGCCCTGCCCTCTCCGGCGCGCGTCGAAGGCCCCCAACGGGGCTCGCTCCGCGTGGCCCTCGTCCAGCACTCCTGGCGCGCGGACGCCGACGAGCTCCGCACCGTCCTCGACAACGCGATCGGCGCGGCGGCGAGCGCGGGGGCGAAGGTCGTCTTCCTCCCCGAGCTGACCCTGTCGAAGTACCCGGCGTTCGAGGAGCCGACGGGCACGCCCTCGGACACGGCGGAGGACCTGGTGTCGGGCCCCACCGCTCGCTTCGCGGCCGAGGCGGCTCGTCGGCATGGCGTCTTCGTGCACGCCTCGCTGTACGAGAAGGAGGACCCGGCCGGCGACGGCCTCGGCTTCAACACCGCGATCCTCGTCGACCCGGCCGGGCAGCTCGTGGCCCGCACCCGCAAGACGCACATCCCGGTCACCGAGGGCTATGTGGAGGACAAGTACTTCCGCCCGGGCCCGGCTTCCGACGCCTACCCGGCCCACGAGGTCGACGCGCTCGGACTGACCCTGGGCATGCCGACCTGCTGGGACGAGTGGTTCCCCGAGGTCGCCCGGCTCTACGCCCTCGGCGGCGCCGACGTGCTGGCCTACCCGACGGCGATCGGCTCAGAGCCGGACCACCCGGAGTTCGACACCCGGCCGCTGTGGCAGCAGGTGATCATCGGGCACGCGATCGCCAACGGCCTCTTCGTCGTGGTCCCGAACCGCACCGGCGACGAGGGCCGGATCGCCTTCTACGGCTCCTCCTTCATCGCCGACCCCTACGGCCGCGTGCTGGCGCAGGCGCCGCGGGACGAGGAGGCCGTGCTCGTCGCCGACCTGGACCTGGACCAGCGACGGGACTGGCTGTCCCTCTTCCCGTTCCTGCGCACCCGCCGTCCGGACACCTACGCGGGGCTGGCGTGATGACGGCGAGCGCGGCCGGCTCGTGGCGCATGCCGGCGGAGACCGCCGAGCACGACGGCACCTGGATGGCCTGGCCGTCCTCCGGCTACACGCTGGGCGACACGACGGCCGAGGCGGACGAGGCGCGGGCGACCTGGGCGGCGGTCGCTCACGCGGTGCTGCAGTTCGAGCCGGTCCGCATGGTCGTCGACCCCTCGGCGGTGGCGACGGCACGGCAGTGGCTGAGCCGCGACGTCGAGATCTTCGAGGCGCCGCTGGACGACGCCTGGATGCGCGACATCGGGCCGACCTTCGTCGTCGGCGAGCAGGGCCTCGGTGCCGTCGACTGGGTGTTCAACGGCTGGGGCGCCCAGGAGTGGGCGTCCTGGGAGAACGACGCGCGGGTCGGACGTCTCGTCGCGGAATGGGCAGGAGCGACGCTGGTCGACTCCGGGCTGGTGAACGAGGGCGGCGGCATCCATGTCGACGGCGCGGGAACCGTGGTCGTCACGCGCACCGTGCAGCTCGACCCCGGCCGCAACCCGGCGTGGAGCGCCGCGCAGGTGGAGGCGGAGCTGCGCCGCACCCTCGGCGTACGGGACGTGGTGTGGCTCGAGCGCGGGCTCGCCCGCGACTACGAGGAGTTCGGGACCCGCGGCCATGTCGACATGCTGGCCGTCCTGCCGGAGCCGGGCACCGTCCTCGTGCATGCCCAGCAGGACGAGCAGCACCCCGACCACGTGGTGAGCGCCGAGCTGCGTCGCGCCTTCGGCGACGGCTGGCGCATCGTGGACCTGCCGGCGCCCCAGCGCCTCCAGGACGATGAGGGCTGGGTCGACCACAACTACGTCAACCACTACGTCTGCAACGGGGCCGTCGTGGCCTGCGCCTTCGACGACCCGCACGACGCGGTCGCCCGCGCCCTGCTCGCCGAGGCCTACCCCGGCCGTGAGGTGGTCGCGGTGGACGCGCGTCCGCTGTTCGAGCGCGGTGGCGGCATCCACTGCATCACCCAGCAGCAGCCGCGGGTGCGGTAGGCCGGCCGACGACGTGCGCCATCGGTGTTCCATGTGAGACAGTGATGTCTCATATTGAGGGGGGAACACCGATGGCCAGTCGCGACAGCATCCTGTCGGCCGCGCAGCGGCAGCTGAACCAGGACCCCACCGCGTCGATGGCGGTGGTGGCCGAGGCGGCCGGCGTCGGCCGCGCCACGTTGCATCGCCACTTCGCCACCCGGGAGGCCCTGCTGACCGAGATCGGCACGCGCTCGCTCGACCGTTGGCAGTCACACCTGGACGAGCGTGACGTGGCCGCCGTGGCCGCCTCGGCGGATCCCGGGCGGATCGCCGAGTGTCTCGCCGCCCTGATCCGCGACTTCGTGGCGGACGCGGACGACTTCGGCTTCGCCCTGACCGACACCTACATGTGCGCCGAACCGGCCCTGACGGCGCGGGCCGAGGCCCTGTTCGCCCGTGAGGTCGAGCTGTACGCCGCCGCCCAGGCCGCCGGCGTGCTGCGCGGTGACGTGTCGGCGCGCTGGATCGGCCACGCGATCTACGGCCTGCTCGTGGCCGCCCGCGACGCCATCCGCGCGGGAGACGTCGCGCGGCGGGATCTCGATGGCGTCGTGCTCTCGACCTTCCTGACGGGAGGCGCGGCGCGATGACCACGCTCGCCCACCCGCCGGTCACCGGGACGCGGCGCTGGGCCGGCCTGGCGGTCCTCGCCGCCAGCCTGCTCGTCGTCGTGGTGGACATGACGGTGCTCAACGTCGCCCTGCCCGAGATCACCCTCGCGGTCGACGCGGGGCCCGTCGCCCAGCTGTGGATCGTCGACGCGTACTCGCTGGTCCTCGCCGGGCTGCTCGTCCCCGTCGCCGCCATCGCCGACAGGTGGGGGCGGCGCCGTACCCTGCTGTGCGGCTTCACGCTCTTCGGTGCCGCCTCGGCCGCCGTCGTCCTCGCCGAGACGCCCGGCGCGGTGATCGCCATCCGCCTGGCGCTCGGCGTCGGCGGCGCCATGATCATGCCGGCGACGCTGTCGCTCCTGCGCGCGCTGTTCCCCGACCCCACCGAACGTGCCTTCGCGCTGGGGATCTGGAGTGCCACCGCCGCGGCCGGCGCCGCGCTGGGCCCCCTGGTCGGCGGGCTGCTGCTGGAGGTCTTCGGCTGGCACGCGGCGTTCCTGGTCAACGTCCCGATCATGGCGGTGGCCGTCGTCGCCGGGTGGTGCCTGCTGCCGGAGAGCCGTTCGGAGCGCCCCGGCCGCGTCGACGCGACCGGCGTGCTGCTCTCTCTCACCACGATGTCGGCGCTCGTCTTCGCGGCCAAGCACGTCGGTGAGGCAGGCGTGGACCTGGTGGCCGCCGGACTGGTCGCGCTGGGCACCGGTGCGGGTGTCGCCTTCGTGCGGCGGTGCCTGCGCCAGCCCGACCCGATGCTCGCCGTCCGTCTGTTCGGCGACCGCGTCTTCCGGGCCGGCGTGATCACCGCACTGGTGAGCAGTGTGGCCCTGACCGCCCTGCTGCTCGTCGGCGCCCAGTGGTTGCAGCTGGTGCGCGGCTTCTCGCCACTGACGGCAGGAGTGGCGCTGCTGCCGCTGGCGCTCGGCGGCCTGGTCGGACCGCCGCTGGCGCCGGCGCTGGCCCGCCGGGTCGGCGTACGTCCGGTGCTCGTCGGCGGGCTGCTCGCCCTCGCGCTCGGCATGCTGATCCTCGTCGCGCTCCCGCGACCCATGTCGTACGCCGGCGTCGGGGTCGCCCTGCTCGTGGTCGGCGTCGGCACCGCGGCCCTCGGCCTCGCCTCCGCGCTCATCATGGGCGCGGCTCCCGAGCACGAGGCCGGATCGGCGGCCGCCGTGGAGGAGATGTCGTACGAGATCGGGGCGGTGCTGGGCGTGAGTGTGCTCGGCAGCGCGGCGGGCGCGGTCTACCGCGCCGGCCTGCCGGCGGACGCGCCCGCGATCGTCGGCGACTCGGTCGGCCACGCCCTCGGCACGTCGTTCGCCGCGGCGGCGTCCGAGGCCTTCACCGTCGGCTTCGCGGCCGTCGGACTGCTCGGGGGACTCGCCGCGCTGGCTGCGGCCGTCGTCGTGCATCGGCAGCTGCCTGCCGACCTCGACCTGTCGCTCGAGCACTGACGCGGGACTGATCGAGGAACGCCAAGGGGCGTGCCCGGTGTCGGACACGCCCCTTGTCGGAGGTGGTACTACTGGCCGGTCCCACCGATGTGGGCCGCCCACGGGTAGAAGGTGTAGTTGAACGCGGCCGGTGCGCCGGTGATCCGGTTGTTCTGCCACACGGCGTTGTCCTGGTACATGCCGGGGGTCATCGGCAGCAGGTCCTCGCGCAGCTTCCGCTCCATGTCGGCGGCGAGCTTGGCGCGCTCACCCTCGTCCTCGGTGGCGACGGCCTGGGCGAACAGGTCGTCGACGCCGTCGTAGCCGTACGGGTTGAACGAGCCGCCGGTCACCGCGGTGATCTGCATCCAGTCCAGCGGGTTCGGGATGTTGGGCCAGAACGTCGTGTAGAGGATGTCGGTGGTGCCCCGC
The DNA here is from genome assembly GCF_036405735.1 of Nocardioides sp. Lineage (GTDB taxonomy): Bacteria > Actinomycetota > Actinomycetes > Propionibacteriales > Nocardioidaceae > Nocardioides. Next base: position 32,821 of record NZ_DASWXC010000078.1, read on the forward strand.
GTCTTCGGGTCGTAGAGGTAGTTCGTGTACTGGTTGGCCGGAACCACCTTGAGCTCGAACTTCAGCCCCAGCTCGTCGGCGGCCGCCTTGACCGCGACGCCGAGCTGCTGGGTCTCGTTCTGCTCGGGCACCACCATCGTGATCTGCTGGCCGAGCGCCGCCGGCGTGGCGTCCTCGAGCGCCTTCTTGGCGGCCGCGAGGTCGGGCTCGCCGGTCGTCTCGAACTCCTCGGCCAGCGCGGACAGCTCCTCGGCGGCGAAGCCGTAGGACGCCTCGGCCGTCTGCAGCGGCGCCGGGCCGCCGACACCGCCGAAGGCCTGCTCGGCGATGCCGCGCCAGTCGGTGGCGGCGTGCAGTGCCTTGCGGATCGCCGGGTCGCTCATCGCGCCCTTCGGGTTGGGGTAGAACAGCGAGACCACGAGCGGGGCCGGACCGAACGTCAGCTCGCCCGCGTCGCTGTTCATCAGCTGACCGGTCGCAGCGGCCGGAGGCGCGTAGGTGCCGTCGATCTCGCCCGAGAGCAGGGCGGAGGTGATCGCGGTGTCGTCGGTGAGGAACGTGAACTTCAGCTGCTTGGTCTTCGGCATCCGCTCGGCGTCCCAGTAGCCGTCGTACCGGGTCAGCGTGATGGCGTCACCCTGCTTCCAGGACTCGAACTGGAAGGGGCCGGTGCACATCAGGCCGCCCTTGGGGGTGCCGATGTCCTCGGCGTGCGCGTCGAGGAACTTCTTCTGCACGACGACGCCGGCGTAGCTGGCCAGCTGGTCGTTGAAGAGGTAGTTCGGGGTCTTCAGCTTGACCGTCACCTGGTGGGTGCCCGTCGCGGTCACCGACTTCACCGGGGTGTAGAGGTAGTGCTGGAAGGAGGTCGGGTCCTTCAGGCTGTGGTTCATCGACGCGGCGACGTCCTCGGCCGTCATCGGCGAGCCGTCCCAGAAGGTCACGTCGTCGCGCAGGTCGTAGACCCAGGTGAGCGGGTCGGGGTTCTCGAAGGACTTCGCCAGGTTCGGCTCGATCTCGAACTCCGGGGTCTGCTTGAGCAGCGTCTCGCACATGTTCGAGTTGATCATGTTGGGCGCGTAGTCGGCCGAGTTGAACGGGTTGAGCGTCCAGGGCTCACCCTGGAACACGTTCCAGCTGACCGAGTCGACCTCGGTGGTGGGCTCGGGGGTCGTCGTCGTGAGCTCGTAGGAGAGCCGGCGGTCCGAGGGCTCGCGCTCCGGCGGGCCACCGCCGCAGGCGGCGAGCAGGCCGCCGGCGAGGATCGCCGCCCCGGTGACGGCCCCGAGCCGACGAGGAAGAGTGAGGTTCATCGATTTCTCCATGGGGTTGGTGGCTCCGGTGGGAGCCCGGGTGGACGGCTCGCTCAGCTCCGCGGTCCGGACGTGGACATCGGGTCCCAGCCCGGTGTCGGGACGCTGTCGCGAAGGAGCCGGGTGTAGGGATGAACCGGCTGGTCGAGCACCTGGGCGGTGGGCCCCTGCTCGACGACGGTGCCGTGACGCATGACGATCGTGTCGTCGGTGATCTGCCGGACGACCGCGAGGTCGTGGCTGATGAACAGATAGCTGATCCCGCGTTGTGCGCGGATGTCAGCCAGCAGGTTGAGGATCTGGGCCTGGATGGAGACGTCGAGTGCGGAGACCGCCTCGTCCAGGATCAGGACCTCCGGCTCAGCGGCCAGCGCGCGTGCGATCGCGACGCGCTGCCGCTGTCCGCCCGAGAGGCGTGAGGGCAGCGCACCGAGCTGCCGGTCGTCGAGCCCGACCAGCGCGGCCAGCTCGTCGACGCGCCGACGGACCTCGCGGGTGTCGGACCCGGCGTGGATCCGCACGACCTCGGCGAGGCAGTCGACGATCCGCTGGCGCCGGTCCAGCGAGGTGTAGGGGTCTTGGAAGACGATCTGGATCTCGCGTCCACGGCGCCGCAGGTCCTTGGTGCGCCGCGCCGGAGCCGTGCGGTCCTCGCCCCGGAACCGGATGGTGCCGGAGGTCGGGCGCTCCAGGCCGATGATCATGCGGGCGGTGGTCGACTTGCCCGAGCCCGACTCGCCGACGATCCCCAGCGAGCCGCCCGCGGGGAGGTCGAAGGACACCTCCGAGACGGCGAGCGCCTGCTGCTTGCCCGAGCCGAACCGCTTCGACAGCTCGTGGACCGAGAGCACGGGTGTCATCACTCCACCTCCGCAGTGGCAGGGAGCAGGTGCTCCGGGGCGTCGGGCGCAAGGGGGTCCAGGAGGGTGCCGCGCAGCTCCTCGGCGAAGAGGCAGCGGCTGGCGCCGGCCCCGACCGGAACGATCGGCGGGGTCTCGGTGCGACAGACGTCCTGCGCGAAGCGGCACCGTGGCGCGAAGCTGCAGCCCGGCGGCGCCTCGTACGCCGTGGTCGGGCTGCCCGGGATCGCCAGCAGTCGCTCGGCGCGCTGGTGGATCTCGGGCCGCGCCTGCATCAGCGCCGCGGTGTAGGGGTGCAGCGGGTCGTCGTGCAGCGACCGGGTCGGCTGTGTCTCGACGACCTCGCCGGCATACAGCACGATCGTCTCGTCGCAGACCGATGCGGCCAGGTCGAGGTCGTGGGTGATGAGCATCATCGCCATGCCGTACTCGCGCTGCATCCGGATCAGGATCCGCATCACCTCCGCCTGGGTGGTGACGTCGAGCGCAGTGGTCGGCTCGTCGGCGAGCACCAGGCGCGGGCGCGCCGCCACGGCGGCCGCGATCATCACCCGCTGCAGCAGCCCGCCCGACAGCTCGTGCGGGTACTGCCGCATCCGCCGCTCCGGGTCGGGGATCCCGACCTCCTCCAGCAGGCCGGCGGCCGTGCGCTCCGCTCGGCGCCGCGGGACGCGGTCGTTGATGACCATCGACTCGGTGAGGAAGTCGCCGATGCGGCGCAGCGGGTTCGTGTAGGCACGTGGGTCCTGGAAGATCATCGCCACGTCGGAGGCGCGGTAGCGGCGCAGCGCGCTGCCCCGCAGGTCGAGCACCTCCTGGTCGGCGAAGCGGATCCGGCCGGAGACGCGGGCTCCGTCGGGGAGCAGCCGGGACACGGCGCGGACCGTCATCGACTTGCCCGAGCCGGACTCGCCGACCAGACCGACGGTCTGGCCCTCCTGGACGCTGAAGGACACGTCCCGCAGAACGGTGCGCGGCGTCCCCGAGACCTGGAGGTCCACGGTGAGGTTCTCCACGGACAGCAGCGGGCTCATCGGGTGGCCTCCGATCGGGTCAGCAGACGGTCGCCGAGCGTGTTGACGGCGGCCACCGTCGCGACGATCAGGGCGCTCGCGAACAGCGCCTCGTTGGGGGCGCCCTGGAGGACGCCGGACAGGCCGCCTCCGACGATGGCGCCCCAGTCGGCCGTGGGCGGCTGGACGCCGAAGCCGATGAAGGAGAGGGCGGCGAGGTCGATCAGCGCCCAGCCGAAGCACAGCGTCGCGTTGGCGACGACGAGACCGGCGACGTTGGGCAGGATGTGGCGCGCCGAGATCGCGAAGCCGGGCAGCCCCTGCACCCGCAGCGCGGCGACGTAGGGCAGGTTGCGCTCCTGCAGGGCGGCACTGCGGACGACACGGGCGACGTAGGGCAGGTAGGCGACCGACAGCGCCAGCACCGCCGCGGTGAGGCCGGCACCGAAGAGCGCGGCGGCCAGGATCGCGAGCAGGATGCCGGGGAACGCGAACACCGCGTCGATGAAGCGGACCGCGAGCGAGTCGACCCAGCCGCCGAACCACACGGCGGTCAGGCCCAGCACGGTCCCCAGCAGGGTGGCGATGAGCACGACGAAGAGCGGGCCGAGGAGCGCGGTGCGCGATCCGTACACGAGACGAGCGAGCAGGTCGCGGCCCGAGGCGTCGGTGCCGAGCGGGAACCAGCGGCCCGGCGGCTCGTAGGCGTAGCTGAGGTCGACCGCGTTGGGATCGGCGGCGACGAGGAACGGGCCGACGGTCGCCATCAGGGCGACGAGGACGAGCACACCGAGCGAGACCTGTCCGCCGGCGCCGAGCCCGGTGGGCCAGATCCGCAGCGGCCGGCGCCGGGTGGCGCGGCTGGTGGTGGCGATGGCGGACATCAGCCCTTCTTTCCGAGCGAGATGCGGGGATCGAGCAGCGTGTAGGCCAGGTCGATCACGGTGTTGAGGAGGATGAACGCGCCGACGTAGATCAGGCAGATCGCCTGGACCACGGGGAAGTCCTTCTTCTGCACGGAGTCGACGAGGAACTGGCCCAGCCCGCCGAGCTGGAAGATCTGCTCGATCACGACGCTCCCGGCGATGAGGCCGGCGACCGTCAGGCCGGCGACCGTCAGCACCGGTACGGCGGCGTTGCGGATGACGTGCCGGCGGATCACGAACCGGTAGGGCAGCCCCCGCGAGATCGCCGTCTGCACGTGCTCGGACCGCAGTTCGGCGCGGATGGCCGACTGGGTGAGCCGCGCGACGTACGCGATCGAGGCCAGCGCCAACGCGACGGCCGGCAGCAGGAAGTGGTGCAGCCGGTCCCAGCCGCCGTCCCCGGTCCCGTAGCTGGGGAACCAGCCGAGGCGCACCACGAAGATCAGCATCAGTACGACGGAAGCCACGAAGCCCGGCACGGCCATCAGTCCGGTGGCGCCGGCGAGGAGGGTGCGCGCGAGCCGACCGGGTCGCAGGCCGGCCAGGAGGCCGACCGCGAGGCCGAGGGTCAGGACGAGGACGGCGGTGACGCCGAGCAGTGTCACGGTGTTGACGACGCGCTGGCCGAGCAGTGCGGCCACCGAGTCGTTGAAGATGATCGAGGTGCCGAAGTCTCCGGTCAGCACCCCGCCCAACCAGCCGAAGTACTGCACCAGGAACGGCTCGTCGAGGTGGTACTGGCTCTCGAGCTGGGCGATCGCCTCCGGGGTGACCGAGCGGCCCTGCGTGAGGAAGGAGATCGGCGAGCCGGGTGCGAGGTGGAGCCCCCCGAACACGACGAAGCTCGCCAGCAGCATCGTGCCGGCCATGCCGAGCAGGCGCCTGACCACGATCGACAGGGCCGGCCCCCAGGATCGTTTCGACGGCGGGGCGCCGACAGCGGGAACCGCCGACGAGACGTGGGTCATGACAACTCCGATCGGTGCAGCACGGTGTGGCTGGCTGGCTGGCTGGCTGGCTGGCTGGCTGGCTGGCTGGCTGGGGTGTGGGTGTGGGGGTGGAGAGCGGCGCCGGCCGCGTGAGGAAAGCGGGGTCAGGAAACGGGGTTACGAAGCGGGGTCGGGAGCCGCGGCGGGAGGCAGGTGGGCCGAGCGCGCGCTGAGCGCACCCGGCGCCAGACCGAGCTCGCGCTCCGCCGTCTCGAACAGCAGCGCTCCGACGAGCGCGGTCACCTCGGTGACGTCCTCGTTGGCGTAGGTCGACGCCGCGTCGAGGAGCACCAGGATGAGGAGGGCGGATCGTTCGGGCGAGGCGCAGACGAAGTCACCGGTCTCCACGCCCGTGCGGATCAGCGCCGTGAGGAGCTCGCGGTTGAGCGTCTCCTGCTCGGCCAGCGACTGGCGCAGCAGGGCGTTGTAGCGACTGACGATGCGCGCGTTCAACCACAGCCGGCTGAAGTCGGCGCTGGCCGGGGACAGCACCTCGTCGAGCAGGGCGATGACCCGCTCGTCCGGGGGGCGGGTCGTGTCCGGCGCCAGCATGTCGGCCCGCTCGGTCTCCGCCGCATGCGCGAACGCCGTGGCGACGAGACCGTCGACCTCGGGGAAGTAGTGGCTGATCAGCCCCGGGCGCACACCGACGTCCTCGGCGACGCGGCGCAGGGTGATCCGCTCCAGCCCTTCCGCCAAGCCGATGCGGGCGGCGGCGGAGGCGATCTCCAGGCGCCGCTCCTCGGGCGAGCGACGCTTCCTCGGGGTTGCTTCCGGTGCGGTCATGGTGATGAAGGTAACGGATATTGGTCCTATGGCCAATAGTCTTGTTGGGCATTTGCTCAATATGTGATGATCAGGCAGACCGAGCCGCCGACACGCGGCGCTCGCACTGATCGGCGGAAAGCTGAGGGTGGCGCCATGACCTACGCAGACGTGATCGTCCGGGCGGGCCACGTGGTGGACGTGGACCGCGACGATCACTGGGACGGGGACGTCACTGCGTGCGTCGCCGTCGTCGGCGACCGCATCGTCGACGTCGGCGGTGAGGAGGTGCTGCGCTCGTGGTGCGGCCCGGCGACCGTCGTCCACGACTTCCCCGGCGCGGCGGTCCTGCCTGGGCTGGTCGACGCCCATGCCCATCCCGTCTGGGGATCGCTGAGTCGCGGCGCCAGCGTCGCCCTGACGCAGGCCGCGAGCCTCTCGGCGGTGCGGGAGCTGCTGGCGCCGGCGGTGGCGGCCCGACCCGCCGACGGCTGGGTCACCGGCTACGACCTCGACGTGAACGTCTACGACGGAGCGCCCGATGGCCGCGTTCTCGACGCCTGGTTCCCGGGAGTGCCGATCTCGCTCATGACCAGGGACGCTCACGCGCTCGTGGTCAGCCCCGCGGTGATCGCCGCGGTCGGCCTGACGGGGGAGGAGACGTTCGCCGACTCCTCCGTCGTCGTCACCGACGCTCACGGCCCCACTGGTTGGCTGGTCGAGCTGCAGGCGATGGACCTGGTGCTGGAGGCCAGTCCCGCGCCGCCGCTCGACGTCCAGGCACGCCACCTGCGCGAGGGGCTCGAGCTCCTGGCCTCGGGAGGACTCACGGGGCTGCATGCCCTGGACTTCCACGAGCCGTCGGAGCAGCTGTTGCGGCTGCTCGAGGCGGACGGCGACCTTCCCCTGCGGGTCCGGGCGTCGCCGCTCGTGCCCGCTGACTCTCCGCGGGAGGTGTGGGCCGAGATCGCCGAGCTGCACGGCCGGCGCGGCCGTCGCTGGGAGGTCGCCGGAGTGAAGCTCATGCTCGACGGCACCGCCGACAACGGCACCGCCTGGTTCGAGGAGCCCGACTCGATGGGCGAGAACCGGGCGGCGCTATGGCGCGACACCGCTGCCTATCGGGAGGCGGTCACCTTCTTCACCCGGCGGGGCATCCCGACGACCACCCACGCCATCGGGGACCGCGCGGTGCGCTTCGTGCTCGACGTCGTGGCCGAGGTCGGACATCCCGCGGCCGCCCCGCACCGCATCGAGCACATCGAGTCCATCCCCGATGACCTGCTGCCCCGGTTCGCGCAGACCGGAACCGTCGCGGGCCTCCAGCCCACCCACGGGACCCGCCTGACGCGGCCCGACCAGAGCGACCTCTGGTCCGTGCGCCTGGGCCCGCACCGGGTCGCTCGGGGGTGGCGGATCCGCGACCTGCTCGACCATGGCGCCGTCGTCGCCCTGAGCTCGGACTGGCCCATCGGTGTCGCCGACCCGCGCGTGGCGCTCGCCGACGCGCAGCTGCGGCGGCCCGTGGACGCGCCCGGGCGCGCCCGGACCCAGCCGGACCAGGCGATCAGCGCCGCCGAGGCATACCGGGCCATGACGCAGGCCCCGGCGGTCGCGTCCGGAACGACCCACACCCACGGCCGGGTCGCCACCGGCTACGCCGCTGACCTCACGGTGCTCGCGCAGGATCCGCTGCGGCTGCCGCCCGAGGCCCAGGCCGTCAACCCCGTCCTCGCCACCTTCGTCGGCGGGGAGCGCATCGAGCTCGCCACCACCCGTCACGACCCGATCAGGAGCCACCCATGACCCACGCATCCGGCCGCCTCCACCTCACCGTCACCGGTACGACCCGGGGCGACCTCGGGCGCAGTCGGGGTGAGCAGCTGGGGGAGGGGCTGGCCGCGGCGTACGACGCCTATGCCCAGCTGTTCCGGGTCGCGGGCGCCTCGCCGGACCGGGAGCGCGCCGGCGCCGAGCAGACCCTCGAGGTGCTCGGCGGTTGGCGCCCCGAGCTCGTGGACGAGCTGGAGGGCATCGCCGCAGCGACCGGTCTGGCCACCTGGCAGGTGGCGGCGCTCAACGCCCGCACCGAGATCCTGGCGGTCGGTGGCGTGGTCGCCCGCGAGTGCTCCACGATCGCCACCCGGGTCGCGGGCCGGCGGCTCGGCGTCCAGACCTGGGACTGGCACATCGAGCTCGACCCCTTCTGGCACACGCAGGAGGTCGACGGCCCCGGCCACCGGTACGCCGGGCTGACCGAGCAGGGCATCCTGGGCAAGATCGGCGTCAACGAGGCGGGCCTGGCCCTGCACTTCAACATTCTCGGCCACCACAGCGACGGCGTCGGAGGCGTCCCGATGCATGTGCTGTCGAGCGTGGTGCTGGCCGAGTGCGCGACGATCGACGAGGCGGTCCGGCTCGTCCGGGCGGCGCCGATCTCGTCCTCGTCGGCCTTCACGATGACCGACGCGACGCGGTCGGTGTCGCTGGAGATGAGCCCTGCGGGCGTCTACGAGATCACCGAGCAGGACGGTGCGGTCGTCCGCACGAACCACTTCCAGCACCCGACCCCGCTGGCCGGCCAGAAGGAGCTGTACGAGCCGGACTCCTCGGAGCGCCTGGCGTTGGTGCGCCAGCGGCTCTCGGCCGGGCTTCCCGCCGATGCCGACGAGCTGGTCGCGATGCTGGTGAGTGGCGAGGGCGAGCCGCCGCTGTGCTGCCGGGTCGACGACACCCTGCCGCTCGGACAGCGCTGGGCGACGCTCGCCACCACCGTCACCGACCCGGCCGCGCGCACGATCCGCGTGCTGGACGGCATGCCCACCGACGCCGCGCGAGGTCCGTGGCGGACCCTCTCGCTGTGAGTCCGCCGCTGTGCCCGACGACCCGTCTCCCGGAGAATTCTCCCGAAGGCGTTAGATCCGGAGCCGCCGCGCACAGTGGGTAGATGTGACTCTCCGCAGCCTTCCCATGACCGCGCTCTTCACCGCCCTGCTGGCCATCGTGCTCGCCCTCACCGTCGTGCCCGCTGCCTCGGCGGCGACCGACGCCGACACGGGTCTGAGCGAGGAGGCCGCCGGCGCGCTGGCCGCCCAGGCGGCCGAGATGCCCGGAGGCATCGTCGAGGGCAACACGATCGTCTACCCCGACGGCTCCTACTTCGTGGCGCTCGATGCCGAGACCTTCTCGCTCAGCGAGTGCAGCAGCGGCTACTTCTGCGGGTGGGCCCAGTCGAACTTCAGCGGGAGCTTCTTCGCCGTGTCCGGGTCGGGCGTGACCAAGAGCCTGAGCTGGTCGACGCGCTCGTACTGGAACCGTCGCTCCGCGATCGCGCGGCTCTACAACAACACCGCCACGGCCTCGACCTGCTTCGCGGTCAACGAGAGTCGCGCGACGATCGACTCCTCCTACTACACCCCCGACAAGGTGACGCTCTCGACGAGCACCAGCTGCTGAGGCGCCGTCCTGTCGGGCTGCCTGCCGGGCTGCCTGCCCGAACTGCCTCCCGGAGCCGACGTTTCTGGCCCGATCTGCCTGGATCTGCCTGCGACGTGTCGAATCAGGCCCTAGCCTGTGGCCGGGCACAGCGGGAGGACCAGCGGAAGGACCGGGTGTGGGGCCGTCGGACTTCGAGGAGTTCTTCCGTGCCGCCTACCCGCAGCTGGTCAGGTACGCGCAGCGCCGCTTCCCGCCCGAGCTGGCCGAGGAGCTGGCGTCGACCACGCTGCTGACGATCTGGACCAAGAACGTCGCTGCGCCCAGGGACGACGTCGAGTGGCGCACGCTGCACGCCTTCGCCTTCCGCATCCTCGACGGGCACATGAGGAACGCCGCGCGCGCCGAGTCGGCCCGGAGCGAGGCCGTCACGCGCGCCCAGGTGCAGAGCCCGGGGACTCCGGCGGGTGCTGACCCTGCCGAGGAGGTGGTGTCGGCGCAGTGGCCCGACTGGGCGAAGCCGCTGTCGCTGACCGATGCCGACGTTCTCGGCCTGGTCGTCGACGGCTACAAGGTCTCCGAGATCGCCCTCATCCTCGGCTGTGCGCCTGCGGCGGTGAGCATGCGGCTGCGGCGGGCCAGGAAGAAGGCGCTGCTGCTGTGGAGGAGGGAGGTCGATCGTGGACGGCGACAAGGAACTCGCTGAGCTGCGCGAGCTGCTGCTCCGCTCAGGCGCCGAGCCGCGTGACCTGACCCCGCTGCCCGGGCAGCAGGAGCGGATGGAGCGCTCGCTCGCGGCCATCGTCGCCACGCCGCGCGACGAGCGGTCGGCGCCGAGGCCGCTGCGGTCGAGGAGTCCGCGGCGGCGGCGTACGGCGCTCACGACCGCTGCCGTGGTCGCGACCGCGGCCGCGATCTCGGTGGTGCTGGTGCTGCGACCGGGTGACCCGACCGCGCCGGCCGCCCAGGCGGGGACTCCTCCGCTGCTGTCCTTCGAGCTCGCGCCGGACGGCCGGCTGCCCGCCTCCGGGCGGCCGGCGGCGGCCGAGCTCGAGCGACTCGCCTCGCTGCGGGCCGGACAGCCGACCGCGGGGTCCGGTGCGGTGCAGCACGTGTCCGTCGACGCGTGGTGGGCGGCGACGGTCGACTCCGGCGGACCCGCGCGACCCGCGACGACGGTGACGCCGGTGCACACCGACTCCTACTTCTTCCCCGACGCCACGCTGCGCGTCGTCGAGCGCCGGGGCGTGCCGCTGACCACCGCCGGCCGGATCGACGAGCCGGTCGACCTCAGCCGCGGCGCGGTCACCAGCGACGAGTCGTTCCCGAGCCCCGACCCGGGTCCACGCCACGCCGCCGGACTCCCGACGACCGCCGCCGGGGTCCGCGCCCGGCTCGCCCGCGACGACGACCCGGCCCTCTGCGATGACCAGCCGGCGGCCTGCCTGGTCAACGACATGATCGACCTGCACCGCTCCTACGTGGTGCCACCCGACGTCGACGCCGCGCTGTGGGGTGCCCTGGCCCGGGAGCCCGGCGTCCGCTATCTCGGCCGCACCACCGACCGGGTCGGCCGCGCGGCGGTCGCCTTCACGACGCCGTCCTACGACGGCGTCAGCCAGATCGTGGTCTTCGCCGATCCCACCACGGGTGCCTTCCTGGGCGACGAGCTGGTGCTGGTCGCGCCCTCGCCGTCGTATGCGCTGCGTCCGCCGGCGGTGACCTCGTTCTCCGCGGTGGTCGAGGCCCGCTGGATGCACGCGGCCGATGTCCCCCGCTGACGGCGCGCGTGCGTCCGGCTGCGTTAGATCTGGCCATGGCTCGCACATCTAACAGGTGAGACCCGCACCGGCATCGCCTCGGAGAACGACGATCCGCATGACTGACCTGCGTCGCCGCGTCGTCGGTCTCGGGCTCGTGCTGCTGACGGCCGCGTGCGGCGGGCAGTCGGAGGCCAGCCCGGACGAGCCGCGTCCGAGGGTCGCCACGTCCGTGCCGACGATCGCGTCGCTGCCCCGGGCGGTGCTTCCCTTCCACGCCGTCGTTCCCTCGCAGCAGCAGATCAACGACCGGGAGACCGCGACCGAGCTGCTCGTCGCGAGGTGCGTACGTCGACTCGGCCACGCCTACCGTGACGACGAGGCGCTGATCGGCGAGCCCTCGCTCCACGACAACCTGCCCTGGGGCGCTGCCGACCTCGCCACGGCCGCGCGGCACGGGTATCGCGATCCCCTCGCGACGCCGCGGCGTGTCCGCCCCGATCCCGACCCGGCGGTGCCGCCGACGCCGCGGGAGATCCTCGACCGCCCCGGCGGCGGCTGCCGGGGTGAGGCGGCGCGGATCCTGCGCGCCGACGTCGAGATCCCGATCCAGCGTGTCCTCGACAGCTACCAGCCGGACCGTGACCCCCTCATGGTCGCGGCCACTGCGGCGTGGGCTGCCTGCATGGAGGGGCGCGGCTACTCCTACACCGACCCCGTCGCCGCGTCGGCCGCCTTCGTCACCGGTGACCCCGACGTGCTCGAGGGCGTCACAGACGAGGAGCGGGCCACGGCGGTCCAGGACGTGCGCTGCAAGCAGGAGACCAACTATCTCGGCACGGCGCTCGCGGTCCACACCGCCTACCAGGAGCACGCTCTGGCCCGGTTCGCGAGTGTGGTGGCCGACCGGCAACAGTGGCTGGAGGAGCAGGCCGCTGCCGTCGCGCGCGTTCTCGCGGAGCACCGGCGGCGAGGGGCGCCGCTGGTGCGCGATCGGCCGTCGATTGGGAACGACGTCCGGTGATGGGTTAGAGTTCCACCGCTCCCGCAAGGGAGGCGAATGGCCCCGTAGCGCAGTTGGTTAGCGCGCCGCCCTGTCACGGCGGAGGCCGCGGGTTCGAGTCCCGTCGGGGTCGCACAGCGACGAGCGGTCCAGGCAGCAGCCTGGGCCGCTCGCTGCATTTCCGCTGCATCTCGGGGCACGCCCGGCTGTCGGGCCCTGGGGTCGCCCCAGCGTCGCCCTAGGGTTGCCCTGTGCCGATCGACGTGACTCCCGAGCGCTTTGACCAACTCGTCGACGACGCCATCGACACGATCCCCGAGGAGCTGGCGCGGCTGGTCACGAACGTCGTGGTGCTGGTCGAGGAGGAGCCGCCGGAGGGCGAGCCCGACGACCTGCTCGGCCTCTACGACGGCATCGCTCTCACGCACCGCGACACGCAGTACGGCGGCGCGCTGCCCGACCGGATCTTCCTCTTCCGGGGCCCGTTGCTCGATCTGTGCGACACCGAGGAGCAGCTGGTCGAGGAGGTCCGCATCACCGTGGTCCACGAGGTCGCCCACCACTTCGGCATCTCCGACGCGCGGCTGCACGAGCTCGGCTGGGCCTGATCCGGCGCCCGGGCTGACGCGGGCACCTGACCTGGCTCACGCCGACACGCCGGGAATCGGTTGCGGATGTCAGGTGCCCGGAGCGAGCCACCAGCCCAGCGACACGGCGGCGAGACCGACGGCGAGCGATCCGGCGACGTTCCCGACGACGGCGAGCCGGCGCCCGGAGGTCATCAGCACGTAGGTCTCCAGCGAGAAGGTCGAGAACGTCGTGAGGGCGCCGCAGAACCCGGTGCCGACCAGGGTCAGCGCCCAGGGCGGCAGTGCGGCCGAGCCGGCGACCAGGCCCAGCAGCAGCGACCCGGCGGCGTTCACGGTGAACGTGCCCCACGGGAAGCCGCTGCGGTGGTGGCCCTGCACCCACAGGTCGGTCAGGTAGCGCGCGGAGGCCCCGACGGCGCCCCCGAGCATCACCAGCAGCGCGGTCACGAGTCCGCCTCCGGCGTACCGACGACGCGCAACGTCAGCGACAGGCCTACCGCGACGGCGACCAGGCCGGCGACGACGCTCCCGGCGAGATAGGCCAGCGCGGCCGCCGGGCGGCCGGCGGCGAGCAGGTCGTGCCCGTCGAGGGCGTACGTCGAGAAGGTGGTGTAGCCGCCCAGCACCCCGACCCCGAGGAACGGCCGGACGTAGCGCACGTCGCGCCACACCGTGAGCATGAGCGCCGCCAGCACGCCGAGCAGCAACGACCCGGTGACGTTGACGAGCAGGACCGACCAGGGCAGCTCCGCGGCCCGGTCGGGGAGCAGCTCCGCCACGCCCCAGCGCCCGAGGCTGCCCAGCGCGCCGCCGACCGCGATGACCGCCGACAGGTCCGCCCGGGGACGGAAGGGGTCGGTCGGCGTCACGAGTCGCCAGGCTACTGCGCGAGTGCCTCCTGGTCGGGCTGAGCCGGCCACGGGCTGGCGGGCAGCCCGCGGGCCTGACGGATGTACTCCCCGAGGAACCACTGCTGGAAGGCGCGCTGCTCCGGACCGCGGGCCAGCGAGAGCAGCCGCTGGTCGCGGCAGAACGCGTCGGCGAGGTCGAGCAGGTCGAGCAGCTGCTGCAGCGTGGGACCGGCGGAGCGACGCATCCGCACCGTCATGTCCGAGCTCAGCGCCCCGGCCGCCAGCGCACCCTGGAACTGGCTGAGGCCGAGGCCGTCGTCGAGCTCCAGCTCCAGCGCGGCGAACAGGTCGGAGAGCCGGGTCGCGATGGGATAGGCCTCGCCGTGGGCGAGCGAGAGCAGCCGCACCTCGCGGCGCAGCTCGCGGAAGTGGTGTTGGAAGCCGACGTAGAGCGCCAGCGGCACGTCGGGGACGGTGACGTCGACGTACGCCGCGCCCTCCGGCGGCGGCGCGGGCAGCATCGCCTCGGGCGTGGTGACGCTGATGATGCCCTCGACGCCCTCGTCCTCGGCGAACTCCCGCGCGGGGGCGAACCAGACGACCTTGCCGTCCGCCTCGATCTCGGCGCCCCACGCGTCGGCGCTGCGGGCGACGATCGAGAGCCCGCGCCCGAAGGTCAGCAGCAGGCTGTCGTCGGGCTCGATCGCGAGCGGCCCCGGCAGCACCGGCCGCTCGCAGGAGGCGTCGCGGACCTCGACGCGCGGGTGCTCGCGGGTGCCGCGGACGCGCACCTGGATCGGGTCGGCGCCGTGCAGGATCGCGTTGGTGACCAGCTCGGAGACGCCGAGCTCGGCGCAGTCGACCAGGTCCTCACGATCGATGTCACGACAGGTCGCCACGACCCAGTGGCGTGCGTCTTGCACGCCACGTGGTCCTGGTCCCAGCGTGATGGCCGGTCGATTCAGCGGCAACGGGTCTCTCCAGCAGGTGGTGCAGGTTGGGCAGGCACGGTCCCGAGCACGTGTCTACGACCTCTCGGCAGCGGTATACCCCCGGTCGGTCCCTGTAAACCAGGGGACACGCGGATTTGCCGGTCTCCATGGGGCGCCACCGTGGGCGCCGGGGTGTGAGGCCGCCGTGGGGGGTACCGCTGTCTCGGGCCCCGCGGGGGCGCGGGAGAATGGCCATTGAACGTTCAAAGGCACCACGGAAGGTGTGGGGATGACAGCGAGTGGGTCGGCACGGCATCGGGTCGTCGTGATCGGTTCGGGCTTCGGAGGGCTCTTCGGCGCCAAGGCGCTCAAGGGCGCCGACGTCGAGGTCACGATGGTCGCCAAGACCACTCATCACCTCTTCCAGCCGCTGCTCTACCAGGTCGCCACCGGCATCCTGTCCCAGGGCGAGATCGCGCCGCCGGCCCGGGAGATCCTGCACAAGCAGAAGAACGCCACCGTGCTGCTGGGCGAGGTCACCGACATCGACCTCGAGGCCCGCACCGTCACCTCGCAGGTCCTCAACCGGACCACGACGCTGAGCTACGACTCCCTCATCGTCGCGGCCGGTGCCGGCCAGTCGTACTTCGGCAACGACCACTTCGCCGAGTTCGCGCCCGGCATGAAGAGCATCGACGACGCCCTGGAGCTGCGCGGCCGGATCTTCGGCTCCTTCGAGCTGGCCGAGCTGGCCGCCGAGCGCGGCGAGCCGTTCGACCACCTGCTCACGTTCGTGGTGGTCGGCGCCGGTCCGACAGGCGTCGAGCTCGCCGGGCAGATCGCCGAGCTGGCCCGCCGTACGCTCAAGCGCGACTTCACCAACATCAGCACCCAGCAGGCACGCGTGATCCTGGTCGACGCGGCGCCGCAGGTGCTGCCGCCGTTCGGCGCGAAGCTGGGCGAGAAGTCGCAGCGCGCGCTGGAGAAGATGGGCGTCGAGGTCGTCCTCGGTGCCATGGTGACCAACGTCGACGAGCGCGGCCTGGAGTGGAAGTTCAAGGACGGCCGCGCGGAGCGCATCGAGACGGTCACCAAGATCTGGGCGGCCGGCGTCCAGGCCTCGCCGCTCGGCAAGCTGCTCGCCGAGCAGACCGGTGCCCCGCTCGACCGCGCCGGCCGGATCGGCGTCAATCCCGACCTCACCCTGCCGGGGCACCCCGAGGTGTTCGTCGTCGGCGACATGATCAGCCTCGACAACCTCCCCGGCGTCGCACAGGTGGCGATCCAGGGCGCGAAGTACGCCGCCAAGGAGATCGACCGCCGCCAGAAGGGCAAGCCGTCGCAGGGGCCGTTCAAGTACTTCGACAAGGGCTCGATGGCCACCATCAGCCGCTTCAACGCCGTCGCGAGCGTCGGCAAGCTGAAGCTGTCGGGCTTCGTCGCCTGGCTGATGTGGCTGGCGGTCCACCTCTTCTACATCACCGGCTTCAAGAACCGGCTCACCGCGGTGCTGCACTGGTTCATCTCGTTCCTCGGCCGGGGCCGGCAGGAGCGCACCACCACGATCCAGCAGATCTTCGCCCGCTCCGCGCTGGAGCGGCTGGAGGGCGGCGCGTCGGCGCTGGTCTCGCCGCCGGGGGAGTACGACGCGGCGCGGGCGGCCGCGGAGGAGGAGCGTCGCCGGGAGCTGGAGGAGCGCGCGGCCGAGGAGGCGCGGCTCACCGACGCCGGCGAGCGCGGCGTCCACACGCCGGCGTGAGCTGAGCTACGAGGCGGCTCGGCCGGGCTCGGCCACCGAGGGGCGGTAGTAGCGCAGCACGCGCATGAACTCCGGACCGTCGACCATGGTGTGGTCGATGACGAACGGGCTCATGTCGCCACGGCGGAAGACCACCTTCCAGCTGGCGCGGCCGGGCTTGCCGTGGACCTCGATCGGCGTCAGCGGGCTGGTGAGGTCGAAGGTGAGCCGCGTGCCGCGGTGGAGGACGACGAGATGGCCGCCCCGCACCGACATCCGGGTCACGCTGGTGCCCGAGCGCACCGCCCACACGATCCCGACCAGCACCCACAGCGTCACGGCGATGCCGAGGGTGGTCGAGTCGCGCTCGCGGTAGGCCAGGTGGCTGCCGAGCAGCGCGCCGACGACGCTGATGGCCAGCGCTACGCCGACCATCGCGCGGGCCGTCGTACGCGGTGTGAAGGTGACGCGGAGCGGCGGTGCCTGCTCGCGCGAGAGATCCGAGAAACCCGAGAGGTCGTTCATGGCGGCACGTTACGCAGCGTGGCCGCAGTGGCGGTATCGGCCGTTCGGTGCATCCGGGCCGGGACCTAGGTCCCGATCAGGCGGCCGTCTCGCGGTAGTAGGACACCACGCGGGTGAACGCGTCGGGGTCGACCATCGAGGCGTCGAGGACGTACGGCGCCAGGCTGCGTCGAGGGAAGACGACCCGCCAGCCGCGCTGACCGGGCGTGCCGACCACCTCGACCGGCGTACGCCGGCTGGCGAGGTCGAACACCGTCCGGGTGCCGCCCCGGTAGATCTCCACCCGGCCGTCGGCCACGGTCACGACGGCCGCGGTGCTCCTCGCTCGCGCCACCCACAGTCCCACGGTCAGCAGCGCCAGCCCGGCCGCGACGCCGACCGCGCCGCCGGTGCGGGCCTGGGAGGCGAGCCAGACCGCGCCGCCGGTCGCCACCAGGCTCGCCAGGATCAGCAGCGCCAGCACGCGGCGTCGTACCTGGCCGGCGCGGAACTCCAGCGTCGCCGGTACGCCGGCCGCCGGCCGCGGCTCGGGCTTCGGCTCTCGGTCGGGCTTGGTCTCGGGCTCGCGCCGGTCGTCGGGATGGTCCTCGTGGAAGGCGTCGAGCACGACCGCCGCGGCTGCGACGGCGTCGGGCGCCGGCGGACGCTCGGGCTCGAGCGTGCCGTCGGCGAAGGCCTCGAGGATGGCGCCGGCCCGGGCCATGGTCACCAGCCGCGGGTCGGGAGCGGCGTCGGCGACCAGGCCGTCGGCCAGGTCACGCTCACGCTCGGGGAGCGTGTCGATGGGGGCCGGCGTCTCGACGACCCCGGGGAGCTCGCCACCCGCGTGGTGCGCGAGCCACTGGCCCATCAGGCCCTCGGCCTGGTGGGTCGCCTGCCTGCGATGCGAGCGACTCATGTCGGCTCAACGACGCAGGCCCCGCCGGGTTACCGGCCGGCTGGCTGTTCGGTAGGCCCTGTGGGACTCGAACCCACAACCCGCGGATTAAAAGTCCGATGCTCTGCCAATTGAGCTAAGGGCCCGTACACATGAAACCGCAGGTCAGAAGCGGTTTTCGGTACTATGTCGTATGGCTACATGTCGCCACGTAGGCTGTCATGTTGGCTACAGACAAAGGAGAGTCTATGGGAGAGCGCCGACTGCGCGGCGAGGGGAGCGTCTATCAGCGCGAGTCTGATGGTCGCTGGGTCGGCGTTGTCGATCTCGGATGGGTCGGCGGCAAGCGGGTTCGCAAGACCGTCACCGCGAAGACCCTCAAGGAGCTGCGACCGAAGTTCAACGCACTCAAGAAGCAGATCGACCAGGGCGTCATGGCTGACGACGCCACAGTCGAGACGTGGATGAAGCACTGGATGGCGGAGGTCGCCGGCAAGAAGGTCCGGCCCTCGACGCTCAACACCTATCAGACCTACATCGACAAGTGGATCGTCCCTCATCTCGGAAAGCGCCGGCTCGACAAACTGCGACCTGACCATGTCCGCGCTCTCTACTCCGTCATGGAGGCCGAGGGGAAGTCAGATGCGACGCGTCGGCAGGTGCATGCGATCCTGCGACGAGCCCTGGTGGTGGCCGAGCGTGATGGCCGAATCGCATCCAATCCGGCCGCCAAGGTCGACGCACCCCCGGTCGGCAAGGGCTCGCACGGCAAGTTCACGCTGCCGGAGGCGAAGAAGATCCTCGACGTACTCCGCAAGATGGACGATGAGCCGTTGGGCCGAGCCCGGTGGGCCGTGGCGCTGCTGGCCGGCCTTCGACAAGGCGAAGCGCTTGGGCTGCGTTGGACTGACATCGACTTCACGAACGAGGTCATCCAGGTCCGTCGTGCAGCACAGCGGATCCGCGGCGAGGGCATCCAGCTTGTGCCATTGAAGTCCAAGTCGTCGGAGCGCGACGTTCCGATGGTGGCGCCCGTGCTTGCGGCGCTCCGGGCCGTCACTGAGCGCGAGGGCTTCGTGTTCGGGCCCGACAAGCCGAAGGATCCGCGCCGAGACTGGCACGAGTGGCGGCAACTGCTCGAGCGCGCCGAGGTGCCAATGCTCCCGCTGCACGCGGCTCGGGCGACCACGGCATCGCTGCTGAGCGAGGCCGGCGTGCCCGACAAGACCATCGCCGAGATCCTCGGGCACTCCCAGGTGATCATCACGCAGAAGCACTACATCCACGGGGACCCGGAGATCCACCGTGCGGCGATGGGAAGGATGGGCGAACTTCTCGGCTGACTGTCGGCGGCTCGTCCTAGCCTCACCCCCATGTCCGAGACCGACCGCAACCTCCTCACTCTGGCCGCGACCCCGTACCGCTACGCCGCCTTGCGTGACGAGCGTGCCCTTGCCGAGTTCGGTTTGTCGCCAACCCGGTTCTGGGCGCGGGTCAACATGCTGCTCGACGACCCGACCGCGTAGGCTGCGATGCCGGTGGAGGTGCGGCAGTTGCGGCGGCTGCGGGACGCTCGGCGTGCGGCACGGAGCGCTGCGAGGCTGGGGTGAGTGAGCCGTGGGAGGTCGGTCAGCCGACGACGCCTCATCCGCGGCACGT
>NZ_DASWXC010000079.1:0-3942 GCF_036405735.1 Nocardioides sp.
CGAGCCCCGTCTCGGGGTGTGTTGTGGTCGTCATACCGACTAGGTGCGCCAGGCCTGCCGCGCCCGGCCGAGAGTGGCCCAGACGGCCCGAGGAGGCCCGCCAACCGACCGACTTTGTGCTGACTTTTCGCTGAGTTGCCACGCGCTTCTCCTTGTTCAGGATCCGCGCGTGGCCTCTGACCAGCGGGTGTGGTGGAGCTGAGGGGATTCGAACCCCTGACCTTCTCATTGCGAACGAGACGCGCTACCAACTGCGCCACAGCCCCAGTGCGTCGTACGACGCGGTGGGAAACGTTAGCACCAGCCCCACGGGTGCACCGAATCGGCTCCCAGAACTCCCGACTCGATCGGCAGGACTCCCGGACGAACGGTCAGGAGCCGACGGCGCGGTGCTCGTCCCCGTCGGTGCGGGCCTGGCGGGCGGCGCGCTCGGCCTCGTCGGCCTCGCGGGCCAGCTGGGCGTCGGCGTCCGTGCGGCCCGAGGTCCACACGCCGGTGTCGTCGAGGGCGATGGTGCGGACCGTGCGGCGCGCGGCGGCCGGCTTGTTGACGTACGTCGGCAGCGTGACCGGCACCGGGTCCCACAGCGCCGGGTCGACGATCGCGGCCATGCCGGCCGAGGTGTCGGCGAGCGGGTCCACCTCGGCGTCACCGCCGTCGTCGGTCAGGATCCGGCCCGCAGGAGCCTCGGCGGGCTCTCCCTCGACCGGCTGCTCGGCAGGCACCTCGATCGGCATCCGGGCGGTCGGCGCCAGCGCCTTGCGCTCGCCCTTGACCATGACCCGGCAGGCGACCAGCCAGGCGACCAGCAGGCCGACCGGGATCGCGACGTACCACCAGGAGATGACGTTGAAGGCCGTGACCGCGACCACCGCGAGGGTGGCGACCAGGATCAGCGCGAGCACGTTGCGGCGGCGCTTGGTGGCACGCTTGGCGGCCGCCCGCTTGGCCCGCAGCTGCGCCGGGGAGAGCTGGACGGGCGCCGCAACCGGAGCCGGAGCCGCGGCCCTCGCCTCGGCACGCTTCTCGACCGGAGCGGCCTCGGCGGCGGGACGGCCGGGCGTCACGAGCCGGGCGCTGCGCGTGTCCACCGGCTCGCGGCGCGCCAGCACGCGCAGGGTGTGGGAGAAGCGGTCCACCGATCGGCTGGTCGCGGCATCCTCGTGGCGCCGCACCGCCATCGGGACGAGGTAGGCGGCCCACGCCACGGCGAGGGCGACGAAGATCAGCGCGCTGGGGTCCACAGGTCAGAGGGTAGGAGCGATAGCGCAGCCCACCTCGGATGTCCACAGGTGTGTCGCAAATTCACTCGTGTGACTGATGTGATTTGACTCGGGCGAGCAGCCCGCCAGGACACTCCTCGGCGGTCACGGCGTAGAGCCGGTGGTCCCGCCAGGCGCCGTCGATGTGCAGGAACTTCGGGGCGTAGCCGACCTCGCGCAGGCCCAGCTTCTCCACGACGCGCAGGGAGTTGGAGTTCTCCGGACGGATCGCGATCTCGATGCGGTGCAGGCCGGCGCTGGTGAAGCAGTGGTCGATGACCATCGCCACCGCCCGCGGCATCACCCCGCGCCCGGCGTACTCGCGATCCAACCAGTAGCCGACGGAGGCGAACTGCGCGGAGCCGCGCACGATGTTGTTGACCGTGACCTGGCCGGCGAACCGGCCGTCGACCTCGATCGCGAACGGGTACGTCGTGCCGGCGCGGGCCTGCCGGTGCAGACGACGGACCAGCTGACCGAACGTCGTCGGTCGGGAGTCCGCCCCCGGGGGCACGGTGGCGTCCCACGGCCGCAGCCACGCCACGTTGCGCCGCCGCGCGTCTCGCCAGGCCCGCGCATCCGAGGCCGCGAGCGGCCGGACGGTGATCTCCTCAGAGCTGAGCCGGGCCGGCCAGCCGCTCAATGGTCGCTCCCCACGCTCCGCCTCAATGGTCGCTCCCCACGACCTGCTCGGCCGCGTGCACCAGGACCGGCCGCAGCACGGCGAGCCCGTCCTTCACTCCCCCGCGCGAGCCGGGCAGGTTGACGACCAGGCAGCTGCCGACCACGCCCGCCAGGCCCCGGGACAGCATGGCGGTCGGGACGCCCTGCGCCACGCCGTACGCGCGGATCGCCTCGGCGATGCCGGGGATCTCGCGGTCGAGCAGCGGACGCGTCACCTCAGGTGTCCGGTCGGTGGGCGTGAGCCCGGTGCCTCCGGTGGTGAGCACGACCCGTGCACCTCCCTCGGCGGCCGCGGCGATCGCGGCACCGACGGGCTCGCCGTCGGGGACGACGACCGGCGCGTCGACCGCGAAGCCGAGCTCACGGAGCGCGTCGACGATCAGCGGTCCGGTGGTGTCCTCGTAGACGCCCGCGGCGGCGCGGTTGGAGGCGACGACGACCTCGGCGCGCATGCTCACGCCCGGCTCCAGTCGCCGGACTTGCCCCCGGTCTTGGTCTCCACGCGCACGTCGGTGATCACCGCGCCCTTGTCGACCGCCTTGACCATGTCGACGACCGTGAGCGCCGCGACCGAGACGGCGGTGAGCGCCTCCATCTCGACGCCGGTGCGGTCCGTGGTGCGCACGGTCGCGGAGATCTCGACGGCTGGCTGCGGATGGTCGACGACCGCCAGGTCGACGGTGACCCCCGAGATCGCCAGCGGGTGGCACAGCGGGACCAGGTCGGGCGTCCGCTTGGCGCCCATGATCCCGGCGATCCGGGCGACGGCCAGCGCGTCGCCCTTCGGCACGCCCTCCCCGCGCAGCAGGGCGACGACCTCGGGCGACACCAGCACCCGACCCGAGGCGCTCGCCGTCCGCGCGGTGACCTCCTTGCCGGAGACGTCGACCATGCGGGCGGCCCCGGACTCGTCGACGTGCGTGAGCCGCTCGGCCGGTGTCATCGTCAGAACTCCTCGTCGAGCCTCAGGACCTGGACCTGCTCGCCCGCCTGGAGGGAGACGACCTCCTCCGGCACCACGACCAGTGCGTCGGACGATGCCAGATCGCCGATCAGGTGGGAACCGTGTCCGCCCACGGGCGTCACCGATCCGCCGCCGCACTCCGCACGCACGAACTGGCGCTTGCCCAGCGGCGACGTGATCGCGTGCGTGAGCCGCGCCGTGACCGTCGGGCGGAGGTACGGCGTACGGCCCATGAGCTTGCGGATCGCGGGCAGCACGAACTGCTGGAAGGAGATGTACGACGACACCGGGTTGCCCGGCAGCGTGAAGACCGGCGTCCGGTCCTCGCCGACGTGGCCGAACCCCTGCGGCTTGCCGGGCTGCATCGCCACGCCCCCGAACCACACCGTCCCGAGCGGGCGCAGCGCCTCCTTCACGACGTCGAAGTCGCCCTGCGACACCCCGCCGCTGGTGACGACGATGTCCGCGCGGACCAGCTGGTCGTGGAGCGCGTCGAGGAAGGCCCGCGGCTCGTCGGGCACGATGCCGACCCGGTAGGCGATCGCGCCGGCGGCCCGAGCGGCCGCGGCGAGCAGGAAGGAGTTGCCGTCGTAGATCGAGTCGTGACCGAGCTCGACGCCCGGCTCGCGCAGCTCCGACCCCGTCGAGATCACCACGACGCGGGGCCGCGGCCGCGCCCGGACCGCGGCTCGGCCCACGGAGGCGAGCAGACCGAGGTGGCGCGGGCCCAGCACGGTGCCGTAGGAGACCACGACATCGCCGGCCGAGACGTCCTCACCTGCCGACCGCACGTGCTGCCCGGGTGACGGGGCGCGCTCGATGCGCACCCGCGCGACGCCCCGGTCGGTCCACTCGTAGGGCACCACGCTGTCCGCGCCGGCAGGCATCGGGGCACCCGTCATGATCTTGACGGCCGTGCCGGGCGACATCGCGAGCAGCTGTGCCTGGCCGGCCCCGATCTCGCCCACCACCGGCAGGTGGACCGGGGCGTCCTCGCCGGCGGTCGCGACGTCCTCGTGACGTACGGCGTAG
>NZ_DASWXC010000080.1:0-16094 GCF_036405735.1 Nocardioides sp.
GACGGCCAACCATCCGGCCGGCCAGCGCATCGGCACGGTCGGCCAGCCGTTCCCCGAGGTCGAGGTCCGCCTCGGCGAGGACGGCGAGCTGCAGTTCCGCGGTCCGCAGGTCTTCAAGGGCTACTGGAACGCCGAGACGGCGACGCGCGACGTGCTGACCGAGGACGGCTGGTTCTCCACCGGCGACCTGGGCGAGATCTCCGAGGACGGCTTCGTGCGCATCACGGGCCGCAAGAAGGAGATCATCGTGACCGCGGGCGGCAAGAACGTCGCGCCGGCGGTGCTCGAGGACCGCCTGCGCGCGCACGTCCTGGTCGACCAGTGCGTCGTCGTGGGCGACGGTCAGCCGTTCATCGCGGCCCTGGTCACGCTCGACCCCGAGTCGCTGCCGGTGTGGGCCGAGGCCAACGGCAAGCCCGCGGACCTGGCGGCCCTGGTCGAGGACCCCGAGCTGGTGGCGGAGATCCAGGCGGCGGTCGACGACGCGAACAAGGCGGTCTCGAAGGCCGAGTCCATCCGCAAGTTCCGGATCCTCGCCCAGAGCTGGACCGAGGAGGGCGGTCAGCTCACGCCCAGCCTCAAGCTCAAGCGCACCGTCGTGATGCGCGAGTGCCGCGACGCGATCGACGCGCTCTACGACTCCTGAGGCGGGCGGCGGCGCCTCGAGTGTCCACGATGTGGGCGGCGATCGGTCACTTCTCCTGACCCGTCCGGACTAGTCCGTTCGCGCGAGACGGGCCGTTCGCGCCCGGGACCCCCGCCTCGTCGCCCGCCCGGTTCAGGTGCGACAGTTGGGTACTGGTGCCTCGGTAGGTGCGCCGGGAGTGGTTGTTGTGGCTGGTGGGACCTGCGACACGGGCGACAAAATCCCTACCATCCAGCCACGGATCACCCTCCGGATCCCTACAGTTCCACGTCGGGGGATGCCTTGCGTGCCGCCGTACGCAAGGAGGGTGGGACTCGGGCCGTCCTGGGAATGAAAGGTCGTCGATGGAGCGACGCAGGATCCTCATCATCGCCGCCGCGCTCGTGGCAGCGCTGGGCACGGTGCTCGTGTTCCTCTACGTGCGGGGCGCGGACAGCCGGGCCCAGAGCCAGTTCGAGACCACCGAGGTGCTGGTCGCCACCGCGCAGATCAACGCCGGCGAGACCATCGAGGCAGCCTCCGCGGCCGGGAAGTTCGCGCTGCAGCCGGTGACGAACAATGTGCTGCTGCCCGACCACCAGGTCGACACCAGCGCCCTCGCGGGCCAGGTGGCGCTGCAGCCGATCTACCCCGGCGAGCAGATCATCGCCACCAAGTTCGGCGCCACCGCCGCCCCCACCAGCGCCCTGCAGATCCCCGAGGACAAGATCGCCATCTCGGTCAACCTGACGGACCCGGCCCGGGTGGCCGGCTTCGTCAACCCCGGGTCGGAGGTGTCGATCTTCCTCAACGGCTCGGACCCGAAGGACGGCCAGGCGTTCACGCGGCTGCTGCTCAGCAAGATCACCGTGATCGGCGTCGGCTCGACGACCCCGGTCTCGACCACCACGACCGACACGACCGGCGCCCAGACGACCGAGCAGCTGCCCCGCACGCTGCTGACGCTGGCGGTCACCCAGGACGAGGCGCAGAAGATCCTGTTCAGCCAGGGCAACGGCGAGCTGGTCCTGGGGCTGCTCAACGCCGGCAGCGTCGTCACCCCGGGCGCCCCCACCACCTACGCCAACCTGTTCGGGTGATGACGGATGCCGGTGATCGTCGAACCTGACCAGGACGTCGTCGCTGTCCTGCTCCGCTCTCTGCCGCCCGGCTCGCAGAGCGTCACCACCCTGGACCGGGCCCGCGCCTGGCTGACGCAGCACCCTGACGAGTACGTCGTCGTGGTCGGCCCCGGCGTCGGTACGCCGGACGCGCTGGCGCTGTGCGACACCCTGCGCACCAACCACCCGACGGTCAGCGTGGCCCTGGTCCGTGAGCAGCTCACGACCGAGGTGCTCACCGCCGCGATGCAGGCGGGTGCCCGCGACGTCATCCTCAGCGGCTCCCCCGACGCTCTGGCGGCGGCCGTGACGCGCGCCTACGAGCTCCACGTCGCCCTGCGCGGCCCCGGCGGCGCCAGCCACGTCGGCAAGGTCATCACGGTGTGGTCGCCGAAGGGCGGCGTGGGCAAGACCACCATGTCGGTGAACCTCGGCCTCGCGCTGGCCGAGGGCGGCGCGCGCAAGGTCTGCCTGGTCGACCTCGACCTCGCGTTCGGCGACGTGGCGATCACGATGCAGCTCTTCCCGACGCACTCGATCGAGCATGCGATCGGCTCGGAGAACTCCGTGGACGCCAACCTCCTCGACGGTCTCCTCACCCGCCACCAGGACTCGCTGATGATCCTGGCCGCGCCGTCGCACCCGGACGTCCGCGACCGGGTCAGCCCGACCCTGGTCTCACAGGTGCTGCGCACCCTGAAGGAGACCTTCGACTACGTCGTGGTCGACACCGCTCCCACCTTCGACGAGCAGACGCTGACCGCGCTGGACGAGACCGACGAGCTGGTCATCGTCGCGACGCTGGACGTGCCGACGCTGAAGAACGTCAAGGTCGCGCTGGAGACCCTCGACATGCTCAACATCGCCCCCGACCGCCGGCACCTGCTGCTCAACCGCGCCGACGACGAGGTGGGGATCAGCCCCGAGCGGGTGGAGGGCATCTTGGGCATGCGCCCGGTCACGCAGGTCACCACGTCGATCGACGTCGCCGCGTCCACCAACAGCGGGCAGCCGATCGTCTCCAAGAACCCCCAGCACGCGACGAGCGCGGCCATCATCGGGCTCGCATCGCGGCTGTCGGGTCACGACATCCAGCCGCCCAGCGGCAGCCAGCCGTCGCACGTCGCGCTCGACGGCGCCCACGCAGGACCGGCGGGCCGGGGACGGTTGCTCAGGAAGCGGAGGTAGCGCCATGAGTCTGGCCGACCGGATCGCCGCCGCGCGTCGCGAGCTCGCCGACGCGATGGCCGCCGCGCAGGCGGAGGACGCCCCCGAGCAGGCACCGGGGCAGACACCTGGCCAGACACCCGGCCAGACACCTGGCCAGGACGCTGCTCCCGGGGGCGCGCCCGTCGCGCCCGTGGCGGGGAAGCGCCGGGCGGAGCCGGCCCCCGAGACATCCCTCGCGCCGGCTCCCGCGCAGACGTCGGGACCAGCGCGTCCGGCGACGCCGCCACCGGCCGAGGCGCCCCGGCGTACGCTCGGCGCCTCCACCACCGAACGGCTGGACCGCCTGGACCAGATCAAGAGCAGCGTCCACGCCGAGCTGCTCAAGCAGATCGGCCCGCAGCTCTACGAGACCGACATGGACGCCACCGAGCTGGAGCAGCGCGTGCGCAGCGTCCTGGGCGAGGTGCTGGCGACGCAGGAGCGGCCGCTCAGCAACAGCGACCGGCAGCGGGTCACCCAGGAGATCTCCGACGACATCTTGGGCTACGGGCCCATCGAGCCCTTCCTGCGTGACCCGAGCGTCTCGGAGGTGATGGTCAACGGCGCCAACCAGGTGTGGTTGGAGCGCAACGGGCGGCTCGTGCCCGGTGACGCTCGCTTCGCCGACGAGAACCACCTGCGCCGCACCATCGACAAGATCGTGTCCCGCATCGGCCGCCGTGTCGACGAGTCCAGCCCGATGGTCGACGCCCGCCTGCCGGACGGCAGCCGTGTCAACGCGATCGTCCCGCCGCTCGCGATCGACGGGTCGGCGCTGACCATCCGCAAGTTCTCCGCCGACCCGCTCACGGCCGACGACCTGATGCGGTTCGGGTCGCTGACGCCGGGATCGCGCCAGTTCCTCGAGGCCTGCGTCCGCGGCCGGCTCAACGTCATCGTCTCCGGTGGCACCGGCGCCGGGAAGACCACGACCCTCAACGTGCTGTCGTCCTTCATCCCGAGCGACGAGCGGATCGTGACCATCGAGGACGCCGCCGAGCTGCAGCTCAAGCAGGACCACGTCGTCCGCCTGGAGTCCCGGCCGGCCAACATCGAGGGCAAGGGCGCGATCACCATCCGCGACCTGGTCAAGAACAGCCTGCGGATGCGCCCGGACCGCATCATCGTCGGCGAGGTCCGCGACGCCTCCGCGCTGGACATGCTGCAGGCCATGAACACCGGCCACGACGGCTCGATCTGCACGCTGCACTCCAACGGCCCGCGCGACACCCTGGCCCGCATGGAGACCATGGTGCTGATGGCCGGCATGGACCTGCCGGTGCGCGCCATCCGCGAGCAGGTCGCCTCGGCCGTCGACCTGATCGTGCACCAGGCCCGCCTCAAGGACGGCTCCCGCCGCATCACCCACATCACCGAGGTGGAGCGGATGGAGGGCGACGTCATCACGCTGCAGGACATCTTCGCGTTCGACAACAGCGCCGGCTTCGACGCCGAGGGGCGCACCCTCGGACGGATCCGGCCCACCGGCCTGCGGCCGAAGTTCCTGCAGAAGATGGCCGACCACAATGTCACCGTCGACCCGATGATCTTCGCGGCGGACCGGCTGTGACGCGCCGGCGCTCGCCCGTGGTCCGCGCTGGGCTGGCTGGCCTGGCTGGCCTGGCTGGCCTGGGAAGGTTGGCAGGGCTGGCAGCGCCGCTCGGGCTCGCGCTCGCGCTGGCCGTCCCCGTCGCGACGGCTTCCCCAGCCGCCGCCGAGCGGCGAGCCGCCGTCACGCACGTTCAGAAGAACGCCGACGGCACGGTGCGGCTGCTCGTCTCGGTGCCGGCCGACGTGGTCGTCGACCTCGACCAGGTCGCCGTCACCATCGACGGCGAGCCGGCCGAGGCGACGAGCGAGGCGGCGGGCCGGGCCACCGGCGTGCGGCGTACGGCCGTGCTGGCCATCGACACCAGCAACTCGATGCAGGGCCGGAAGTTCACCGCGGCCAAGGCGGCCGCCCAGCAGTTCCTCGACAGCGTGCCGCGCGACGTGCACGTCGGCATCGTGTCGTTCGACTCCGACGTGACGACCGAGCTCGCCCCGACCCGGGACCGCGCGGCCGCCCGGGCGGTGGTCGACGGGCTGGCCCTGGACGCCGGCACCTTGCTCTACGACGGCGTGCTGGAGGCCCTGGAGGTCGCCGGCACGGAGGGCCAGCGCTCCCTACTGGTGCTCTCCGACGGCGCCGACGCAGGGCGCACGCCGCTGGAGGACGCGACCACCGCGATCACGGCGCGGGAGGTGCTGGTCGACGTCGTGGCGGTCGACCAGTCCCCCGACGCGCTCGGACCGCTGCAGGCGCTGGCGACGGCCGGGAAGGGCGAGGTCCTGCCGGCCGACGTCGCCGCGCTGGCCGCGACCTTCGCGGGCGAGGCAGCGGCGCTCGCCCGGCAGGTCCAGGTCACCGCCCGGGTCCCCGACGGCGTGACCGCCGCCGAGGCGGCCATCGACGTGCGCCTGCCCACCGCCGCCGGCATCTTGACCGCGAGTGCCTTCGGTCCCGTGCAGGACCCGGCCGCGGCGACGCCCGCCGCGCCACTGGGCGGGGAGGACGGGCTCGTCCTCCCCGAGTGGGGGCTGTACGCCGGCGTGGGGGCCCTCGGCCTGGGGCTGATGACCTTCCTGGTCCTCCTCGTGCCGCGCCCGGCGCGCGCGATGACCGCCGAGGACCGTGTGACGACCTACACCACCGCCACCAGTCGCCGCTCCAAGCACGCGGCCAAGGTCGACCCCCAGGACGCGGCGCTGGCCACCGCCCGCTCGGCCGCTGCCGACCTCCTCAAGCGCAACGCCGGACTGGAGGCCCGCATCGCCAGCCGGCTGGAGGGTGCCGGGAGCGAGCTGAAGCCCGCGGAGTGGCTGCTCGTCCACGTCGCGGTCGTCCTCGGCGCGGGACTGCTCGGCCTGCTCGTCGGCGGGGGCAACGTGCTGCTCGGGCTGCTGTTCCTGGCTGTCGGCGTCGTCGGCCCGTGGGTCTATCTCGGGATCCGGCGGACGCGGCGCCGCAAGGCGTTCCACCAGGCGCTGCCCGACACCCTGCAGCTGATGTCCGGCTCGCTGGCGGCCGGCCTCTCGCTGGCGCAGTCGGTCGACACGATCGTCCGGGAGGGGACGCGGCCGATCTCCGACGAGTTCCGCCGGGTGCTGGTCGAGACCCGACTCGGCGTCCCGCTCGAGGACGCCCTGGAGGGCATCGCCGACCGGTTCGAGAGCGAGGACTTCGGCTGGGTCGTCATGGCCATCAAGATCCAGCGCCAGGTCGGCGGCAACCTCGGCGAGCTGCTCGATACGGTGGCGGCGACGATGCGCGAGCGGGAGTACGTCCGCCGCCAGGTCGCGGCCCTGGCCGCCGAGGGGAAGCTCTCGGCGTGGGTCCTCGGTGGTCTGCCGCCCCTGTTCATGCTCTACCTGCTGATGACGAACCGCGACTACGTCATCGTGATGTTCCAGAGTCCGGTCGGCTGGGCGATGCTGGCGGGCGCGGGCACGATCCTGGCCGTCGGCGTCTTCTGGATGAGCCGCCTGGTGAAGGTCGAGGTGTAGCGCGATGGTCCTGCTCTTCGTGCTCGGGGTGATCCTGATCGGCGCCGCCATCGCGCTCCTCGGGATGGCGTTGCGCCCTGCCGAGGAGGCCGGTGGCATCAACCGCTCGATCGCGGTGCTCAAGGCGATGACCGAGGCCCCCCAGGAGCTGCGCGGCGAGCTGGAGCGGCCCTTCGCCGAGCGGGTGCTCGAGCCACTGCGGGCCCGCGCCCTCCGGCTGGGGCGACGGCTCACCGGCGCGGACTCCGCCGAGCGGATCCGGGCCAAGCTGAACCTCGCCGGCAACCCGCCGGGCTGGAGCGTGGACCGGGTCACCTCCGGCAAGGTGCTGTTCGCCGGCGTCGGCCTGGTGGCCGGGTTCCTGTTCAGCCTGATGGTCAGCGAGACCACGACCACCCGGCTGCTGGTCGCCCTCGGCGGCCTGGTCGCCGGCTTCTTCGGACCGAACCTGTACCTCTACCAGCTCGGCTACAGCCGTGGGCAGAAGCTGCAGCGGGAGCTGCCCGACGCCATCGACCTCATGACGATCTGCGTGGAGTCCGGCCTCGGCTTCGACGCCGCGGTCCAGCAGGTCGCCCGCAACACCCAGGGTCCGCTGTCGGAGGAGTTCGGCCGGATGCTGCGGGAGATGCAGCTCGGCATGGACCGCAGCGAGGCGCTGCGCTCGCTCGGAGAGCGCACCAACGTGGCCGACGTACGCTCCTTCGTCAGCGCCATGGTGCAGGCCGACACGTTCGGCATCCCGGTCGCGCAGGTGCTGCGCATCCAGTCCTCCGAGATCCGGGTCAAGCGGCGCCAGCGCGCCGAGGAGAAGGCCCAGCAGGTGCCGGTGAAGATCACCGTCCCCCTGATCTTCTGCATCCTGCCCTGCCTGTTCATCGCCGTGATGGGGCCGGCGGTCATCAACATCATGAACAACTTCTCGTGATGCTGCACGACCGGCTGTACTTCCGCGTCGCCGGGGTCGCTCGCGCGTTCGTGCTGGTCGCGCTCGCCGTCCCGATCCTGTGGTCGCGCGACACCCCGGCGCTCGTCGCGATCGTCACCATCGGCTCGGTCTGGACGGTCGCGACGATCCTCGACCTGCGTCCATGGGTGCCGGTCGGCGTGCTCACGGCCGGCGAGGGGCTGTTGGTCGGCGCGGTGTGCGGCTCCGCGATGGACTCCTCCCTGGCGGTGCTGGGCGCCCTCACCGTCCCGCCGTTCGTGGCCGGGATCTACCGCGGCCTGTGGGGGGTGGCCGTCGCCCTGTGCGCCGAGCTGACCACCCTGGTGGCGGCGGTGCTGCTGCTGGCCGCCGGCCTCACCCCGGACCAGGGGTACGCCGCCTTCAGCTGGTCGGTCATCGGGCTCGGCCTGGGGTTGATCGGCACCTTCCTCCATACCGCGCTGCTGGACCGCACCGACCCGCTGGCCTCCTACCACTACGCCCAGAGCCTGCTGCGCCGGCTCATCGACATCTCCGACGGCCTCGACGGGGGTCTGGACCCGGTGACCATGGGCGGCGGCATCCTGTCGACGGTCCGCGACGAGCTGCCGACCTCGGTGATGGTGCTCTACGTCCCGCGCGGCGACACCCTCACCCCCCTGGTCACCCGCTCCATCGGCAACCCCGGCGAGCTCAGCCGCTGCGAGGACCTCGCGGTGCGCTCGTGGGTCGAGTGCTCGCCGATCCACGACGGCCGCGCCTTCGCGTTCCCGCTGACCGACGGCGACGGAGTCACGGCGGTGGTCTCGGCGGTGTTGCCGCCCGGCGCGGAGCCCGCCCAGCTCGGGGCCGAGGAGCGGCTGCGGCAGCTGATGAACAAGCTGAGGCCCAGCGCGGTCCACCTCGACACCGCGCTGCTGTTCGCTGCCTTCCGGGACGCCGCGACGGCCGAGGAGCGGCGCCGGCTCGCTCGCGAGATGCACGACGGCGTCGCCCAGGACATCGCCTCGCTCGGCTACCTCGCCGACGCCCTGGCCGCGACCGCGACCACCGACCAGCAGCGCGAGCGGATCGCCCAGCTGCGCGAGCGGATCAGCGCCATCGTCGGGGAGATCCGGCGCTCGCTGGTCAACCTGCGCACGAGCGTCGGGGCAAGCGAGAGCCTCGGCGCCGCCATCGCCTCGATCGCCCGGAACCTCTCCGAGGTCTCGGGCGTGGCCATCCACGTGACCGCCGACGAGCGCACCGACCGGCTCCGGCCCGAGGTCGAGGCCGAGCTGTTCCGGATCGCCCAGGAGGCGATGAACAACGCGGTCAAGCACGCCCGCGCGTCCGCGATCGAGGTGCACTGCCAGGTCCGCGCCCCAGCCGCCCAGATCACCATCGTCGACGACGGGCGGGGCCTCCAGCCGCAACGGCGCGGCTCCCACGGGCTGGAGATCATGCGCGAGCGGGCGCGCCTGATCAACGGCACGCTCGAGATCAGCGAGACCCCCGGAGGCGGCCTCACGGTCGCCGTCACCATCGCTGGTGGCGGGGAGCACGAACCGGAGACCGAGGAGGTCACCATCGGCTCCGGGACCGACACGAGAACAGGAGCGTGAAGCCATGAGCGCAGCCATCCGGGTCCTGCTGGTCGACGACCACGAGCTGATCAGGGAGGGCCTCGCCGGCGTCCTCCAGCTCGAGGAGGACATGGACGTGGTCGCCCAGGCCGGGAGCGTGGCCGAGGCGCTCACGACGTACGCCGCGGTGCGGCCCGACGTCGTCATCGCCGACCTGCAGCTGCAGGACGGCACCGGCCTCGACATCGTCCGCACCATCCGCAAGGAGACCGACGCCGTCGGCCTGGTGGTGCTGACCATGC
This sequence comes from Nocardioides sp., assembly GCF_036405735.1. GTDB lineage: Bacteria > Actinomycetota > Actinomycetes > Propionibacteriales > Nocardioidaceae > Nocardioides. Next base: position 9,297 of record NZ_DASWXC010000080.1, read on the forward strand.
ACTCGGGCGACGACCAGATCTTCGCGGCGATGGAGGCCGGCGCCTCGGGGTTCGTCGGCAAGGACGCGCCGTCCGGCGAGGTCGTGCGCGCGGCGCGCCACGCCGCCGTCTCGCCGCGCTCGTTCGTGTGCGCCGGGCTCGCCCAGGCGATGCTGCGGCGCGCCACGTCGGAGTCGACCCGGCTCTCCGACCGGGAGCACGAGGTGCTCCTGCTGCTCGCCGACGGCCTCGGGGCCGCACAGATCGGCGAACGGCTCTACCTCTCGGAGTCGACCGCCAAGTCGCACATCGCGCGGATCTACCAGAAGCTCGGCGCCGCGAACCGCGCCCAGGCGCTCGTGACCGCCATGCGGATCGGCCTGCTCTCGGCGATCCAGCCCGATCGGCGCCCCTGACCCGCGTGTCCTCCGCGCCCCACCGGGCACCGGGCATAGTCCGAACGGACTATGCGAGTCGACCTGCTCTCCCGATTCGCGGGCGCCGCCCGCGGAGCAGGATAGGACCCGTGAGGCGAAGGCCTCAGGCGCGGGAACCTCTGCAGTCTCGGCCGCAACCAACTCTCAAGGGGAGAATCAAAATGGTGGACTACCTCCGCATCCTGCTCGCCGCTCGCTTCGCCAAGACTGACGAGCGCGGTGCCTCTGCGGTCGAGTACGGCCTGCTCATCGCCGGCATCGCCGCGCTGATCGTCGTGATCGTCTTCGCCTTCGGCGACAACATCCAGGACATCTTCAACGACACCTGCGACACCATCGCCAGCGGCTCGGGCTGCGCCAGCGACTGATCGACGCATCGGGGGTGCCCTGTCCGAGGACGGGGCACCCCCGAGCCGTTCCCTGCGGAAGGACCGCTCGTGAGAGTGTCAGCCAGCCGGGCAGGACGAAGGCGTGAACAGCGCGGCGCGTCAGCGGTGGAGTACGGCCTCCTGATCGCCGGGATAGCGGCGCTACTCGTCGTGATCCTCTTCGCCTTCGGCGACAGTATTCGAGACGTGCTGTTCGAGGACACCTGCGAGGTCATGAAGACGCACAGCGCTATTCCCGATAGCGACTGCACGGACACGAACTAGCGGGCACCGAACTCTTCCGCGATCGCGATCCGCTGCAGCACCGTGGGGTGAGTGCCGAACCAGAACTGCGACCAGGACGCCGGGGTCGGGTCCTGCAGCGAGCTGAGCGCGAGCTCGCGCTGCAGGGCGACGAACGCCCCGGTGTCCTTCGTCGTCTCCAGGGCGGTGACGTCGGCTCGGATCTCGAGCTGCCGGCTCACGGTGTTCTGCACCGGCAGCGCCACCACCGAGGCGAGCGCGAACAGCGCCAGCAGACGGGGTACGCCGCTCGGGTCCGCGGGTCCCGGGGCGCCCTCACCGCGGCGCCGCTCCAGGAGCACTCCCAGCAGCCCGATCCCGACCAGTGCGCCGGAGCCACCCAGCAGCGATCCGGTCAGCACGTCGTCGTACCTCGCGTGAGCGAGCTCGTGGGCCACCACCGCGACCGTCTCGGAGGTGGGGACCTCCTCGACCAGGTTGTCGTAGAGGACCACACGCCGGGTGTCGCCGAAACCGGAGACGTAGGCGTTCAGCGTGGTGGTGCGCCGCGACGCGTCCGCCACCAGGACGTCGTCGACACGGACCTCCTCCTGGGCGGCGAGCCGCAGCACCTCGGTGCGCAGCGGCCCCGCCGGCAGGGAGCGGAAGTCGTTGAAGAGCGGCTCGACCAGCAGCGGGTAGACGAAGGAGCCGAGCAGCACCAGGACCGCGAGCAGGCCACCGGCGACCGCCGGCCAGGCCCGCCTCCACCGCCGGGCGCACGCGAGCAGAACGACGATCGCGAGCGACGTCCCCACCGCCGCGACTGCCACCCCGAGCGCACGGTCGACCGCGTAGCCGGCCCAGTCCTGGTGGGACAGGCCGACCTGCCGCTGGCGGTGCCGCACGAGCACGCTCGTCGGCAGCGTCACCAGCGACCCGACCACGGTGAGCGTGACGACGCCGAGCGTCGCCCGCAGCCACCAGGGGCCGCGCAGCCGCGCTATCAGCCGCCGCCCCACCGGAGTGAACCCGAGGACGCAGGCGGCGACGAGTGACAGCACCAGCCCGGTACGGCTCCACAGGCGCGCCCAGCCGGAGAACTCCTCGGCGGCGTCCAGCTGGTGCGGCGTGAAGACCGTGTCGGCCGGGGGCACCGGCGGCATTCCGCCCGGGACCGGCTGCCACGGAACCCTCGTCGCGGCGAGAACGACGAACGCCACCAGGCCGGCCGCCAGCACGGCGGCGGCTACGCTCCAGGCGGGCGTGCGCGGGCTCCTCATGAGGCCACGTCTGCCAGGTGCTGCCGCCAGGCTCGGGTAAGCCCGGCCAGTCCGAGCCCGGTCTCCTCGCGGAGCGTGGCGTCGAGGTCGGCTCCGTCGCCCACCCGGTCGTAGATCCGGACCAGCGCCGCCTCACCGGACCGGGCGGCCAGCAGCCGGCAGGCGAGCCAGGCCGCTTCGTACTCCGCCCCGAAGCCACCCGACCTGGCGTCGAACTCCTCGGGTCCGGGCAGCCGCTCGGGAAGCCCCTGCTTGCGCACCCGCTCGATCAGCTGACCGGCGGTCGTCGTCAGCGGCAGTCGCACGTCGCGCAGCGCGACGTAGTCGGCGAACCCCTCGGCCAGCCACAGCGGCAGGCGGGGGTTGGTCGCCGCGCCGGTCGCCAGGTGCGTGGCCTCGTGGGCCAAGACGATCCGCATCCCGGCCGGCTCCAGCCGGCCCATCACGACCGGGTTGACGAAGACGTGGACCGGTGCGGTCCGAGCCGACGAGCCGTCGACGCTGGCCGTCACGGCCGCGACGGCGGCGTACTGCCCGGAGCGGGCGTCGAGCGCTGCGGCGAGCTGGTCACCGTCCGCGGGCACCTCGAGCACCAGCCGGCCGTCCCAGTCGGGCAGCACCCGTCGGACGGTGCGCACCGCGGCCGGCATCAGGCGGGCATAGCGGTCCGCGACCGTGGGCCCGCCGGTGGTGAGCACCAGGGTGGCGCCGGCGCGCCGGACCTCGAGCGGACCCGCGAGCCACAGTGGCACCCGGCGCTGGGATCGGTCGATGCCGCTGATCGCGACGCCGTTCTCGGTCGCGGCGAAGCCGACGGCGATCTCGGTGCTGGCCATCTGGTCGTCGTGGCCTGTGAGTCGCCAGGTCAGCTCGACGGCCGCCTGCCAGCGACCCGACTCCGAGACGGCGCCGAGCTCGTCGACGTAGCGCGCGCTCAGTCCCGCCACCCCGATACCGGCGGCGTTGCGGGCCGTGGCGGCCAGCAGGTCCGCGGCCGCGGCGTCGCCCTCCCGGGCGAGCCGTACGGCGGCCGCCGGATCGCCCGTCGCCAGCGCGGTGACCCAGTCGGCCAGCGTGCGGGCCGCGCCGGTCGGGTCGGCAACGGTCCCCGCGCGCTGCTGGGGTGACGCGACGTAGTCGTCGCGGACCAGCGACCGGACGCCGATGACGCTGCCGACGGCCGCGACGAGGACCAGGCACAGCACAAGGCCGGCCGCCCACCACGGTGGACGACCGGCCTTCGTACGCATCAGGAGATCAACAGTAGACCAGCGGCGGGCTGGGACAGCACCGTGATAGAGCCGGAACCCTGCTGGGATCAGCCGGGCCGGACCGCGCCGGTGTACGGCATCGAGTAGAGCGGGGAGATCTTCACGCCCTCGCCCGGGCGGGCGGCGTGCACGATCATGCCGTTGCCGAGGTAGATGCCGACGTGGCTGATCGGGCTGTAGTAGAAGACCAGGTCACCGGGGCGCAGGTCGCTGGCGGCGACGTGCGGACCGGAGCCGTACTGGGCGCGGGAGGAGTGCGGCAGGGAGACGCCGGCGGCGCCCCACGCGCGCATCGTGAGGCCGGAGCAGTCGAACGAGCTCGGGCCGGCGGCGCCCCACACGTAGGCGTCGCCGATCTGGTCCATCGCGTAGGCGATCGCGGCGCCGGCGCGGCCGCTGGCGGGCACGTCGGTCGGCACGCGGACCTCGCCGCGCGACAGGATCGCCCGACGCTCCTCCGCCTTGAGCTCCTCCAGCAGCTCCTCGGCCTCGGCCAGCTTGGCCTCGACCTTCTTCTTGTCCGCGGCGATCGAGGCCTCGGTCTCGGCGAGCTGCGCGGCGCGCTTCTCCGCGGCCTCGCGGCGCAGCGAGACGGCGCGGACCTGGGTGGCGTAGTCCTGGTGAAGGGCGGACTGCACGTTGTCGAAGGCCGACATCGTGCTCAGCCGGCCCAGCACGGCCTGGGGATCGTCGGAGACCACGACCTGCCCGACGGCCGAGAGCTGGGAGCCCTCGAACTGCTGCAGCATCGAGTCCCGGAGCTGGTCGCGCACGACCGCGAGCTCCTCGCGCTGGCGCTTCTCGTCGGCCTCGAGGCCGGCAAGCTCCTCCTCGAGGGCGGTCAGGCGCAGCCGGGCCTCGTGGTAGTCCTCGGTCGCCTGCTCCGCCTCCTGGTAGAGCTTGTCGACGCGGGCCTGCACGCTCTTGATGTCGGGCTCGGCCTGGGCGGGCGTCAGTCCGCTCAGTCCCAGGGTCCCCAGCGGCGCGGCGAGTGCCAGTCCTGCCATCGCTGCGATGGCGCGCTTCCGACCGTTCAGCACGAGCGGGCGGTCTCCCTTGCGTGTCGTACGCCTACCAGGTGAGCTGACGGGTTCGGGCACGACTCGCCCTACCTCCGCTCGCTGCCGGCCGTGGCCGACGTACGCGCGAAGGATTCACCCCAGATGGCGCCGTCGGTGACGGCACCGGTGGTTCCCCGGCTCCTCACCGGCCACCCGAGGGTTGCCGGCTCAGACTCAGCGCGACGCCCGCGCGGGTCGGTCGACCCACTCCCACGGGCGTCTGAGCCTCGAACTCTAGTCGCCCGTCGGGACCCAGGCCAATCAAACGCGCCTGTTCACCGGCCGCGCTCGGAGGCATTCGTCACGCCGACTCCACCTGGGCTCCCGGCTCGGCCGAGACCATCCGGAGGGGTGGCACCAAGCCGCCCGCCGCCAGCACGTCGAGCGCCGCGCGCTCGTCGTCGCCGATGGCCAGCTCGGGCGGTGGTCCGAGCAGCACCGTGACCACGCAGTCGTGGCACGCCAGCCCCCGCACCAGGCAGGTGTCGCAGTCGATCCTCGTTGTCATGCCGCTGACGCTGACAGGCGCCACCGACAGTGGCGACGGGAGCGGCGGCGCGCCCTTCGCGTGTTGCGGCGTGTCGCAGGGTGTTGCCGCGTGTCGCCGGGGACTGTCGGCGGCTCGTCCTAGCGTCGACCGCATGAGCAGCACCACCCCCGTGAGGACCCGATGGGAGCAGCAGCGCGGCTTCGACGAGCTCGGCCGGCCGTTGCGCGACGTCACGTTCTGCGTCGTCGACCTCGAGACCACCGGCGGGTCTGCCGAGGCGGGTTCGATGATCACCGAGATCGGTGCGGTCAAGATCCGTGGTGGCGAGGTCCTCGCCGAGTTCCAGACCCTGGTCAACCCGCACGCCGAGATCCCGCCGTTCATCGCCGTGCTCACGGGCATCAGCAACAGCATGGTCGTCGACGCGCCGCCGATCGAGGCGGCGCTCCCCGCCTTCTTGGAGTTCGCGGCCGGCTGTGTGCTGGTCGCCCACAACGCGCCGTTCGACGTCGGCTTCCTCCGGCACTTCGCCGAGCGACAAGGGCGCCCGTGGCCGGCGTTCGAGGTCCTCGACACCGCCAAGCTCGCCCGTCGGGTGATCACCCGCGACGACGCCCCGAACTGCAAGCTGTCCTCGCTGGCCGTCGCCTTCGGGGCGAGCACCACGCCCAACCACCGCGCGCTGTCCGACGCGCGCGCCACCGTCGACGTGCTCCACGGGCTGATGGGGCGGCTCGGCAACCTCGGCGTGCACACCCTGGAGGAGCTGCAGGCCTTCACCGGCCGGGTCACCCCCGCCCAGCGCCGCAAGCGTCATCTCGCCGAGGCGCTCCCCCACGCTCCGGGCGTCTACCTGTTCGAGGACGATCGCCGCCGGGTCCTGTACGTCGGCACCTCGCGCGACCTCCGCACCCGGGTCCGCAGCTACTTCACGGCCTCGGAGACCCGCTCCCGGATGGGCGAGATGGTCGGTCTGGCCGCCACGGTGACCGGGATCGAGTGCGTGACGACGCTCGAGGCCCAGGTGCGCGAGCTCCGCCTGATCGCCGAGCACAAGCCCCGCTACAACCGGCGCTCGCGGTTCCCGGAGAAGATGCACTTCGTCAAGCTCACCCGCGAGCCCTGGCCCCGGCTGGCGCTGGTGAAGAGGGTGCTCGACGACGATGCCGACTACCTCGGCCCGTTCTCCTCGAAGAAGGCCGCCGAGCGCTGCGTCGCGGCCCTGCACGACACGTTCCCTGTGCGCCAGTGCACGGAGCGGTTGGCGCGCCGCCCGGCGAAGTCGCCGTGCGTGCTGGCGGAGATGGGACGCTGCCTCTCCCCATGCGACGGCAGCGTCGACGAGGCGACGTACGCCGATGTCGTGCTCCAGCTGCGCGAGGCGCTGCGGCAGCGGCCCGACCAGGTCCTCGAGACGATCAACGCGCGGATGGCCCAGCTCGCTGCCGACGAGCGGTTCGAGGAGGCCGGCGCCTACCGTGACCGGCTCGCCGCCTTCGTCCGCGCCGCCGCGCGCACCCAGCGGCTCTCCGCGCTGACCCGTTGCCCGGAGGTCGTGGCTGCGCGGCGCCGCGACGACGCGCGGTGGGAGGTCCACGTGGTGCGCCACGGCCGGCTCGCCGCCGCCGGCGTCATCCCCGCCGGCGCCGACGCCCACGGCTACGTC
>NZ_DASWXC010000081.1:0-104742 GCF_036405735.1 Nocardioides sp.
GGGCGGCGTCGAGCCGCGCCCGCCGCTCCGCGAGGGCACGGCCGTGCTCCAGCTCGGTGCGGACGGCGGTCTCCGCGGCGACCGCGGCTGCCGCCGCATCGCCGGCCTGCTGCCGCTCGATCCGGGCATCGTCGGCCAGACTCGCCACCCAGGCGGTGAGCGAGCCGTCGCCGGCAGGCAGGGCGAGGTCCGCGATGTCCCAGTCGTCGGGCAGCGCGACCCCGGTGGCCTCGCTGGTGCGGCTGACGACGTCGGCGACCTGCTGGTGGGCGGCCTCGGAGCGCCGTCGCAGCTCGACGCGGCGCTCACGCAGCCACCGCTCCACGTCGGTGAACCGCTCGGTGCGGAACAGCCGCTGCAGCAGCTCCTTGCGCTCCTCGGACCGCGCGCGGAGGAACGCTTGGAACCGCCCCTGGGGGAGCATCGCGACCTGGACGAACTGGGTGAGGTTCATGCCGAGCAGGTCCGCGACCAGATGGCCGGCCTCGTCGAGCCGCGTGGTGTGGGTGATCCACTCGCCCTCGACACGCTCCTGGACGACCACGGACGCCTGCTGGGTGGTGGTTCCGGTGCCGCGCTTCTTCGGGCGCTCCCACGCCGGGCTCCGGGTGAGCCGGAACCGCCGGCCCCCGAGCGTGGCCTCGAGGACGACTCGGGACGCGAGGCCGGGCGCGGCCTGGTCGGCGCGCAGCCGCTTGGCCGTTGACCGGTCACCGGGGACGTCGCCGTACAGCGCGAAGCAGACGGCGTCCAAGATGCTGGTCTTGCCGGCGCCGGTCGGCCCCGAGAGCAGGAACAGACCCGCGTCGGAGAGCCGGTCGAAGTCCACGGTGACGGTCTCGGTGAAGGGTCCGAAGGCGGTCACCTCGAGGTGGTGCAGTCGCATCAGAAGAGGACCTCGGCGAACTCCTCGGCGTCCGCGGTGGGGGTGACCAGCGTGTCGACGTCGCCGTCGGCGCAGCAGGCGTCGACGGCCCGGCCGAGCAGCTCGAGCTCGGCGGGAGACGCGGCGGTGCCACGCAGCTCGGCGACGAAGTCGGCGACGAGGTCCCGGTCGCGACGGCTGCTGGTGCCCGGGGTCGTCAGCGGGCCGATGACCGGGGCCGTCGACTCGAAGCCGAGGACCAGCGTGTGCGGGAAGCGGCGGCGGAGTCGCTCCATCGCCTGGGAGGGCCGCACGGCGTCGGTCAGGGTGACCTGCACCCAGCTGTCGCGATGGGCGTCGAGGTCGGGGTCGCTCAGCAGCGACTCGAGCTCGCCGCGCAGCCGGGCCAGTGAGCGGGGGACCGGCGCCGGGACGAACTCCGCGGTCGTCGCGCCCGAGCCGTCGAGATCGACGAGCCAGCTGCCCTTGACGTGCCCGGTCTCGGAGAACGAGTAGGCAAGGGGAGATCCGCTGTAGCGGACGGTGGCACTGAGCGACTGACTGCCGTGGAGGTGGCCCAGCGCGGTGTAGTCGATGCCGTCGAAGAGGGACGCGGACACCATGGACACCCCGCCGACGCTGATGTCGCGCTCGGAGTCGCTGGGCTCGCAGCCGGCCACGAAGGCGTGCGCCATCACCACCGAGCGGGCGCTGCGCCCGGTCAGGTCGGCGCGGACCCGGCGCATCGCCTCGGCCAGGGCGGCCTCGTGGGAGCGGGCGGGGAGCCCCCACGGCTCGCGCACCGCGTCGGGGTCGAGGTAGGGGATGCCGTAGACGGCGACCGGGCCGTGCTCGTCGTGCAGCAGGACCGGCTCCCCGACCCTTCCGGCGTCGGTCCTGATGAACACGCCCGCCGCGTCGATGAGCGAGGAGCCGAACCCGAGCCGCTGCGCGGAGTCGTGGTTGCCGCTGGTGAGCACGACGTTGGCCCGGGAGGCGGCCAGGCGTGCCAGCGTCTCGGAGGCCAGCCGCACCGCGTCGACCTGAGGCAGGGCCCGGTCGTAGACGTCGCCGGAGACCACCACCAGATCCACACGCTCCTGCTCGACCACCTCGAGGAGATGGTCGACGAAGGCGGCCTGGTGGGTCAGCATCCCCTCGCGGTGGAAGGACCTCCCCAGGTGCCAGTCGGAGGTGTGCAGGATCCGCATGCCCGCAACGTTAGGAGGCGCCGCCGACACTCCTGCGGACCCACGCCGTGGCACCCGGGCTCAGGCCGAGAACGCCCGCTTCACGGCGAGCTGGCGGCGCAGCAGGTCCGCCCGGTCGGCGAGCCGGCGCCGGATGGAGGCGTCGAGCGACTCGTCGCTCAGCAGCGCCTCGGCCCGCTCGAGCGTCGCCTGTTCGATGCTGCTGCTGGGGAAGAACCAGTCGGCGGCGTCGGCTAGCACCCAGCCGCTGCGCACCTTGGCGGTGCCGGGCAGCTCGGCGAAGTAGCGCTCGACGTAGGGTGCGGCCAGCTCCGGCTGACCGCTGCGCCACAGGCCGGCTGCGGCGGCCTCGATCTCGTAGTTCGGCAGGTCGACGTCGCCGGTGAAGACCGACCACGCGTAGGCCTTGGCGGCCTCGTCGGGCAGCGAGCACACGGCGCGGGTGTGCTGCACCCGGGCGTCGGCGGTCGGGTCGGCCTCGAACGACGCGGCCAGCTCGTCGCGGTCGGTGGCGCCGAGCTGGGCCAACCGCACCAGGATCCGCCAGGTGACGTCGCCGTCGACCTCGATGCCGTCGGGCGCACCGGCCAGCCACATCCGCAGCCGCTCGGGGGAGCGGCAGGTGGAGATCGCCGCGCGGAACGCCGCGAGCTGCGCCTCCGAGCCCGGCGCGGTCACCGCGAGCTTGCCGATCGCCGCGGCGTGCAGGCGGTCGAGCGCGTCGGCCGGGGCGAGGGGGACGACGGTGCCGAACAGCCATGCGCGGGTACGCCGGCCGTGGTCCTCGGCGTCCTCGATCGGCAGGCTCGCCACCGCGATCTCGACGACGTCGGCCGGGGAGACCAGGGCGTTGTGGAAGGCGCTGCGCAGGTTGTTCCACACGCCGGCGCGCAGCCCCTCGTCGCCGAGCGTCGGCAGCAGCCGCTTGAGCGACTCCACCGTGCCGGAGTCCGGCGTCAGCACCGCCCAGGTGTCGTCGTACGGGTCGAGCACCACCGCCTCCACCGCGCCCTCGGGCGCGTACGGCGTGCGCGGGCCGCTCACGGTGACGGTCTCGGTCTGCCAGCCGTCGTCGCGCGCGACCGCGACGCGGAACGTGTGCTCACGCTCGGCGGGCGCGGCGGTCGGGGGCTGGCGCACGATGACGCCGGCGTCGCGGTCCCAGTGGAGGTGGTCCGGCCCGGCCTTGCGCAGCCACTCCGAGGTGAAGTCGGACAGGTCGCCGGCGCCGGCCCGCTCCCAGCTCGCGATGAGGTCGGCCATCGTCGCGTTGCCGAAGCGGTGACTCTCGAAGTGGTCGACCACCCCGGCGAAGAAAGTCTCGTCGCCGAGCCGGGCGTTGAGCTGACGCAGGATCGCGGAGCCCTTGGAGTAGGAGATGCCGTCGAAGTCCTGCAGCGCGGCGACGGCGTCGACGGCGCCGTTGCCGGCGACCGGGTGCGTGCTCGGGCCCTGGTCGGCGACGAGGCCCCACTGCCGGCGGGCGTAGCTCATGTCGGTCCAGGTGTCGGCGTACTCGGTGACGTCGGCCGTGACCCGGTTGCCCATGTACTCGGCGAAGGACTCGTTGAGCCACAGGTCGTCCCACCAGCGCGGCGTCACGATGTTGCCGAACCACTGGTGCGCCATCTCGTGGGCGATCGTGGTGGCCCGCTGGATCCTCATCCCGCGGGTGACCCGGGAGGTGAACACCAGCGGGTCGCGGAACGTGACGCAGCCGGGGTTCTCCATCGCGCCCGCGTTGAACTCCGGCACGAACGCCTGGTCGTACTTGCCGAACGGGTAGCGGATCCCGAACAGCCGGTGGAACTCGTCGAAGGACTGCCGGGTCAGGGTCAGGATCTCCTCCGCGTCACGCTCCAGCGCGCCGGCCAGGCTCGCCCGCGCGGCCAGGCCGAGCGGGATGCCGTCGTGCTCGGCGCTGACCTGGTGGTACGGCCCGGCCGCCAGCGTGACGAAGTACGTCGACAGCGGCTGCGTCTCGGCCAGCTCCCAGACCCCCGGCTCGACCTGGGTGGCGGCGCCGTTGCCGATCACGACCCAGTCGCGAGGCGCCCGGACGTAGAAGGTGTAGGGCGCCTTGAGGTCGGGCTGGTCGAAGCAGGCGAAGATGCTGGGAGCGGCGTCCATGAAGGACATGCCGTAGACGTAGTGATGGCCGTCGGCCGGGTCGACCGAGCGGTGCAGCCCCTCGCCGTCGTTGCGGAACCGCATCGTGGCCGCGACCACGAGCTCGTTCTCGCCGGCCTCCGTCTCCAGCGGCAGTCGGCCGCGGTCGAGCAGGCCTGGGTCGACCGGAGAGCCGTTCAGGGTGACGGAGCCGACGGCGACCGGCTTGAGGTCGACGAACGTGGGGCCGCCCCTGCTGGTGAACCGGATCCGGGTCACCGACCCGAAGGTCGCCTCGTCACCAGCCAGGTCGAGCGTGACGTCGTACGAGGCGATGTCGAGGAGCGCGCGGCGGGCCTCGGCCTCCGTGCGCTGCAGGCTCAGGTCGGTGCTCACGGCCGACAGTCTGGCACGCTGGGACCATGACCTCTCCGACGACCGATCCCGCCTCGGCTCCGCGCTCGCCCGAGGATGCCTCCTACCGGTTCGTCGACCTCGAGAAGGTCGGCGAGCACCGCTTCAAGGCCACCAACGCACGGGGCGGCGTGCTGCCCGTGGGCCACGGCGAGGACCCGGACTTCACGCCGGTGGAGCTGCTCCTGGCGGGCCTGGCGGGGTGCGGCGCCCTCGATCTCGACTTCATCGCCGGGAAGCGCGCGCCGTTCGCGACGTTCGCCGCCCGCGCCGACGGGCACAAGGTCCGCGACGAGCAGGGCAACCGCATGGTCGGCCTGACGGTGACCTTCGACGTGACCTTCCCCGAGGGGCCCGAGGGCGACGCCGCTCGCGCTGTGCTGGCGCCGACGCTGCAGCGGGTGCAGGACCGGTTGTGCACCGTCGGACGCACCGTCACCGTCGGCGACGAGGTGAGGTACGTCGAGGGACCGCTCAGCGGATCTTGACCGAGGTGATCTCGACGGCATCCTTGGGCGCGCCGTCGCTCTGGCCGCTGTCGGTCCCCTTCTCCGCGATGGCGGAGACGGCGGCGACGCCCGCGGGGTCGACGGTGCCGAAGACCGTGTAGCTCGGCGGCAGCTGGGTGTCGGCGTACACGATGAAGAACTGCGACCCGTTGGTGTTCGGTCCGGCGTTGGCCATGGCCAGGGTGCCCGCGGGGTAGGTCTCGCTGCCGGCGAGCTCGTCGTCGAAGGAGTAGCCGGGCGTTCCCATGCCCGTGCCGGTCGGGTCGCCGCACTGGAGCACGAAGATCCCCTCGGTGGTCAACCGGTGGCACTCGGTCTTGTCGAAGTAGCCGCTCCCGGCCAGGTGGGCGAAGGAGTTCACCGTGCACGGCGCGGTGCCGGCGTGGAGGGTGAGCGCCAGGTCGACCGGGTCCGGCGTGGCCAGCGAGAGCGTCGCGGCGACGTCGGCGGTGCGGGTCGCGGTCGCCGGCGGCAGCTCCGCGCCCGGGTCCGAGCCGTCGGGCGTGTAGGCGCACGCCGGGCCGTCGGCGGCCGGGGCCGAGCTGCCCGCGCTCGCCGAGGCGTCCGTGCTGCCACGGCTCTCCGAGCTCGACGGCGTGGTGCGGGGCTCCTTGGCGGTGTCGTCGGACCCGCAGCCAGCGAGGACGGCGGTCGCGACCAGGGCAACGGCGGGCACAGTGCGCTTGAGCATGTCGGAATCGTAGGGGGATCGTGGCCCGGCCGGGGCGCCGGGCCGTCACTGCTCCTCGTGTGTCTCCGGATCGCCGCCGAAGAGCCGGCCGTCGGGTCGGCCGAGAGCGGTGATCGCGGCCATCTCCTCCTCGGTCAGCTCGAAGGAGAAGACGTCGAGGTTCTGCCGCTGGCGCTGGGGCGTCGCCGACTTCGGGATCGGGATCGACCCGAGCTGCACCTGCCAGCGCAGGATGACCTGGCCGGGGGAGAGGCCGAGCCGCTCGGCGGCCGCGGCGACGGGCGGCTCGGTGAACGGCGCCTGCCGCTTCCCGAGCGGGCTCCACGACTCGGTCTGGATCCCGAGCCGCTCGTGCACGGCCCGCATCTGCGGCTGCGGGAAGTACGGGTGCAGCTCGATCTGGTTGACGGCGGGCGTCACGCCGGTGTCGGCGATGATCTGCTCCAGATGGGCCTCAGTGAAGTTGGAGACGCCGATCGACGCGACCAGGCCCTGCTCACGCAGGTCCACCAGCGCTCGCCACGCCTCACCGAAGAGCCCGACGCTCGGGTTGGGCCAGTGGATCAGGTGCAGGTCGAGGTGGTCCAGACCGAGGCGCGAGAGCGACTCCTTGGTGGAACGGACCGCGTCGTCGTACGCATGGTGCCGGCCGGGGAGCTTGCTGGTCACGAACAGCTCCTCGCGGGGTACGCCGGAGCGCCGGATCGCCTCGCCGACCTCGCGCTCGTTCCCGTAGTTCACCGCGGTGTCGACCAGCCGGTAGCCGACCTCGATCGCGGACGTGACAGCAGCCACCCCCTCCTCGCCGGTCAACGGATAGGTGCCGAAGCCGATGGCGGGGATGGTGCGGCCGTCGTTGAGGGTGCGCGTCAGCGTCATGGGACCAACCTAGGACGGCGATCCAGGCGCACTGAACCGGCTGGGCGTGGGTACCGCGCGCCCATGACCCGCACCCGCACCCGTCTGCGCAGGTCGGCCGGCGCCATCGCCGCCGTCGCCCTCGGCGCCGCGCTCGCCACCGTGCCCGCTCCGCCGACCTCCGCCGCCGAGGGAGCCGCCGAGGGTGACCTCACCGCGGGAGCCGCCTCCGTCGCCTACAGCACCGGCAAGCCCCGCAACGCGCGGCTGACCATCCCGGCGATCGGGATCCACCGGCTCCCGGTGATCGCCTACCGAGGCAAGACCGACGACGGGCCCGGCACCCGCATCCAGAACCGCGGCATCGCCGCCAGCCCGCACGGCCCGCGGGGCGGCACCGGACCCGGTGGCGTCGGCAACTACCAGGTGACCGCGCACCGCTCGTCGCACGGCGCGGCGTTCTGGCGCACGCCGTCTCTCAAGCGCGGCGCGCGGGTGTTCGTCGACGCCGGTCGGTGGCGCTACGTCTACCGGATCGTGAAGACGCGGTGGGTGTCGTTCCGTTCGGCGAAGTCGCTGCGGGCGCAGCGCGCCGCCGTGCCGGGTCGTCCGGGTGTGCGGCCGACCCGTGGCTTCGTCACGATCTCCACCTGCGCCACGCCGGAGGACCGGGCCGCGGGCAACCACTGGCGGGACCGGTTCGGGAACCCCGAGCACCGCATCGACAAGATCGGGGTCCTGGTCAGGCGGGTGCCCAATCCGCACTTCCGACCGCGATGACGGCTCAGCGGCTCGGGTCGACCAGGATCTTCGCGTGCCGCTCCGGGTCGGCCAGGTCTGCGAACGCGCCGGCCACACCGTCGAGCCCGACGGTTCCGGTGTGCAGCGGGGCCGGGTCGACCTTGCCGTCGGAGATCAGGTCGAGCGCGGCGGCGAACTCCGCCGGGTCGTAGCCGAACACGAAGCGGAGGTCGATCTCCTTGTGGATGGCCACCGCGGGACGGAAGGTGTCGGGCTCCATGCAGACGCCCACCACCACGATGCGTGACTGCAGCGGAACGCCGGCGATCACCTCGTCGAGGATCCCGGGCACCCCGACGCACTCGAACACGACCGGACCGGCCGGGCCGGCGCCCAGGACGTTGGCGGCCCGCATCAGCCGCTGCCAGGGGAGGAGCGGAACCTTGCGCAGCAGGCCGGTCGCCTCGACGGCGAGGTCGAGGTAGCCCGGCAGGGAGCGCAGCGGACCCGGCACCGCGAGCTCGGCCCAGAGGTCGGTCTCGCGAGGGTCGACGACGACGTCGGCACCACACTGGCGGGCCAGCTCCCGACGGGCGGGGGAGAGGTCGGAGGCGATCACGCGACGCACGCCGGATGCCTTCAGCATCGCGATGACCGCCAGCCCGATCGGCCCGCAGCCGACCACGACGGCCGGTCGGCGGCCGACGCCGGCGCGGCGTACGGCGTGCAGGGCGACGGCCAGGGGCTCGGTGAAGACAGCCGCGTCGTCCGGCACCCCGTCCGGCACCGGGAAGGCGAGCGCCTCCTGGACGAGCACGTGCTCGGCGTAGCCACCCGGGGCGGCCTCGTCGAACCCGACCAGCCGAGCCGCGCCACCGGTGCGCAGGATCGGCATCGCGACCACCCGGGTGCCGCGCTTCCAGCGGCGGCGGGTGCCGGGGCCGTAGGAGACCACCTCACCGAGGATCTCGTGTCCCATCACGACCCGGTGCTCGGGGCGCATGACGGTGGCGTAGCCGAGCCCCGCCGCCACGTCGGCCAGCACGTCGGCGTGCGCGCGGGCGTGCAGGTCGGAGCCGCAGATGCCGGTCCGCAGAGTGCGGACCAGCACCTGGCCGGCACCCGGCACCGGGGTGGGGACCTCGCTGACCTCGAGCTCGGACTGGTGGGTGACGACGGCGCGCATGGCGACACTGTGGCAGGTGCCCACGCCCGCCGCGAGCCGACCGGCCCAGTACCGTGACGACGTGGACGCCGCGGACCTGCGCTTCGAGCTCGACGATCTCAGTCGCCCGGCGGTCGCGGCGCTGCTCGAGCAGCACCTCGCGGAGATGCACGCGACCTCGCCGCCCGAGAGCGTGCACGCGCTCCCGATCGCCGCGCTGCGTGCGCCGGAGGTGGCCCTGTGGTCCGCCTGGGCGGGGCAGGAGTTGCTGGGCGTGGGCGCACTGAAGCTGCTCGACGGCGCGCTCGCCGACGCCGTCGAGGTCAAGTCGATGCGCACCACGGCGGGGGCGCGGGGTCGCGGCGTGGGCACGGCCCTGCTGCGCCACCTGCTGGACCAGGCCCGGGCCGCCGGCCGGCGCAGGGTGCTGCTGGAGACCGGGGCGGAGGACTACTTCGCGGCGGCGCGACGGCTCTACGCCCGGCACGGGTTCCGGGAGCGGCCACCGTTCGGGCACTACCGGCCCGATCCGCTCAGCGTCTACATGGAGTTGGTCCTCGAGCCCCGGTAACCCGTGCGTGTCGGCCGGCGTCAGGCGATACCATCAGCCGTCCAACGATGACATGCCCTCGGGGGCCGGCATCACCAGCCCGGAGGGAGGCGCGGCCGCGATGACGCACGCCCACGCATCGGCGCACCACGATCCCTTCCTAGTGGCTACCGCTGCGTTGCTGTGCCTGGCCGGCGCCTGGGCGACATCGCGGTTCTTCCAGCGGATGACCGACGACCGCTACGGGCAGCGGGCGAGCTGGCTGTTCCTGACCGCCTTGGCCAGCGGCGTGACGATCTGGTGCACGCACTTCGTCGCGATGCTCGGCTACCACCCGGGCACGCCGATGGACTTCGACCGCTGGCAGACGGCGCTCTCGCTGGCGGTCGCCGTGCTGGGCAGTGCGGCCGGCTTCCTGGTCGCGGGTGGCGACCAGCCGTCGCGCTTCCGTCCGGCCCTCGGCGGGGTCCTCGTCGGCCTCGCGGTCGCGTCCATGCACTACGTCGGCATGAGCGCGCTGCGTGTGCAGGGGACCGTTCTCTGGGACACGCCGGTGGTCGCGGTCTCGGTGGCCTGCGCCGTCGTCCTGGGGGCCGGTGCGCTGCACGTCGCCCGGCGACCGCTGCGTCACGCCGGCAACCTGATGTGGGTGCTGTTCGCCGCGTCGGTGCTGCTGCTGCACTTCGTCGGGATGCGCGCGATGGCGGTCGTCCCGTCCTCGGTCGACGCCACGTACACCGACGACGAGTCCCTCTACGTCCTCGCGGTCACCATCGCGGCGCTGTCCTTCGTGACCATCGGCGCCGGGGCGGCCGGCTACCTGATCGACGACCGGACCCGGACGGCCGCCGTGGAGCGGTTCCGTCGGCTCGCGCTGACCGACGTGCTGACCGGCCTCCCGAACCGGGCCAGCTTCAACGAGCGTCTCCACGCCGACATCCAGCGCGCGCGCCGGCAGGGACACCGGCTGGCGCTGGTCGTCATCGACATCGACGACTTCAAGGAGATCAACGACCTGCGCGGTCACAACGTCGGCGACGAGGTGCTCAGCGTGCTGGGTGGCCGCATGAGCGAGCTGGTGCGCGAGGACGCGGGCGCCTTCATCGCGCGCGTCGGAGGCGACGAGTTCGTCGCGCTCGTCCGGGTGGGGGAGGACCGCGACCTGCCCGGCTTCCTGGCCCGGCTGCAGCACGCGCTGTCGGCGCCCATCCACCTCGACTCCGACCTGCTGGCCCCGCAGGCCAGCATCGGCGCAGCGGTGTTCCCGGACGACGCCGCCGACGCCGAGACGTTGATCAACAACGCCGACCTGGCGATGTACCGCGCCAAGAGCGACCCGCTGCACGAGCTGCAGGTGTACGACGCGATGCTCGATGAGCAGACCCGCGTTCGCCGGGGGATGGCAGCCGATCTCCGCAAGGCGCTGGAGCGGGACGAGCTGTCGCTGCAGTACCAGGTGCAGACCGCCGTCCCGTCGGGCGAGATCCGCGGCTACGAAGCGCTGCTGCGCTGGCAGCACCCGACGCTGGGACCGATCTCACCGGCGGAGTTCATCCCGCTCGCTGAGGCGACCGGCCTCATCGTCCCGATCGGCGAGTGGGTGCTGCGCACGGCCTGTGCCGAGGCGGCGACCTGGGAGCCGGCGTACCGCGTCGCCGTCAACGTCTCCGCGGTGCAGCTGGCCCGGCCCGGCCTCGTCGAGAGCGTGCGCTCCGCGCTGGCCGACTCCGGGCTGCCGGCGGAGCGCCTCGAGCTCGAGCTGACCGAGACGGCGCTGTTCACCGAACGCCAGCGCGCCGGCGAGGCGCTGGCGGAGATCAAGGCGCTGGGCGTCGGCATCGCCCTGGACGACTTCGGCACCGGCTACTCGTCGCTGGACGCGCTGCGGTCGTTCCCGTTCGACCGGATCAAGATCGACCGGTCGTTCTTCTCCGGCTCGGGCACGCCGGAGCAGACCGTGGTGCTCGTCCAGGCCGTGCTGTCGCTCGGCAGGACGTTCGGCATGAGGGTGCTGGCGGAGGGCATCGAGACCACCGACCAGCTGGCGCTGCTGACGACCACCGGCTGCGACGAGGCGCAGGGCTACCTGTTCGGCCGGCCCACGCCGGTCGACGAGATCGTGCGTGCGGGGGACCTGCGCAGGAGCCGGTAGGGCCTCCTGCGCTGCGGCGAGCGCATCCTCCGCACGTGGATTGACATAATGTCGCTTATCGGCGTTCTGGATCACGCACTGCTTCGTCCCGATTTGTCACTACTGGTAGTGGCGCGCCCGGAACGAGCAGAGCCCGCCCCCGCGCAGCGCGGGGACGGGCTCTGACCGGAGTGGGTCCATTCAGCGGTCGACGGAACCGCGGTGGTCGCGGCGGGTCTCGGCGTTGTCGTCGAAGAACTGGCGGCTGCCGGACTTCGCCAGCCCACGGCTGATCATGTAGCCGATGGTCAGGAGCGAAACGTAGAACCAAGCCTCCTGCGCACCGAAGTCACGCTCGTCGACCACCGCGGCGGCGATGAGGACGCCGAGGACGGCAACGACGTACGCCACCAGCTCCGAGGTCTTGAACGACGGCTTGGTCTCGTGGCTGATCCGACGGCCGACGACCGCGCGGGTGGTGTCATTTGCAGACATATGCTCCGGTTCTCCTTTACACGTCGGGCTCTCGCAGAGGCCGACACGTTGATTCGGAATCGTCCGCGCCAGGATGCTGACGCAGTAGCGCTCTGTGACCCCTTCGCGCGCCGTTCAAACAGAGCGGGCGCCGCGCGGCACGTCTTGGTCTCAGTCCGCGTTGCTCGTCCGGCCGGCCAGGAACGGCTCCAGCGTGGCCGCGGGGGCGACGAGGCGCGACATCTCGTCGCCACCGTCGCACGTGAACAGGCCGACGGTGAGGTCGTCGCCGGACCGGCCCAGGACGCGCCAGGTGCCGCCGGCGTCCTCCCAGCGCGTCAGCTCTTCGATGACGTCGGTCACGTCTCCCAGCCTAGGCGCTCGGGCATGTGCGGATGAGCGTGTGCGGCGCCGGTATCGTGAACGCGATGGCTGCGACCGACGACTCGACCGATGACTACTGCGAACGCTGTGACCTGCCGTTGTCCCAGTGCATCCACGGACGGCCGGTCCCGGAGCCGGTCGCAGCACCTCCCGCGCCGCGCGCTGCCAAGCCGCGGACCCGTACGCCGGCAGCCAGCTCCGCACCGGTGACGACCAGTCGTCCGGTGGCCCGTCGCTGGACGCCGCCGGAGGTGCTGGAGCCGCTCATCGTGGACGTGCTGACCGAGGCCGGCGGCGAGCTCGCCGCCGACGACGTCCTCGGCGCCGTCGAGGCGGTGATCGGCGACGGCTTCCGCCCCGGCGACACCGAGCGGACGCCCGAGGGCGAGCTGCGCTGGCACTTCGCGGCGCGCCGGGCCCGGCAGTCCCTCATCCGTCAGGGTGTGATGGTGAAGGCCGGTCCGGGCGTCTGGAAGTTGACATAACGACCGTTCGGACGGGTCAGCTCCCGACGTACTCGGCCAGGTGCTGCCCGGTCAGCGTCGACCGGGCCGCGACCAGGTCCGCCGGGGTGCCCTCGAAGACGACCTGACCGCCGTCGTGGCCGGCCCCCGGGCCGAGGTCGATGATCCAGTCGGCGTGGGCCATCACGGCCTGGTGGTGCTCGATGACGATGACCGACTTACCGGCGTCCACGAGCTGGTCGAGCAGTCGCAGCAGGTTCTCCACGTCGGCCAGGTGCAGGCCGGTGGTCGGCTCGTCGAGCACGTAGATCCCGCCCCTCTCCCCCAGGTGCATCGCCAGCTTGATCCGCTGACGCTCACCGCCCGAGAGCGTGTTGAGCGGCTGCCCGAGCTTGAGGTAGCCCAGCCCGACGTCCGCGAGGCGCGCCAGGATCGCGGCCGCAGCCGGCGTCGCGGCCTCCCCCTCGGCGAAGAAGGCCTGCGCCTCGGCCACCGGCAGGTCGAGCACCTCGGCGATGTTCAGGCCGCCCAGGCGCAGCTCCAGGACCGCTGCCTGGAACCGCTTGCCGCCGCAGTCCTCGCAGGGCGTCGACACGGTGTCCATGAAGCCGAGCTCGGTGACGATGACCCCGGCGCCCTTGCAGGTCGGGCAGGCGCCCTCGGAGTTCGCCGAGAACAGCGCGGGCTTCACGCCGTTCGCCTTGGCGAAGGCCTTGCGGATCGGCTCGAGCAGGCCGGTGTACGTCGCCGGGTTGCTGCGACGCGAGCCCTTGATCGCCGCCTGGTCGACCGAGACGACGCCGGCGTCACCGGGCAGCGAGCCGTGGATCAGCGAGCTCTTGCCCGAGCCGGCGACGCCGGTCACCACGCAGAGCACGCCGAGCGGTACGTCGACGTCGACGTCGCGCAGGTTGTGCCGGTTCGCTCCCCTGATCTCGAGCCGGCCGCTGGGCGTGCGGACGTCGTCCTTGAGCCGCGCGCGGTAGCCGAGGTGGCGCCCGGTGAGGGTGTCCGCAGCGCGCAGGTCCTCGACCGTGCCCTCGAAGCACACCATCCCGCCGGCCGATCCGGCGCCGGGGCCGAGGTCGACCACGTGGTCGGCGATCGCGATCGTCTCGGGCTTGTGCTCGACCACCAGCACGGTGTTGCCCTTGTCGCGCAGCTCGAGCAGCAGGGTGTTCATCCGCTCGATGTCGTGCGGGTGCAGCCCCACCGTCGGCTCGTCGAACACGTAGGTGACGTCGGTCAGTGCCGACCCCAGGTGGCGCACCATCTTGGTGCGCTGCGCCTCTCCCCCGGACAGCGTCCCCGACGGGCGGTCGAGGGAGAGGTAGCCGAGGCCGATGTCCACGAACGAGTCGAGCAGGTGCAGCAGTCCCGCCACGAGCGGCGCGACTCCGGGCGCCTCGATCCCGCGCAGCCACTCGGCGGCGTCGGTGACCTGCATGGCGCAGACGTCGGCGATGCTGAGGCCGTTGATCTTCGAGGATCGCGCCGACTCGTTGAGTCGGGTGCCACCGCACTCGGGGCAGGTCTTGAAGACCGCGGCCCGCTCCACGAAGGCCTTGATGTGCGGCTGCAGCGAGTCGACGTCCTTGCTGAACATCGACTTGCGCAGCTTGGGGATCAGCCCGTCGTAGGTGACGTTGATGCCCTTGGCCTTGATCTTGGTCGTCTGCTTGTAGAGCAGGTCGTGGCGCTCCTTCTCGGAGTACTCCCGGATCGGCTTGGCCGGGTCGAAGAAGCCGGACTCGATGAACGTCGCCACCATCCAGCCGTCGGCGGTGTAGCCCGGGACGAGGATGGCGCCCTCGGTCAGCGACTTCGACTCGTCGATGATCACGGACAGGTCGAGGTCCGAGACGGTGCCGCGACCCTCGCACTCGGCGCACATGCCGCCGAGGTAGACGGCATCCTTGACGATCTTCTTCTCGCCGGTGGCCGTCGTGAAGACCCCGCTCGCCTTGGCCGTCGGGATGTTGAAGGAGAACGCCGTCGGACCGCCGATGTAGGGCTGCCCGAGCCTGCTGAACAGCGAGCGCAGCATCGCGTTGGCATCGGTGACGGTGCCCAGCGTCGAGCGCGGGTTGGCACCCAGCCGCTCCTGGTCGACCAGGATCGCCGTCGTCAGGCCCTCGAGTGCGTCGACCTCCGGGCGCGGCAGGTTGGGCATGAAGCCCTGCACGAACGTGGAGTAGGTCTCGTCGATGAGCCGACGCGACTCCGCGGCGATCGTCCCGAACACCAAGGAGCTCTTGCCCGACCCCGACACACCGGTGAAGACCGTCAGCCGGCGCTTCGGGATCTCGAGATCGACGTCCTTGAGGTTGTTCTCGCGAGCGCCGACGACGCGGATGACGTCGTGGCTGTCGGCGGAGTGCATGCGGTCGGGCTCCTCAGGTGTGGTGCGGGCGTGGCAGTCGAGCTCAGTCGACCTGGTTGATGCGGATGTGGTTGCCGGCCGGGTCACGGAAGGCGCAGTCGCGGACGCCGTACGGCTGGTCGGTCGGCTCCTGGATCACCTCCGCGCCGGTGGCCTGGATCCGGTCGAAGGTGGCCTCGAGGTCCGTGGTGGCCAGGATGAGCCGGGCGTAGCTGCCCTTGGCCATCATCTCGAGGATCGCGCGGCGCTCGTCGTCGACCAGGCCCGGGTCCATCGCCGGGGGCTCCAGGACCAGGTTGGTCTCCGGCTGCCCGGCCGGCCCGACCGTGATCCAGCGCTGGCCGCCGTAGGCGACGTCCTTGCGGACCTCGAAGCCGAGCGTGTCGCGGTAGAACGACAGCGAGGCCTCCGGGTCGGTGTGGGGCAGGAACGTGGTGTGAATGCTGAGATCCATGGCCGTCACGCTAGTGCGGGGGCGACGGGCGTCGCTTCTCGATTCCTGACGGGTCGGGTGACCTGCTTCGTCACGCACGACGGCATCTCCGCCGCTCCGGCCGTCTCCTCGGCCGCGGCCTCGGCGGCCTTGCGGCGGTACACGCCGGGCGAGACGCCGACGAGCTCGGTGAAGCGGGTGCTGAAGGTGCCCAGCGACGCGCAGCCCACCGCGAAGCACACCTCGGTGACGCTCAGGTCGCCACGGCGCAGCAACGCCATCGCGCGCTCGATGCGTCGCGTCATCAGATAGCTGTACGGCGACTCGCCGAACGCGAGCCTGAACTCGCGGCTCAGGTGACCCGCCGAGAGGTGCACGCCGCGCGCGAGCGCCTCCACATCCAGAGGCTGGGCGTACTCCCGGTCGATGCGGTCGCGGACCTGGCGCAGGCGGGCGAGGTGGCGCAGCCGCTCGGGGCTGACCAGCTCGTCGAACGGCACGGACGCATCAAGCACTCCTCCATCCTGTCGTCCCCCACCGACAGCGTCCACCCGGGCGGCCACCCGGGCGTCCACCCCGCCTGGCCCGACCAGGCTGGCCCACCGTGACCAGGCGCGCGGCACCGGTATGGCCCGGGCGGGTCAGATTCGTCCCCAACACGGCGGGTTCTGCGGCGATCCTCCGAAGAACCGGGCCCCTGCCGATCTAGCGTGGAGATGCCACCGAGGGAGTAACGCCATGTGGGACACCGTCGAAACGAACACCGAGCACCTCTCGCACGACCTGCCGTGCCAGTACTGCGGCCACGCCGGTCATGTGTTCCTGCCGTGCGACCAGGACTGCGGCTGCGAGCCCGCGCTCGTCGGCCAGTCCGGTCGAGCCGGCCGCTGACGGCGCCGGCCGGTCAGTCGACCGACGGCCGCTGCGCGGGCGTCGAGGTCTGCTGGTAGCTCTCCCCCGTGCCTTCCGGGTCCGCGGTGCGCTCGTCGGACTCCTCGAGGATCTCCTCGGCCTGTGCCTGCGGGTCCTCGCTCCCGACGACCTGCTCCTCCGGCAGCAGCGCTGCCCGGGTCTCGGCCCGCTCCCGGTCCCGCTGGTTCCCGGTCGCCTGTCCCGGCTGGTACTCGTCCATGAGGGACCGGTACCCCGCTGGCGGATCAGGGCTGCAGGAACACCTTGATCGCGGTGCGCTCGTCCATGGCGCGGTAGCCCTCGGCGACTTGGTCCATCGGGATCGTCAGGTCGAAGACCGGCCCCGGGTCGATGGTGCCGTGGAGCACGAGCCCGAGCAGCTCGGGCAGGTAGCGGCGCACCGGCGCCATGCCGCCGTAGAGGCCGACGTTGCGACCGAACATCGCGTTCACCGGCAGGTTCACACCGTGCGGGACGCCGACGAAGCCCACCATGGAGCCGGGACGGGCCACCTTGAAGGCGGTCTTCATGGCCTGGTCGGTGCCGACGCACTCGAGGGTGTAGTCGGCGCCGACGCCGCCGGTCAGCTCCCGCACGGCAGCCTCCCCGGACTCACCGCGTTCGGCCACGATGTCGGTCGCGCCGAAGCGCCGAGCCAGCTCCTGGCGGTCCTCGTGGCGCGACATCGCCACGACCCGCTCGGCGCCCAGCTGGCGGGCTGCGATGACGCCGCACAGTCCGACCGCGCCGTCCCCCACGACGACGGCGGTGCCGCCGCGGCGTACGCCGGCACAGACCGCCGCGTGCCAGCCGGTGGCCATCACGTCGGTCAGCGCCAGCAGTCCCGGCAGCAACGCGTCGTCCGGGACGCCGTCGGTGCGCACCAGGCTGCCGTCGGCCTGCTTGACCAGCGCGTACTCCGCCTGTCCGCTCGTGGTGAACCCGAGGTTCTCGCACACCGACTGGGCTCCGGCGCGACAGTGGGCGCAGGTGTTGTCGCAGTGACAGAACGGCACGATCACGAAGTCGCCCGGACGCACGGCGCTCACCGCCGCGCCGACCTCCTCGACGACACCGAGGCACTCATGCCCGATCGTCATGCCCGGGGTGATCTTGTTCTCGCCACGGTAGTTCCACAGGTCGGACCCGCAGATGCAGCTGGCCACCACCTTGACGATCGCGTCGGTCGGCTCGGCGATGACGGGGTCCGGCACCTCGGTGAAGCGGATGTCCCGGTCGCCGTGGAGAGTGGTGGCACGCATGCGGCCATCTTGGCAGGCGGTCCCCCGTCGCCTTCCGAGGTCCCCTACCAGGCCGATCGACGCCGCGTTGCGATATCTCATATATGAGTTACCGTTGTCGCATGAGTGAGGGATACAAGGGCCGCATCGGGAACCTCGTCCGCGACGCCCGCAAGCACCGTGGTCTCACCCAGGCCCAGCTGGCCGAACGTCTCGGGACCAGTCAGAGCGCCATCAACCGGATCGAGCAGGGCCAGCAGAACCTCTCCCTGGAGATGATCGCCCGGATCGGCGCTGCCGTCGACTCCGAGATCGTCTCACTCGCCGCCGGGCCCACGCACCTGCGGGTCACCGGCCCGACCACGCTCTCGGGCAGCATCGACGTGAAGACCTCGAAGAACGCCGGGGTCGCGCTGCTGTGCGCGTCCCTGCTGAACCGGGGTCGGACCACGCTGCGCAAGGTCGCGCGCATCGAGGAGGTCAACCGGCTGCTGGAGGTTCTGCGCTCCTTCGGGGTCCAGACCCGGTGGCTCAACGACGACAACGACCTGGAGATCATCCCGCCGCGCGACCTGCGGCTCGACGCCATCGACGAGGACGCCGCTCGGCGCACCCGCTCGGTGATCATGTTCCTGGGTCCGCTCCTGCACCGCGCCGACAACTTCGAGCTGCCCTACGCCGGCGGCTGCAACCTCGGCACGCGCACCGTGGAGCCGCACATGGCGGCGCTGCGTCCGTTCGGCCTCGAGGTCAAGGCGACCGAGGGCTCCTACCACGCGCGGGTCACCCGGTCGGTCGAGCCGGGTCGCCCGATCGTGCTGACCGAGCGCGGCGACACCGTCACGGAGAACGCGCTCATGGCCGCGGCGCTGCACCCGGGCACCACGGTGATCCGGAACGCGTCGTCGAACTACATGGTCCAGGACCTCTGCTTCTACCTGCAGAAGCTCGGCGTGAGCGTCGAGGGCGTCGGCACCACCACACTGACGGTCACGGGCGTCGAGACCATCGACGTCGACGTCGACTACGCGCCGTCGGAGGACCCGATCGAGGCGATGAGCCTGCTGGCGGCCGCCATCGTCACCGACTCCGAGATCACCATCCGGCGCGTCCCGATCGAGTTCCTCGAGATCGAGCTCGCCACGCTGGAGGAGATGGGCCTGGTCTACGAGCGCGGCGAGGAGTACGTCGCCCGCAACGGCCGGACCCGGCTGGTCGACATCACCACCGGCCACTCGGTGCTGCACGCGCCGCTGGACAAGATCCACCCGATGCCGTTCCCCGGCCTCAACATCGACAACCTGCCGTTCTTCGCGGTGATCGCCGCCGTGGCGCAGGGCCAGACGCTGCTGCACGACTGGGTCTACGAGAACCGCGCCATCTACCTCACCGAGCTCAACAAGCTGGGCGCCTCGGTGAAGCTGATGGACCCGCACCGGGTGATGATCGAGGGGCCGACCCACTTCTCCGGTGCCGAGATCGTCTGTCCGCCCGCGTTGCGTCCCGCCGTGGTCATCCTGCTCGCGATGCTGGCCAGCAAGGGCACCTCCGTGCTCCGCTCGACCTACGTCATCGCCCGCGGCTACGAGGACCTCGCGGAGCGACTCAACGAGCTCGGCGCCAACATCGAGCCGTTCCGGGACATCAGCAACTAGCCTCCACCTGTGACCTCGTCGGCCGCAGTTCTCGCCTTCGCCCACCGCGGCGGCGCCTACCACCCGGAGATCGAGGGGCTCGAGAACACCCTGGCGGCCTTCGAGCATGCCGTGGCGCTCGGCTACGACTATCTCGAGACCGATGTCCACGTCACCCGTGACGGCGTGCTGCTCGCATTCCACGACGCCGTGCTGGACAGGGTCACCGATCAGCGCGGCGCGATCGCCGAGCTCACCTACGAGCAGGTGCGGACCGCCCGCGTCGGCGGTCACGAGCAGGTGCCCACCCTCGTGGAGCTGCTCGACGCGTTCCCGACGGCGAAGTTCAACGTCGACCTGAAGGCCCGTCGGGCCGCGGCCGCGCTCGCCGCGCTGCTCGACGATCGCGGTGACCACGACCGGGTGATCGTCGGGTCGTTCTCCCCCGCCACGCTGCGGGAGTTCCGCCGACTCTCGCGCGGCCGGGTGCGCACCTCGGCGCACCCCCTCGAGGTCGTCGCCTTCCTGGCACTGCCGAGCGGCCGGCTCGCGGACCGCCTCACCCGCCGCCGGGTCGCGGTGCTGCAGGTGCCGCACCGGCGCGGCCCGTTGACCGTCGCCTCCCGCGGCCTGGTACGCCGCGCTCACGCCGCGGGCAAGCAGGTGCACGTGTGGACGATCGACGACCCCGCGGAGATGAGGGAGCTGCTCGACCGGGGCGTGGACGGCCTGATGACCGACCGGACCGACCTGTTGAAGGACGTGCTCGCCGAGCGCGGCCAGTGGAGGGACTGAGATGAGCAGCGGCGCAACGAGCGACGGCACGCCCCGGGGTGCGACCGGGATCGCGGACCTGGGTCCGCTCGCGCGGCAACGCGAGCAGCGGGGGTGGTACTGGTACGACTGGGCCAACAGCGCCTACGTCACCACCGTCGCGACGGTCATGTTCGCGCCGTACCTCATCGAGGTCGCGGAGGCGGCCGCGGTCGACGACCGCATCAGCGTCGTCGGGCTCTCCGTCGCACCGGGCTCGCTCCCGGCGTACCTGGTGACGTTCTCGACCATCGTCTCTGCGGTCCTGCTGCCTCCGCTCGGAGCCCTGGCCGACCGGGTCGCGAACAAGAAGGGGCTGCTCGGCGCCTTCGCCTGGAGCGGTGCGGCGTTCGCGGCGCTGCTGTTCTTCTGCGCCGGCGACAACTGGCAGATCGGCGCGATCGCGGCGATCGGCGCCAACATCTGCCTCGCGGCCTCCATGGTGGTCAACGACTCGATCCTCCCGCTGATCTCCGAGGAGGACGAGCGGGACCGGGTCTCCTCGCGCGGCTGGGCGTTCGGCTACCTCGGCGGCGGGCTGCTGCTGGTGGCCAACCTGGTGCTCTTCCTCGGACACGACGCCTTCGGGCTGACCGAGGCGATGGCGGTGCGGATCAGCATGCTGTCGGCCGCGGCCTGGTGGGCGGGCTTCACGCTCATCCCGTTCCTGCGGCTGCGCCACCACGAGCCGGTGCACGTCGTCGCGGAGTCCGGCAGCATCGTCAAGCAGAGCTTCGGCCAGCTCCACGCCACGCTACGCGACCTGAGGAACTACCCGATGGCGCTGACCTTCCTGCTGGCCTACCTCTTCTTCAACGACGGCATCCAGACGGTCATCGCCTCAGCATCGGTGTACGGCGAGAAGGAGCTCGGCTTCGAGACGTCGGTGCTGATCGGCACGATCCTGCTGGTCCAGTTCGTGGCCTTCGGCGGTGCGCTGCTGTTCGGCAGGGCCGCCGGGCGGTACGGCGCCAAGCGGGTCATCCTCGTCGGCATCCTGATCTGGATGCTGATCGTCACGGTCGCGCTCTTCCTGCCCGAGAAGCAGATGGTGCCGTTCCTCCTGATGGGCGCGGCGATCGGGCTCGTCCTGGGTGGCACGCAGGCGCTGGCCCGGTCCTACTTCTCGCTGCTGATCCCGCGGGGCAAGGAGGCGGAGTACTTCAGCTTCTACCACGCCATGGACCGGGGCACGTCGTGGTTCGGCACCCTGGTCTTCGGCCTGGTCTACCAGTTCACCGACTCCTACCGGCCGGCCGTCTTCGCCCTGATCGCGTTCTTCGCCGTCGGCGGCCTCATCCTCACCCGGGTCGACACCGCGCGCGGGATCCGCGACGCAGGGAACGTCGCACCCGCTGTCGTGTGAGCCGTCGTCGGGGCCCTCGGCGCCGCGTGTGACGGACTCGTGCTGCGGGAACCGGCAATTGTCGGAATCCTGACGGCCTCGCTACCGTTGAACACTTCATCGGGGGGAAGCGGGTGTCGCCACGAGCGGGCGCTGCGGTCGTCCCTCCGACATCCCGAGGTGGCAGCCTGACCAGGCGGGCCACGAGGAACTAGCTGGGAGGTGGCTCATGGCGGAGCGCACACTACGGGGCGCCCGACTGGGCGGACAGAGCTTCGAGGACGAGCGCGGCATCGAGTTCGCCGCGCGCCAGCAGGTCGGCTACCGCTGCCCGCAGAACCACGAGTTCGAGATCACGATGTCGGTCGAGGCCGACGTCCCGGCGGTGTGGGAGTGCCCACGCTGCGGTCAGGAGGCGCTCAGCGTCAGCGGCGAGCAGCCCGAGGCCAAGGCGGAGAAGCCGGCGCGCACGCACTGGGACATGCTGCTGGAGCGGCGCTCGGAGAAGGAGCTCGAGGACATCCTCAAGGAGCGGCTCGAGCTGCTCCGCGGCGGTGAGATCGGCCCCGCCCACCTGCACCGCGCGAACGCGAAGAAGCGCAAGGCGAGCGCCTGAGGCTCACTCGTCGTCGATCACCTCGCCCCGGACCACGTCAGGTCCGGGGCGAGTGTCGTCGTGGGGGCCGCGGCGCGGCGTGGCGACGAGCAGCCGGCGTGAGACCAGGCCCGAGAGCAGCCGTCGGCCCAGCGGCCGCGTCACCGGCACGATGAGCACCAGCCCGACCACGTCGGTGACGAACCCCGGGCTCAGCATCAGCGCGCCGCCGGTCAGGATCAGAGCGGCGTCCGCGAGCTCACGGCCGGGCATCCGGCCGTCGGTGACGGCCTCGTGCAGCGCCCGCCAGGCTCGGGCGCCCTCCCGCTTGATGAGCCAGGATCCGACGACGGAGTCGGCGACCAGCAGCAGGATCGTCCACCAGGCGCCGATGACCTGCCCGACCTGGATCAGGACGTACAGCTCGGCGAGCGGGACCAGCACGAAGGCCGTGACGAGGACCCAGGTCCAGCGACGGCGGCGGGACGGGGAAGGGTTCACAGCTCCATCATCGCGCGAGCCATCGCTCGCGGGCACGTCGCACCTGCTCGCGGCGCTCCAGCAGCCCCCAGTGGGTCACCCGGCGCATCGACTCGGCCGCGACGGCCCCGCTCATCTTGGAGGCGCCCCGCACCCGCTCGACGAACTCGATCGGCACCTCGCGGACGGTGAGTCCTGCGTGCAGGGTGCGGGTGACGAGATCGGTCTGGAAGACGTAGCCGGTCGACTCGACGCCGCCCAGGTCGATCTTCTCCAGGGTCTGGCGCCGGAACACCCGGTAGCCGGCGGTCGCGTCGTGGACGGGGATGCCGAGCAGCAGCCGCACGTAGAGGTTGCCGCCGCGCGAGAGCGCGAGCCGGCCCAGCGGCCAGTTGACCACGCTGCCTCCGGGGACCCAGCGCGACCCGATCACGAGGTCGGCCTCGTGCAGCGCCTCCAGCAGCCGGCCCAGCTCCTCGGGCTGGTGCGAGCCGTCGGCGTCCATCTCGCCGATGACGTCGTAGCCGCGCTCCAGCGCCCATCCGAACCCCGCCAGGTACGCCGCGCCGAGTCCCGCCTTCTCGGTGCGGTGCAGCACGTGCACCTGCGGGTCGGCCGCGGCCAGGCGGTCGGCGATGGCGCCCGTGCCGTCCGGGGAGCCGTCGTCGACGACCAGGACGTCGACGCCCGGCTGCGCGCGCCGGAGCCGATCGACGATCCAGGCAAGGTTGTCGGCCTCGTTGTACGTCGGCACGACCATGACGACAGCGCCGAGGTCGCTCCCCCGGCGTCCTCCCAGGTCAGCTTCCACTTGGCACTCTCTCGCTCGGATCCTGCTGGACGGGACCGCCCGGCGCCGCGAGCACCGGTCCCGGGGCATCGTCGTCCCCACGGCGAACGCTACGCCGACGGCCGGCCACCACGGCGATCAGCAGGCCGAGGACCGTGACCGCCGCGGCGCCGCGTGCCGGCCAGGCGCCGAGCCGCACCGCCGGCGTCAGTCCGCTGACGAGCCCCACCCGCTGCACCAGCACGTCGGTGGTGCGCGGCGTCGCGCGGTCGAGCACGTGGCCGTCCGGCGCGACCACGCCGGTGATGCCGTTCGGGGACGCGACGACGACGTACCTCCCCGTCTCCAGGGCGCGCAGCCGGGTGATCGCGAACTGCTGCTCGATCTGGTGGGTCTCGATGAACGTGGCGTTGCTGGTCTGCACCGTGACCAGCTGGGCGCCCCGCCCGACCTGGTCGTGCAGCACGTCGTCGTAGGCGATGTCGAAGCAGATCGCGTCGGCGACCGAGATGCCGGCGACGGTGAGCGGCTCGGTCCGGGTGCCGGCGACCATGTCGCGACTGATCACGGCGAGCCGCCCGAAGTTGCGGTCCTCGAAGAACTGCCGGAACGGGATGTACTCGCCGTACGGCACCGGATGGCGCTTGGTGTAGCGGTCCCCCGGCCCGGTGACGGGATCCCACACGATGCCCTGGTTGAAGAAGTGGGTGGCGTCGCCGTCGACGATGCCACCCACGAGGACCGGCACGCCCACGGCGGCGACGGCCGACTCGATGAGCGCGTGGTCCTCGGCGTCGGCGAAGGGGTCGACCGCGGTGGAGTTCTCCGGCCAGAGCACGAAGTCGGGCCGGGTCTCCTCGCCGTCCTCGACCCGGCGTGCGAGGTCGACGGTCGCCTCGGCGTGGTTGCGGGTGACCCCGCGGTGGTCGTAGAGGATGTCGTTGCCCGGGCCGGGGACGTCACCCTGGACGGCGGCCACGGTCGCCTGGCCCGTGATCTCCGGGCTCCACGGACGCAGGGCGGCCAGCGAGGTCAGCCCCGCGACGGCCGCCAGGCCCACGAGCGTACGCCGGCGGCGCGGGTCGGCGACCAGGGCGGCGAGCAGTGCGCCGGCCAGCGCCAGACCCGCGCTGACCCCGGTCGCTCCGACGTAGGGCAGCGCGGCTGCCACGGGCGTGTCGGCCACCCCGTACGCCAGCCGGCCCCAGGGCATCCCGCTGAAGGGCCAGCCGCTGCGCACCGCCTCCATCGTCGTCCAGGCGGCGGCGACCCACACCGGCCAGCCGGGCAGCCGGCTGAGGGCCGTGGTGACCGGAGCGAGGACGGCGTAGAACAGCGCCTCGACGCTCGCGAGCGCCAGCCACGCGTCGGTGCCGACCGCTCGCATCCAGACGATGTGGGTGAAGTAGAAGGCGATGCCGAACGCCAGGCCGACCAGGAGCGAGCCACGCGGGCGCAGGCCGCGCACCGCCAGCACGTAGCCGGCGACGGCGAAAGGGATGACGAAGGGCAGCGCGACGGGCTCGAACGCGGCCGCGAGCACGAGTCCCGCCGCGACGGCGAACCCGACCCGCAGCGGCAGGACCTGCTGTGGCACCGTCCCACGGTACCGGGCCGCAGAGCGCGGAAGGACCCCGGCGCCCTTCGGTCCGACCTGGTCATCGACCGGCTGCCGGTGCCGAGGTCGTTGTCTAAGGAGGTCGGGGCCCTTCCGTGTCCGTCCTCGCGACCCGGACCGACCTCCGCGGACCGGGTCATCCACGTGCCTGGAGCGGCACGCTCTGACCCGACCACTCGGACGGCGGTCCGGTTGCCGCGATCTGCCTGGGCGGACTGCGACAGACTCACGATTCGTGGTCTCGCCGTCAACTGGCTGCTGACCTGCGCAAACGCACGTCTTCGCAGGTCAGACGCGGTGTGTCGTCAGCAAAATTGACGAAGAAATCCCCTGGCTCACGGCGTGTCGGCGTGACAGCGGCCTAGACCACACCGGGCAGCTCGCCGGGGACGACCACGGTGCCTCGGGCCGTCGTCGCGACCACCGGCTCCGCGAGGAGCGTGGCCGCGCCGGGACGCTCGGCCGTCGCGGCGCCGCGGGCCACCACCGTCGCCGTGAACTCCATGACCCGCGACCGGGTCCCGGCGCGCACCAGCTCCGCCGTCACCTCGAGGATGTCCCCGGCCCGCACCGGGGCGCGGAACTGGACCTCGTCGTAGGAGGCGAACAGGCCCTCGTCGCCGTCGGTGCGGATGCACAGCTCGGTGGCGACGTCCCCGAACAGCCCGAGGCTGTAGGCGCCGTCGACCAGGTTGCCGGCGTAGTGGGCGTGGGAGTAGGGCACGTAGCGGCGGTGGGTGACAGTCGTGCCGACCAGAGCGCCGATCGTGGGGCCGGTCATGGAGCCTCCGTGGGTCGAGAGATCCGGTGGACGAGATAGGAGGCGACCTCGGCCGGCGTCGTGCCGCGACCGAAGATCCGGTCGACGCCGAGCTCGGAGGCCATCGACTCGTCGAACCGCGGCCCGCCGACCACGAGCAGGGGCCGCTCATGGCTCGGGTAGGCCTCCCGGAACGCCGCCGACATCTCGCGGGTGTTGAGCAGGTGCGCGTCGCGCTGCGTGACGACCTGGGAGACCAGCACGGCGTCGGCGCGCTCGGCGCGCGCCCGCTCCACCAGCAGCGGCACGTCGACCTGGGCGCCGAGGTTCACGACCCGCAGCTCCTGGTAGTACTCCAGCCCCTTCTCCCCCGCGAACCCCTTGATGTTGAGGATCGCGTCGATCCCGACGGTGTGCGCGTCGGTGCCGATGCAGGCGCCGACGACCGTGAGCGGGCGCCGCAGCAGCCGCTTGACCGCGGCGTTGACCTCCTTGGGGCTCAGCAGCGGGAAGTCCCGCTCCACGACGTCCACCTTGTCGGTGTCGACGAGGTGGTTGACCCGGCCGTAGACCACGAAGAAGGTGAAGTCGGGCCCCATCGGCTTGCTGTGGACCACGAGCGCGGGATCGAGGCCCATCTTGGCCGCGAGCTGGCGCGCCGCGCCGTCCGCGATCTTCGAGTGCGCCAGGGGCAGCGTGAAGCTCAGCTGGACCATGCCGTCGCCGGTGGTGTCGCCGTACGGGCGGATGATGCTCATTGGCCGCCTCCCGTCAGGATCTCCGTGGCGGGGTTGACGTAGACGGGCGACTTCCGCGCCACGCCCTCGAGCCCTCTCCCGCCGTCGGCGGGGCGCTTCATCAGGCCGAACGTGCCGTCCGCGATCGCGTCCAGGAACCCGTGCTCGTGGTCGACGATGCGCTCCAGCAGGTCGATCGACTCACCGAGCACCCGGCGTGCGCGCTGGACGATGAAGCCGTCCGGAGCAGGCCGGAAGTCCTCGTGCAGGTTGCCGGCGGCCTCCAGGACGTAGCGGACGTTCTGCAGCGCCAGGTCGCGGTCGGAGAGCCAGGGCGTCACCACGGCCTCGGTCATCATCCCGACCAGCAGGATCCCCTGCCCGGTCAGCGCGCCCGCGAGGTTGAAGAAGCCGTCGAGCAGGTAGCCCCGGAAGACGTCGCCGGTCATGTGGCGCGTCGGTGGCATCCACTTCAGCGGCGCGTCGGGGAAGAGCTCGCGCGCGAGCAGGGCGTGGGCGAGCTCGAGCCGGAAGGAGTCCGGCACGTCGGGGTCGATCTCGAAGGCGTGGCCGAGGCCCAGCTGCCAGTCCTCCAGACCGGCCTCCTTGGCGAAGTACTCGTTGAGGAGCTGGCTGGTCGTGACCGTGTGCGCCGCCTCGACGGCGTCGGCGGTGGTGAGGTAGTTGTCCTCGCCGGTGTTGATGATGATGCCGGCGCGGGCGTGGACCTGGCGGCTGAACCGCTGGTCGACGAAGGTGCGCACCGGGTTGATGTCGCGGAAGAGGATCCCGTACATCGAGTCGTTGAGCATCATGTCCAGCCGCTCCAGGCCCGCGAGCGTCGCGATCTCCGGCATGCACAGGCCTGAGGCGTAGTTGGTGAGCCTGATGTAGCGGCCCAGCTCCCGCGACGTCTCGTCCAGCGCGGCCCGCATCAGCCGGAAGTTCTCCTGCGTGGCGTAGGTGCCGGCGAAGCCCTCCCGGGTGGCGCCCTCGGGAACGAAGTCGAGCAGGCTCTGGCCCGTCGACCGGATCACGGCGATGACGTCGGCGCCCGCCCGTGCGGCCGCCTGCGCCTGCGGGATGTCCTCGTAGATGTCGCCGGTGGCGACGATGAGGTAGATCCACGGCTGCCGCGGCGCGTCGCCCACGCGGGCGACCAGCTCCTCGCGGGTACGCCGGGCCGCGTCGATGCGCTCGATGCCCGACCCGATCTGGCGGGCGGCCGCGCGGGTGGCGCGGGCGGCGTCCTCTCCTTCGGGGACGCGGAACGTCACCGAGCCCGCGGCCGCCTTCTGGGCCAGCGCGGTCAGATCCTCGCCCTCGGCGCGCCGCAGGGCGTCCCAGACCGGGAGCGTCACCCCGTGCTCGAGGCCGACGTCGGCCCGGACCGCGTCGACGAGCCGGTTGACCCACGGCGTGCCGTCCGGATCAGCCCCGGAGAGCCCGGCCAGCCGGAGCGTCGCCCGCTCCACCGAGACCGTGGTGTGCTGCTCGGCGAGCTCGACGATCGGGCGGCCTACCGTCCGAGCCAGCTCGCGCGCCCGGCGTACGGTCGCCGGGTCCAGGTCGAGCTTCCCCGTCATCACAGCCTCGCCTCGAAGAGCGCCCGCACGCCGGCGCTCTCCCGCAGTAGGGACAGGGCGTACTCGGCGTGGCCGGGGACGTAGCCGTTCCCGATCAGCATCGTCACGTCGGCCGCCAGCCCCTCGGCGCCGAGCGCGGCGGCGGGGAACGAGGTGGCCATCGAGAAGAAGACGACCGTCCCGCCCTCCGCGGTGGCGAGGATGGCGCCGCCCTCGCACCCGGGCACGTCGACGCAGACGACGGTCACGTCGGCCGGTCCGCCGGCGCCGGTGACCGCCTCACGCAGCGCGATCGGGTCACGCGCGTCGGCGACCACGACCTCGTCGGCCAGTGCGGTCGGACGCAGCCGCGCGGCCTCCGCCTCTGTCGGCACGACGCCGATGGTGTGGCGGGCGCCGGCAGCGCGGGCGGCCGCCAGGCTGAGGGACCCCGACTTGCCGCCCCCGCCGATTACCGCGACGACGGGCGCGTCGTACTGGCCGACCACCCGTCTCGTCAGCGCCGGCGCGCCGCAGACGTCCATCACCGCGAGGCTCAGCTGGGTGGGGAGGTCGTTGGGCAGGACCGCGGCGATCGAGCGGCCGAAGAGGATCGCGTAGCCGTCGCACGGGACCTGCTCGCTCCCGCCGTCCCAGCGGGCCAGTCCGTCCTCGATGACGAGCGGGGTGAGCGTCAGCGAGACCAGCGTCGCCACCCGATCGCCCACCCGCAGCCCCAGCGGCGACGCGGGTCCGATCTCCTCCACCGTGCCGACCAGCATCCCGCCGGAGCCGGTGAGGGGGTTCTGCATCTTGCCCCGACTTTCGACGATGTCGAGCACGGCGGCCCGCACCTTGTCGCCGTCGCCGTAGGCCTCGTGGAGCTGCCGGAAGGACGCGGCGTCGAGGTTGAGCCGCTCGACCCGTACCCGGACCTCGTCGGGCCACAGGTCGGGGCGGGTGTCGAGCCGGTCAGCCGCCTGGGGCAGCACGGCGGCGCCGTCGAGCACGCGGTGCAGGCCGGTCGGATCGGAGCGCATGAAGGCAGATTGCCACAACTTCGCCGCGACGTCGCGACACGCGACGCAACGATTTCCTGTTCGATGCTTCCTAGGCCGGACGTTCTGTGCCTAACCTGCGGATATGACGGCAACCATCGCGAGCGCGGCCACGACCGGCCAGCCCTATGTCTACCGCCGCGCCGAGCTCGTCGAGCCGGACTGGACCCGGTTCCCCGGCTGGCGCGACGTGGACGAGGCCGAGTGGCGTGACGCCCAATGGCAGCGGGTCCACTGCGTGCGCAACGTCCGACAGTTGCGCGCCCTGATGGGCGACCTGCTCGACGAGCGCTTCTACACCGACCTGGAGCGGGACCAGGCGGAGCGCGCCACGATGTCGATGCTCGT
Organism: Nocardioides sp.; assembly: GCF_036405735.1. Lineage (GTDB taxonomy): Bacteria > Actinomycetota > Actinomycetes > Propionibacteriales > Nocardioidaceae > Nocardioides. The sequence goes on from NZ_DASWXC010000081.1 coordinate 29,279, forward strand.
CCCGCCCCAGATGCTCAACACGATGGTGCCCGCGGGGGCGCCGGCCGGGCCGGAGTTCACCGAGGCGTTCTACGCCGACCCCGTACGGCGCTACATGATCCCGGTGCTCAGCGACCGCCGGACCGACTGGCCCTCCCACCCGCACGCGACCCGTGACTCCCTCCACGAGCACGACATGTGGGTGGCCGAGGGGCTCACCCACCGCTACCCCACGAAGGTGCTCGCCGAGCTGCTGCCGACCTGCCCTCAGTACTGCGGTCACTGCACGCGGATGGACCTGGTCGGCAACTCCACGCCGACGGTGGAGAAGCTCAAGTTCCTCGGCAAGCCGGTCGACCGGCACACCGCGATGCTCGACTACCTCCGGCGCACACCCCAGGTCCGCGACGTCGTCGTCAGCGGGGGCGATGTGGCCAACCTGCCGTGGCCGCGGTTGGAGGACTTCCTGACCCAGCTGCTCACGATCGACAACATCCGTGACATCCGGCTCGCGACCAAGGCGCTCATCGGCCTGCCGCAGCACTGGCTGCAGGCCGAGGTCGTCGACGGCGTCGGTCGGGTCGCCTCGATCGCCCGGGCCCGCGGCGTCAGCCTCGCGATCCACACCCACGCCAACCATGCCAACTCCGTGACGCCGCTCGTCGCCGAGGCGGCCAGGGCGATGTTCGACGCCGGGGTCCGCGACGTGCGCAACCAGGGCGTGCTGCTGGCCGGAGTGAACGCCGACGCGCACACGCTGCTCGACCTGTCCTTCCGGCTCCTCGACGGCGCCCAGGTCCTGCCCTACTACTTCTACATGTGCGACATGATCCCCGCCGCCGAGCACTGGCGGGTGTCGGTGGCCGAGGCGCAGCGGCTGCAGCACGACATCATGGGCTACCTGCCCGGCTTCGCCACGCCGCGCATCGTCTGCGACGTGCCGTTCGTCGGCAAGCGGTGGGTGCACCAGCTGGCCGACTACGACCGTGAGCGCGGCATCTCGTACTGGACCAAGAACTACCGCACCTCGATCGAGGCCAGCGACCTCGAGGCCCTGGAGCGCACGCACGCCTACTACGACCCGATCCACACCCTCCCCGAGGCCGGTCAGGCTTGGTGGCGCGAGCACGCCGGGGATGCGTGAGCCTCAGTCGCTGACCGGGCGGTTCTCGAAGTACGTCGACAGCACGATCGTCGTGCGCGTCGAGACCGCCGCGGCCGCGCGGATCCGGGCGAGGAGGTCCTCGAGGGCCGCCGGCGTCGCCGTGCGGACCTTGAGGACGTAGGACTCCTCACCGGCCACCGACCAGCACGACTCGATCTCGGGGATGTCCTGGATCCGCACCGGACAGTCGTCGGCCGCGGAGGGGTCGAACGGCCGGATCGAGACGAACGCGGTGAGCGGCAGCCCCAGCTCGGCGTGGTTCACCGTGGCGCCGTACCCCTGGATCAGGCCGCGCTGCTCGAGGCGCTTGACGCGCTGGTGCACCGCCGAGGTGGACAGGCCCGTCGCCTTCCCGAGGTCGGTGAACGACATCCGTCCGTCCGCGGCGAGCAGCTGCAGGATCTTGCGGTCGGTGCCTTCGACCTCCGGAGCGCTCACGGCCGTCACTGTAGCCAGCGTCACGCGCCCGCGCCCGCATGATTGGATGCTGGACGTGCCGGACCAGACCACCTCCTCCCCCGCCGACGCCGCCAGCGAGGCTCCCGCCGCGGCGCCCCTCATGCTGCTCGACACCGCCAGCATGTACTTCCGGGCGTTCTTCGGCGTCCCCGAGATCAGCGCACCCGACGGCACGCCCGTCAACGCGGTGCGGGGGCTGCTGGACTTCATCAGCCGGCTGGTCGAGCGGTACTCCCCCGGCGAGCTGGTCTGCTGCTGGGACAACGACTGGCGTCCGCAGTGGCGCGTCGACCTGCTGCCGTCGTACAAGGGGCACCGGGTGGTCGAGGAGCGCGACGTCGCCCCCGACGTCGAGGAGGTGCCGGACCCGCTCCAGGTCCAGGTGCCGCTCATCCTGGACGTGCTGGCGGCGCTCGGCATCGCGGTGCGGGGCGTCGACGGGTACGAGGCCGACGACGTCATCGGCACCCTCGCCACCGGGGCCGGGCGGCCCGTCCTCGTGGTGACCGGCGACCGCGACCTCTTCCAGCTCGTCGACGACGCGGCCGACGTCCGCGTGGTCTACATCGCGCGCGGCGTCAACAACCACGACCTGGTCGACAACGCCTGGGTCGAGGCCAAGTACGGCGTCGCCGCGCGACAGTACGCCGACTTCGCGACGCTGCGCGGCGACGCCTCCGACGGCCTGCCCGGTGTCGCCGGCGTCGGCGACAAGACCGCGGCCACCCTGCTGCAGCGTCACGGCGACATGGCCGGCATCCTCGCCGCCGTCGAGGACCCCGACTCCGGGCTCGGCCCGGGGCCGCGCGGCAAGCTCCGGGCCGCCGAGGCCTACCTCGCGGTCGCGCCCCGGGTCGTCGCGGTCGCCCGTGACCTCGACGTCGACCGCACGGGCCTGACACTCCCCCGCGTCCCCGCCGACCCCGAGCGGCTGGCCGAGCTCGCCGAGCGCTACAACCTCTCCGGTCCGGTCGGGCGGCTGCTCACGGTGCTGGGGCGCTAGCCGCGGCTACTCGGTCAGACCCGAGTAGGCGACGACACCCCGCTTGAGCACGTCGACCACCTCGCGAGCGGTGGCGCGCAGCGCCTTGTCGTTGCCGGCCGCGTTGGCCACCTGGCCGGCGAGGTCGATCAGCTGCTTCATCCAGCGCACGAAGTCGCCCGCGGCGAGCTCGATGTCGCCCAGCACGTCGTCGAGGTCGTCGCCCTCGGCCCAGCGGTAGGCGGCCCAGGCGAAGCCGAGGTCGGGCTGGCGCAGGAAGTCGAGCTTGTGGTCGCGCTCCAGCGCGTAGAGCTGACCCCATAGTCGCACCATGCCGGCGATGGCGTCCTTGGCGCGTCCGCCCGGCAGCCGGGGCGCCGAGGCGTCGTCGGGCCGGCGGGCCTCGAAGACCAGCGTCGACAGCGCCGCGGCCAGCTCCGAGGGGCTCAGCCCGTGCCACAGGCCCTCCCGCAGGCACTCGGCCGCCAGCAGGTCGAGCTCGGAGTACAGCCGCATGAGCGCCTGGCCGCGGTCGGTCACCAGCACGTCGCCCGGATGGTCCGGATCGTCGGCGAGGTAGCCCAGGGCCGTCAGCACGTCGCACACCCGGTCGAACTGGCGGGCCACGGTGTTGGTCCGCGACTCGACGCGGCGTCTCAGCGTCTCCGCGTCCCGCTCGAGCTTGAAGTACCGCTCCGCCCAGCGGGCGTGGTCCTCCCGATCGGGACAACTGTGGCAGGGATGCGACTTCAGCTCGCTGCGCAGCTCGGCGATCTCCTGCTCCACCTCGCTGGGGATGCCTCCGCGCGGCCGGTCCGCCCGGCCGCGGCCGGTGGGCAGGTCACGGGTCCGCTCGCGCAGCGCTGCCGCGAGGTCCCGTCGCATCTGCGGGTTGCGGCCGTTGAAGTTCTTCGGCACCCGCATCCGGGTCAGGGACGCCACCGGGCTCTGGAAGTCGATCATGCCGAGCCGCCGGGCCTGCCGGTCCAGCGTCACGACGTACGGCCGCGGCCCCTCGGGGCTGTAGCCGGGATCGATGACCACGGCGAGACCGGCGAACTTGCCCGACGGCACCTCGATGACGTCGCCGGGCCGAAGCCGTTCCAGCGACGCGATCGTCTCGTCACGCCGGTCGGCGCGCCGCGCGCGGGACGCACCCTTCTCGACGTCGCTGATCCGGCGACGCAGGGCGGCGTACTCCATGAAGTCGCCCTTGTCGCAGGTGGCGGCCTCGCGGTAGCCCTCCAGTGCCTCCTCGGCCTTGCGGACCTGCCGCGCCAGCCCGACCACGGCCTTGTCGGCCTGGAACTGCGCGAAGGACTGCTCCAGCAGCTCGCGCGAGCGCTCGCGGCCGAACTGGTGCACGAGGTTGACCGCCATGTTGTACGACGGCCGGAAGCTGCTGCGCAGCGGATAGGTGCGGGTGGAGGCCAGCCCGGCGAGGTCCTTGGGGCTCATTCCGGGCTGCCAGAGCACGACGCCGTGGCCCTCGACGTCGAGGCCGCGGCGGCCGGCGCGGCCGACCAGCTGGGTGTACTCCCCCGGCGTCAGGTCGGCGTGGTTCTCACCGTTCCACTTCGTGAGCTTCTCGATGACGACCGTGCGCGCCGGCATGTTGATGCCGAGCGCGAGGGTCTCGGTGGCGAAGACGACCTTGATCAGGCCGCGGACGTAGAGCTCCTCCACGACCTGCTTGAAGGCCGGCAGCATGCCGGCGTGGTGGGCCGCGATGCCGCGGGTCAGCCCGTCGAGCCAGTCGTGGTAGCCGAGCACGTGCCGGTCCTCGGCGGGCAGGTCGCGACAGGCGTCCTCGACCATCTCGAAGATCGTGTCGCGCTCGGCGGGCGTGGTGAGCCGGACGTTGGCGGCCAGGCACTGGGTGACCGCCGCGTCGCACCCGACCCGGCTGAAGACGAAGACGATCGCGGGCAGCAGGTGGTCGCGCTCGAGCGCCGCGATCACCTCGACCCGGCTGGGGATCCACACCCGGCGGCCGTTGCCGACCTGTCGTCGGTCCCCGGGACCGCCGCGGCGGTCCTTGGGTGAGCGGCGGTCACGGATGCGGCTGGAGGCCCAGTCGTCACGGGCGATCTTCATCAGCTCGCCGTTGACGGGAGCGCCCTCCTTGACGAAGCCGGCGGCGGCGTCGACGTCGGAGGAGGCGAACAGGTCCAGGATCTTGCGACCGACCATGACGTGCTGGAAGAGCGGGACGGGCCGCCTCTCCTCCAGGATCGTCGTCGTCTCGCCCCTGACCGTCTCGAGCCACTCGCCGAACTCCTCGGCGTTGGAGACCGTCGCGCTCAGCGAGACCAGCGTCACCGACTCGGGGAGATGGATGATGACCTCCTCCCACACCGCGCCTCGGTTGCGGTCGCCGAGGTAGTGCACCTCGTCCATGACCACGAACCCCAGGCCGCGCAGCGTGTGCGAGCCGGCGTAGAGCATGTTGCGCAGCACCTCGGTCGTCATCACGACGATCGGCGCCTCGCCGTTGACGCTGTTGTCGCCGGTCAGCAGACCGACCTGGTCGGCGCCGTAGCGCGCCACCAGGTCGTTGAACTTCTGGTTGGACAGCGCCTTGATGGGCGTGGTGTAGAACGCCTTGCGTCCCGTGGCGAGCGCGAGGTGGATGGCGAACTCACCGACGATGGTCTTGCCGGATCCAGTCGGAGCCGCGACCAGCACACCGCGGCCCTCCTCGATCTCCCGGCAGGCGCGGGCCTGGAAGTCGTCGAGCCCGAAGTCGTAGAGGGCGGCGAAGTCGCGGAACACCGGGTGCTGCTGGTCGCGCCGGAACTCGGCGTACCGCTCCGACGGACTCTTCTGGCTCGTCAGGTCGGCGTCCATCCTCCCAATCTACCGGGCGGCTAGGGGGCCGCCGGCGCGAAGACCCGCAGCGCCTGTGGCACTACCTCGACGGTGAGCGGCAGCGCACCGAAGCGCTCGCCGTCGGCATAGGCCACCACGCCCGCGGCGGCCACGGTGACGCGCCGTACCTGGTGGCGCTCGTACGCCGGATGGCGGGTGTGGCCGCCGGAGAAGATCTTCGGATAGCTCGTGACGAGCTCGCGCTTCGGCACCGGGTGGAAGAGCACGACGTCGAGCAGGCCGTCGCTCAGGTCGGCACCGTGGGTGACCTTCAGCCCGCCACCCATCGAGTCACCGTTGCCGATCGAGACCAGCATGGCGTCGAGCTCGCGGGTCTGCCCGTCGAGGTCGAGGGTGTAGCGCAGCGGGCGGAACTCCCGCAGCACGGCGAGCAGCGCGAGGGTGTAGCGGGCGTTGCCCTGGGGCCAGGTCATCCGGTTGGCCCGCTCGTTGACGGCGGCGTCGAAGCCGGCCGCCATCACCGTCACGAAGTAGCGGTCGCCGCTGCGGGCCAGGTCGATGGTCCTGGTGCGCTGGGCTACGACGAGGTCGGCTGCCGCCATCGGGTCGCGCAGCGGGATGCCGAGCGAGCGGCAGGTGTCGTTGCCGGTCCCGCGCGGCACGATGCCGAGCGGTAGGTCGGTCCCGGCGAGCACCTGCGTGCCGAGGTGCACCATGCCGTCGCCACCGACCACCACGAGGGCCTCGGCGCCGGCGGCCACCGCCTCCCGGGCGAGCGTGAGCGACTCCTCCGCCGAGCCACCGAGCAGCTCCCGGACCGCGAACCCGGCATGCCGCAGCCGGGCCGCGACGGCGGCCACCGCGGGGTCGTTGTCACCCTTCCCTGCGACCGGGTTGGGCAGGAGGGCGATGTCCCGGGCACGGCGATCCACGCGCGGAACACTAGTTGCTCCGCGACCTCAGCGACGCTCGAACGCACCGAGGTCGATGCGGCCGACGCGCGGCCGGCGCACCTGCTGGGTCAGGTGCCGATACTCCCAGCGGGCCCGCCATCGCCGTGGCACCCGCACGCCTCGGTCGACCGCCGGGGCGAAGGCCCGCAGCCGGAAGTCGTCGACGCCCGGCCTCCGGAAGTGCCGTGGCCTCGCACGCCGGTTGGCCAGCGCGGAGGCCGCGGGGCGGTCGGTCAGCTCACCGGGCCCGACCAGCAGGTTGTTGCGCAGGTGCGCCCGGCTGCCCGCGGCGAGCGCTAGGAAGGTGCCGGTCGAGCGGCGGTTCACGAAGGTGTTGTTGACCACCCACAGGGTGCGGGAGGAACCGGCGAATCCCTCCGCGCCGTAGGAGACCAGGGCGGAGTTCTCCGAGTGCGGGCCCTGGATGACGACGTTGCCGGCGACCAGGGACGTGCCGCCGTTCGGCAGGTCGATCGAGTAGCTCGCGCTGGCGTTGCCGTCGGTGATCCGGTTGCCGACGATGGTGGTGCGAGCGGCGCGGGACTTCAGCTCGTGGCCGGTGACCGCTCCTTGCAGCAGGCTGCCGGTGACGGTCAGGGAGCGCACGGCGCCGACGTACAGGTTGTGGCTGTAGCCGTCCCCCGCGCCGTTGGCGAAGAAGCGCGAGCGCCGGATCACGATGTCGCTGGCCGGGTTCGCGCCCGCGAGGATCCCGTTCTCGTTGTCGTGGAACCAGCTGCGCGTCACGACGAGTCCCGCGCCCTCCTGGCGGATGCCGGCGCCGTTGCGGTCCGGGACGGCCGCGCCGCTGAACTCGAGCCGGTCGATCCTCGTGCGATCGCCGGCGATCACCCAGATCGCCTTCCCCTGGGCGCTCCGCCCCGCGGCGCGGAGGTGGGCCCGCCCGCCGACACCGCGCAGGGTCAGGTCGTCCTGGGTCCAGGCCGCCACGTCACCGGCGTAGGTCCCGGCGTCGATCAGGACGGTGTCGCCGTCGCGTGCCACCGCCGCCGCGGCGCTGGGAGTGGCCAGCGGCCGGCCCGGGCCGACGTGCCACACGCGCGGTCCCTGCTCGGCCTGCGCGCCGGCGTGCACCACGCCGGGGAGCAGGGTGAGCAGCGGGCTCACGAGCAGTACGACGACGCCGCGGACCGTCGCACGTCGTCCGGTCCGACCCGAGATGCTGGTTCCCATGGGCCCAGTGTGACCGACGGGACGAAGCGGCTCAGAGCGGCGAGAGCTCGTCGTCGGCCCACTGGTCGGTGCCGGCCGACCGGCGGGCGCGTCGGCGGTCGACGAAGCGGGCGATCACCTCGGCCGCGACGAACAGCACCAGCATCGGGACCGCGAGCATCAGCATCGAGAACGGGTCCGTCGAGGGCGTCGCGACCGCGGCGAAGACGAAGGTGCCGATGACGATCCAGGGCCGATGGCGACCCAGGGCCTGACCGGAGACCACTCCGGCGAGGTTGAGCATCACCACGAACAGCGGGATCTCGACCGCGATGCCGAAGACCAGCAGCATCCGAACCACGAAGGAGAAGAAGTCGCCGAACTCCACGAGGTTCGTGGCATCCAAGGGCGTGAAGCCGATGAGGACCTCGATGCCCTTGGGCAGCACGTAGTAGCCCAGCGCGACCCCCGCGATGAACAGCGGGCCCGCGACGGCCGCGAAGACTCGGGTCCAGCGGCGCTCGTTGTCGTGGAGGCCGGGCAGCACGAAGCCCCAGATCTGGAGCAGCCAGTACGGGCTGGAGGCGATGACCGCCGCGACCCCGCACAGCTTCAGCTGCACCAGGAGAGCCGTCGTGACGCCGGTCAGCACGAGCTCGCTGTCGACCTTCTGCCCGAGCCGCTCCATCGCGTGGAAGTAGGGCTGGGCGATGAGGTCGAGCAGGTAGGGGTCGTAGAAGAAGAGCGCCACCACGAAGGCCGCGACCAGCACGACCGCGCTGCGCAGCAGCCGGGCGCGCAGCTCGCGCAGGTGGTCGGACAGCGCCATCTGCCCGTTCGCACCGACCGGGTGGCGGGGCCGACCCGAGAACACGTCGGCCAGTCCAGTCAGGGACACCGGCGAGCGGTCAGCTCAGGTCGCCGCGAGGGGCGCGTTCACGCTCGGCGCGCTCGGCCTCGGCGGCCTCGGACGACTCGTCCACCCGGCTGGACGGGATCTGGCGCGGCGCCTCAGCGGACCTGGCGGCCGCGTCGTCGTCATCGTCGGTGAGGCCCTTGGTCTCGGCCTTGAAGATCCGCAGTGCACGGCCGGTGCCGCGCGCCAGCTCGGGAAGCTTCGTGGCGCCGAAGAGGAGGATCAGCACCGCGAGGATGATGAGGAGCTCGGTCGTACCGAGGTTGGCGATGAACGGGCTGGTCATGGGGTCCTCACAAGGGGGTCGGCAACAGAGACCATGCTACTCGCCACGGAGCGGACGGCCGCCCCCTGCGGTCGAGCGGCCGTACAGATCCCGAGCTCGAGCGGCCCGGTCGTGCAGCGCCGCGGCGTACGGCGCCGGCGCGACGACCCGCGCGTGCGGCGCCAGCCGCAGCAGCAGCCGGGTCAGCCAGCGCTCGTCGGCGACCAGCAGGTCGACCTCGTAGCGTCCGTCGGCGCCCGGCCGCACCGCCTCGACGGGGTAGTACTCCGTGACCCAGTAGGCCTCGTGCGCCAGGTCGAGCGTGACCAGCGTCAGGTCCTCGCCGCGGCTGAACAGGCCGTCGGCCAGGTCGCGCGCCGCCTCGGGCTCGGTGGTCGTGTGTGCCTCCAGCACCTCGGCGCTGCGGATCCGGTCGAGCCGGAACCAGCGCGGCGCCTCGGCGACGTGGCACCAAGCGTCGAGGTACGTCGCGCCCGCGTGGTCGCTCAGCGCGTGGGGGTCGACGACCCGCTCGGACTCCTCGTCGCGCGCGGGCACGTAGTAGACCAGCCGGACCTGGCGACGCTCCTCGACGGCCCGCTGCAGCCGGGAGCGGAGCTCGACCAGCCCCGCCTCGGGCGCCTCGCCCGGGTCGACCAGCGGCGTGGTGGCCGCACCGGCCGCGGCTGCCTGCTCCAGCTTGGCCAGCGCGCGGTCGACCACCTCGCGGGTCTCCTCCGAGACCGCTCCCCCGCGCAGCGCGCGGAGCGCCACGATCACCGCGGTCGCCTCGGTCGGCGTCAGCCGCAGCGGCCGGGAGAGGTAGTCGGCGTTCGAGACCCGGATGACGCGGTCGCCCTCGGGGTCCTCGAGGGCGTCGATGTCGACGTCGATGAGGTCGTCGGGGTAGCCCCCGGGCAGGCCGCAGAGGAAGAGGACCTTGAGGTCCTTGACCAGCTGCTGCGGGGCCACGCCGAGATCCGCCGCCGCCGCGTCGAGCCGCACCTGGCCGCGGGCGTGCAGGTAGGGCACCAGGGCCAGCAGGCGCGCCACCTGGTCCTTGGCGGTCTGGGCCGTCCTCTGTGCCGTCTTCTGTGCCGTCCTCTGTGCCGTCCTCGGGGCAGGCCTGCTCATCGGTCCACCTCCGCCAGCAGGGCGTCCAGCCGGCCGACGACCTGCTCGCGCAGCTCGGGCGGCTCCTCGACGTAGACGTCGGGCCCGTGCGAGAGCAGCTCCGCGGCGAGGTCGACCGAGCCGCGGCTCAGCACGATACGGTCCCAGCGGCCGTCGCCGGGACCTGTGACGTCGTGCTCGACGGAGCTGGCCGCGCGGCGCAGCGGATGACCGGTGCCGGGTCGGACGAGCACCACGGCGGTCGTCTCCACGACCGGAGCCGTGAGCCGACCGGCGACGGCGCGGACGTCGGTGCCGGCCGGGATGTCGTAGGCGCCGGGCTCTCCGACCTTCCGGGCCTCCCCGCGCACGCGGCTGAGCCGGAAGACCCGCTCCTCGCCACGGTCGGTGTCGAAGCCCACGGCGTACCAGCGACCCGAGGAGCGTACGACGCCCCACGGCTGCAGGTGACGGGTGACCGCGGGGCTGGTGCCGCGCTGGTACTCGAAGTCGACCTCGCTGCGCTCCTGGGCGGCCTCGAGGAAGACCTCGAAGGCCGGTTCGTCGGCGCCGAGCCGCGGCTGGACCAGGTCCAGCGCGGCGACGTCGAGCTCGACGCCCGCTGCCGTGAGCTTGCGGACCGCGTCGGTGGTCGCCTCGGCGAGCCGGGCGTGCTCCCACACCTTGGTCGCCAACGACACCACCGCCGCCTCGTCGGCGCTCAGGCTGATGTCGGGCAGCGCGAACTCGCTCTGCACGATGCGGTAGCCGTAGTCGTCACCGAACAGCGGGTCGGAGCCGCCCACGTCGATGGGAACACCGAGGCTGCGCAGCTCCTCCTTGTCCCGCTCGAACATCTTCTCGAAGGCGTCGTCGCTGGCGCCCGGGTAGAGGATGTCGCGGATGCGGTCCTTGGTCACGTAGTGGCGCTGGACCAGGAGCATGATGAGCAGGTTCATCAGCCGCTCGGTCTTGTGAGCCATTCCCGCCCTCCTGCCCCGTGTCCTGCCCGTGTCCTGCCTGTGTCCTGCCCAGCGTCCGCGCGTCGTCAGGAGGCGCCGAGGATGTCGACGACGAAGTAGAGCGTGTCGGTGCCCTTGATGCCCGCGTCGGCGTTGCCCTTGGAGCCGTAGCCGAGCGCCGGCGGGATCGCCAGCAGCACCCGGCTGCCGACCTTCTGGCCGGCCAGTCCCTGCTTCCAGCCCGCGACGACGCCGTCGAGCGAGAACGGCTGCAGCTCGTTGGCCGCCTTGTCGAAGTTCTGGTCGAACGGCTTGGCCCCCTTGTAGACCTGACCGAGGTAGCGGACCAGGACGCTGCCGTCGGCCGGAACCTCCGCGCCGGTGCCCTGGACCAGCACGGCCTTGCGCAGCTGCTTGGTCGGGGCCGGTGCCTTGCTGAAGTCGAGCCCGGTCACGGCTCCCTCGGCCTCCACGAGGGCCGGCGCCCAGGCCGGAGCGGGCTGCGCGGCACCCTCGACCTTGTCGAGGATCGGGCTGACGACGTCCATCACGATGAGGACGGCGTCCTCGTTCGCGACGCCGATGCTCGGGTTGCCGGCCTCCCCGAAGACGTCCGCCGCGTTGGCGACCGCAGCGAGGCGGGACCCCGCCTTCGCGCCGGTGAGGAGGTCGGCGAAGACGGCGCTGAGGCTCTTGTCGTCGGCGGTCAGCATCTCCGGCTGCCCGCCCTCGTAGCCGCTGTAGGCCTCCTTCTTGGTGTAGCCGTTGCCGACCCAGAGGTAGGCGAAGGCCTGGTCGCCGGCCTCGATGGTAGGACCGTCACCCTCGACCAGCGTCTTGGTCTCGGTCTTGTCCGCGGACATCTGCGACTTCCACGTCACCTCCGGTGCGGCACCGAAGTCGCCGGTGATCTCCACGGCGTCGAACCCGGGCCGCAGGTCCTCGCCGAGTCCGACCGACTTCTCGCCGCCGCAGGCGGCCAGGGCGGGCAGCAGCAGCGCCAACAGGAGGCCGGCGGGCGTCAGGCCGCGGGTGTGAGGACGGGGCGCACGGTGAGACACGGGTGACTACCTCTGGGCTCGGGGGTGGGTCAGCGCTGGGCCAGTGTGGGTCCAGCACAGCGCGCACACCCTACTAAGGGATCGTGAAACCAGCCTGAGAGGCCTCACATGCCGTCGACGAGACGCTGCACCCGCTCGTCGTACGCCCGGAACGGGTCCTTGCACAGCACCGTGCGCTGAGCCTGGTCGTTGAGCTTGAGGTGGACCCAGTCGACGGTGAAGTCGCGGCGCCGCTCCTGTGCCTTCTTGATGAACTCCCCGCGCAGCCGCGCCCGCGTGGTCTGCGGCGGGATCGACTTGGCCTCGAAGATCCGCAGGTCCGTGGTCGCGCGGGCGACCGCACCCCGCTTCTCCAGCAGGTAGTAGAGGCCGCGGCCGCGGTGGATGTCGTGGTAGGCCAGGTCCAGCTGGGCGATCCGCGGGTGGCTCAGCGGTAGACCGTGCTTGGCGCGGTAGCGCTCGATGAGCTTGAGCTTGATGACCCAGTCGATCTCGCGCTCGACCAGGCTGAGGTCGTCGGACTCGACGGCCTTCAGCCCGCGCTCCCACAGGTCCAGGGAGCGTTCGATGGTGGGTGTCGAGATCTGCCGGCGGTCGACGAAGTCCCGCGCCTTGCCGAGGTACTCCTGCTGGATCTCGAGCGCCGTCGCCTCCCGGCCGTTGGCGAGCCGGACCTTGCGGCGCCCGGTGGGGTCGTGGGCGATCTCGCGGATCGCGCGGATGGGGTTCTCCATCGTGAGGTCGCGCATCACCACGCCCTCCTCGATCATCCGCAGCACCAGGTCGCACGAGGCGAGCTTGAGCATCGTCGTGGTCTCGGACATGTTCGAGTCGCCGACGATGACGTGCAGCCGGCGGTACTTCTCGGCGTCCGCGTGCGGCTCGTCGCGGGTGTTGATGATCGGCCGGCTGCGGGTCGTCGCGCTCGAGACGCCCTCCCAGATGTGCTCGGCGCGCTGGGAGATGGAGTACGACGCACCGCGGGGCGTCTGCGTGATCTTGCCCGCCCCCACCACGATCTGGCGGGTGACGAGGAACGGGATGAGCACGTCGGCGAGTCGGCTGAACTCGCCCTGCCGGCTGACGAGGTAGTTCTCGTGGCAGCCGTAGGAGTTGCCGGCGGAGTCGGTGTTGTTCTTGAACAGGTAGATCTCGCCGGCGATCCCCTCGTCGTGGAGCCGCTGCTCGGCGTCGAGGAGCAGCCCCTCGAGGACCCGCTCCCCCGCCTTGTCGTGGGTCACCACCGAGACCACGTCATCGCACTCCGGCGTGGCGTACTCCGGGTGGCTGCCCACGTCGAGGTAGAGCCGAGCGCCGTTGCGCAGGAAGACGTTGCTGCTCCGACCCCAGCTGACGACCTTCCGGAAGAGGTAGCGCGCCACCTCGTCGGGACTCAGCCGCCGCTGTCCGCGGAACGTGCAGGTGACGCCGTACTCGTTCTCGATCCCGAAGATCCGGCGGTCCATGCAGCGAGCCTAGACCCGGACCGCAACGTCGGGGGCTCGATCAGCGCGCGCCGCAGCTCCGGCGTGTCCCTCGTGCGGAGGGCCAGGTCAGAGCGGCGGTGCCAGCGGGGGCTCGTCGTCCGGGGCGCCGTCCGGGCCGCCGTCCGGGCCGTCGGGCGGGGTCGAGGAGCCGGGCGCGGTGCTGGCGCCCTCGGCCGGTGAGGTCTGCCCGCGCTCACCGAGCAGGTCGGTGAGGCGCGCCGGGCGCAGCCGGAGGAACTTCCGGGGCTGGGTCCGGGTCCGGTCGAGCACGGCGACCTCGAGATCGCCGACCGGGATCACCCGGTCACCGGTGTCGCTGTGGCCGAGCGCCGCCACGGCGAGCTGCAGCGCCTCCTGCAGGCCCAAGGCGGCGGCGTACCGCTCTTGGAGGTAGCCGGCGACGACGTCGGCGGCGCCGCCCATGACGGCGTACCCGTGCTCGTCGGCGACCTGGCCGTCGTAGGTGAGCCGGTAGAGCTGGTCGGCCTCGGGCGTGTCGCCGATCTCGGCGACGAAGATCTCCACCTCGTAGGGCTTCTCGCCGCCGCTGGAGAAGATCGTGCCGAGCGTCTGCGCGTAGGCGTTGGCCAGACCGCGGCCGGTGACGTCGCGCCGGTCGTAGGCGTAGCCACGCATGTCGGCCAGCCGGACCCCGGCGATGCGGAGGTTCTCGAACTCGTTGTAGCGGCCGACCGCCGCGAAGGCGATGCGGTCGTAGATCTCCGAGACCTTGTGCAGCGCCGCCGAGGGGTTCTCGGAGACGAAGAGGATGCCGTCGGCGTACTGCACCGCGACGACCGACCGGCCGCGCGAGATGCCCTTCCGGGCGAAGTCCGCCCGGTCCTTCATCAGCTGCTCGGGACTGACGTAGAACGGCGTGCTCATCGCTGCTCCTCGGTCGTCGAGCCGGACCCCGACAGGGGCTCGGCGTGCGGGCCGTCGGGCCGCTCCATGCGGCCCGCGACGACCCGGTCGGCGATGGCCGCGACCTCGGTGTCGGGCAGCCGGCGACCGCCGTCGGCGGTGATCAGGTGGACGACGGGGAAGATCCGCCGGGTGAGGTCGGGCCCGCCGGTCGCGGAGTCGTCGTCGGCCGCGTCGTAGAGCGCCTGGACGACGGCCGAGACGGCGCCGGACTCCTCGAAGTCGTCGCGGTAGAGCTTCTTCAGCGCGCCGCGCGCGAACACCGAGCCCGAGCCGACCGAGTGGAACGACGACTCCTCGTAGCGGCCGCCGGTCACGTCGTAGCTGAAGATCCGGCCGATCTGCCGGTCCAGGTCGAAGCCGGCGAAGAGCGGCACCACCGCCAGGCCCTGCAGGGCCATCCCGAGGTTGCCGCGGATGAGCGCGGCCAGGCGGTTGGCCTTGCCGTCGAGGGAGAGCGTGGTGCCCTCGATCTTCTCGTAGTGCTCGAGCTCGGTCTGGAAGAGCCGGACCATCTCGACCGCGATGCCGGCGGCGCCGGCGATGCCGACCGCGGAGTACTCGTCGGCCGGGAAGACCTTCTGGATGTCGCGCTGGGCGATGACGTTGCCCATCGTCGCGCGCCGGTCGCCGGCCATCACGACGCCTCCGCGGTAGGTGGCGGCCACGATCGTGGTGCCGTGCGGGGCCAGGTCGCCCAGACTGCCGGCGGGGCCTTCACCCATGCGGCGGCCGGGCAGCAGCTCGGGGGCGTGGTCGCCGAGGAAGTCGGCGAAGGAGGAGGTCCCCGGCGCCATGAACGCGGCGGGGATGCGGGAGTCGCCGCTCAAGGACTACTCCCCGCCCTTCTGGATGAAGGACTTCACGAAGTCCTCGGCGTTGGTCTCCAAGACGTCGTCGATCTCGTCGAGGATGTCGTCGACGTCGGCGTCGAGCGACTCCTTGCGCTCCGCGACGTCGGTCTCCGGAGCGGTCTCGACCTCTTCGATCTCCTCGCTAGCCTTCCGCGGCTGCTTCTGCTCCTGTGCCATACCTCTGACCCTATCCATTGCCGGTCAAGGCGGTGAACAGATCCACGGCCGTGTCACAGCGGTCCAGCAGCTCGCCGACGTGCGCCTTGCTGCCGCGCAGCGGGTCGATCGTCGGGATCCGCTGCAGTGAGTCGCGCCCCGGCAGGTCGAAGATGACCGAGTCCCACGACGCCGCGGCCACGCTGTCGGCGTACTTCTCCAGGCAGCGGCCGCGGAAGTAGGCCCGGGTGTCGGTCGGCGGCTCGTGGGTGGCGGCCGCCACCGAGTCGTCGTCGAGCAGGCGCTCGATGCGCCCGGCGCGGAGCAGCCGGTGGTAGAGCCCCTTCTCGGGCCGGATGTCGGCGTACTGCAGGTCGATGAGATGCAGCTTCGCGTCGTCCCACTCCAGACCGTCGCGGTCGCGGTAGGACTGCAGCAGCTTGAGCTTGGCCACCCAGTCGAGCTCGGCCGCGCACAGCATCGGGTCGCGCTCCAGCCGGTCCAGGACCGACTCCCACCGGGTCAGGACGTCCCGGGTCTGCGCGTCGGCGTCGGCGCCGTAGCGGTCCTCGACGTACTTCTTGGCGAGGTCGAGGTACTCGAGCTGCAGCTGCACGGCCGTCACGGTGCGGCCGTCCTTGAGGGTGATGGTCTGCCGCAGCGTCGGGTCGTGCGACACCGCGCGCAGGGCCGCCACCGGGCCGTCCACCGACAGGTCGTGGCCGATGAAGCGGTCCTCGATCATGGCCAGCACCAGCGAGGTGGTGCCGACCTTGAGGTAGGTCGAGATCTCCGACAGGTTCGCGTCACCGATGATCACGTGGAGCCGGCGGTACTTCTCCGGGTCGGCGTGCGGCTCGTCGCGCGTGTTGATGATGGGCCGCTTGAGCGTGGTCTCGAGGCCGACCTCCACCTCGAAGTAGTCGGCGCGCTGGCTGACCTGGAAGCCGTGCTGGCGGCCGTCCTGCCCCAGGCCCACGCGTCCGGCGCCGGTGACGACCTGCCGGCTGACGAAGAACGGGGTGAGGTGCCGGATGATCTCGGCGAACGGCGTGGACCGCCGCATCAGGTAGTTCTCGTGGGCGCCGTAGGAGGCGCCCTTGTTGTCGGTGTTGTTCTTGTAGAGCGTGATCGCGGGCGCGGTCGGCAGCTGCCGGGCGAGCTCGGTGGCGCGGAGCATGACCTGCTCGCCGGCCTTGTCGAAGCGGACGACGTCCAGTGGCGTGGTCACCTCGGGGGTGGAGAACTCCGGATGGGCGTGGTCGACATAGAGGCGGGCGCCGTTGGTGAGGATGACGTTGGCCAGGCCGAGGTCCTCATCGGTGAGCTGGCTGGGGTCGGCGACGGTGCGCGACACGTCGAACCCGCGGGCGTCGCGTAGCGGCGACTCCTCCTCGAAGTCCCAGCGGGCCCGGCGGGCCTTGAGGGTCGCGGAGGCATAGGCGTTGACGACCTGGCTGGAGGCCACCATCGGGTTGGCGAGCGGCTGCCCCTGCACGGAGATGCCGTACTCCACCTCGGTGCCCATCACTCGGCGAACGCTCATGGCGACGAGCGTACGCGGACCCGCCGACGCCGAGGTGTCGCCACGGGCGCGTTCGGGTAGTGAGATCCCGAGAGGGTGGGTGCGATGGACACAGGGAGAGGCGCGTCGGACTCGGCGCAGGACGCCGCGCGCGAGGCGCGGCAGCATCCGGCGATGCGCTGGCTGGCCCGGGTCGGCTTCCTGGCCTACGGGCTGGTGCATCTCGTGCTCGCCTGGCTGACCGCTCAGCTCGCACTGGGCGACCGCGAGGGCCAGGTGTCGAAGGACGGTGCTCTCCAGCAGCTCGCCGGGCAGCCCTTGGGCCAGGCGATGCTGTGGGTCGCCGCGGTCGGGCTGGCCGCGCTCGTGGTGTGGTCGCTCGCCGATGCCGTCGTCGGCCATCGCGGCGAGGACGGTGCTGAGCGGTGGCGGCATGCGGCGGGCTCGCTCTTCAAGGCGGTCGTGTACGCCGTGCTGGCGTGGTCCGCGGTCCGCGTCGCGACCGGCGACTCCGGCGGCAGCGGGTCCAGCACCCGGGGCTGGACCGCGCGGCTGATGGAGATGCCGCTCGGGCCGCTGCTGGTCGGGATCGTCGGCGCCGCGGTGATCGGCTACGGCTGCTACAGCGTCTACCGGGGACTGAGCGACAAGTGGCGCGACCAGCTCGACGCGGCCGGCTCCACCGGACGCACGGGAAAGGCCCTCACCTGGCTCGCGTACGTCGGCTACTGCGGGCGAGCCGTGGCCTTCTGGGCCGTCGGCGGGTTCTTCGTGTGGGCGGCGCTTACGCATGATCCCGCGAAGTCGGCCGGACTCGACCAGGCGCTGGGCCGGCTCAAGGAGGCGCCGCTGGGGCCGGTGCTGCTCCTGGTCGTCGCGCTGGGACTGGCCTGCTACGGCGTCTTCAACATCGCCAAGGCGCGGCATCTACGTCCGGCGTGACCCCTGCGCGGCCGCGGCGCAGCGCCGCAGCGCCACGAGGCTGCGCTCCACGTCGGCGTCGGTGGTGGCCCAGTTGCTCACCGAGATCCGGAGCACGGACCGCCCGTGCCAGCGGGAGCCCGACATCCAGGTGGTCCCGTCGGCCAGCAGCCGGCCTACCACCTCCTCGGTGCGCTCGTCGCCGCCGAACCAGACGCACGCCTGGGTGTAGACCACCTCGTTGAGCACCTGCGCGCCCGGGATCGTGCGCACGCCGTCGGCGAAGGTGCGGGCGTGGCGCGCCATGCCCTCGACCAGCTCACCGACGCCGCGGCGGCCGAGCGCGCGCAGCACCGCCCACACCGGTACGCCGCGAGCGCGCCGCGACAGCTCGGGCACATGGTCGAACGGGTCCCCCTGCTGGTCGAGGATCAGGTAGTCGCCGTGCTTGCCGGTCGCTGCGCGCGCGGCGGACGCGTCCTTCACGATCGCGACCCCGCAGTCGTACGGGACGTTGAGGGTCTTGTGGGCATCCGTGGCCCAGGAGTCGGCCTCCTCGAACCCCGACGTCAGGTGCCGCAGGCCGGGCGCTGCCGCCGCGAAGAGGCCGAAGGCGCCATCCACGTGGACCCACGCACCGCCCTCGTGCGCCGCCTCGATCGCGGGCCCGAAAGGGTCGAAGGCGCCGGAGTGGACGTTGCCTGCCTGCAGCACCACGATCGACGGCCCGCTCCCCCGGCCGAGCGCGGCGCGCAGCGCGTCCGGGTCCAGGCGTCCCTGGTCGTCGGCCGGGACCTGCTCCGGCGCACCGAGACCGAGATAGCGCAGCGCGTAGCCGACGCTCTCGTGGCCCTCGGCTCCGGTGAGGACCCGGACCCGTGGGGCGCTCGCCAGCCCGTCCTGGGCCACGTCGTGGCCGGTCCGGCGCAGGACCGCGTCACGCGCCGCCGCCAGGCAGGTGAGGTTGGCCGTCGTGGCGCTGGTGGGAAATCCGACCGCCGCATCCGCGTCCAGCCCCAACAGGTCCAGCAACCACGCGGCCGCCACCTCCTCGACCGCCGCCGTCGCGGGGGTGAGTCGCCGCAGACCGGTGTTCTGGTCCCAGGCGCCTGTGAGCCAATCGGCGGCGAGCGCAGCGGGGTGGCTGCCGCCGATGACCATGCCGTAGAACCGGCCCGAGGGCATCGCGGTCAGGCCCGGCTCGCACGCCGTCACCAGCAGGTCGAGCACGTCCCCGGCGTCGCTCGGACCCTCCGGCAGGCGACGCCCGAGGGCGTCGGCGACCTGCGGCGCCGTCGCGAGCGGCGCCACCGGCCGCTCGTCGAGGGACTCCAGCCAGACCAGCGCATGACGCAGCGCCTTCTCCAGGGTGCCGTTCGTCGCCGCCCGCACCGACTCCACCGGCAACCGCGCCTCCATTCGCCGATGCTCCTCCCGCGGACCCCCGATCCGCAACGACCTAGGCTCGCGGCATGGCCGACACCGATCAGTCAGCGCGCGTCATCGCGGCAGCCGATGCCCTCGGGCTCACCTACCAGGTCACCCGGCACGGACCGGTCCGCTCGCTCGCGGAGGCAGCGACCGCGCGCGGCGTCGAGCCCCGTCAGATCGTGAAGACGATGGTCGTACGGGTGAGCGGCGGCGACCATCGCTTCGTGCTGGTCCCCGGCGACCGCGAGATCGCGTGGCCCAAGCTGCGCACCCTGCTGGGCGTCAACCGGATCTCGATGCCGAGCGCCGAGGCGGCGTACGCCGTCACCGGGTTCGTCCGCGGCACGATCACGCCGCTGGGGGCCGCCACGCCGCTCCCCGTCATCGCCGACGAGCGGGTCACCGGGACGGTGTCGATCGGCGGCGGCGCGCACGGCGTCGCGCTCACCGTGGCGGCCGACGACCTCGTGGCCGCGCTGGGCGCCACGGTCGCCGACGTCACCGAGGCCACCGGCCCGGCCTGACGGGTCGACCCGGTCAGAGGTACTGGCCGGTGTTGGCAACCGTGTCGATGGACCGGCCGGGCTCGGTGCCCTGCTTGCCGGTGATGAGCGTGCGGATGAAGACGATCCGCTCGCCCTTCTTGCCGGAGATCCGGGCCCAGTCGTCGGGGTTGGTGGTGTTGGGCAGGTCCTCGTTCTCCTTGAACTCGTCGACGCACGCCTGGAGCAGGTGGGAGACTCGCAGGCCGCGCTGGTCGTGGTCGAGGAAGTCCTTGATCGCCATCTTCTTGGCGCGGTCGACGATGTTCTGGATCATCGCGCCGGAGTTGAAGTCCTTGAAGTACAGGACCTCCTTGTCGCCGTTGGCGTAGGTGACCTCGAGGAAGCGGTTCTCCTCGGACTCGGTGTACATCCGCTCGACGGTCGCCCGGATCATCCCCTCCACGCACGCCTGGCGGTTGCCGCCGAACTCGGCGACGTCGTCGGGGTGGAGCGGCAGTTCCGCGGTGAGGTACTTGCTGAAGATGTCGCGGGCACCCTCGGCGTCGGGACGCTCGATCTTGATCTTCACGTCCAGCCGGCCGGGGCGCAGGATCGCGGGGTCGATCATGTCCTCGCGGTTGGAGGCGCCGATGACCAGGACGTTCTCCAGCAGCTCCACGCCGTCGATCTCGCTGAGCAGCTGCGGGACGATCGTGTTCTCCACGTCGGAGGAGACGCCGGTCCCACGGGTGCGGAAGAGCGAGTCCATCTCGTCGAAGAACACGATGACGGGCGTTCCGGCCGAGGCCTTCTCCCGCGCCCGCTGGAAGACCAGCCGGATGTGGCGCTCGGTCTCGCCGACGTACTTGTTGAGGAGCTCGGGGCCCTTGATGTTGAGGAAGTACGACTTGCCCTCGGCCCCGGTCTTCGTGGCGACCTTCTTGGCGAGCGAGTTGGCGACCGCCTTCGCGATCAGCGTCTTGCCGCATCCCGGCGGGCCGTAGAGCAGCACGCCCTTGGGCGGCTTGAGCTGGTGCTCCTTGAAGAGCTCGGGGTAGAGGTAGGGCAGCTCGACGGCGTCGGTGATCATCTCGATCTGGCTGCCCAGGCCGCCGATGGCGTCGTAGGAGATGTCGGGGACCTCCTCGAGGACCAGCTCCTCGACCTCCGACTTCGGCACCTTCTCGTAGACGTAGCCCGAGCGCGGCTCCAGCAACAGGGAGTCGCCGGCCCGGATGACCTCGTCGCGCAACGGCTCGGCGAGCCGGACGACGCGCTCCTCGTCAGCGTTCGCGATCACCAGGGCACGCTCGCCGTCGGCGAGCAGCTCCTTGAGCATCACGACCTCGCCGACCTTCTCGAAGGCGAGCGCCTCGACCACGTTGAGCGCCTCGTTGAGCATGACCTCCTGGCCGCGGCGCAGCGTCTCCAGGTCGACGCTGGGCGAGACCGTCACCCGCAGCTTGCGGCCACCGGTGAAGACGTCGACGGTGTCGTCGTCGTTGCGCCCGATGAAGGTGCCGAAGCCGGCCGGCGGCTGGGCAAGGCGGTCGACCTCGTCCTTGAGCTTCAGGATCTGGTCGCGGGCCTCCCGCAGGGTCGAGGCGAGCCGCTCGTTCTGCGACGTGACCGCGGCCAGGGAGCGCTGCGCGTCGGCAAGCCGCAGCTCCAGCGCCTGCGAGCCGCCGCCGGGCACCTCCCCGAGACGGCGGCGCAGGTCGCGCACCTCCGCCTCGAGAGCCCGGACCTGACCCTCGAGCTCCTCGGGGTCACGGCTGTAGGGAGTCGGGAATGCGTCGGATGTCGACATGGGCGCCACCTCCTGTGATCTCGACCCTACTCGCGGTACCCCGCGACGGAAGGGGACTCCCCGCAGTGTCGATCACGATTTGGCCGCGCGGCGGCTCAGTCCTCGGACGCCTCCGTGACCACGTGCTGGACCGGGTCCTGGACCAGTTCCGGGGCAGGCTCGCCGGTGGGCACCCCGGCCGGGCGCGGGCCGGTGTAGTCAGGACCGTAGGCGCCGGGCGCCGGGCGGCGGGTCTTGCGCGGCGGGCGCGCGCCCGGGGCGAGCCGACGGGCGGTGACGAGGAACGCGGTGTGGCCGATCATCTTGTGGCCGGGGCGTACGGCGAGCCCCTCCACGTGCCAGTCGCGCACCAGTGACTCCCACGCCTGCGGCTCGGTAAAGCCGCCGTGCACGCGCACGGTCTCGACGAACCGGGAGAGCTGGGTCGTGGTCGCGACGTAGGCGCACAGGATGCCGCCCGGGTACAGCGCGCCGGCCGCGGCGTCCACGCACTCCCACGGCGCCAGCATGTCGAGGATCACCCGGTCGGCGCGCTCACCGCCGGCCGGGAGCTCCTCCTGCAGGTCGCCGAGGCGCAGCTCCCACGCGGGGTGCGACTCGCCGGCCGGCGTACCGAAGAACTGGTCGACGTTCTTGCGGGCCACCGCGGCGAACTCCTCGCGCCGCTCGAAGGAGAGCACCGAGCCGAAGGGCCCGACGGCACGCAGCAGCGAGCAGGTGAGCGCCCCCGAGCCGACGCCGGCCTCGATGACCCGCGCGCCCGGGAAGATGTCGACGAGCGCGACGATCTGGGCGGCGTCCTTGGGATAGACGACGGCCGCGCCGCGCGGCATGGAGACGACGAACTCCGAGAGAAGCGGGCGGAAGACGAGGTACTCGCCGCCGGCGGACGAGACGACCGTGAAGCCCTCCTCGCGGCCGATCAGCTCGTCGTGCTCGAGGTGGCCCTTGTTCGAGAAGAACCGCTTGCCGGGCACCAGCTCGAAGTTGTGCTTGCGGCCCTTCTGGTCGACCAGCCGCACCCACTCGCCGGCCCGCAGCGGTCCGCGGTGGACGCCGGACCAGGCCTCGGCCGGGACGTCCTCGGTCACGGGGGTGTGCTCAGGCGCCATGGGGCAGAAGTTAGTGGCCCGCCCCGCGGAACGCCGCATCGACGTCGGAGGTCGCCAGCACGCCGTAGATCGCGCCCTGCTCGTCGAGGAGGAGGTACTCGGCGGCGGGGGTGCGCATGAGGGCGCGCAGCAGCTCCTCCCCCGCCAGCCCGGCCGCCAGCGTCAGACCCGGGTCCAGGGTGCGGGCCACCGTGGAGGTGGCGACCCACGGCCGCCGCTCCTCCGGCGTCGCCAGCAGCGCCGCCTCGTGGACGATCCCCACCGGCGTACCGTCGCTGGCGACGGTCACGATGCTCCCGGCCTGGGCGTCCTGGGCGCGGCGCACCGCCTCGGCCAGCGGCAGCTCGCCCGGCACGGCGAGGGTGCGCCGGGCCAGGTCACGGGCCACCAGGTGCGGCATCGTACGGCGGAACCGTGACGCCGCGAGCGCGGCGCTCGCACCCGACCACAGGAACATGGCCACGATGAAGGCCAGCACGTAGTCGAGGATGTCGACGCCGTAGCCGAGCACCTCGGACTGGAAGGTCGGCCAGAACAGCGCCAGCACCGCGACGCCCCGACCCGTCCAGCCGGCGACGGTCGTGCCGAGGTGCGGCTTCCCGCTGACGCCCCAGACCACCGACTTCAGCACCCGACCACCGTCGAGCGGCAGGCCCGGGACCAGGTTGAGCACGCCGACCAGGAGGTTGGCCCCGGCGAGCCCCTCCACGGCCATGAGCAGCAGCCCCTCGAGCTCCACGGTGAGCCGCACCAGCAGCGCGACACCGCCGACCGCGAGCGACGTCAGCGGACCGACGACCGCGATCCAGAACTCCTCGCGGGCGCGCTTGGACTCGCCCTCGACGGCCGTCGCGCCGCCGAGGAAGTGCAGCGTGATCGACGCGACCGGGTAGCCGTAGTGCCGGGCGACGACCGCGTGCGACGCCTCGTGGAGCAGCACCGAGCCGTAGAGGATCACCGCGAAGGCGAAGCCGGCGACGTACTTCCACGCCCCCAGGCCCGGCGTCACCTGGTCCACGCGCGGTGCGACCAGGACCGCGATCAGGCCCGCGATGAGGAACCAGGAGCTCGAGACCAGCACATCGGCGCCGGCGACGCTCCCGACCCGGAGGGTGCCCGGCGGGCGCGGGGCACGGGGCGAGGCAGGCTCGGGGGATGACACGCAGCGAGGCTAGCCGACGGGCGGGAGCCGCTCGGCACGCGTGTCGGTGGCGTCACCTAGGGTGCAGGACATGACCACCTCGCCGGCCGACGCGCTCTCCACCCCGGTGGACGGCGTCGACGTGATCGGCGCGCTCTCCCCCAGCCGCGCGGGCGACTTCCTCACGTGTCCGCTGCTGTACCGCTTCCGCACGATCGACAAGCTCCCCGAGCCGCCGTCGGTGGATGCGGTGCGCGGCACGGTCGTGCACCGGGTGCTGGAGCAGCTGTTCGACCTGCCGGCCCCCGAGCGCACGGCCGGGCAGGCCAAGGGTCTTCTCGGACCGGCGTGGGAGGAGCTGCGGGAGACCGAGCCCGAGGTCGCGGCGCTCTTCGCCGACCCCGAGTCGCTCAGCGCCTGGCTGGAGACCTGCCGGGTCGTCATCGAGCGCTACTTCAGCCTGGAGGACCCCACTCGGCTCGAGCCCGCGGAGCGCGAGCTGTACGTCGAGGCGGTGCTGGACTCCAAGCTGCTGCTGCGCGGGTTCATCGACCGTCTCGACGTCGCACCGACCGGCGAGATCCGGATCAGCGACTACAAGACCGGCCGGTCGGTGAGCGAGGCGTTCGAGGCGAAGGCGCTGTTCCAGCTCAAGATCTACGCCCTGGTGCTGTGGCGCACCCGCGGCGTGGTGCCATCGATGCTGCAGCTGATCTACCTGGGCAACGGCGAGATCCTGCGCTACGAGCCGGATGCGGCGGACCTGATCGCCACCGAGCGGAAGGTCGACGCGATCTGGCAGGCCATCGAGCGTGCCCGCACCTCCGGCGACTGGCGGCCACGACGCAGCAGGCTGTGCTCGTGGTGCTCCCACCAGGCCCTGTGCCCCGAATTCGGCGGCACCCCGCCGCCGCTGCCGGACACCGCGGTGACGGAGTTGCCGGTCGTTGGTTGACTGACCACATGGACCTGATCGCTCCGCCGAAGGCCGCCGCCGGCGACAAAGTCGCGGTCGTCTCACCGTCGTTCGCCGCCCCCGGCTTCGCGCCTGCGGTGCACGAGCAGGCCATGGTCCGTCTGGCCGAGCTCACCGGCCTGGTCCCGGTGGAGTACCCCACGACCCGCAGACTGGACGCCTCGCCCGAGGACCGTGCCGCCGACCTCAACGCCGCCTTCGGCGATCCGTCGATCCGGGCGGTCCTGGCGTCGGTGGGCGGCGAGGACCAGATCACCGTGATTCCCCACCTGGACGCCACGTTGGTGCGCGCCGACCCGAAGCCGTTCCTCGGCTACAGCGACAACTCCAACCTCCTCAACTGGCTGTGGACCAACGGCGTCGCGGCCTTCCACGGCGGCTCCACGCAGGTGCACCTCGGACCGGGACCGTCGGTCGAGGACATCCACGTCGCCTCGCTGCGGGCGGCCCTGCTCACCGGAGGACGGCTGGAGATCACCGACCCGGGCGAGTCCGAGGACTTCGGGGTCGACTGGCTCGATCCGGCGGCCATGACCGCGAACGGCGAGCGTGAGCCCACCGACCCCTGGACCTGGGCCGGCCCGGCGCGGACGGTCACCGGACGCACGTGGGGTGGCTGTATCGAGGTCGTGCAGTGGTTCCTCACGGCGGGGCGGTTCCCGGCCGACCCGTCCGTGGTCGAAGGCGGCGTGCTGCTCGTGGAGAGCTCGGAGGAGGTCATCCCGGCGCGCGAGTTCGGCTGGATCCTGCGCTCCCTGGGCGAGCGCGGCATCCTCGCGGCGGTCGACGCCGTGGTCGTCTCCCGGCCGCCCGCCCACAGCCGGGAGCATCCGCGTCCTGTCGAGGAGCGGCGCGCCCACCGGGCGGAGCAGCGCGACATGGCGATCTCCACCGTGCAGCGCTACAACCCCGACGCCGTCGTGGTCGTCGGCGTCCCCTACGGCCACACCCGACCGCACTGGATCCTTCCGTACGGCGGGTTCATGACGGTGGACGGCGCTGCCCGGCGGGTCTGGGCCGACTACACCTGAGGCGCCGGTCGCGTCACCGCGCCAGGTTGAGCAGCACCGTCAGCAGCACCGAGAGCACGACCGAGATCAGGATCATCATCAGGCAACCGAACGCTCCGCCGAGCGGTCGCACACGCACAGGGCTCATGAGCCCTCCGTACCCGTGCGCGGCTCGCGTAACCGATTCGTAAAGACACACGGGCGCGCCCTACGTTGAGCGCGTCATGCCCTTCCTCGCCTCCTACCGTCGCATCCTGGCCGTGCCGGGGGCCGCGCTGTTCTCCGCCACCGGGCTGGTCGCCCGCCTCCCGATCTCCATGGTCGGGCTGGGGATCGTCCTGCTGGTGGAGTCCGCGACCGGGTCCTACGGCGTCGCCGGCGCGGTGTCGGCCTGCTACATGATCGCCAACGCCGTCCTCGCGATCTTCCAGGGCCGGTTGCTCGACCGACTCGGCCAGGCCCGCGTGATCGGGGTCGCGAGCATCCTCTTCGGCGTCGCGATGGTGGTGTTCGTGGTGGCGGTGCGCGCCGACTGGTCCAGCCTGGTGTCGTACGGCGCGGCCGCGGTCGCCGGCGCCTCGCTCCCCCAGGTGGGCTCCTCGGTGCGCGCCCGCTGGTCCTTCGTGCTGGAGACGCCGGCCGACAAGCAGACGGCGTTCGCCCTCGAGGCGGTCGTCGACGAGGCTGTCTTCATCGTCGGCCCGATCCTGGTCACCGTGCTCGCGACGACGGTCCACCCGGTGGCCGGCCTCGGCGCCGCGATCGTCGTGGGCGTGCTCGGCAGCGTCGCGTTCGCGGCGCAGCGCCGTACCGCGCCGCCCGTGCACGCGGTCCGGCGGCACCACGTCGACCGGCCCGCGATGCCGTGGCGCACCGTCGCGCCGCTCGTCGTGATCGCCGCCGCCCAGGGCGTGCTCTTCGGCGGGGCGGAGGTCACCACCGTCGCGTTCGCCGAGGAGCAGGGCAACGAGGGGTACGCCGGCGGCCTGCTCGCCCTCTGGGCGCTGGGCAGCCTCCTGGCCGGTGTGATGACCGGCGCGGTCACCTGGCGCGCCGGTGTCGCGACCCGGGTGCGCTGGGGCAGCGCCGCGATGGCGCTGACGATGGCCCCGCTGCTCTTCGTGGACTCCGTGCCGCTGATGGGCGTGGTCCTCCTGGCTGGCGGTCTGGCGATCGCACCGACCCTGATCGCCGCGATGTCCGCGATCGAGCAGAGCGTGCCGTCGGCGCGGCTGACCGAGGGCATGGCCGTGTTCCAGACCGGTCTGGTCGCCGGGGTGGCGCCGGGCGCGCTGCTCAGCGGCGTCGTCGTGGACCATCACGGCGCGTCGACGGCGTACCTCGTGAGCCTGCTGGCCGGCGTGGCCGCGGCGCTGGCCGCCCAGGCGCTGCCGCGCCGTCCGCGGGTCGACGCCCCGGGCGCCGTCAGCCGCGCGCCGCGAGGGAGTCGGTGAGCAGCGAGACCAGCGCCTCCAGCCGGACGTCGGCGGTCGTCGTCTCCTCCTCGGTGGCACCGTCCAGGGCGCGTGCCGCCAGCCCCGCCTTGCTGTCGATGAGGTCGGCGATCCGGGCGTCGATGGTCTGCGCGGCGATGATCCGCCAGGCCGTGACCGGCTCGGTCTGGCCGATGCGGTGCACCCGGTCGATGGCCTGGGTCTGCTCGGCGTTGGTCCACGACAGCTCCGAGAGCACGACGTTGGACGCGACCTGCAGGTTGATGCCGACGCCGGCCGCGGTCAGCGAGCACACGATCACGCCGACCTCGGGATCCTTGACGAACGCGTCGATCGCCTTGGTGCGCGCGGTCGCGGACTGGTCACCTCGGATCTCGGTGTAGCGGATGTCGCGCTTGGCGAAGACCTCGGCGGCGGTGTCCATGACGTCGAGGTGCTTGGCGAAGAACACGACCTTGCCGGCGCTGCGCACCAGCTGGGCGGCGTAGTCGGCGGCCAGCGCCGCCTTGGCGCGGCCGATGCGACGTACCATCGCGAAGACGTTGTCTCCGCTGGAGTCGTCCTCGGCGTCGGCCAGCTCCCAGCCGGCGACGCGGCGGACGAGCTCGTGGTCGATCCCGTCGACCTCGACGCCGCGGTGCTCGCGCCTGGCCTCGACGGCGGAGTCGTAGCGCTTGACCAGCCGCGCCGCCAGCTCGCGCTCGGCGTCACGGATGGAGCGGCTGTCGGCCTCGTCGAGCTCGACGGGCAGGTCGGCGATGCGTCGGGCGGGGATGTCGGCAGCGACGTCGACCTTCCGGCGCCGCACGATGCCCATGTCGACGACGGCCTGCCGGGCGGCCGGGTAGAACCCGAAGTCGGCCGGCGTCATGCCGTTCTCCTCGAGCTTGGCCATCAGCAGCGGCCCCGGCTTCTTCTCGTCGATCCAGCCGAGGAACTGCCAGATCGTGCGGAAGTCGTCGACGTCGTTGATGAGCGGCGTGCCGGTCAGCGCCATCATCAGCGGCCGGGCGACGCGCCGGCGGATCCGGTCGGCGATCTCGAGGACGTTCTGGGAGCGCTGGGACTTCTTGTTCTTGATGAAGTGCGCCTCGTCCACGATCATCCCGCGGAACCCGTGCTCGCCGATCCAGCCGACGTGCCGGTCGAGGATCTCGTAGTTGACGACGATGATGTCGGCGAACCCGTCGACGTCGAGGCCGTCGCCGTGCACGACGCTCACGGTCTTCGACGGCGTCCAGCGGGCGGCCTCGCGCGCCCAGTTGGTCTTGACGACGTTGGGGACGACCACGAGCAGCGGGTACGCCGCCGCGGCGTGCGCCGCGAGCAGCGACTGCGCCGTCTTGCCCAGGCCCGGCTCGTCGGCGAGCAGGAAGGTGCGGTGACCGTCGCCCACTGCGGCCACCAGGCGCGCCTGGTGGCCCATCAGCTCCAGTCCGGCCGGCAGCATCGCGGGACGCGGCTCGGGCAGGTCCATGCACGAGGAGACGCCGGGGGTGGCGTGCTCGAAGGAGTTCAGCAGCGGGCCGATCAGCTCCCAGCCCGCGAGTCGGTGCTCCTGGATGCGCGGCGGCGCCGCGCTGAAGTCGGGCACCATGAAGGGGTTCGCCAGCTGCGCGCGGATCACCGACTGCGGCACGACCTGCCGCTCGGAGCGTACGGCGGTCGCGCCGTTGCGGCGCGGCTCCACCGTGTCGGCCGACGGCTCGAGGCCGGCCGCCAGCTGCATCTCGCGCTTGAAGTGCCGGGTCGCCTCGGTCATCTCGGCGTCCTCGGCAAGGAGCGCGAACAGCGACGGCTCGCGCGCCGCGGTCTGGGCCAGGATCGTCGCGATGCCGTCGAGCCGCTTGAGCTGCGCGTCCCGCTCGGCATCGGTGAGTGACTCGTCGCCCTTCAGCCGCGCCCGCTCCTCGCGGACGAGGAGCGCGATGACCTGGAACCGCGCCCGCTCGACCCGGCCCTTCTGGACACCGGTCTCCACGGCGCGGACGGCCTTGGCGAGGACGGGGATGATGCCCTCGTTGTCCTGTGCGCGGCGCCGGTTCCTCTGCGGGCTCCGTGTGGACCCCGAACGGCGCTGACCCTGTGCGGCCAAGCGAACTCCTCCTGCGTCACCGGCCAGCGGTGACACGCACCCGACACGCACCACGCTGCGGTGCGTCGAACGGAACGATCCCGGCGCCGACTGTCTCGCTCGGGTCCTGGGACCCGGGGGTGTACCTGCACCGGGGCCCGACGGGAGCCGGGCTCACCCCCAGGGTAGCCCCGACGTCCCCGGATCGCGGCATCAGGGGCCGGATTGGCCCGAACAGGTCACGCCCCAGGTCAGAGCAGCAGCTCGCCGAGGTCCGCTGCTCCGAGCCCGGCCAGCGTGTCGCGGAAGACCCGCCGGGGCGCGGCGAGCACGGGCACGTGGTTCTCGACGACCAGCACGGTGCAGCCGGCGCTCTCCGCCGACTTCGCGCCGGTGTTGGAGTCCTCGATGGCGACGCAGTCGGAAGGCTCGACGCCGAGCGACGCGGCCGCCATGAGGTAGGGCTCGGGGTGCGGCTTGCCGAACTCCACCTGGTCGCCGGTCACCACGACCGAGAACGTCTCGGGCGGCAGCTGACGCAGGATGGGCGCGACGAACCGCTGCCACGACATGGTCACCAGCGCGCACCGCACCCCGGCCTCGTGCAGCGAGACCAGCAGCTCACGGGCGCCCGGTCGCCACGGCACCGCCTGCTCGACCCGCTCGACGACGCCGTCGAGGAGCATCTCGACGATCTCCTCGGGCGTGTGCTCCATGCCCATCCGGCTCTTGATGTAGCGGGCCGAGGTCAGCAGGTCGTTGCCGACGAGCTGGAGCGCGTCGGCGTGCGACCACTCGCCGCCGTACTTCTCCGCCATCGCGAACTCGGTCTCGATCCAGTACGGCTCGGTGTCGACGAGCGTGCCGTCCATGTCCCACAGGACGGCGGCAGGCAGCCGCCGACCGGCTTCGTGGTGCGGACCTGCAGGCTCACCAGTGAACGCGGTGTTCAGAATGCCCTCCGACAAGCTCCATGCGACGAACGGTGCGACTAGCGAGGCGACTATGCACCCCGCGTGCGCCGCTTGCCCCATCGGCGAGCATCCGCGCTACTTGGTGTCGGTGATCGTCAACGTCTCCTCAGCGGCGGCTCCGGCGTAGAGCGACGTCAGGATGTAGGCGGTTCCCGACGGGATGGTGCCGCTCTCGTTCGGAGACGCGGTCGCATACGCGGCGAGCTGAACGCAGTCTGCGTCGTACAGGTAGACGTCCGCGTCGACCGCGGTCGGCCCGGAGCTCAGCTGGAAGGCATGCTGGCCGTCACCGGCCTCGCCCTCCAGCACCGTCACGTGCCCGTCGGAGTCCTGGCTGGCGGGGGGAACGACGCAGGCGTTCTCGAGCTCGGTGCCGACGACGCCCGGGGAGACGAGGTTGCCAGGGTTGCCCGCAGCGATCGTGAACGTGTCGGTGACCGGGGCGTCCAGCGGCGGCGGGGGCGGTGGCGTGAGACCAGACACGCTGCTGCTGAAGACCTGGATGTCCCCGACCTGCACAGCGGTCATGGTGTCGCCCTGCGGCTCGTCCGCCCAGAACCGGATGTAGCCGGCCTTGGTCGGCGTCGGAAGCCGGAACCTCTTGTAGTGCAGGTCCGGGGCGACCGGCCGCGGCGTCTGGTAGCCGAAGGCGTTGGTGCCACCGACCGAGTGCGTCTTCCAGTTCACGCCGTCGGTGCTGGTCTGCAGCGTGAAGCTCTTCAGCCCTTCGAACCGGCTGTTGGTGTAGGCGCTGATCTGGACGGCGTCGATCACCGCCGGCGTGGCCAGCTTGATGATGGTGCTGGTGCCCTTGGTCGTCTTCCATGACGACGCCTCGGTGTCGTCCATCGCTGCACCTGCCCCGCCGGTCACCGCCGTGGCCCCGAAGGTCTTCGACGCGAGGTTCGGGGCCAGTGCGACGTTCTTGGTGACGGTCTTCCCCTTGGCGACGACGATGCCCTCGAGGGTGGTGGCGCCGAAGCCCGGGGCCTGCACGGTGAGGGGGTACGTCGCCTGGGTCGCGGTGATCCGGAAGCCGCCGGTCGGCCCGGTCGTGGCCACCGGGGTCGCACGCGCCTCGAAGCGCCCCAGCATGATCCGTGCGCCCTGGACGGGCTTGCCGGTGGAGGCGTTGTAGATCGTGCCGGTGATGGTGCCGTTCAGCTCGGGGTTGCGGTGGTCGAAGCCCGGCACGCCGTCGGTGTCGTTGCTACCGGTCGGGTCCGCGTCGGTCGTCGCGTTGCGGGCGGAGAGCCCCATGCCGCGCTGCGCGAAGACCGAGTAGACGGTGTCGACCAGCGTGTCGAAGTCGTCACGGGCGTGGTACCGGTTGTCGAGCGCGGTCATGATCGCGGTGCGCTCGTCGAGCATGGAGGGATTGTTGGGACTGAGCGGCATCGCGTCGGTCACGATGTGCTCGGCGATGTCGGAGCCGTCCTGCATCCCGTACTTGGCGCGGAGGGCCTTCGTCATCTGCCACAGGGTGGCGGTCCAGATCTCCCCGTCCGCGTGCACCTCCGGTCCGACCAGGTCGTAGCCGATGTCGCCGAACGTGGTGGGGTTGGCGTCGTAGGCCCAGTTCCGGATTCCGCGCACCTTGTTGCCGGTCACGTAGGCGCCGACCACCGAGTCGGTCTGGTAGCCCGCGCGGGTGAGGTGGTCGAGCGCGTACCAGTCGCCCCACCCCTCCCCCATGGATCCGGACTGGTGGGTGCCCAGCGAGCCATCCTCGGTGCCGACGTAGCGGTTCGACAGGCCGTGGGAGTACTCGTGCTGGATGACACCGGCGTCGAGGTCGCCGTCCGCGCACGGGCCTTCGAAGGCGTCGTTGATCGGCTCCCACAGGAACATGCCGCTCCACGGCGGGATGCCGTCGGGGAGAGTGAGCATGTAGGCGTTGTCGCGGCCGGTGTAGGTCGGGCTGCCTCCGGAGAGCGCTCCCGCCTGCGTCAGGCCCTGGATCGGGTCACCGCCCAGGCCACCGGTGCCGGCGCCGTCGGTGAGCTGGAAGTTGCCGCCCGACTCGGTGAAGCCGAGCCGGTAGTAGTCGTCGTGGATCCGGTTGTGCTGGTAGAAGAGGTTGGTGCTGGCAGCGTCCTGGTCCTGGGGATAGGACGTCGGGTCGCACTCGGACCGGCCCCAGTGGTCGGCGAACACGTAGTCGAACTGGCCGGTGGGGCTGATCGGCCGCGGCGCCTGGTCGGCGGGAACCAGGAAGTTCGACCAGTTGGCGTGCGCGTTGGCGTTGTTGCCGAAGGTGGTGATGCCGGTGCCCAGCAGCCCGGTGGGGTCGACGTAGCCTCCTGGCGATGCGTCGGTCGGGCCGAACGAGACGTGACGCGGCTGGCCACCGGCGGGCGCGCCGGGATAGTTGTCGTAGATGGTGCCGCCAGCCTCGTGGTCGACGAGGCTGGCCTGGTAGAGCTGCTTGCCGGTCTCGGCGTCCACGACGACCTCGTAGGCCTCGTCGAGCTTCTCGACGAACAGCACCGAGTACGCCGCGCGCGCACCTTCCGCTGTCGGGAACGCCGCCCTCTTGACGTAGGACGGCCCGGCGAAGGGTCCGCGGGCGAAGGTCTCGTAGCCGGCCGTCGTACCGGTCCTGGTCGCGATGAACGCCGCCGCTCCGGCGAGCGTGCCCGCCACGCCCTGCAGGGCCCGGGCAGCGGACAGCTCGAAGCTCCCCGCCAGGCCGCTGGAGCGGATGGTCTCGCCCGTGTAGCTGAGAACCGAGCCGTCCTTGCGAACCGCGACGCCGAGCGATCCGCCTCGCGTCGCAGCGACGCCGTCGAAGGTCTGGATGAACTGCACGACGTGCGTGCCGGTGCCCGGCAGCACGTGGTCGCGGCGCAGCCGCAGCGCCGCGATGTCGGCGGAGGTGAGGCCGAGCGCCTGCCGGTGCTGACCCAGCCACGCCCTCGCCACCTCGACCGCGCCGCCGGACGCAGGTCCGG
Source organism: Nocardioides sp. (assembly GCF_036405735.1). Classification (GTDB taxonomy): domain Bacteria; phylum Actinomycetota; class Actinomycetes; order Propionibacteriales; family Nocardioidaceae; genus Nocardioides. The sequence continues at coordinate 62,427 of NZ_DASWXC010000081.1, forward strand.
ACAACGTGTGGCGGATCGCCGGCGTGAGCGTCCGCGGAGTGCCGAACCGGCCGTCCCAGGTGGCGCGGGCGCCGGGGCTTGCCTCGATGATCGCAGCGACGGCGTCAGCCTGGCTGCGAGTCGGGCTCACCAGCGTCCCGTCCCGGGTATCGCTCGCGGTGCCGCCATCCGCGCCGTCACCAGCGGTGGCGAGGATGGGGGCGGGGTCCGTGACGGCCGATGCGCCGTTGGGGCACCCGAGGGCGGTGATGGCAGCGGCTGCTGTCGCAGCCGCCAGCACCTGCGTCGTACGGCGGTTCCGCATGGATCAGTCCTTCCCGAGACTGCGCATGCGGTCGAGCACCCACGCGCGTTGAACCCCTCAACGGCACAGCAGGTGCATGGTTACGCCGGGCCGACGGCATCACCCCACGATGCCCCGCGCGGCCGTTCCGCTCAGTCCTCCGGGTCGTAGCCGAGGTTGGGCGAGAGCCAGCGCTCCGCCTCGGCCAGGGTCCACCCCTTGCGCTCGGCGTAGTCGGCGACCTGGTCCCGACCGAGCCGGCCCACGACGAAGTACTGCGCCTCCGGGTGGCTGTAGTAGAGCCCCGAGACCGAGGCTCCCGGCCACATCGCCATCGACTCGGTGAGCTCGATGCCGGCGTTGGCCTGCACGTCGAGCAGCTCCCAGATCGTGCGCTTCTCGGTGTGGTCGGGGCAGGCCGGGTAGCCCGGTGCCGGCCGGATGCCGGTGTAGCGCTCGGCGATCAGGTCATCGTTGGTCAGGGACTCCCCCGGAGCGTGTCCCCAGAACTCGGTGCGGACCCGCTGGTGCAGCCGCTCCGCGAACGCCTCGGCCAGCCGGTCGGCCAGCGCCTCCAGCATGATGGCCGAGTAGTCGTCGAGGGCGTCCTTGAACGCCATGATCCGCTCGGGCAGTCCGATGCCGGCCGTCACGGCGAAGGCGCCGACCCAGTCGGCGCGGCCGGCTGCGGAGTCGACCGGGGCGACGTAGTCGGCCATCGAGCGGTTCGGGATGCCGTCGCGGTGCTGGCCCTGCTGGCGCAGCTGGTGGAGCACCGCTCGCGCGTCGGAGCGGTCCTCGCCGGCGTACACGACGACGTCCTCGCCGGTCGACGCGGCTGGGAACAGCCCGTAGACACCGTGGGCCGAGACCCACTTCTCCGCGACGATCCGGTCCAGCATCTCCTGCGCGTCGGCGTAGAGCTTCGACGCCGCCTCGCCCGTCGTGGGGTTGTGCAGGATGTCGGGGAACTTGCCCTTCATCTCCCAGGCGTTGAAGAACGGCTGCCAGTCGATGAACTCCCGCAGCTCGGCCAGGTCGTAGTCGCGGAGCACGTGCACGCCGGACGTGTGGGGAGCGGGCGGGACGTACGACGACCAGTCGATCGGCGTCGCGTTCGCCCGGGCCTGCTCGAAGCTGAGCTGGGGTCGCTCGGACTTCTGGGAGTGCCGGGCCCGCAGCGAGTCGTAGTCGGCCTTGATGTCGGCGAGCAGGGCCTTGCGCCGCTCGGGGTGGAGCAGCGCCGCCGCGGTCGGGACGGAGCGGGAGGCGTCCTTGACCCACACGACGGGGCCGTCGTAGGCACGGTCGATCTTCACCGCGGTGTGGGCGCGGCTGGTCGTGGCGCCGCCGATGAGCAGCGGGATCTCGAGGCCGGCGCGCTGCATCTCCCCGGCGAACGCGACCATCTCGTCCAGGGACGGGGTGATCAGGCCGGAGAGCCCGATCAGGTCGGCGCCGACCTCCTGGGCGGTGTCGAGGATCTTCTGGGCCGGCACCATCACGCCGAGGTCGATCACCTCGTAGTTGTTGCACTGCAGCACGACGCCGACGATGTTCTTGCCGATGTCGTGGACGTCGCCCTTCACGGTCGCCATGACGACCGTGCCGTTGGTCTCCTTCGCCGTGGCGAACTCGGGGTTGTCGAGCTTCTCCTGCTCGATGAACGGGATCAGGTAGGCGACCGCCTTCTTCATCACCCGGGCGCTCTTGACCACCTGCGGCAGGAACATCTTGCCGGCGCCGAACAGGTCGCCGACCACGTTCATGCCGTCCATGAGCGGGCCCTCGATGACCTCGATCGGCCGGCCGCCTCGTGCGGCGATCTCCTGCCGCAGCTCCTCGGTGTCGGCCTCGACGAAGGCGTCGAGGCCCTTGACCAGCGCGTGGGTGATCCGCTCGCCGACCGGCAGCTCCCGCCAGGCGTCGGCCTTCACGTCCTCCGCGGCGGCCGCCTTGTTGTGCGCCTCCGCGATCTCGAGCAGCCGCTCGGCGGCGTCGGGACGCCGGTTGAGGATGACGTCCTCGATCCGGTCCCGCAGCTCGGGGTCGATCTCGTCGTAGTTGACCAGCGCGCCCGCGTTGACGATGCCCATGTCGAGCCCGGCCGCGATGGCGTGGAAGAGAAAGACCGCGTGGATCGCCTCACGGACGGGGTTGTTGCCGCGGAAGGAGAACGACACGTTCGAGATGCCGCCCGAGACCGAGGCGTGCGGCAGGTTCTGCTTGATCCAGCGGGTCGCCTCGATGAAGTCCAGGCCGTACGACGCGTGCTCCTCGATCCCGGTCGCGACTGCGAAGACGTTGGGGTCGAAGATGATGTCGCAGGGGTCGAACCCCACCCGGTCCACCAGGATGTCGTAGGCGCGGCGGCAGATCTGCTGGCGACGTTCCAGGGAGTCGGCCTGGCCGTCCTCGTCGAAGGCCATGACGACCGCCGCGGCGCCGTACTTGCGGCACAGCCGCGCGTGCTCGACGAACGCCTCCTCACCCTCCTTGAGCGAGATGGAGTTGACGATCGGCTTGCCCTGGACCGTGCGCAGGCCCGCCTCGATGACCTCCCACTTGGAGGAGTCGATCATGAGCGGGACCCGGCTGATGTCGGGCTCGGAGGCGATGAGCTTGAGGAAGCGGTCCATGGCCGCGACCCCGTCGATCATGCCCTCGTCCATGTTGACGTCGATGACCTGCGCGCCGCTCTCGACCTGCTGCGCGGCCACGCTCAGGGCGGTGTCGTAGTCACCGGCCTTGATCAGGTTGCGGAACCGGGCGGAGCCGGTGATGTTGGTGCGCTCGCCGACGTTGACGAACAGGCTGTCCTCGGTGACCGTGAACGGCTCCAGGCCGGAGAGGCGCAGCGCGGGCTCCACGACCGGCGGCACCCGCCCGGCGGTGCCCGCGACGGCCTCGGCGATGGCCCCGATGTGGGCCGGCGTGGTGCCGCAGCAGCCGCCGACGAGGTTGACCAGACCGGCGTCGGCGAACTCCGCGATGATCGCGGCGGTCTCAGCCGCCGCCTCGTCGTACTCACCGAAGGCGTTGGGCAGCCCGGCGTTGGGGTAGCACGAGACGAACGTGTCGGCCACCCGGGCGAGCTCGGCGAGGTAGGGCCGCATCTCCTTCGCGCCCAGCGCGCAGTTGAGCCCGACGGCGAGCGGCCGGGCGTGTCGCACGGAGTTCCAGAAGGCCTCCGTGACCTGGCCGGACAGGGTGCGGCCGGACGCGTCGGTGATCGTGCCCGAGATGATCACCGGCCAACGCCGGCCGGTCTCCTCGAAGAGCGACTCGATGGCGAAGATCGCGGCCTTGGCGTTGAGGGTGTCGAAGATCGTCTCGATGATGAGCAGGTCCGCGCCGCCGTCCACCAGGCCGCGGGCCGCGGTGGTGTACGCCGCCACCAGCTGCTCGTAGGAGACGTTGCGAGCACCGGGGTCGTTGACGTCGGGGCTGATGCTGGCCGTGCGGGTGGTCGGTCCGAGCGCGCCCGCGACGTAGCGCGGTCGACCGTCGGCCGCGACCTCGTCGGCGATGCCGCGTGCGAGCCGGGCGGCCTCGAGGTTGAGCTCGTAGGCCAGCTCCTCCATGCCGTAGTCGGCCAGCGACACCGCGTTGGCGTTGAAGGTGTTGGTCTCGATGATGTCGGCGCCCGCGGCGAGGTACTCGCGGTGGATGTCGGCGATCAGGTGCGGCTGGGTCAGCGTCAGCAGGTCGTTGTTGCCCACCACGTCGCTGGGCCAGGCCTCCTTGTCGCGGAACCGCTCGCCGCGGTAGCCGGCCTCGTCGGGCCGGTCGCGCTGGATCGCAGTGCCCATCGCGCCGTCGATGACCAGGATCCGCTCGCGCAACGCCGCGGCCAGCTCCTCGGTCGCATCGGGCCGCCAGGCCTGGTGTCCAGCGTCGTTCACCACGTCACTCCTTCCGTCACGGAAGGCGTCCTTGGATCCGCCGGCCCGAAGGCACGGCACCAGCCGAGCGTGGCGGATGCCGCAGCACCCGTTGCAACGCCTCTCGGCTCAGTGAATCCTACGTGCCTCTCGGGCAGCCGGCGCATCGCGCCCGCATGCTGACCCCGCACGCTGGCGCCGCATGCTGACTCGGGCGCGACTAGGCTGGGAGGGTGATCGAGATCGAGGGCACCCACGAGCTGGTGGACCCCGTGGTCATCGCCGCCTTCGAGGGCTGGAACGACGCGGCCGACGCCGCCTCCGGCGTCATCGACCACCTGATGACGGTGTGGAACGCCCGCGTCGTCGGCGCGCTCGACCCCGAGGAGTTCTACGACTTCCAGGTGAACCGGCCCCAGGTCGGCACCGACGCCGAGGGGCATCGTCGGCTCACCTGGCCCACGACCCACGTCGCGATCGCCTCTCCCCCGGACCTGCACCGTGACGTCATCCTGATCCGGGGCATCGAGCCCAACATGCGGTGGCGACAGTTCTGCGCAGAGCTGCTGGCGGCGTGCGACCACCTCGGCGGCCAGCTCCTGGTCACGCTGGGCGCGCTGCTGGCCGACACCCCGCACACCCGTCCGATCCCGGTCAACGGCACCGCCACCGAGCCGGAGCTCGTCGACCGGCTGCGGCTGGAGCCGTCCAGCTACGAGGGTCCGACCGGCATCGTCGGCGTACTGCAGGACGCCTGCGTGCGCCTCGACGTCCCGGCGGTGTCCTACTGGGCGGCCGTGCCGCACTACGTCGCGCAGCCGCCGTGTCCCAAGGCCACGCTCGCGCTGATCGGTCAGCTCGAGGAGCTGCTGGAGGTCTCCATCCCGCTCGGAGAGCTCGCCGAGGACGCCCGCGCCTGGGAGCGCGGCGTCGACGAGCTGGCGGAGGAGGACGAGGACATCGCCGACTACGTCCGGGCGCTCGAGGAGACCCGCGACACCGCGGATCTGCCCGAGGCCTCCGGGGAGGCGATCGCGCGGGAGTTCGAGCGCTACCTCCGCCGCCGCTCCGACGAGAGCTGACCCGTCCGTCGAGTCCCGGGTCGTGGCCCCGCCAGTCCCGGGTTGTGGCCCCACGACCCGCCACTCAACGGGCCACAAGGCGGGTTTCGCGGGGCCAGGAGGCGGGACTCGACTCAGAGCTGCAGGCCGAGGGCGGCGTCGAGCAGGACGCCGATCGACGCGGCGGCGTGCGGGTCGCTCGCGTCCGCGAGACCGTCGGTGCCGAGCGTCGCGTCGACCCAGTCCTGGACCAGCTCAACCGCCGCCGGGGCGTCGAGGTCGCTCGCGAGCACCCCCAACACGTCCTCGACGACGGGCTCCGCCGGAGCACCGCGGCCCAGCGCCAGCGCCTTGCGCCACTGCCCGAGCGTGTCGACGGCGTCGAAGAGCTGCTCGTCGGTCCACTCCCAGTCCGAGCGGTAGTGGTGGCGCAGCAGCGCCAGCCGGATCGCCATCGGGTCGATGTCGCTGTTGCGCAGGGCGGAGACGAAGACGAGGTTGCCCTTGGACTTCGACATCTTCTCGCCGTCGTAGGCGACCATGCCGGCGTGGGCGTACATCCGCGCGAACGGCGTGCCGGGGTCGGCGACGTGGGCGTGGCCGGCGCACATCTCGTGGTGCGGGAAGACCAGGTCGGAGCCGCCTCCCTGGACGTCGAACCCGCCGCCCAGCTGGGTGCGGGCGATCGCGGCGCACTCGATGTGCCAGCCCGGCCGGCCCGGTCCCCAGGGGGACGGCCAGGACGGCTCGCCGGGCCGCTCGCCGCGCCACACCACGCAGTCGAGCGGGTCCCGCTTGCCGGGACGGTCCGGGTCGCCGCCGCGCTCGGGGTAGATCTCGAGCATCTGCTCGCGGGGGAAGCCGGACTCCTCGCCGAAGGCCGGGTCCGCCGTCACCGAGAAGTACAGGTCGGTCTCGACCTGGTAGACCGCACCGGCCGCCTCGAGCTTCTGGATCAGCTCGATCACGAGCGGGATGGACTCCACGGCACCGGTGTAGTGGTCCGGCGGCAGCACCCGCAGCGCGGTCATGTCCTGGCGGAACAGCTCGGTCTCGCGCTCGGCCAGCTCCACCCAGTCGATGCCAACCTTGGTGGCGCGCTCGAGCAGCGGGTCGTCGACGTCGGTCACGTTCTGGGCGTAGACCACCTCGTGGCCGGCGTTGCGCCAGGCGCGGTTGAGCAGGTCGAAGCCGACGTACGTCGCGGCGTGGCCCAGGTGGGTGGCGTCGTACGGCGTGATGCCGCAGACGTAGAGCCGCGCCGCGCCCTCGGGGGTCGTCGTGACCAGACGGCCGGTCGCGGTGTCGTGGAGCGCCACCTCCGGACCGGTCACGGGCAGCGAGGGGAACTCCGGAGCGGGCCACGCGTGCATGCGGGGAACTCTATCGGCGCGCTCTAGAAGGGTGGCCACGGGATCGCCGGCCACTCCCCGCTCGGGTGCGGAAGCACGCCGTCGGCCAGCAGCCGCTCGCACCGCACGGCGAGCGCCTCGATGTCCCCGACGGCGAGGTAGTCGGCCAGCGTGTCGCCCAGGTCGCCGTCCAGCGCGGCCCGCAGGCGGCGTACGACGGCCGCCTCCTCGTCCGTGAGCGGACTGCCCGCCCAGCCCCACAGGACGGTGCGGAGCTTGGGCTCGCGGTGCAGGGTGACGCCGTGGTCGATGCCGTAGCGGTGTCCGCCGCTGACCGGCAGGACGTGGCCACCCTTGCGGTCCGCGTTGTTGACCAGGACGTCGAAGACCGCGATCCGGCGCAGCTCGGCGGTGTCCTCGTGGACCAGCGAGACCGGCTCGTCGTCGGCGTCGAGGCCGTCGAAGACGTGCCGCCACCCCGGCGGGGTCGCCCCGGCCGGCACGATCGTCACCGGCTCGACGTCCTCCTCGACGGTGCACCAGCGCTGCACCATGCCGGTGCCGTGGGGGCCGTCGGCCAGCCAGGTCTCCGGCACGATGTCCCAGCCGGTGGCCTGCGAGACCAGGTAGGCCGCCACCTCGCGGTGGGCCAGGTTGCCGTCGGGGAAGTCCCACAGCGGCCGTTCCCCGCGGATGGGCTTGTAGACCACGGCCAGCGCCTCGTCGCCGTCCCTGGGCGCGATGGTCGCGAGGAAGGTCGCGTTCGAGGCCGGCATCACCCGCCCCTGCAGCACCAGCTCGGTCATCGGGCGCCCGTCAGTCACCGGCCGGGCTCACGGGTCACGGCGCTTGAAGCCGTTGGCCCGCGGGCAGAGGTGGCCGTCGGGATCGATCGGGCCGCCGCAGAAGGGGCACCCGGGCCGGCCGGCGTCGACGACACGCTGCGCGCGCGCGACGAACGCCCGCGCCTGGCCGGCGCCGAGTCGCACCAGCAGCATCTCGTCCGGCTCCGGGTCCTCGGCCAGCGCCTCCTCGAGCGCCTCCTCCAGCTCGGCCTCGGGGTCGAGCTCGAGCGCCTCCAGCTCGTCGGGCGTGATCACCTCGATCTCGATCAGCGGGAACACCTCGATGACGACCCGCTCATCGCGCGGGTCCCACGACAGTGTCATGGTGCCGGCGCGGAACTCCTCCTCGATCGGCTGGTCGAGCGGGGCGTCGTCGGACAGGCTCAGCGGCGCGACGGCGGGAACCACGGAGGCGGCGCTCCCCATCACCTCGTCGAGCAGCTCGTCGACGCGCTGGGCGAGCGCGGCCACCTGCTGCTTCTCCAGCGACACGCTCACCAGCCGGGTGCCGGCGCGGGCCTGGAGGAAGAACGTGCGGGAGCCGGGCTCGCCGACGGTCCCGGCCACGAAACGGTCGGGCTGGTCGAAGCGGTGGACGAGGGGCGGCATGGCTCCAGCCTAGGCAGGCTCGTCGGCGGGCCCGGCGCCACCACCGACCACGGCGTCGTCGGACCGGCGACGCCGCGCTCCTCGGCGGCGCTTCGGCGCGGCCGCGAGCCAGCCGAGGTCGCCGGCGTGGGTGTTGGTCGCCAGTACGTAGGGCCGGGACTCGGTGTAGCGCACGATCGAGATCGACGCGGGGTCGACGTGCAGCCGCTGGAACAGGTCCAGGTGCAGTCCGAGCGCGTCGGCGAGGACCGCCTTGATGATGTCGCCGTGGCTGACCACCGCCCATACCGCGTCCGGCCCGTGCTCGTCGGCGACGGCCGCGTCGTGCCGGCGTACGGCGGCCACCGCGCGCGCCTGCATGGCGGCCATCGACTCCCCGCCCGGGAAGGCGGCCGCCGAGGGCTGGCTCTGCACCACCCGCCACAGCGGCTCCTTCGCGAGCGTCGTCAGGCTCTGCCCCTGCCAGTCGCCGTAGTCGCACTCGGTGAGCGCCTTGTCGGTCAGCTGCGCCGGTGTACCGTCCTGCCGCGTCAGGATCTCCCGGGCGGTCTGGCGGCAGCGCACCAGCGGACTGGTCACCAGCCTCCGCAGCGGGACCGCCGCGAGTCTCTCGCCGGTCGCGGCGGCCTGCGTGCGGCCGGTCTCGTCGAGCCGCACGCCCGTCAGGCGGCCGGCCAGCATCCCCGACGCATTCGCCGTGGTGCGGCCGTGCCGCACGAGGATCACCGTCGCCATGCGCGTCAGCCTAACGACGGGCCCGGGCTGCCCTAGGTTGGACGGGTGATCGTCGACAGCGCGCTCTACCGCGACGGCGTCCGGGTCGCCGGCGGCGGCGACCCGCCGGACTACGCGACGCTGCGCGCGGGCGTGCGCCGCCCCGGCGACTTCGTGTGGCTCGGTCTCCACTCCCCCTCCGCCGATGAGCTGGCCGAGGTCGCCGACGCGTTCGGACTGCACCCGCTCGCCGTCGAGGACGCCGTGCACGCCCACCAGCGGCCGAAGCTGGAGCTGTACGGCGAGAGCCTGTTCCTGGTCCTCAAGACGCTCTGGTACGTCGACGACACCGACCAGGTCGAGACCGGCGAGGTCAACGTCTTCGTGGGCGCGGACTTCGTGGTGACCGTGCGTCACGGCGCCGGCAGTGCCCTCGAGCCCGCTCGGCTCGCGCTGGAGGCCGACCCGCGCCTGGCCGCGCAGGGGCCGTCCGCCGTCGTGCACGCCGTCGCCGACCGGGTGGTTGACGGCTATCTCGGCGTCGTCGCCGAGCTCCAGACCGACGTCGACGAGGTGGAGACGTCGGTCTTCTCCGGGCTGCGCACCCGCGACTCGGCACGGATCTACACCCTCAAGCGCGAGCTCGCGGAGGTACGCCGGGCCGTCCAGCCCCTGCGCGAGCCGGTCCGCCGGCTCGCCGGCGGGCAGATCGCGCTCGTTGACGGCGATATCGAGCCGTTCTTCCGCGACGTTCTGGACCACCTCACCCGCGCCGCCGAGGACGTCGACACCATGGAGGCCCTGCTCTCCTCGGCGTTCGAGGCGCACCTGGCGCAGATCTCGGTCCAGCAGAACGACGACATGCGCAAGATCTCCGCCGGCGCGGCGCTGGTCGTCGTACCCACCCTCATCGCCGGCGTCTACGGCATGAACTTCCGGCACATGCCGGAGCTGGAGTGGACCCTCGGCTACCCGTTCGCGCTGCTGCTGATGGCGTCGGTCGTGGCTGGGCTCTGGGTGTTCTTCAAGAGGTCCGGCTGGCTCTGACCGGGCCATCACGGGCGGCCGCCGTCGCCCGCAAACTGTCACGGTGACACCTGCAAACTGTCACGGTGACAGTTGGCGTCGAGGGTGACGGTTCAAAGTGTCACCCGTGACGCGAAAGGTCACGGTGACAGTTTGCGAGCCGGGCTCGGGCAGGCGACTCAGGCCGTGAGCACGCCGGCGGCGACCAGCAGCAGCGTCGCGCCGCCGAGCAGCACGCGGTAGAGCACGAACGGCGTGAAGGACTTCGTGGCGACGTAGCGCAGCAGCCAGGCGATGGCGGCGTACCCGACGACGAACGAGACGACCGTGGCGAGCAACGTCGGTCCCCAGCCGTAGTCGTTGTGACCGTGCGGGATCTCCTTGAGCTCGAAGATGCCCGCGCCGATGACGGCGGGGATCGCGAGCAGGAAGGCGTAGCGGGTCGCGGTCGCACGCTCGTAGCCGAGCGCGCGGCCCATCGAGATCGTCGCGCCGGAGCGGGACACGCCCGGGACCAGCGCGGCGGCCTGGGCCAGGCCCATGAGCACCGCGTCGCGCAGGCTGAGGTTCTTCAGGCTCTTGCGCTGGCCACCGAAGCGGTCGGCGAGACCGAGGACGACGCCGAGGACGATCAGCGTGGTACCGATGACCCACAGGTTGCGGAAGTCGGACTCGATGACGTCCTTGAGCAGGATGCCGAGGATCACGATGGGCAGCGACCCGACGATGATGTACCAGCCCATCCGGGCGTCGAGCTGACCGCGGAGCTCGGCGCGGAACAGGCTGCGGACCCAGGTGGAGCCGATCCGCCAGATGTCCTTCCAGAAGTACAGCAGCACCGCCAGCTCGGTGCCGATCTGGATCACCGCCGTGAACGCAGCGCCCGGATCACCCCAGCCGAACAGCTCCGGGAAGATCCGCAGATGCGCGCTGGAGGAGATCGGGAGGAACTCCGTCAGCCCCTGGATGAGGCCGAGGACGATCGCTTCCAGGTAGTTCATGCCAGGCGCTTTCCGGTCGTTCGGTCACGGCGCCGCACACGCTACACAGGCGCACAGTCGCCAGCCGCCGTACCCACGCCCGGCGAGCCGAGGCCGGCACACGCCGTTGGTGGGGCTATCTTCTGGCGCATGCAGGAACGCTCCGTCGGCGCCACCGGCCTGTCCGTCTCCCGGCTCGGCCTCGGCACGATGACGTGGGGCCGCGACACCGACGAGCACGAGGCCCGCGACCAGCTCATCGCCTTCGCCGAGGCCGGCGGCACGCTGGTGGACACCGCGGCGGCGTACGGCGGGGGCGCGTCCGAGGAGCTGCTGGGCTCCCTGATCGGCGATGTGATGGCGCGCGACGAGCTGGTGCTGGCGACCAAGGCCGGCATCTCGGCCCGCCGTGGCGGTCGCACCCACAACACCTCCCGCGGCCACCTTCTCGCCACCCTCGACGCGTCGCTGCAGCGGCTCGGCACCGACCACGTGGACCTGTGGCAGGTCCACGTCTGGTCCGACGAGGCGCCGCTCGAGGAGACCCTGTCCGCGCTCGACCAGGCGGTGACGAGCGGCCGGGCGTCCTACGTCGGCATCTCCAACTACACCGGCTGGCAGACCGCCTGGGCCGCCTCGTGGCAGCGGGCGGTGCCGGGCCGGACGCCGCTGGCCTCCACGCAGGTGGAGTACTCGCTGCTCAACCGCGCTGTCGAGGCCGAGGTGCTGCCGGCCTGCGCCGCGCTGGGGCTCGGGGTCTTCCCGTGGTCGCCGCTGGGTCGTGGCGTGCTGACCGGCAAGTACCGCACCGGGACGCCGGCCGACTCCCGCGCCGCCTCCAACCACTTCTCGGGTTTCGTCGGCGCCTACCTCACCGAACGCTCGGCGGGCGTCGTGGAGGCGGTGGCCCGAGCGGCCGACGGCCTGGGCTGGACGCCGCTGCAGGTGGCGCTGGTCTGGCTGCGTGACCGTCCCGGCGTCACCGCTCCGATCGTGGGCGCCCGCACCGCCGCGCAGCTGCGCGACTCGCTGGCCACCGACGAGCTGACGCTGCCCGACGAGATCGCCGACGCTCTCGACGACGTGTCGGCCGAGTAGCTGAACTAGCTGGACTAGCTCGAGGAGCAGGAGGAGCCATGGCCCGGGCCGACCGCCGACCACCCGCTGCCGGGGTGGAGTGGGAGTTCGACAAGGTCACCTTCACCCGCGAGCTGCCCCGCGGCGTCGTCACGAAGCTGCTCGTCGAGCGCGCCGAGCACGGCGGGTGGGAGCTGGACCGGGTCCGGATCACCCCCGACGGCCTGCGCAGGGTCGTGCTGCGCCGCAAGATCATCCGCGCCGTGCGCACCGCCTGAGAGGCAACGCACACCCACCACAGCACGGCGTCCACTACGGTGGGCGGGACCACCTGCCGCCGGAACGCAGGAGCACTGCCGCATGCCCGAACTGACCGCGCCCCCCGGGGGACGCTCGTCGGCGTCCGCCGCGGGTCTGCGGTGGCACGACGGCGCGGCAGTGGGCGTGCTGGCCATCGCGGCGGTCTGCACCCTCGCGGGTCTGGTGGGCGACGATCCTGCGACCGCCGTCCTCGCCCACGCCGCCGCTGGCCTGGCCGCCATCACCCTCACCTGGCTGGTCGTACGGCGGCTGCAGCGCACCAGCGTCCGCCTGCTGATGGTCTGGCCGCTGCTCGTGGTGGGCTGCGTGGCGCTCGGCTCGGCGCTGGTCCCTCATGCGGCGACGCTGACCCTCCAGGTGCTGACGCTCGCCTTCCTCTTCGTGGGCCTGACCCAGGCGCGCGGCGCCTCGCTCCCGCTGCTCCCCGCGGCACTGCTCGCCCAGTGGCTGGTCATCGACCTGCCGCCGGAGGACGCGGCCGTGCGGATGTCGATCGCCGCGTGCGTGTGGACGGCGGTGGCGGAGCTGTCGGCCTGGCTCACCAGCGCCCTGCGGGCGGCCCGGCAGGAGCTCGCCCTGCAGGCCGCGACCGACCCGCTCACCGGGCTCGCCAACCGGCGCTCGTGGGAGCCGCGGGTCGACGTGCTGCTCCGCGAGGCCCGCAGCTCCGGGCGCCCGCTCACGCTGCTGATCGCGGACCTGGACCACTTCAAGGCCTACAACGACCAGTACGGCCACCTGGCCGGCGACGAGCTGCTCCGTTGCTTCGCCGGTGGCCTGGGCTCGCTGCTCCCGGCGACGGCCGCGCCGGCCCGGTGGGGCGGCGAGGAGTTCGTCGTCGCGCTTCCCGACCTCTCGGGCGCCGAGGCGCACGCCGTCGCCGAGCGGATCCGCACCAGCGTGCCGGACCGGCAGAGCTGCTCGATCGGCCTGGCGACCTCGCAGGCCGATGACACGGTGCTGAGTCTCCTCGGCCGCGCCGACGCCGCCCTGTACCGCGCCAAGGACCGGGGCCGCGACCGCGTCGAGGCGGCCTGAGCGGTCGTGGTGCCCGGCCGCTCAGGCCAGCTCAGGCCAGCTCGAGGAACCGGTCCAGCACCCGCGCGCCGAACTCCAGCGCATCGACCGGCACCCGCTCGTCGACACCGTGGAAGAGGCCGGTGAAGTCGAGGTCGTCGGGCAGCCGCAGCGGCGCGAAGCCGTAGGTCCGGATCCCGAGGCGCCCGAAGTGCTTGGCGTCGGTGCCGGCGCTCATGAGGTACGGCGCGACGACCGCGTCGGGGTCCTCCGCCAGCAGCGACTGCTCCATCGCCGCGACCAGGCGGCCGTCGTACGGCGTCTCCCAGGGCGGCTGCCGGGAGACGAAGTCGATCTCCACGCCCTCGCCGCACAGCTCGGCCAGGGTCGCGAAGAACTCGTCCTCGTAGCCGGGCAGGAACCTGCCGTCGACATGGGCCGTCGCCTCGGTGGGGATGACGTTCACCTTGTAGCCGGCGCCCAGCATCGTCGGGTTGGTCACGTTGCGCAGCGTCGCGCCGATCATCCGCGCGGCCGGACCGAACTCAGCCACGAGCGCCTCGGCGTTCGCCGGCGTCGCCTCCTCGCCGGCCAGCTCGCCGACCGCAGCCAGGAGGGTCTGCATGGTGGGGGTGAGCTGGACCGGCCACTCGTGCGCGCCGATGCGCGCGACGGCGGTCGCGAGCCGGGTGACCGCGTTGTCGCGGTTGATCATCGACCCGTGCCCGGCGGTGCCGCGGGCGGTCAGCCGCATCCACGCCATGCCCTTCTCGGCGGCCTCGATCAGATACATGCGCCGGCCGCGGACCGTCGTACTGAACCCGCCGACCTCACCGATCGCCTCCGTGACCCCTGCGAAGTCGTCGCGGCGGTCCCGTACCAGCGGCTCCGCGCCCCGATGGCCGCCGGCCTCCTCGTCGGCGGTGAACGCCAGCAGCACCGGGCGCGCCGGCACCCGCCCGGCCCGCTGCCGAGCCCGCACGACGCTGAGCACCATGGCGTCGAAGTCCTTCATGTCGACCGCGCCGCGGCCCCACAGGTAGCCGTCCTGGATCTCCCCGGAGAACGGGTGCACCTGCCAGTCGGAGGCCTCGGCCGGTACGACGTCGAGGTGGCCGTGGATGAGCAGCGTGTCGTCGCGCGTCGGACCGTTCGTCGAGCCCCCGCCCCAGTGCGCGAGCACGTTGGTGCGGCCCGGCTCCGACTCGTGGATGGTGGTCGCGATCCCGACCTCCTCCAGCAGCGCGGCGACGTGCTCGGCCGCCTTGCGCTCCCCCGGCCCGGAGCTGTCGCCGTAGTTCGAGGTGTCGATGCGCAGGAGGTCACGACAGATGTCGACGACCTCGCCTGCCGGGTCGGTCCGGGCACTGGTCGCGGCGTCCATGTCGCACACGCTAACGGCCCCGGGTGGCCCGCCGACCCCCGATTCGTCTCCCCAGCCTCGCGCTGCTAACGTTTCCCCCGCACTCGCGCGGGTGGCGGAATAGGCAGACGCGCTAGCTTGAGGTGCTAGTCCTCGAAAGAGGGTGGGGGTTCAAGTCCCCCCTCGCGCACGCGATGCACACCGGCTCCGACCTGGCTCACAGGTCGGAGCCGGCTCGCATTTCCACCCCGAAGTTGCGCGCGGAGAAGCACGTCACGCGCCCGATGCCTCGTCCTCCGAGCGACGCAGCAGCCCACCCGTCGCCTCGCGGGCCGCGGCCCCGTCCTGCGCCGCGAGTGCGTCGTAGAGCCGGTCGTGGTCGGCGCACGAGCCGGCGGCCTCGCCCGAGGGGAGCTCGATGCTGTCGCGCAGAGTCGCCACGAAGCCGTCGTACAGCTCGGACAGCAACGGGTTGCGGGCTGCGGTGACGACGCCCACGTGGAACTCCACGTCGGCGGTCACGAACGCCTCGGCGTCGCCGGCGGCCAGGGCGGTCGACCGCGCGGTCAGCGCCTGCGCGAGGCGGGCGAGGTCCTGCTTCGTACGCCGCTCGGCCGCGAGCTCCGCGGCGGAGGTCTCGATCGCGTGCCGGACCTCGAAGACGTGCCCCAGGTCGGCGCGCGCCAGGTGGCGGCGCATCACCCCGGCGACCTCGTTGGCCGAGACGACGTACGTCCCGTCCCCGCGCCGGACCTCGAGCACGCCGGAGTGGGACAGGGCGCGGACTGCCTCGCGCACCGTGTTGCGACTGACGCCGAACTGCTCCGCGAGCACCGGCTCGGGCGGAATCCGTGTGCCGACCGACCACTCGCCACTGCCCAGCAGTCCACGCATGGCGTCGATGGCCTGGTCGACGAGGAGGTGAGGCGTGACGCCAGCGATCGGCATGGTTGACCCTTTCGTCCAATCATCCTATGTCTGACATACTAGCGCCCGTGACGATCCCGACCCGCGAGCGCGCCGCCTCTACCGTCGGCACTGCCAGGGGTCGTCACTGGATCCTCCTCGCGATCCTGCTCGTCGCGCTCAACCTGCGGATCGGCATCACGAGCCTCGGCGCGCTGCTCGACCTGGTCAGCCGTGGCACGGGCCTCGCGCCCACCGCCGCCGCCTTCGCCACCAGCCTTCCGGTCATCTGTTTCGCCGCGGTCGGCGCGCTCGGAATGCAGGTGACGCGCCGGGTCGGGACCCACCGCGGCCTGACCCTGGCGGTCGTGGCGATCACCGTGGGCCTGACCCTGCGGGTCCTCGCCGGGGAGGGCGTGCTGCTGGTCGGCACGTTCCTCGCGTGCTCCGGCATCGCTCTGGCGAACGTACTGGTGCCGGTGCTGGTCAAGCAGCACTTCCCCGACCATCTCGGCGAGGTGACCGGCGCGTACACCGCGGTGATGTCGACAGGAGCGGCGCTCGGGGCGGCGCTCGCGGTGCCGGTCGCCGCGTCCACCGGCGACTGGCGCGGTGGGCTCGGGCTGTGGAGCCTGGTCGCCGTCGCTGCCCTGCTGATGTGGCTCCCCCTGCACCGACGACCCGACGCCACCGGTGTGCGGACCGGCGACTTCGGCCTCCTGCGCGACCGGCTCGCGTGGTGGGTCACGCTCGTCTTCGCCACGCAGTCGCTTCTGGCGTACGTCGTCATGAGCTGGCTGCCGAGCATCTACGCCGACGCCGGCTTCGATGACCGGCAGTCAGGACTGCTGCTTGCGGGCTCCATCCTCATCGGCGTCCCGGCGTACTTCGTCGCCCCGCGCCTCGCGACCCGGCTGCGTTCGCAGGGGCACCTGATCGCCGGCCTCACGGGGCTGTTCGCCACCGGGATGGTGGGGCTGCTGCTCGCGCCGACGGCTGGGGCGTGGCTGTGGGCCGCCCTCATCGGAGTCGGCGGCAGCGTCTTCCCCGTCGCGCTCGCGCTCTTCGGCCTTCGCACCAGGACAGCATCGGACACCGCCGCGCTCTCGACGATGGCCCAGAGCATCGGCTACCTGCTGGCCGCCGCAGGCCCGTTCGCCGTGGGGCTGATGCGTGAGGCCTCCGGCAGCTGGGCGCTGCCCATCGGCCTGCTGCTGGCGACCTGTCTCGTGCAGGTGGCGGCCGGCTACCTGGCGGGGCGTCCCCTGCTGGTCCGGCCGTCGCGCTCAGAGTGAGGGGAACGTCGGCGGCATGAGCTCCGCGGTCGACCGCCGCCGGCTGTCGCGGTCGCTGAACGAGGTGCGGTAGACGTCGAAGAGCTCTTGCGCCCGGCTCCGCATCGACGCCTCGTCGACCCCGGGCACCCGGCCGTCGACGACGACGGTGCGGCCGTCGACCACCACCCGGACCACCGGAGCAGCGCCGAGCACCATGGTCCGTACGGGGTCCTCGACCGGCCCGGTCCGCAGGTCGCCGAGGCCCACCACCACGAGGTCGGCCTTCGCGCCCGCGGCCAGGCGGCCGAGGTCCTCCCGCCCGAGCGCGGCGGCGCCACCGAGGGTCGCGGCCCGGTACAGGTCGGCGACCTGGCCGGCGTCCTGACTCCGCTCGACCGCCTTCGTGAGGATCGAGCCCTGGTCGATCGCCCGCAGCATGTCCGGCGGGAAGGTGTCGGTGCCGAGTCCGAGACGCACGCCCGCGGCCCGGTAGCGGTCGAAGGACTCCATCACCATGGCGTAGCGGCCAGCCGCCAGCGGACAGAAGGCGACGGTCGTGCCCGAGTCGGCGAGCCGACGCAGGTCCGAGCTCCCGTGGGCCGCCTCGGGCGGCCCCACCTCGGAGTGGCCGTCGACCGCCCAGGCGTGCGGGATGATCGTGCGCGGTCCGAGCACACCGAGTGAGTCCAGCACCTCCACAGGTCGGGTGCCGTACGCCGCCCGCAGGTCGGCGAGCTCCTCGTGCGACTGGCCGGCGTGCAGCCGCAGCGGGCAGCCGAGCCGGTCGGCCGCGCGGCGCGTGGCCCGCAGCGACTCCGCGGTCTGGGTCTCGATCCGGGCCGGGGCGAGCAGTCCGCGGATCCGGCCGGACTGCGCGCCGTCGAAGCGCTCGACGAAGTGCTCCGCGGCGCGCAGGCCCGCGTCGCCCTCGCGGGCGTCCCAGTGGATCGACCGGTGGCCGCCGGCGTCGACGACGGGGACGCCGTACCGGTAGCTCGGGCCGAGGTAGAGCCGGTTACCCAGCCGCCCGGCGATGGCCACGACGTCCTCGAACTCCTCCTCGGTCTCCGCCCAGGCTCGATAGGACTCCGCCGCGATGGGCAGCGCCGTCGTCACGCCGTGGAGGAGCAGCTGCACCAGCGCGTACTCACGCCGGAACGCCAGCTGCTCGGCGGTGAGGAGCTCGGCCCGACGGCCGACGTACTCCGAGGACCACTCCTGGCCGAGCAGGAGGTCGGGGGTCTGGAAGCTGTCGAAGATCGCGTGGTCGATGTCGGCGAGGGCGTTGAGGTCGACGAACCCGGGCGCGACCACGGCGTCGCCGCAGTCGATCCGCTCGTCCACGCGACCCTCGAACGGACCGCCGACGTGGAGGATCGTGTCGCCCTCCCAGACCACCTCGCCGTCCAGGATCAGGCGGTGGTCGCCGTCGGCGTACCCGATGACATGCCGGGCACGCAGGCTGGACCTCACGCGGTGGACCGGATCGGCACCCAGCCGGGGCGCGGCACCGCTGCGATCAGGCGGCGGGTGTAGTCCTGCGTGGGCGCGGTAAGCAGCTCCCTGGTCGGTGCCTCCTCGACGACCGCGCCGCGACGCATCACGAGCGTGCGTTCGCAGAGCTGGTTGACGACGGCGAGATCGTGGGAGATGAACAGGTACGCGATCTCCCGGCTGTCCCGGATGTCGCAGAGCAGGTTGAGGATCTGCGCCTGGATCGAGACGTCGAGCGCGGCGACCGCCTCGTCGAGGACCAGCACCGACGGCTCCGCGGCGAGCGCCCGCGCGATCGCGACGCGTTGCCGCTGACCGCCGGAGAGCTGGCGGGGGAACAGCTCCGCATGGCGCGGCTGCAGCCCGACCTGCTCCAGGAGGGCCGCCGTACGGGACCTCAGCTCAGCGCGGCCGACGGCGAACTGCAGCCGGATGGCGGTCTCGACGATCGTCCCGATCCGCTGGGAGCGGTCCAGGGAGAGGTACGGGTCCTGGAACACCAGTTGCATCTCGCGGCCGCGTCGACGCCGTTCGCGGGTGGTCGGCCTTCCGGTACTGCGCCGCCGGCCGCAGACCTCGACGAGCCCGGACGTCGGCCGCTCCAGACCCATCAGCATCCGAGCCACCGTGGTCTTGCCGGAGCCGGACTCTCCGACGATGGCCAGCGACTCCCCCGCGCCCAGCTCGAAGCTCACGCCGTCGACCGCCGCCACGTCGGGGGCACCACCGTGGCCGGGGAACACCTTCCGCAGCCCCTCGACCTTGATCACCTGGTCAGACATCGACGCTCCTCTCCACGGGCGCACCGGTGGGCGCCGCGATCGGCTCCCCCGCGAGCACGCCGGTCAGCTCCTCGTGACGGTGGCAGGCCACCTCGCCCTCCAGGCGGTGCTCGACGGGCGGCCGCTCCCGATGGCAGCGGTCGAGCGCGAAGCCGCACCGCGGCGCGAACGCACAGCCCTCGCCCGCCTCGAAGGCGGCGACCGGCCGGCCAGGGATCACCGGCAGGCGGTGCGCCACGGTCTCGATGCTCGGGCGCGAGCCGAGGAGGCCCGAGGTGTACGGGTGCAGGGGCTGCTGGGCCAGGGACTTCGAAGGTTGCCGCTCGACGATGCGACCGGCGTACATGACGGCCGTGCGGTCGCAGGTGGCGGCCGCCAGCTCGAGGTCGTGGGTGATGAAGAGCATCGCCATTCCCCGCTGGGTCCGCAGCTCTCCGAGGATGGCCATGACCTCCGACTGCGTCGTCACGTCCAGCGCGGTGGTCGGCTCGTCAGCGAGGATGAGGTCCGGCTCGATGGCGATCGCCGCGGCGATCATCACCCGCTGCAGGAGGCCTCCGGAGAGCTCGTGGGGGTACTGCCGCAGACGCCGCTCGCCGTCGGGGATGCCGACGTCGGCGAGCAGTCCGACCGCCCGGCGGGCCGCGCCGGCCCGGTCCATGCCCAGGTGGCGGCGGAGGGCCTCGGTGAGGAAGTCGCCGATGCGGTGCACGGGATTGATGTGCGCCCGGGGGTCCTGGAAGATCATCGCGACCCTTCGGGAGCGCAACGCCGTCAACCCACGGCGGTCGGCACCGAGCACCGAGAACCCGTCGACCTCGATCCGGCCCGAGACCTGGGAGCCGGCCGGGAAGAGGCCGAGCACGGTCCTCGCGGTGATCGACTTGCCCGAGCCGGACTCTCCGACGAGGCCGAGTGCCTCGCCGCGCTCGATGTCGAGGCTCACGCCGTCGACGATCGTGCGCGGGCCGTCCTGAGAGCGGACCCTGACCACCAGGTCCTCGATCGTCAGCATGCTCATGCTCGCTCCTCCGCTCGCTGCGAGAGCCGGTCACCCAACACGATCACCGAAGCCACCAGCAGGGCGATGCACAGACCGGCCGACAGCGCCTCGCCGGCGTGGCCCCGCAGGGCACTGTCCAGGCCCGCCCGCATCGTCAGGCCCCAGTCCGAGCCGGGAGGCTGGACGCCGAGCCCGAGGAAGGACAGCGCCGAGAGGTCGATCAGCGCGAAGCCGAGTGAGCTGACGGCCTGCGCGATGATGAGGGACTTCAGGTTCGGCAGCAGGTGGCGCAGGCAGACGGCAGTGCCGCTGCGGCCCTGCACCCACGCGGCGGCGATGTAGTCCATCCGCACCTCGCGCATCGCGGCGCCGCGCACCACGCGGGCGACGTACGGCGTGTAGCCGACGGCCAGACCGGCGACCACGCCCTTCGGGCCGGGTCCCATGACGCTCACCGCTGCGAGAGCGAAGACGATTCCCGGCACCGCGAACAGGATGTCGAGCACCCGGGAGACGAACGCGTCGACGAAGCCGCCGACCCACGCGCTCACGAGCGCCACCGCGGTGCCGACCACCGTGGAGATCACGATGATCGAGGCGGACGCCGCGAGCGCCACGCGGGCGCCGTACATCAGGCGCGACAGCAGGTCGCGACCCAGGGCGTCGGTGCCCAGCGGGTGGGCGCCCGAGGGGCCGGCGTACGCCTCCAGCGGCCGGGGCAGGTTCGGGTCGTACGGCGCGAGCCACGGGGCTGCCGCGGCCACCACCACGATGACGGCGAGGAAGCCGGTGGCGAGCAGGCCCGGCACGCCGAGCACCCGGACTGCGGGCCGCAGCCGTGAGGCGCGCGACGGCGTCGGCGTCATGGGAAGGGTGACCGTCTCGACAGCCATCTCAGCGCCCCCCTGCCAACGAGATCCGCGGGTCGACGACCGTGTAGAGGACGTCCACCACGGTGTTGACGAGCACGAAGGTGACGACCAGGACGAGGATCACCGCCTGCACCACGACGAAGTCGCTGCGCAGGATCGCCTGCACCAGCAGCGACCCCAGCCCGTCGAGTGCGAAGACGTTCTCGACCACGACGGCACCAGCGATCAGGGTGGCGACGGTCAGCCCCAGCACCGTGGTGACCGGGATGAGTGAGTTGCGCACGACGTGGTGACGCAGTACGTAGCCGGACTCCATCCCGCGGCTCCGTGCGGTCTCGACGTGCTCGCCGCGGAGCTCGGTCTGCACCGCGGCCCGCGTGATCCGCGCCAGGTACGCCGCCGAGGCGAGGCTGAGTGCGATCGCCGGCAACGTCAGGTGCCACACCCGGTCCACCAGGCCACTGCCGCCACCGAACCCGGGGAACCATCCCAACTGCACGGCGAAGATCCAGATGAGCGCGACGCCGCTCACGAAGACGGGGGTCGCCAGGAAGGCCGTCGTGATGCCGGTGATGACCGCGTCGAGCCGGCCGGGGCGGGCGCCGGCGAGAACCCCGAGGCCGAGGCCCACGACCGCGATGATCACCGCGGCGTACGCCACCAGCAGCACCGTCGTCGTCACCCGCGTCGACAGCAGGTCCAGCACGCTCTGCTTGTAGGCGACGCTGCGCCCCAGGTCGCCGTGCAGGACGTCGACCAGCCAGGCGCCGTACCGGCTCAGGAACGGGTCGTCGAGGCGGTACTCGGCCCGTACGGCGGCCACCTGCTCCGGCGTCGCGCTGCGGTTGCCGAGGAGGAACGTGAGCGGGCTGCCGGGGGCCAGGTCCATGAGGCTGAAGACGAGGAAGGAGGCCGAGAGCGTGACCACCACGAGCGTGGCCGCGCGTGTCAGGAGGAAGCGGAGCAGTGCCATGGTCTAGCCCTTCGTGCCGATGCCTGCGGCCCAGGGGTAGTAGAGGTAGTTCGACGACGCGGTCGCCCCCGTGATCCGGTCGCTCTGGAAGAGGATCACGGGAAGGAACTCCAGCGGGGTCCACACCGCGTCCTCGAGGACCTTCGTCTGGATCTCAGTGACCGTCGTCGCCCTGCTCTCCGGGTCGATGTCGTTCCTGGCGGCGGCGACCTGGTCGGAGACATCGGCGTAGTCGGTGAAGTTGCTGTAGTCGCCCTTCACGAACATCGTGTACGCGTCCAGGGGGTCCGGCACGCCGTAGTAGGTGCTCAGGAAGGCGTCGATCCCCTTGCGCGCACCCGGATCGACGTAGACGTTCCCGTACTGCTCGACCGGGATGCTGCGGATCTTCACGGTGAGCCCGATGGCCTGACCGGCCGCCTGGATGAGGTTGCCGGTCTGCTCGTGCACCGCCGAGCTGCCCTGGACGGCCAGCGTGATCGGCTGCTGCGGCGAGCCGGCCTCCTTGACGAGCTCCTTGGCCTCCGTGAACTGGTTGTCCGTCGACTCCACCTGGTCGTACGCCGAGGAGAAGGTGTCCTTCGCGTAGGTCCACGACGCCGGCGGGGCGAGCGTCTTGGCGGGGATCGCCGCGCCCTGGAACGTGGCCGCGGCCAGGGACGCCCGGTCGACGGCCATCGAGAGCGCCTTGCGGATGCGTGGGTCGGCGTACGGTCCCGACGTGGCGCTGCCGATGAGCGTCCAGTAGATCTGCGAGTCACCCATGACGACGTCGCCCTCCTTGGACGACTGCAGCTTCTCCAGGCCGGCGGGGGGCAGGTAGAAGAACTGGCCGTCGAGCTGGCCGCTGCTCAGCGCGAGCACGCTCGTGGACTCGTCGGCCACGAACGACAGCTCGAGTCCGGAGGACTTGGCCTTCAGCTTCGGGTCCCAGTAGCTCTCGTTGCGGGTGAAGCTGAGCCGCTGTCCCGGCGCCCAGGAGGCCAGCTGGAACGGGCCCGTGCACATGGGCAGGTGCTCCGGGGTGCCGAATTCCTTTCCGGCCTCGATCGTCGCCGCCTTCTGCACCACGATGCCACCGAGTGCGGCGAGCGCCTGCTGGAGCAGGGCGTCGGGCTGCTTCAGCTTGATCGTGACCGTCCGCGGCCCGGTCGCGTTGATCGAGTCGACGTTGACGAAGTACTTCCCGAGATAGCCGCCGTTCTCCGGGTCCAGGTTGCGGCCGATGCTCCAGGCGACGTCCTCGGCGGTGAGCGGCTTGCCGTCCCAGAACGTGACGCCCTCGCGGATCGTGTAGACCCAGGTCGTCGGGTCGGGGTTCTCCCAGGACTCCGCCAACCCGGGTCCGACGGTGAAGTCGGGCTCGGCGCGGAGCAGGCTCTCGCAGGCGTTCGCCAGGGCCGTGTTCTCGGAGTAGTTGAACGACTTGATCGGGTCCAGGCTGAGCGGCTCGTAGGGCAGGTTCCACTTGATGGTCCCCGCGTCGCCCGAGCCCACCGGGGTCGTCGTCCGCAGGTCGTCGAAGTCCAGCTTGCTGCTCGGCTTGCTGGTGCTCTCGCTGCACGCGGCGCTGCCGAGCAGCGTGAACGCGGCCACCGCGGCCGTGAAGGTAAGACGGAAGGTGCGCACGGGGTTCTCCTAGAAGGTTGCGGGGATGGCGGTGAGGGCGCCGTCGCGGGCTACGACGCGGCCGGCGCGGAACACGTAGTGAGGCAGGGGGCGGTCGATGACCACCTGGGCGGGCACCTCGCCGGGGACGAGCATGAAGTCGGCGGGGTCACCGACACGGAGGCCCGAGCGCTCCAGTCCGAGGAAGTCGGCACCGGCGTGGGCCGCCACATCGAGGCATGCCTCGAGCTCGGCGTCGGTCACGGCGCCGGTACGCCAGGCGAGCAGGTGCGTCCGGTCGAGCATGTTGCCGTTGCCGAACGGGCTCCACGCGTCCCGAACGCCGTCGGACCCGAGGACGACCCGGCAGCCCAGCTCCTGGAGGCGGGCTACCGGCAGCACGGGCGAGTCGCCGAGTGCGCAGGTGGCGAGCGTGATGCCGGCTGCGGCGGTCGCCTCGCCGAGCGCCGTGAGCTGCGCATCGTCGCAGTCGGAGTAGCAGAAGGCGTGCCCGATGGCGACGCGCCCTTCGAGACCCGCGTCGTGGGTGCGGCGGATGATCTCGCGGACCTGACCCATACCGTGCTCGCCACCGTCGTGGAGGTGGATGTCGAGGGAGACGCCGAGCTCGATGGCGAGCCCGAACACGGTGTCGAGCTGGCCATGCAGGTCGCCATCGAGGCCGCCCGGGTCGATCCCTCCGATGACGGTCGCACCCGCGGCGACCGACTCGCGCATGAGCTCGGCGGTGCCCGGCGTACGCATGACGCCCAGCTGGGGGAAGGCCACCACCTCGACGTGCAGCGCGTCGGCGAGGGCGTCGGCCGCCTCCACGACACCGCGGATGTTGTCGAGTCCGTAGACGGGGGCGACATCGACATGCGCCCGGACCGCGCGTGCCCCGGCTGCGACGTACGCACCGAGCAGACGCTCGGCCCGCGTCCGCACCGGTGTCGCGAAGGACCGCTGCAGGAGGACGTCGTTGGCGATCAGCTCCTCAAGGGTCGCGGCAGGCTGTCGAGAGACCCACGGCTCGTCCCAGGCGGTCTTGTCCGGGTGGCAGTGACCGTCGACGAGCGTCGGGAGCAGCAGGGCGCCCTGGGCATCGACCACGGACTCCCAGTCGTGAACGCTGCCGGCGGCCCGGACGGCGCTGATCCGTCCGTCCTCGACCTCGACGTCCACCGCACCGCTCCCATGGATCCGCGCGTTCCGCACCAACAACGACGCCACGCCGTTCTCCCTCGTCTAGTGGTATACCGTTAGTTCGGGGAACGTAGCACTGCGCGGATGCGTTGTGAACCCCCTCACATCGAAACTTGACCGAATGCGCTATCAACGGCACCGTGGATCCGCATACTGACAAGCGGGGATGGCTCCGCAGTGGAATACCAAGAATGAGGCGATGATGGATCGTGAGAGCGCCAGGCGCTCGCTGGGCCACCAGGCCTACCGGCTGCTCAAGGACCAGATCATCGGGCTGCAGCGACCTCCGGGACAGCGGCTGGTGGAACGCGACTTGGCGACCGAGCTGGAGATCTCACGGATCCCTCTGCGCGAGGCGTTGCGGCTCCTGGAGGCCGAAGGTCTCGTCGTCATCGTGCCGCGCCAGGGCGCCATGGTGGCGCCCTTCACCGCCGCGGACGTGCGGCACCTCTTCGACGTGCGTGAAAGCGTCGAGGTGCTCGCCGCGCGGCTGGCCGCCCAGCACTACGACGGCCCTGGCCTCGCGCAGGCCCAGTCCCAGCTCGTCGCCGCGCGGGAGGCGCTCGCCCGGAATGACGGCATCGCCCATGCCACGGCGAACGCGGGCTTCCACGAGTGCGTGATCGCGATGAGCGCGAACCCGCTGCTGCAGTCGATGATGCAGCCGATCAACGCCCGCGTGTCCTGGCTGTTCCACCTCACCACCCAGAACCAGCCCGACAGCACCCAGTGCGTCGAGCACGAGGCGATGTACCACGCGATCGCTGCGGGCGACGCCGACCGCGCGGGCGAGCTCGCCTATCAGCACGTCCGCGCCACCCGGGAGCCGTCGCTCGAGATGGCCGCCCGCTGGACGCTCACGCACCTGGACCCGGTCGAGGTGACCCGCACCCGTCAGCGCGAACGGCGGGCCGCGTTGTGAGGTCCACCGGACACCACTAGACAGGATTGACCTTGGCAGACCGCCACGTCATCCGACCGTCCGGCTCGCAAGCTGCCTGCGCGCAAACTGTCACCGTGACCCTTCGCGGCGAGAGTGACAGTTCGAAGCGTCACTCTCGTGACGAACTGTCACGGTGACAGTTTGGGGCGGCGGCCACGGCGGCGGGGCGACTCGGGGCGTCAGGCAGGGTGCCCGGGCTCGATGTCCATGGCCTGACGGACGGTGAGTACGTCGGAGCCGCCCGAGCCGTCCTCGGCCACGACGGAGACCGGCTCGAGCAGGTGCCCGACGTGGTCGCCGAGTGGGATGCGGAGCAGCACCCGGCCGACGAGCCGCCGCCGGCAGTCGGTGAGCAGCGGCACCCCGGCCGGCCCCTCCTCCCACGCCACGGCGGCAAACTTGTCGACCTCGTCGCCGGTCTCGCCGCCGAAGACCTCCGCGAGCGGGTGGTCGGCGCTGTCGAGCAGGTGCACGGCGAGGTACGCCGCTCCGTGGGCCACCTCGAGCGTGTGGTTCGCCTCCGACAGGCAGACCATGAGGCGCGGCGGAGAGATGCTGGTCTGCGTGGCGAACCCGACCAGGCAGCCGGCGCGGCCCGCTGCCGAGGCAGCCGTGACCACGAAGACCGGGTAGTCGATGCCGTCGACGAACGCGTCGAACTCCTCCGTGCTCAGCGGGCGCATGCCTCGATGATGACGCACCGGCCCGCGGGTCACTCCTCGCGGGGTGAGGGGCGTCGCGGGTCGTCGGTGCCGAGCATCACCGCGATGTCGGCGAGGGTGTCGAACCGGTCCAGGCTGGCCTCGTCGATGACGTTCTCCTCACGCGGATCCTCGCGCTCCCGGTCCCGGCGCCGGTGCGAGCGCCGACCCAGCCGCTCCTCGGCCATGTCGGTCAGCACGGTGATCTCGGCACCCATCCGGATCAGCTGCTCGTAGGCAGGGTGCCCCTTCACGACGCCTCCGGCGGCGGCCCGCTGGACCAGGAAGTCCAGCAGCCGCTCGGCCTGCGGCAGCAGGTCGGCGACGCGGGTGAGCGCGGCCGGCGGCACGCCGAGCTCGACGAAGACGGCCGCCGCGTCGCGCACCGTCTCGTAGGCGTCGGCGACGTCGCATCGCACCCGACGTCCGGTCGGCCGCAGCGCGTCGAAGTAGCTCTGCGAGCGCAGCAGCGTGGCGAACCCGGCCACCAGGAACCCCACCATCACGACCGCCACGAGCAGGTCGCCGATCCCCTCGGGGGCCGACGGACCCGAGAAGTGGGTGGCGAGGAAGACCACGACCACCGCGCACACCGCGGTCACCGCGAAGGTGACGACGGGGACCCACACCGCCGCCTGCTGGTCGAGCTCCTTGGCACGACTCTGCTCGGGCGGCGTCAGCACGACCCGCTCCAGGTTGTGGAGGTAGCGCGCGACGACCATCCGCTCCTCGACGCGGCGGCCGAACTCCGCAGAGGTCTCCTCCTGGGTCGGCAGCGCGTCGTCGGTGACGCCGTCCACCTCGACCGCGGGTACGACCCAGGCGTGGGCGTGGAGCGGTCCCCGCGGATCGGCGTCGGTCATGGGCTCCTGATCGGCGGGCGACCGGTCCGGTTGAGGCACGAAGGCCGTCTATCGGCAGGTTTTGTCGCCGACTGAGCGGACTGCGCCCCAGCCGCTAGCGTGGGGCCGTGCCCATCACCCGCGGCTTCACCGGCCGGCCCCGCCGTGGCCGACCCGACCGGCTGCCGCCAGGTCAGTACGACGCCGGCGCGGACTGGCCCGTCCTGACCGCCGAGGTCACCCCGCAGCTCGTCCCCGAGGAGTGGACGATCACCGTCGACGGCCTCGTCGAGCGGCCGCGGACCTGGAGCTGGGCCGAGGTGCACGAGCTGCCCGGCTCGACGTACTCCGGCGACATCCACTGCGTGACCACGTGGTCCAAGCTCGACGTCACCTTCGGCGGGGTGGGCGTCGAGACGCTGCTGGAGCTGGCGGGGCCGCTGCCGGAGGCCGGCTACGTGATGGCGCACTCGACCACCGGCTACACCACCAACCTCCCGCTGGACGACGTGCGCGGGGGCAGGGCCTGGCTCGCCTGGGAGTACGACGGCCGCCCGCTGCCGCCCGAGCACGGAGGCCCCGTCCGGCTGCTCGTGCCGCACCTGTACTTCTGGAAGTCGGCGAAGTGGGTGACCCGGCTGGAGCTGATGGCCGCGGACCGGCCGGGCTTCTGGGAGCGCGGCGGCTACCACGACCGTGGCGACCCGTGGCTCGAGCAGCGCTACCAGGGTGACCCGTGAGCGCGCCGGAGCCGCTCCTGGACACGACGACCGCCGTGGGCGCCTGGACGACGGGGACGATCGTGGAGATCGAGCGCACTGCCCGGCTCGTGCGGCTGCGTCTCGTGGTCGCCGACCCGGTCGACCACCTGCCGGGCCAGCACTACGCGGTGCGGCTGCGTGCCGAGGACGACTACACCGCGACGCGTGCGTACTCCATCGCCTCCGACCCCGGCGACGCGCTGCTGGAGCTGATGGTCGAGTGCCTGCCCGGCGGCGAGGTGTCCGGCTACTTCCACGACGAGGCCCGCGTCGGCGACATGGTCGAGCTGCGCGGCCCGATCGGCGGCTGGTTCACCTGGAACGGCGATGTCACGGCCGTCTGCCTCGGCGGGGGCTCCGGCGTCGTGCCGTTCGTGGCGATGCTGCGGCACGCCCGCCGACTCGGGGTGACCGACCGGTTGCGCGTCGTCGCCGTCGCCCGCACCCTCGACGCGCTGCCCTACGCGGCGGAGCTGGACGAGGCCGGCGCGTTCATCGCGCTGACGCGGGAGAACCTCGACGGCCGGGTCGCGGCGCCGCCGTACGTCGAGGAGCTGCAACCGCTGGTGGACGGGGTCGAGCGCGGCTACGTCTGCGGCTCGGTCGGCTTCGCGTCGTACGCCACCCGCATCCTGGGCGAGGCCGGACTCCCGGCCGCCGCCATCCGTGTCGAGCAGTTCGGAGCCACCGCATGACCTTCCACCTCGGGTTCGTCACGGGCGCCACGCCCGACAAGTGGGCACGCACCTGGCGCGAACGGACCAAGGAGCGGCTCGAGCTCGTGCCGGTCGCCGAGGACGAGCAGGAGGACCGCCTCCGCTCCGGCGAGCTGGACATGGCGCTGGTGCGGCTGCCGATCGACCGCGAGGGCCTGCACTGCATCCCGCTGTACGACGAGGTGCCGGTCGCCGTGGTCGGCAAGGACCACTTCCTGTCGCTGGCCGAGGAGGTGACCCTCGCCGAGCTCGCCGAGGAGCAGCTGGTGCTGCCCCACGCCTCGGGATGGACACCGTCCGTTCCGCAGCTCGACTGGCCGCCGATGAGCGCCCAGGACGCCATCGAGACGGTCGCGGCCGGGACGGGCGTCGCGATCGTGCCGATGTCGGTCGCCCGGCTCTACCACCGCAAGGACGTGGTGCACCGGCGCGTGACGGATCTGGCACCCACCACGGTCGGACTGGCCTGGCGGGTGGACCGCGACGACGAGCGGACGCAGCTGTTCGTCGGGATCGTCCGCGGGCGCACCGCCAACTCCTCGCGCGGCTGACGCTCCCGACCGCCAGGGACACGTGGAGGGAGGCGTGCAGGTGGAGCCGACCGGGTAACGGTCCGGGATGAAGAAGACGCTCTCCCCCACCGCCGTTCTCGGGACGCTGTCCCACACCGTCCGTCACCCGCGCCGCTCCGTGGGCGAGGCCGTCGCCCTCGCCCGGGGCGTCGCCATGCACCTCATGGCCGGCCGGGAGAGCCAGCCCGGCTGGCAGGGGTCCGAGCGGGCCGGGAGCACCGGCCCGGTGGCGAGCCCCGCCGCCCCGACCAAGGTGCACGGCGACAAGCTGGCGCCCGAGTCGGCGCCGCAGCATCACGGTTCGCCCGCGGAGGCGCCGGAGGCCGCGGAGGCGGGGGCCGCGGAGCCGGCCGTTTCCTCAGCGCCGGCCGAGCCTGCCGAGCCCCGGCCGGCCGTGACCACGGAGCCGTCGTCTCCGGCGGGAGCGGGCGGCGAGGTGGACGAGATGCTCGACGAGGCTGCCCAGGAGCTCGAGGACGACGACACCGGCATCACCACTCCGGTCGGCACGACAGGCGCCGACGTCGGGCACAACCCCGACACGGCCGAGACCGACCTCCAGCAGCCCGGCACCGAGCCGTTGATGGACCCGTCGACCACCAAGAAGATCAAGGCGGAGAGCGACGTGCTGCGCAAGGCTGCCGACCCCGACAAGGGCTGAGCGCCCACCGGCGGACGTCATACGGAGTGGCGCCTCTGGCGACCGCCTCGTATGACGTCAGACGCGTCAGCCGGCGTCAGACGAGGTGCGCCGCCAGCCAGGCCCCGAGGTCGCGCGCGCTGGCGTCGACGAGGCTCGCCCAGTCCAGGGACTCCTCGTCGGCATTGTCGGAGACGTGCTTGACCAGCCGCACGGGCACGCCGGCGGCGCGGCACGCCCAGGCGACGGCGTACCCCTCCATGTCGACCAGATGCGCCTGCTCGGCGAGCCGGAGGCGGGTGGTGGTCTCGTGCACGAACAGGTCACCGGTCGCCAGTGCGATCGGCGCGGGACCGACCTCCAGCCACTCCTCGGGGTCGTAGCCGATCGCGCGCAGCGCGCCCGCGGACAGGTCGTGGTTGAGCACGCGGCCGACCTCGAAGACGCCTCCCAGCCCGTCGCGCAGCGCCCCGCACGAGCCGATGTTGACCACCAGGTCGACCGCCGGATCGGCCGCCAGCGCACGCGCGACGGCCGAGGCGGCCGCCACCTTCCCGATGCCGGTGACGAGCACCGACAGGTGGGAGGGGACGTGGGCCGCCTCGGCCGCCGTCGCGGAGACCACGAGCACGCTCATGGCGTCCGACCCTAGGACCTACTTCAGCTCCGCCGAGCTCAGCCCCAGGATCCGGCGGGCCACGATGAGCTGCTGGATCTGCTGGGTGCCCTCGAAGATGTCGAGGATCTTGGAGTCGCGCGACCACTTCTCGAGCAGCTCGGCCTCGGCGTACCCCACCGAGGAGCACAGCTCCACGCACGACAGCGTGACGTCCGAGCCCACCCGGCCGGCCTTCGCCTTGGCCATCGAGGCCTCCAGCGAGTTGGGCTTGCGGTTGTCGGCCATCCAGGCCGCCTGCAGGGTGAGCAGGTACGCCGCCTCCCAGTCCGCCTCCAGCTGGAGGAACTTCGCCGCCGCGGCGCTCTGGACCGTCGCGGGCCGGTCGTAGTCGATCTCGACGCCGGCCTGCGTCAGCAGCTCCCGGGTCAGGTCGAGCGAGGCGCGGGCACAGCCGACCGCCATCGCCGCGACCAGTGGGCGGGTGTTGTCGAAGGTCGCCATCGCGCCGGCGAAGCCCTCGGCGGTGTTGATCTCCGGCGACCCGAGCAGGTTCTCGGCCGGCACCCGCGCGTCGGTGAAGGTGATGACGGCCGTGTCGGAGGCGCGGATGCCGAGCTTATGCTCGAGCCGCTCCACCTTCACGCCCGGAGTGTCCTTCGGGACGACGAACGACTTGATGGCCGCGCGCCCCAGGCTCTTGTCGAGCGTCGCCCACACCACCACCGAGTCCGAGCGGTCGCCGGAGGTGACGAAGATCTTCTCGCCGTTGATGACGTACTCGTCGCCGTCCTTGGTCGCGGTCGTCGACACCTTCGCGGAGTCCGACCCGAAGGACGGCTCCGTGATCGCCATCGACGCCCAGGTGCCCTTGAACCGCTCCAGCTGCTCGTCGTTGGCGACGCTCGCGATGGCGGAGTTCCCGAGTCCCTGGCGCGGCATGGCCAGAGTGAGCCCGACGTCGCCCCAGCACATCTCGGCCACCGACATGACCGAGGCCATGTTGGAGCCGTTCTTCACGGTCGTGTCGTCGGCAGTGCCGGAGCGGCGTACGCCGGTCGCGCCCGCTCCCTCCCCGGCGCCGGACTCCGCGAGCCCGTCGGCCATCGCCGCGAGCATGTCGAGCTCCTTGGGGTAGGCGTGCTCGGCCTGGTCGTACTTCCGGCTGATCGGCCGCAGCATGTTCATGGCGACCTGGTGCACCTGGTCGCGCAGCGGCGTCAGCTTCTTGGGGTCCTCCAGGTTGATCGCCATCAGACGAGCACCGTGCCTTCCATGATCCCGATGGCCCGCAGGTCGCGGTACCAGCGCTCGACGGGGTGTTCCTTGACGAAGCCGTGGCCGCCGAGCAGCTGGACGCCGTCGAGGCCGATCTGCATGCCCTTCTCCGTGCACAGCCGGCGCGCGAGCGCGATCTCCCGGCTCGCGTCGATGCCCTGCGCGACCCGGGAGGCCGCCTTGTAGGTGACCAGCCGCATCGCCTGCAGCTCGATCGCGATGTTCGCGACCATGAACGCCACCGCCTGGCGGTGGGCGATGGGCTCGCCGAACGCCTCGCGCTCCTTGACGTACGGCGTCACGTAGTCGAGCACCGCCTGACCCGTGCCGACGGCCAGCGCGCACCACGCCAGCCGGGAGAGCCGCACGCACTCGGTGTAGGTCTCGCCGTCGGTGGTGCCGAGCACCGCCTCGGCCGGGACGGTGACGTCGGTCAGCGTGAGCCGCGTCAGACCCGCGGCCCGCACCCCCATCGCCGGGTCGCCCTCGATGGCGAGACCCGGCGTGCCGGCCTCGACGAGGAACAGCACGGGGCGACCCTCGAGGCTGGCGCCCACGACGAACAGCTCGGCGTCGGCACCGCGGGCGACCAGCGACTTGACGCCGTTGAGGACGAAGCCGCCGCTCGTGCGGGTGGCCGTGGTCTGCGGCGCGAGGACGTCGAAGAGCACGCGGGGCTCGTTGAGCGCCAGCGCCGCCGCCGGCACGGCGTCGCCGGTGAACGCCGGGAGGTAGGTCTGCTGCTGTTCGTCGGTGCCCCACAGCCCCAGGGCGGTCGCGACCGATCCCGGCGCCAGCGTGGCGACGGCGAGCCCGAGGTCGCCCTTCGCGAGCGCCTCGGCGACCAGCGTGCCGGCCATCGCGCTGCGCGTCTCCGAGATGCCGCCGAGCTCCTCGGGCACACCGAGGATCGGGAGCCCGATCTCCAGGCTGGCCTTGAGCAGGGCGTCAGGGGCGGCGCAGGCCTCGTCGGCCTCGGCGGCGGCCGGGCGGACGACCTCGGTCGCGAACTCCGACACGACGTCGACGAGCATCTGCTCGTCCTCGGTCGGGGTCAGGTCGAAGACGCCGCTGCGCTGGGCACTCGCGACTCGCATCCCCGGCTTGCCCTTCTTGCCGGCCTTCGCGAAGGTGCGCCCCGCGTTCGTGGCGACCTTGAAGCCGCTGCGCGTCACGGTGAAGACGGTCTGCTCGGTCTGCCTGCGGATCCCGAGTCGGTCGAGCATCTCGCTCTGCGCCAGCCGGTTCAGAGCGGCGACGGCGTACCCGATCGGGTCGCGGCTCTCGTGGGACGGAACGCCGAACCGGCCGCCGCCCTTGAGGTTCTGGAGAAGGGACATGACGACAATGTAACTCTGAGTTACAAGATCCGCTACGCCTGACGCGATGCCGCAGGTCACACGGTGGTCGCCCGCGAGGCCCCGATAGTCTCCGTGGCATGGCAGCCACGCCCCAGAGCGACGTCCACGCGCCGTACGGCCCCCTCCCCGACGGCGGGACGGTCCGCCCCATCACCCGCTGGGGAACGCCCGTGATGCACCGCCCGCAGGCCCGCGTGACCGTCTTCGACGACGCGCTGCGGCGGCTGGCCGCGGACATGGTCGCCACGATGTACGCCGCCGACGGGGTCGGCCTCGCCGCCTGCCAGATCGGCGAGGACGTCGCCATGTTCGTCTTCGACTGCCCCGACGCCGCCGGAGAGCGGTGGGTCGGCGTGGTGTGCAACCCCGAGGTGGAGGTGCCCGAGGGGCGTGAGCGACGCCTCGACGACGATGACGAGGGCTGCCTGTCGTTCCCCGGCGCGTTCGTGGAGTGCGCCCGCCCGGACTACGCGACGGTGCGCGGCCAGGGCCTCGACGGCGAGCCGGTGGAGTTCAGCGGCGACGGGCTGCTCGCCCGCTGCCTGCAGCACGAGACCGACCACACCCTCGGCACCGTCTTCGGCGACCGGCTCCCCGCCCGGGCCCGCAAGAAGCTCCAGAAGCTGCACGACAAGGCGGCCGACGACTACCCCACCACCTGGCCCGCCTGACCGGTCGAGTCCCGGACCGTGGCCCCGCGAGACCCGGGCCGTGGCCCTAGGGGAGCCTGCGATGGTCGACCGCGCCACGACGCCAGGCGTCGGCCACGGTCTCGCGGACGGTACGGCGGCGTAACACCGGCGTCCCCGCGGACGCCCTTTCCACCATCCCGTCGATGACCTCCGCCATCACGGCCGGTCCGTCGAGACTCGGCGACCAGTCGAGGACCGAGCGGGCGCGCCCGGCGTCGAGCAGCGGTAGTGACATCGCCATGTCGAGCCAGCCCGGATCGACCTGCTGCAGGTGGGCGCGCCATGATGCGGCGACACCCAGCCGGAGGAGCCCTCCGGGGACGTGGACGAGACGTGCGCCGAGCGCCTCCGCGATCACCTCGGCGGTCACCGGCGTCGGTGCCGCGAGGTTGAAGGCGCCACCGATCCGCCGCGAGATGATCCTCGCGAAGGCGTCGGTCACGTCGTCGACATGTACGGCCGAGAAGGCGAGCCGCCGGTCGAGCGGCAGCACGGGCAACGCCATCAGCGCGCGGCCCGGAACGATGCCCGGGACCGTGTAGCGCAGCAGCGAGGAGCCAGCCTGACGCTGGCCGATGATGCCCGGCCGGGTGCGCGTGACGACGAGCGAGGGATCGGCTCCCTCGAGGTCGTCGAGGAGGCGCTCGGCGCGCGCCTTCCGGGTGCTGTAGCCCGAGGACGGCACGCCTCCGGTCGGCCAGCTCTCGTCGACCGGCCCGGCGTCGGGCCCGGGCGAGTAGGCACCGAGCGAGGACTGGTGGACCAGGTGCCCGACACCGGCTGCCCGTGCTGCCGCGATGACCCGTGTCGTCCCGCCCAGGTCGAGGGCGGTGAGATAGTCCTGCCGGTGGCTGGGCTGGAAGCCCCAGGCCAGATGCACAACGGCGTCCGCGCCGTCGAAGGCCGCGACCAGGTCCGGCTCCGCCCCGGGGAGGCTCAGGTCGATCGAGCGCCAGGTGGCGACCCGCGATCCCGGTCCGTCGGGAAGGCGCCGCGCGATGCCGACGACCTCATGGCCTTCCTCGGCCAGCCGCCGCACCAGCCTCCATCCGACGTTCCCCGTTGCTCCGGTCACTGCGATCCGCATGGCGACCGGTGCCCGACCGGCACCATCGGCAACCCAGGGCCAGGACCCGAGACTCGACGGGCCAGGGCCCGGGACTCGACGGGCCAGGGCCCGGGACTCAACGGCGGGCGGTGACGTAGCAGGCGACCGCGCTGGCGGCGGCGACGTTGAGGGAGTCCACGCCGGCGCTCATCGGGATCACGGCGCGCCGGTCGGCGGCCTCCTGCCATCGGGTGGACAGGCCGTGGCCCTCCGAGCCCAGGACGAGCGCGACGCGGTCGAGGCCGGCGACCGCCTCCTCGATGGGGACGGCGTCCGGCGCGAGGGTGAGCGCCACGGTGGTGAAGCCGAGGGCGGAGAGCGACGGCAGCGCGTCGTACCAGTCCGGGAGACGGGTCCACGGCACGCTGAAGACGGTGCCCATGGCGACCTTGATCGAGCGACGGTAGAGCGGGTCCGCGCAGCGCGGCGCCAGCAGCACGGCGTCGAAGCCGAGCGCGGCACCGGAGCGGAACACCGCGCCGACGTTGGTGTGGTCGACGACGTCCTCGAGCACCAGCACCGAGCGCGCGCCCTCGAGGACCTCGGTCACCGAGGGGAGCGGGCGGCGCTGCAGCGACGCGAGCGCGCCGCGGTGTACATGGAAGCCGGTGACCTCCTCCGCGAGCCGCTCGGGCATGACGTAGCAGGGCGCCTCGGAGCTCGCGAGGACGTCGGCCAGCCCGTCGAGCCACTTGGGGGCCATCAGGAACGAGCGCGGCGAGTAGCCGGCGGCCACGGCGCGGCGTACGACCTTCTCGCCCTCGGCGAGGAAGAGCCCGTGCTCGGCCTCGAGGTGCTTGCGGAGCTCGACGTCGCGCAGGTCGCGGTAGTCGGCGAGCCGCGGGTCGTCGGCCGCGGTGATCTCGACGAGCTCGGCCATCAGTACGCGTCGGGGTGCGCCACTCGCACCACCTCGCCGACGACGATGATCGCCGGAGGCCGCACGGACTCCTCCGCGAGCCGGTCCGCCAGGGTGCCGAGCGTGGCGAGCACGGTCCGCTGCGTGGGCATCGTTCCGTCGCAGACGACCGCCACCGGTGTCTCTGCCAGGCGGCCGCCGTCCAGGAGCGCGGCGGCGATGGCGGGGGCGTTCTCGACGGCCATCATCAGCACCAGCGTGCCGGCCAGCCCGGCCACCGCGGCCCAGTTGGTCAGCGACTCCGGGTGGCCCGGCGGGAGGTGGCCGGAGATGACGGTGAACTCGTGGGCCACCCCGCGGTGGGTGACCGGGATGCCTGCCACGGCCGGGACGGCGACCGGCGAGGTCAGGCCCGGGACGACCGTGACCGGCACGCCGGCCTCGCGGCATGCCAGGACCTCCTCGTAGCCACGGCCGAAGACGAAGTTGTCCCCGCCCTTGAAGCGCACGACGCTCCTGCCGGCCAACGCCTGCTCGACGATGACCCGGTTGATCTCCTCCTGCTGGGCCGAGCGGCCGCGGGGAAGCTTCGCGACGTCGATGAGCTCGACGTCGGCCGGCAGCTCGGAGAGCAGCTCGCGCGGGGCCAGCCGGTCCGCCACGACGACGTCGGCCTCCATGAGCGCGCGTCGGCCGGCGACGCTCATCAGCTCCGGGTCGCCCGGGCCGCCCCCGACCAGCGTCACGCCGGCGACGCGATCGCGGTGGTGCCGGGACGCGATCGTGCCCTCGCGCAGCCCCTCGACGATCTCGTCGCGGACCGCCGCCGAGCGGCGCGGGTCACGGTTGCCGAGTACGGCGACGGTGACGCCGGCGTGGCGACCGACCGCCGGCGTCCACGCGGTCGCGGCAGGAGCGTCGTCGGAGCGGACGCAGAAGACCCGCCGCTCCTCGGCCGCCTCGGAGACGTCCTGGTTGACCTGGGAGGAGTCGGTGGCGGCGATGGCGTACCACGCCCCGTCCAGATCGGTCGGCTCGAAGGGACGCCTGGTCCAGGCGATCTCCCCGGCGCCGGCCAGCCCCTCGAGGGCGGGCGTCACCTGTGGGGAGACGACCTCCACGATCGCGCCGGCGGCGATGAGGGCGGGCACGCGGCGCTGGGCGACGTGCCCACCGCCCACGACGACGACACGGCGGCCGGCGAGGCGCAGGCCCGAGGGGTACGGCGGAAAGTCGGCCACTCCCCCATTCTCGCGGTCCCGCCGACCGGCCCCTCGCCCCGCCCACCGGCCGGACTGGTGTGACCGGACTATCGTGCGAGACATGGCCCTGGACCGCCCCGTGACCCCGAACCCCTACGACCTGCTGCCACCGGTGCCCGACTTCACCGTGACCAGCGACGACGTGACGGACGGTGCTCCCCTCAAGGACGAGCAGGTCGCGGCGTACGGCAACACCTCGCCGCAGCTGACCTGGTCCGGGGCGCCGGCCGGCACGCGCAGCTACACCGTGACCTGTTTCGATCCCGACGCCCCCACACCGAGCGGCTTCTGGCACTGGGTCCTGGTCGACCTGCCGGCCGACGTGACCAGCCTCCCGGCCGGCATCGGCGCGGCAGGCAGCGACCTGCCGGGTGGGGCGTTCATGGTCCGCAACGACATGGGTGAGCCGGCGTTCATGGGCGCCGCCCCGCCGGCAGGCGACCAGGTGCACCGCTACTACTTCGTCGTGCACGCCGTCACCGAGGAGACGCTGGGCGTCGACGCGGACGCGACGCCGGCCGTGGTGTCGTTCAACCTGGCCTTCAAGACGGCCGCCCGAGCCATCCTTCACGGCACCTACCGACACTGAGACGAACTTCCTCGCCGATGGGCCGGTGAGCGGGGGCGGCTGGCCCTAGGCTGCGGTCCGTGCCCGGGTCCCGTCAGCGCCGCGTGCGCGCCTTCGACACACTGCTGGTCGTCGGCGCGATCGTCGTCGTGGCCACCTCGTTCGCCGGCTGGCACGACGGTGTTCCCGAGGTCGACCCGGTCGCCCTGCTCGCACTAGCGCTCGCGGCCGTCGTGGTCAGCGTCGCTGGCTTCATCCTCAACACCTCCGCGACCCAGGGATCGACGCCCTTCGTGCTCGGTGTGGTGCTCGCGGTCGTCTCGGGCACGCAGGCCGAGGGTGCCCCGACGGTGCTGCCGCTGTGGGCGATCGTCGCGCTCGCCACCTACGCCGTGGTGCTCGGACGCGGTCGCGCCGGCATGCCCCGGTGGGCGATCGTCGTGCTGGCCGGCCAGGCGATGGTCAGCGTGGGACGCATGGACGAGCTCGGCACGGCGCCGTACAGCCGACTGCTGGTCGGGTTGGCGGTGTACTTCGCCGGCCTGTGGCTGCTCGACAACATCCGGGAGCGGCTGCGCGGCAGCCAGCGGCCCTCGCTCACCGTCCGCCAGGTCGTCTTCGGGGCCGTCGGTGCTGCGTACGCCGGCTGGCTGCTCGGCGTGCTGCACGTCCTCTCCCGCGACGACCAGAGCCGCGCGGTCACCGTGGCGATCGCCGGGGTGACGGTCCTGGGTGTGGCAGCGGGCTGGCTCGCGCTGCGCGTGGCCACCCTGCGCCGCCTCTCCGAGGCCCTGATCCAGGCCGCCGTCGCGACGCCGTGGCCCTCCGGGCAGGTCGACGAGACCCTGACCGACCTGGTCCGCCGGCACGTCCGGGCCAGCAGCGTCGGGATGGAGTCGCGGCCCGGCGAGCCCGAGGCGCTGAGCCAGCAGGTCCAGCAGGGCCGGTTCCTGGTCGTGCGCCGCGAGCCCGGTGACTTCGCGTTCAGCAGGTACGACGGCCAGCTGGTCGCGGGCCTGGCCTCGATGGCCCGCGCGTCGCACGATCTCGACGCCAAGGTGGCGCAGCTGGAGACGCGCGCCGTGACCGACGACCTGACCGGCCTGCTGGAGTACGGCGCCTGGCGCGAGATCCTCGACCAGCTCCTGGACGAGCCGGGGACCGGAGAGCGGCTGGCCGTGGTGTTCTTCGACCTCGACCACTTCAAGCAGCTCAACACCAAGCACGGGCACCTGCGTGCCGACGACGTCCTCGCGGCGGTCGGCGCGCGGCTGCGCAAGGCCTCCAGCGACTGGCGGTTCGCGCGGTTCGGCGGCGACGAGTTCGTCGGCGTGCTGCGTGAGGTGCGCGACGCCGCCGCACTCGACGACGCCTGCGCGGCGCTCGGCCGGATCGTCGCCGAGCCGGTCGAGTCGCAGGGTCGCGAGATCGTGGTGACGGCGACGATCGGCCGCGCCCTCGCGGCCGGCGCCGAAGGCGCACCCGACAGCGCGGCGGGTCTGGTCGGCCGCGCGGAGGCCGACCTGCGCCGCCGCAAGGCGGCCCGCCCGATGGGATCGCTGCCGACCGACGAGGACGTCGTCCACGCCCTGCTCGACGGCGGGCTGGAGGTCGTCTACCAGCCGGTCTTCTCGATGCCCGACGGCGAGCTGCAGGGCTGGGAGGCGCTGCTGCGCGGCAGCGTCGGCTCCCACGGCCCGATGTCACCGGTCGACCTCGTCGGCGCCGCGGGGCGGCTCGGCGTCCTCGACGTGGTGAGTCTGGAGGTGGCCCGACAGGCCCTCGCGACCGCCGAGGAGGCCGTACAGCGCACGGGCCGCCGGCTCTCGATGTCGATCAACCTGGAGGCCGCCCAGCTCACCTGGGACAGCCGGCTGCTCCACTGGGTCCTGGAGCGCGCCGCGACGTCTCCGGCGCACCTGGTGCTCGAGCTGACCGAGCGCGGCGACACCGAGTGGACCGCCGACCAGGCGGCGGTCGCCGACGAGCTCGGCCGTCGTGGCGTCGGACTGGCCATCGACGACTTCGGCACCGGCCAGGCGCGGATGACGGCGCTGGCCCGGCACACCTGGGCCTGGGTCAAGCTCGACCGCGGATTCCTGGCCGACGAGCGCAGCCGGGTGCTGCTGCGCCACACCGTCCGGATGCTCGACGAGCTGGGCACCCCGGTGGTGCTCGAGGGCGTCGAGACCGCGGAGCACCGTGCGCTCGCCGCCGATCTCGGCGTCGCCTACGCGCAGGGCCGGCTGCTCGGACCGCCCGTCCCGGCCGCCCGGCTGCTGGCCACCCTTCCCGCCACCCTGCCCGCCGACCTCCCCGCCGCGGTCCGGGACGAAGCCGAGCCGGTGGGCGGGCCGTAGCCGAGCG
This sequence comes from Nocardioides sp., assembly GCF_036405735.1. Taxonomy (GTDB): domain Bacteria; phylum Actinomycetota; class Actinomycetes; order Propionibacteriales; family Nocardioidaceae; genus Nocardioides. The sequence continues at coordinate 102,366 of NZ_DASWXC010000081.1, forward strand.
GGCGGGCTAGAACTCCGGCGGGCCGTCGCTGGCGGCGCGGAGCAGGTCCTCGAACGACGTCGGGTTGTCGAACTCGTCGTCGACGGTCCGCTGGTGGGCCGCGGCACGCACCGGGCCGGCTGCCGGACCGCCCACCAGGGCCGCGAGCTCGGTGGCGGCCCGCACGACCCGCTTGCCGAGCTCCTGGGACTCGCCGCCCGCGCTCGAGCCGAAGTCGGAGCTCGCCGCGAACACGCCGGTCGGCACGACGACGGCGCGCAGGTAGGCGAACAGCGGCCGGAGCGCGTGGTCGAGCACCAGGCTGTGCCGGGCGGTCCCGGCGGTGGCGGCGACCAGGACCGGCTTGCCGTCGAGGAGGCCGGGCTCGAGGACGTCGAAGAACGTCTTGAACAGTCCGGAGTACGACGCCGAGAAGACCGGTGTCACGACCACGAGCCCGTCCGCGTGGCGGACCTTGTCGATGGCCGCCTTCAGGTCACCGGTCGGGAAGCCGGTCAGCAGGTGGTCGGCGAGGGCGTGCGCCAGCGGGCGCAGCTCCACGATCTCGACCGACGCCTCCGAGCCACGCTCCTCCACCGCGCGCTGCGAGGCCTCGGCCAGCATGTCGGCGAGCAGCCGGGTGGAGCTCGGCACGCTCAGGCCGGCGCTGATCACGACGATGTGGCGCATCCTCAGATCTCCGCTTCCAGGACCTTGGCGACCTCGGGGTCGTCCAGCGGCCGGTCGGTCGTGCCGGTGGCCGAGTCGCCCTCGGCGTACACCGTCGCGTCCTGCGGCCCGCCTGCCTTCGCCACGAGGCTCGTGTGCGTGGGCGCGTCCGGCACGCCCGGCTTGCGGAGCTTGGCGAACTCCTCACGCAGCGTGGGCAGGATCTCGCCGTAGAGGTCGAGCTGCTCCAGCACCGTCTTGAGCGGCAGGCCGGCGTGGTCGAGGAGGAACAGCTGGCGCTGGTAGTCGCCGACGTACTCCCGGAACGAGAGGGTGCGCTCGATGACCTGCTGGGGGCTGCCCACGGTCAGCGGCGTCGCCTCCATGAAGTCCTCCAGCGCCGGGCCGTGGCCGTAGACCGGCGCGTTGTCGAAGTACGGCCGGAACTCGTTGATGGCGTCCTGGCTGTTCCTGCGCATGAAGAACTGGCCACCGAGGCCGACGATCGCCTGCTCGGCGGTGCCGTGCCCGTAGTGCTCGAAGCGCTGCCGGTAGAGCCGCACCATCTGCTCGGTGTGCGAGGCGGGCCAGAAGATGTGGTTGTGGAAGAAGCCGTCGCCGTAGTACGCGGCCTGCTCGGCGATCTCGGGGCTGCGGATCGAGCCGTGCCAGACGAAGGGCGCGACGCCGTCGAGCGGGCGCGGGGTGGAGGTGTAGCCCTGCAGCGGGGTGCGGAACCGCCCGCTCCAGTCCACGACATCCTCGGTCCACAGCCGGCGCAGCAGCGCGTAGTTCTCGATGGCCAGGTTGATGCCCTGCCGGATGTCCTTGCCGAACCAGGGATACACCGGGCCGGTGTTGCCGCGGCCCATCATCAGGTCGACGCGACCGTCGACCAGATGCTGCAGCTTGGCGTAGTCCTCGGCGATGAGCACCGGGTCGGTGGTGGTGATCAGCGTCGTGCTCGTCGAGAGGATGATCCGCTCGGTCTGCGCGCCGATGTAGGCCAGCGTCGTGGTCGGCGCGCTCGCGATGAACGGCGGGTTGTGGTGCTCGCCGGTCGCGAAGACGTCCAGGCCGATCTCCTCGGCCTTCTTCGCGATCGCGACGGTCGCCTTGATCCGCTCGTGCTCCGTGGGCGTGCGCCCCGTGGTCGGGTCGGTCGTGACGTCGCCGACCGTGAAGATGCCGAACTGCATGCCCATCGTCGTGCCTTCCGTGAGAGGAACCGCCAGGCTAGTTGAATCCTGAACCACCTAGCTCAACCTGCGACCTTGCCACGGTATTCCACGGCACGAGGACCCGCGCGTCGGCCGTCGGCTCCCCGCGCGGAAGCTCTGCTCAGGCAGTGCCGGGCCGGGCGGTGACCACGACGTTGCTCAGGAACCGGGTGCCGTCCCAGTCCTCGCACGTGACGACCACCAGCCGATGCGCTGCGTGCTGGTCGAAGAGCCGCTCGGCATGCCGGGCGAGCTCGCCCTTGGTGAAGATCCGCACCCGGGTGACGACGTAGGTCAACGTGCTGCGACCGGTCCTCACCGCGACCTCGTCGCCCCGGCGCAGCCGCTCCAGGTCGTCGAGGGCACCACGCGCGGCGCCGTGCACGGTGTGACCAGCCAGCAGGGCCGCGCCACGGCGGGCCCCCGGGCGGACGCCGTCGGCCCACCAGCCCAGCTGCGCCGGGTCGCGCGGCGGCACGAGGTTGCGACCGGGCGCCCGCACCGGGACC
>NZ_DASWXC010000082.1:0-13070 GCF_036405735.1 Nocardioides sp.
TCTCAGGCCTCGCGGCGCTCCTTGATCTTCGCCTTCTTGCCGCGCAGGTTGCGCAGGTAGTAGAGCTTGGCGCGGCGGACGTCACCGCGGGTCACGACCTCGATCTGCTCGAAGATCGGGGAGTGCAGCGGGAAGGTGCGCTCGACGCCGACGCCGAAGGAGACCTTGCGGACGGTGAAGGTGCGGCCGACGCCGGCACCGTGGAGGCGGATCACGACGCCCTGGAAGACCTGGATGCGGGACCGGTTGCCCTCGACGACCTTGACGTGCACCTTGACGGTGTCACCGGCCCGGAACGCCGGCAGGTCGTCGCGCTTGATGCTGTTGCCGAGCTCGGCAAGCACGTTGCTCATGTTCTCTCCTCGCGAGTGCCACAGGTCAGCCGCGGTCAGCTGGATGTTCAGGTGTGGACCCGGTCGTGGTGGCCGGCGGCGTACGGTTCCCCCTGTGGCAGGAGCCCGACGCAGACCCTCCGTGTGGTCCTCGGAGCGGTCCTTCGGCCGACTGGGCCAGTAGAAGAGTCTGCCACAGCGGCCGACCAGCCAGAAATCCGTCAGCGCCGGCGGGGCTTGGTCAGCATGACCGCCCCGGGCGGCGCCGGGAGGTCGGCGCGCAGCCGGAAGCCGGCCCGCTTGTAGAACCGCTGGTTGGCCTGGCTGTGGGCTCCGGTGAACAGCGCGTACGCCGCCGCGCCGGCCGGCGCGACCGCCTCGATGTGGTCGAGCAGGACCCGGCCCAGGCCCCGGCCCTGCAGGTCCGGGGCGACGCACACCCGGCCGATGTCCCACCAGGTCTCCTCGCTGCCGTCCGCGGCCGGGGCGAGTCGGCCCCGGACCGAGCCGACGAGGCGGCCGGCCGAGCGCACGACGTAGGTGTCCCAGGCCTCGAGGCTGGTGGTGATCTGCTCGAGCGTCTCGTGGAGCGCCGGGATGTCGAGGGTGTCGTTGGCGAGCGCCTCCTGCACCCAGCACGCCCGGGTCAGGGTGAGCAGCTCGCCGGCGTCGCCGGGAGTGGCGCGGGTGACCGGCCACTCGGTGCTGGCGTGGCTCGCGTGGAGCAGGTCGGGTCGGCGCAGCGCGGTCCGCTCGACGGCCTGCTGTCGTCGCCACGCCGCGATCCGGCCGTGGTCGCCGGAGAGCAGCACCGGCGGGACGTCGTACCCCTGCCAGGAGGCGGGCTTGGTGTAGACGGGGTACTCCAGGAGCCCATCCTCGTGGGACTCCTCGACGAGCGACTCGGCGTTGCCCATGAAGCCGGGCAGCAGCCGCACGACGGCCTCGGTGACGGCCAGGGCCGCAACCTCTCCCCCGTTCAGGACGTAGTCGCCCAGGCTGATCTCGCGCACCTCCGCGAGCGTCCGGGCATGGTCGATGACGCGCTGGTCGATGCCCTCGTAGCGGCCGCAGGCGAAGACCAGCCGCTCCCGGGTTGCGAGGTCGGCGGCCAGCCGCTGGGTGAACGGCTCGCCCGACGGGGTGGTGAAGACGATGGTCGTGCCGGCCGCGACGGGGCTCGTGGCGACCTCCAACGCGGCGAACGCCTCGCCGAACGGCTCGGGCTTCATCACCATGCCGGCACCGCCGCCGTACGGCGTGTCGTCGACGGTGCGATGCCGATCGTGGGCCCACTGACGCAGGTCGTGGACGTACAGCTCGAGCAGGCCGCGCTCGATCGCCTTGCCGGGCAGGCTGAGCCGCAGCGGCGAGAGGTAGTCGGGGAAGATCGTCAGGTAGTCGAGCCGCACCGGGTCAGTCCTCGTCGAGCGCCACGGCGACCAGCCCCGGCCGGTCGGCGATGACCACCCGGCCACCGGCGACGTCGACCTCGGGCACCAGCGCCTTGACGAACGGCACCAGCGCCTCCCGACCGTCGGGGGTGCGGATCGTGAGGATGTCCTGCGCACCGCCGTGCAGCAGACCCGTCACCTCGCCGAGCGGGCGGCCCTCGAGGTCCTCCGCGGCGAGCCCGACCAGCTGGTGGTCGTAGAACTCGTCGGGGTCCTCCGGCGACTCGTCGGCCGGCACCGCGACGTGGAGCAACACGCCGCGCGCGCTCTCGGCGGTGGTGCGGTCGGTCAGCTCCTCGAAGGTCGCCAGCAGCACGGTCTGGTGCCAGCGGGCCCGGGCGACCGTGAGCGTGCGGTGTGGGAACGCCGAGCCCTGCGGCGCCCGCGCCTGCAGCACCGCCCCGGCGGCGAAGCGCCGCTCCGGCTCGTCGGTGCGGACGTCCACCGTGACGTCACCACGGACGCCGTGTGGCTTGCCGATACGACCGACCAGGACCTCGATGGACTCCACGGGGAGAGGGTAGTGCGGGCGCGGAGTCCCCGGTTAACCGGTGATTCCGCCCCCGAAGTGATGCCGGTGAGAAATGCAGGACGGGCGCCACCCCGAGGGGTGGCGCCCGTCCTGGATCAGCTCTAGACGCGGCTCAGCGGCGCTTGTCGACGTCGACGAAGTCGACGCGGGCGCCCGCCTTGCCGGCGAGGGCACCGATGACCGTCCGGAACGCACTGGCGGTGCGTCCGCCACGGCCGATCACCTTGCCGAGGTCATCGGGGTGCACCCGGACCTCGAGGATCGAGCCCCGGCGCAGCTGCTTGTCGCGCACGACGACGTCGTCGGGGTGGTCGACGACACCGCGCACCAGGTGCTCGAGAGCCTCCGCGAGCATGCTCAGGCCTTTTCGGTGGAAGCCTCGGCCTCGGCGGCCGGGGTCTCCTCGGCGGGAGCCTCGGCAGCCGGGGTCTCCTCGGCCGGAGCCTCGTCGGCCTTCTTCTCGGCCTTCTTCGGCGCAGCCTTCTTGGTGACGGCCTCGGCCTTGGGCTCGGAGTGCGCCTCAGCGAGGGCCTTGTTGAAGAGCTCGAGCTTGTCCGGCTTCGGGGCTGCGGTCTTCAGCGTGCCCTCGGCACCCGGGAGGCCCTTGAACTTCTGCCAGTCGCCGGTGACCTTGAGGATGGCGGCCACGGGCTCGGACGGCTGCGCGCCGACGCCGAGCCAGTACTGGGCGCGCTCGGAGTCGACCTCGATGAAGGACGGGTCCTCCTTCGGCCGGTACTTGCCGATCTCCTCGATCACTCGACCGTCACGCTTGGTGCGCGAGTCGACGACGACGATGCGGTACTGCGGGACCCGGATCTTGCCCAGGCGCTTCAGACGGATCTTGACGGCCACGTTTGTGGTGTCTCCTTGGAATTCGTGGTGGGTGAGGACAGGCGACCGGCGTGGGGACACCGGCACAGATCCTCGATGGGCACTGCGTCGGACCGAATGAGAGGGTCCGGACCGCGCAGGACTCAACCGGGAAGTCTGCCAGAGTCGGCAGGCACGGCGAAATTGCAGTCGCTCAGCGGACCGCTCAGCGGCGGGCTCAGTGGACCGGCTCAGCGGACGCGGCGACCGCGCAGCACCACGGCCGTGGGGCGCGCCAGCACCGACAGGTCGGCCAGCGGGTCGCTGTCGTAGACCACGAAGTCCGCCTCGGCGCCCTCGGCCAGGTCGGGGGTGAAGCCGAGCCAGGCCCGTGCCCGCCAGGACGCCGCCCCGAGCGCGTACTCGGCCGGCAGGCCCATCGCCGCCATCGCCAGGACCTCCTCGTGGAGGTAGCCGTGCCGGCCGGTGCCGCCACCGTCGCTGCCGGCGAAGAGGGGTACGCCGGCGTCGTACGCCGCCATCAGGACGTCGCGCCGCCCGGTGTGGAGGTCCTCCATCCTGGCCGCATAGGCGGGGAACCTCGCGCGGCCCGCCTCGGCGAACTGGGGGAACTTGTCGGTCTGCAGCACCGTCGGCACCAGTGCCACGCCGCGGGCGACCATCAGCCCGAGGTGGTCCTCGCTCAGCCCGGTGCCGTGCTCGATGCAGTCGATGCCCGCCTCCAGCAGCGGCCCGAGCGAGTCGGGCCCGAAGCAGTGGGCGGTCACCTTGGCGCCCGCGTCGTGCGCCGCCGCGATCGCGGCGGCGACCGCCTCGGCAGGGAAGGACGGGGCCAGGTCGCCCTCCTCGCGCGAGATCCAGTCGCCCACGAGCTTGATCCAGCCGTCGGCACCCCGAGCCTCGCGCGCCGCGTGGACGGCGAGCTCGTCCGGCTCGACCTCGTGGGCGTAGTTGCGGATGTAGCGCTGGGTGCGGGCCAGATGCCGGCCGCACCGGATGAGCCGGGGCAGGTCGTCGCGCTCGTGCACCCAGCGGGTGTCCGCGGGCGAGCCGCAGTCGCGCAGCAGCAGCGCGCCCATCTCCCGGTCCGCGACCGCCTGCCGCTCGACCTCGGCGTCGTCGACGGCTCCCCCGTCCTCGAGACCGAGGTGGTTGTGCGCGTCGACCAGACCCGGGACGATCCAGCCGCGTGCGGCCGTCTCGGCACCGGGCTGGACCTCGTAGGTGACCCGGCCGCCGACGACGTAGAGGTCGCGGACCTCCCCGTCCGGGAGGACGGGTCCCTGGAAGCGCAGCACTGTGTCGCGGCCCGTTGCCATGCCGCGACGCTATCGCGCCCTCAGAGCTGGTCGATGAGCCAGGACGGGCTGAGCGCGAGCGCCACCGCGGCGACGTTCGCCTGCAGCGCCCGGTCCGCGGTCACCACCGTCACGCGATGCCCCTGCTCGGCCGCGGCGCGCGCCTCGGCGACGATCGTGGCGTCGCCGTCACGGGCGGCGTGCACAGTACGCACGTGGGCGTCCCTGCCCGGTCGTACGCCGGCCTTGGCCCCGCCCTCGAGGACGAGCACGACCACGTCGTACGGAAGGTCGGCGACCAGCAGCTGCTCGTGCAGCCGGCGCGCCGCGCCCGCGCGGTCCTTCCACCAGCCGTCCGCACGTGCGCCGACGACGTTCGCGCCGTCGACGACGAGGACCGTGCTCGACCGGGGGCTCACTTCAAGAACTTGCTGAAGTCCTTGGGGAGGTCGAGGGAGGCGGCCGCCTTCTCGTAGTCGAAGTCGTCGCCGTTCGGGTTGCCGAACGGGTTCGCCGGCTTCGGGGCCGCGGACTCCTTCGCCGCCTTCTGCTGGGCCGCCTTGGCGGGGTTGCCCGAGACCCGCTTGCCCTTGCCCTTCTTGGGCGCCTGCTTGGCCCCGGCGCGCTTGCCGCCCATCCCGGGCATGCCCGGCATCCCCGGCATCCCGGGCATGCCGCCGCCCTGGGCGAACCGCATCATCATCTTGCGGGCCTCCATGAACCGGTCGACGAGCTGGTTCACGTCGGAGACCTGGCGGCCCGAGCCCTTGGCGATCCGGGCGCGGCGCGAGCCGTCGATGAGCTTGGGGTTGGCCCGCTCCGCCGGCGTCATCGACTGGATGATGGCCTGGATCCGGTCGATCTCGCGGTCGTCGAAGTTCGCCAGCTGGTCGCGGAACTGCCCCATGCCGGGCAGCATCCCCATGATCTTCGTCATCGAGCCGAGCTTCTTGAGCTGCTGCATCTGCGCGAGGAAGTCGTCGAGGGTGAAGTCGCCGCCGGCGAGCTTCTCGGCGGCCTTGGCCGCCTCGTCGGCGTCCAGCGCCTTCTCGGCCTGCTCGATCAGGGTGAGCATGTCGCCCATGTCGAGGATCCGGCCGGCCATCCGGTCGGGGTGGAACAGGTCGAAGTCGGTCATCTTCTCGCCGTTGGAGGCGAACATGACCGGCTTGCCGGTGATCGACACGATCGACAGCGCGGCACCACCGCGGGCGTCGCCGTCGAGCTTGGTGAGGACGACGCCGTCGTACCCGACGCCGTCGAGGAAGGCCTGGGCCGTGGTGACGGCGTCCTGGCCGATCATCGCGTCGACGACGAACAGCACCTCGTCGGGCTGCACGGCGTCGCGGATGTCGGCCGCCTGCTGCATCATCTCGGCGTCCACGCCGAGCCGGCCGGCGGTGTCGACGATCACGACGTCGTGGAGCTTGCGCTTGGCCTCCTCGACCGACTCCCGGGCCACGGCCACCGGGTCGCCGACGCCGTTGCCCGGCTGGGGCGCGAACACAGGTACGCCGACCCGCTCGCCGTTGACCTGGAGCTGGTTGACGGCGTTGGGCCGCTGGAGGTCGCACGCGACCAGGAGGGGCGACTTGCCCTGACCCTTGAGCCAGAGCGCCAGCTTCGCCGCGAGCGTGGTCTTTCCGGCGCCCTGGAGGCCGGCGAGCATGATGACGGTGGGGCCGGTCTTGGCGTAGCGCAGCCGCCGCGTCTCGCCGCCGAGGATGCCGACGAGCTCCTCGTTGACGATCTTCACGACCTGCTGGGCGGGGTTCAGCGCCTTGCTGACCTCCTCACCGCGGGCGCGCTCCTTGACGGCGGCCACGAAGTCCTTGACCACCGGAAGGGCGACGTCGGCCTCGAGCAGCGCGATGCGGATCTCGCGTGCGGTGGCGTCGATGTCGGCCTCGGAGAGCCGGCCCTTGCCACGGAGGTTCTTGAACGTGTCGGCAAGGCGGTCGGAGAGCGTGGCGAACAAAGGGGTTCCTTCGTCAGGGCGGGCGGATCAGTGACCCAGCCTAACCGGGCCGTCGGCGCGGGGCTCACTCGCCGGAGAGCGCCGCCCTCACCGCGTGGGCGGCCTCGGCGGCCCGCTGGTCCGACAGCGCCCCGGCGGCCGCCTCCTGCAGGTAGAAGACGTCGACCGCCTGAGGGCCCAGCGTGTCGACGTGGGCCGAGCGCACGGTGACCCCCAGCCGGGCGAGCGCCGCACACACCAGGTGGAGGACGCCGGGGCGGTCCGCCGCGCGCACCTCGAGCACGGTCGCCTGCGCCGACGCCTCCGGCTTGACGACCACCGCGGGCGCCAGCGGCGAGTGGCCGGTGCGGCGCAACCGGGCCGAGGGGTCGATCCGCCCCGCGCTGATCGCGTCGAACCGGTCCCGCAGCACCGCCGCGTCGAGGTACTCGTCGGCCACCTCCCACACCGAGATGCCGCAGCCGTCCTGCGACCACGCGCGGGCCGCCCGGACGGCGACCCGCTGCACGGCGAAGGTGGCGGCGATGTCGGCGAGCAGGCCGACGCGGTCGGCGGCGATCACCCTGACGCGGGCGCCGTCGGACACGGCGTCGACCTCGATGGAGACCGCGCCCCGTCGTACGCCGGCGGGGATGGTGACCTCGTGGACCTCGTCGGTCGCCGCCGGTTCCAGCGACCGTCCGCTCGCCAGCGCCGCCCGCGCCCGGCCCGCGAGGTCGCCGACGAGCGAGGCACGCCACGCCGACCATGCCTGGGGACTGGTCGCACGGGCGTCGGCCTCGGTCAGCGCGCTCAGCAGCGCCAGCGCCTCCGGGTCGTCGACGCGGGAGGTGACGGTCGCGACGGTTGCCGGGTCGTGCGGGTCGCGGGTGGTGGCGGTGGTCGGGAGCAGCAGGTGCCACCGCACCAGCGTCTCGATCAGCGCGACGGCCGTCGCGTCGAAGCCCATCCGGGTGGCGATCTCACGCGCCATCCCCGCGCCGGCGACGCTGTGCTCGACCAGGCCGCCCTTGCCGATGTCGTGCAGCAACGCGGCCACGAGGAGCACGTCGGGGCGGGCGACGGTCCGGATCAGCCGGGACGCCTCGATACAGGTCTCCACGACGTGACGGTCGACGGTGAACCGGTGGATCGCCGAGGCGTGCGGGAGGAGCCGGATCCGCTCCCACTCCGGCAGGATCGTGTCGACCGCGCCCGTCTCGTCGAGCGTCTCCCAGACCGCCAACAGCCCGGGGCCCGAGGCGAGCAGCCGCACGAACAGCCGACGCGCCTCGGCCGGCCACGGCACCGGCAGTGCGGCTCCCTCAGCAGCGAGCCGGGCGACCGTCGCGGGGGCGAGCACGACGTCGTGCTCGGCGGCGAGCGCGGCGGCGCGCAGGAACAGCAGCGGGTCCTCGGCGGGACGAGCGCTGCGGTCGAGCACCACCTCGCCGCCCGCGAGAGCGACGCCGGGCCCCAGCGGGGTCAGCGCGGGGCGGCGCGGCGCGGCAGGTGAGGGCCGGGCCAGCACGTGCTCGGCGCGCCGCCAGGCGAGCCGGGACACGTGGGTGAGCATCCTGCCCTGCTGGCGGACGTAGCGCTGCGCCGCCCGCTCGTCGGCCAGGCCGAGGCGCCCGGCGAGCTCGGGCCACAGCTCGGGGGCGATGCGGTCGCTTTGCCGCCCGGCGAGCTCGTGGACGTGGTCGCGCACGTCGAGCAGGTTCGTCCGACAGCGCTCCAGCTCGGTGTGCGGCACGTCGATGAGCCACGTCGCCACCAGGGCGCGCAGCACCGTCGCGTCCCGCAACCCGCCGGCGGCCTCCTTGAGGTCGGGGATGCTGGCGTGGGCCAGCTCCCCCATCAGGGTGTGGCGACCCTCGAGCGACTGCCGCAGCCGCGGCAGCCGCTCGCGGGCATGGCGACGCCAGTGCGCGAGCATCGTCGTCCGCAGTCGCAGCGTGAGGCTCTGGTCCCCGGCCAGGTGGCGCACGTCGAGTAGGCCGAGCGCCACCCGGATGTCGGCGTCGGCCGCTGCCACCGTCTCGCCGAACGAGCGCACGGAGTGGTCGAGCGCGGCGCCGCTGTCCCACAGCGGGTACCAGAGCCGCTCCGCGACCTCGCCGAGCTGACCGTCGTCGTCGTGCACGAGCACCACGTCGAGGTCGGAGTACGGCGCCAGCTCACCGCGACCGTAGCCGCCGACCGCGACGAGGGCAGCCCCGTGGCCCGGCCCGGCGCACGCGTCGTAGGCCCGCGCACAGAGCTGGTCCGCCGCCTCGGCGCGTCGTGCCCGGTCGGCGGCTGTCACGGGCCCGGCGGTGGACGCTCAGAGCGCCGCGTCGTCGCGGTCGCCGGTGCGGACCCGGACGACCCGGTCGATGCCGGCGACCCAGACCTTGCCGTCGCCGATGCGACCGGTCTGCGCGGTGCGGACGATCGTGTCGACGACCGCGTCGGCGTCGCTGTCGGGCAGGACGATCTCGACGCGGATCTTCGGCACGAGAGTCACGTCGTACTCCGCGCCGCGGTAGATCTCGGTGTGGCCCTTCTGGCGGCCGTAGCCGCTGACCTCACTGACGGTCATCCCGGTGACACCGGCGGCCTCCAGGGCAGCGCGGACCTCCTCCCACTTGTGCGGCTTGATGACGGCGGTGACGAGCTTCATGCTGAGGACTCCTTGCCAGCGGCGGCGGTCGGGGGTGGGCACGATTGTGGCCCGGCTGTGTGGGGGCCCGGCCCCGGGTGGGGCCGGGCCCCGGTCTCAGATCGCCGCTGCGTCGCGGTCGCCGGTGCGCACCCGCACGACCGTCTCGACCGGGCTGACCCAGACCTTGCCGTCGCCGATCCGGCCGGTCTGGGCGGCCGAGACGACCAGGCCGACGACGTCGTCGGCGTCGCCGTCCTCGACGAGGATCTCGATGCGGATCTTCGGCACCAGCGCGATGTCGTACTCCGCGCCGCGGTAGACCTCGGTGTGGCCCTTCTGGCGGCCGTAGCCGCTGGCCTCGCTGACGGTCATCCCGGTGACCCCGAAGGTCTCCAGCGCCTCGCGGACCTCGTCCCACTTGTGCGGCTTGATGACCGCTGTCACGAGCCTCATGCCAGCACCCCCGATCCACTCGAGAGGTCGTAGGCCGACTCGCCATGCTGGGAGCCGTCGATGCCGTCGACCTCCTCCTCCTCACTGATGCGCCACCCGAGCGTGAACTTGATGGCCAGGGCGACGACCAGCGTGGCGACGCCCGACCACGCCATGGCGAACAGCGCGCAGGCGGTCTGCAGCAGCAGCAGGCGGAAGTCCCCGTCGTACAGGACGCTGCCCGGCGGTGCCGTCACGTCGCCGTAGTTCTGGGCGAGGAAGCCGACGCCGATCGTGCCGACCAGGCCGCCCACCAGGTGGACGCCGACCACGTCGAGGGAGTCGTCCAGGCCGAAGCGGTACTTGAGGCCGACGGCCAGGGCGCACAGGACGCCGGCGACCGCGCCGAGCACGATCGAGCCCACCGGGGTGAGCGCGCCGCACGCCGGGGTGATCGCGACCAGGCCGGCCACGATGCCGGAGGCGGCGCCGAGCGACGTCATCGCGCCGTGCTTGATCTTCTCGACGACCAGCCAGCCGAGCAGGGCGGCGCAGGTCGCGACGGTGGTGTTGAGCCACACCAGCCCGGTCTCGGAGGTGAACTGGGTCAGCGAGAGCTGCTCGTCGGAGCCGTCGACGAACACCAGCGACCCGACGTTGAACCCGAACCACCCGAACCACAGCAGGCCCGCGCCGATCATCGTCAACGTGAGGTTGTGCGGCTTGATGGCCTCCTTGCCGAACCCAAGCCGCCTGCCGACGACGAGGGCCAGCACGAGGCCGGCGACGCCGGCGTTGATGTGGACGACCGTGCCGCCCGCGTAGTCGACCGGGAAGACGTTCGGCGCGCCGTCGGTCCCGCCGAAGAGCATGCCCGCCAGACCGTCGGCGTCGGCCCAGGTCAGGAAGCCACCGCCCCAGACCATGTGGGCCAGCGGGAAGTAGGACAGCGTGACCCACAGCGGCACGAAGACCAGCCACGAGGAGAACTTGACGCGGTCCGCGACGGCGCCCGAGATCAGGGCCGCGGTGATGGCCGCGAACGTGAACTGGAAGCCGACGAAGATGAGGTTGCCCGGGGCGACGTCGGTGAGCCCGAAGTTCGCGAACGGGTCCGCGAAGAACTGGCCGATCTCGCCGCCGGTGTCCCCCGCCGCGTCCGGATAGCTGTCGCTGTAGGACATCGACCAGCCCCAGAGCACGTAGACGATGCCGACCACCGCCAGAGAGCTGAACGACATCATCAGCATGTTGAGCACGGACTTCGTCCGCGACATGCCGCCGTAGAAGAGGGCGAGACCGGGTGCCGTCATCAGCAGCACCATCGATGTCGCCATGATCATCCAGGCGTAGTAGCCGTCGTAATACACAAGACCTCCACAACTTCACCGGCTCTACACCGGGACGGTTGGCGCGGACAGGCGTGTCTCGGCAGACCCGCTGGGCTGTCGCCGCGAGCCAATCTGGCGGGGCGAGGTTTCCGTGCGCGCCGTCGCCTGTTGCGGCCGTGTAACGCCTCGGTCTGCGGCGTTACGGGCCGGTGACGCCGCCCGGGCTCGTTCATGTCGGCCCCGCGGGCCGCCCGATAGGGTGTCGCCGTGACGCCGACCCCCAGCCCGGAGCGCGCCGAGCCCACGGAGGTCGCGCGGATCCAGGCCACGCTGAGGGAGTGCCAGCAGGCGTTGGCACGGGCGCGGGAGCAGTACGAGGAGCGCGCCGAGGCGGCGGCGACGGCCGTGCGGCTCGACCACGCCCTGACCGAGCTCACCCGCCACCTCCACGAGCGGCTGGTCGCCGCCGAACGCGTCCCGGCGGGACCGCGCGGGTGGCTGAAGCGGCGGATGTTCCCCCACGTCCCGACGCCGGCGGAGGAGGCGGACCTCGCCGTGCTGCACGGCACTCCCCTGCTCGACGGTCCGTGGTACCTGCGCCGCTACCCCGAGGTGGCCGCCACCGGTCTCACGCCGGCCCTGCACTACCTGCGCCACGGCGCGGCGGCCGACCTCGACCCGGGACCCGACTTCAGCACGTTGGCCTACCGGCGTCGTCACCCGGTCGTCGCCCACACGGGCGTCAACCCGCTCCTCCACCACCTCCGCGTCACCGCCGGCGCGGACGCCGGCCGGTGACCCGGCCGCTGCGCCGCGCCGCGCTGCTGGCGGTCTTCGACCCGGACGGCCTGGTCGACGAGGCGCTGCTGCAGCTGGTGCGCGAGCTGGGCCGGCACGCCGACGTGTTCGTGCTGCACGACGGCTACCTGCCCCCCGAGGAGCTGGCCAAGCTGCGCGACCTGGCCACCGGCGCCTGGGCGATCCGGCACGGTGCCTACGACTTCGGCTCCTACGCGATGCTGGCCACGCGCCTGGTCGGGTGGGAGGCGCTGGCCGCGTACGACGAGGTGCTCCTCGTCAACGACAGCTGCTACCTGGTCCGGCCGCTGGACGAGGTGCTCGCGACCATGGCCGACCGGGACTGCGACTGGTGGGGCCTGCAGGCCACCAAGGGCATCGCCGCGACCCGGGACGCGCCGTCGAACGCCTTCACCCAGCCCATCCCGATGGACGTGGTCCGCGAGGAGCTGCTGGCCCGCTTCGAGGAGGACGGGGTCTACGACTTCCTCCTCGGCTCCTACTTCCTCGCCTTCCGGCGGCCGGTGCTCGACGACCCCGCCTTCCGCTCGTTCCTCGCGTCGGTCCGGCCGCAGGACGACAAGCTCCGCGTCGTGCTCGACTACGAGGTGGGCCTGACGCGGCTGCTGATCGGCCGGGGCCACCGGTTCGACACCTTCGTGCCGGAGCTCCATCCGTTCCACCCGATCTTCAGCGAGAACCAGTTCCGGCTGATCGCGGCAGGCTTCCCGCTCCTCAAGCGCTACCTGTTGGCCCACAACCACTACGACGTGCCCGACCTCGCGGCGTGGCGTGAGCGGCTGCTGGAGGTGGCACCGGACGCACCGGTCGACGTCATCGAGACGAGTCTGCGGCGTACGGCGCCCGACGACCGGCTGCGGCGCAGCTTCGCGATCACGCGCGCACCCGACGGCAGCGTCGTCGTACCGAAGCCGTTGCGGGGCCGGCGCTTCGTGGAGCAGGACGAGCAGACGGCCAAGGACCCCGACCGGTGGGTCCTCGCCGTCGACCCGGACACGCACCGGCTTCCCGACAGCGCCCGTGCCCTGCTCGAGGCCGTCCGGGTCGATCCGGCGGTCCGGCCGGTGGTCCTGACCCGCAGCCGGCGGCTCGACCTCGGTCCTGGCGTGCTGGTCACGCCGGTGTCGAGCCCGGAGGGCCGCGAGGCGCTCCTCACCGCCGGTGTCGTGGTCGTCCCGGCGGAGCCGCGTCGCGCGCTCAACGTGCCGGTCACCCTGGCGGGCCGGACCGTCGTGGCGGTCCGCGACGGACTGCAGCTCGAGCCGGCCGGCGCGATGCTCGCGCCGCCGACCGCGCCGCCGGCCTTCGACCCCCGGGAGGACCGGCCCCCATTGTTCCTGCGGGCGGAGCCCACGCCCACCGTGTCGGCGGTGCTGGCCGCCTCGCACGTCGACCAGCTCGCCGCCCTGGCCACCTGGCTCGGCGTGCCCTACG
>NZ_DASWXC010000083.1:0-30076 GCF_036405735.1 Nocardioides sp.
TGTGGCGCTCCTCCGTTGGGACCGGGCTAGCGATCAGCTGCAGCCGCTGGTGCTTCCGCAGCCCTCGCAGACGTAGCACGAGCCCGCGGGCCGCATCTTGGTGCCGCAGGTGAAGCAGAGCGGGCTGTCGACGGCCGTGCCGCTGATGAGCTCGAGGAGCTCGGCGGTGGTGTGGGCGGCCTTGGGGGTGGCCTGAGTGGTCTCGACACGACTCGCTGCGCTCGTCGGCTCGACCACCGAGGCGGAACCCTCGACCACCGAGGAGGAGCCCTCGGCCACCGAGGAGGTCGGCTCGACGATCTCAGCGTCGACCGGGGTCTCGGCTCGACCAACGGAGTCGTCCGAGGCGAGGAGCTCGGCGGCGCTGCCGGTCTCGACGACGGGCTCATACGAGCCGGTCTCGAGGTAGCGCTGGCGCTCCTCGGCGGTGTAGATGCCGAGGGCGGAGCGCTTCTCGAACGGCAGGTAGTCCAGCGCCACCCGGCGGAAGACGTAGTCCATCAGCGACTGCGCCATCCGGATGTCCGGGTCGTCGGTGAGGCCGGCCGGCTCGAAGCGCAGGTTGGTGAACTTCGAGACGTAGGTCTCCAGCGGGACGCCGTACTGCAGGCCGATCGACACCGCGATCGAGAAGGCGTCCATGACACCGGCCAGCGTGGAGCCCTGCTTGCCGAGCTTGAGGAAGATCTCGCCGAGCTCACCGTCGTCGTGCGCCCCGGAGGTCATGTAGCCCTCGGCGCCACCCACGGTGAAGGAGGTGGTGCGCGAGATGCGCGACTTCGGCAGGCGCTTGCGGGTCGGGGCGTAGACGACCTTCTCCACGACCGTGGTCTCCGCCGCGGCAGCCGCGGGAGCCTCGGACGACTTCTTCGCCGAGTCGGACTTGCCATCCGACAGCGGCTGGCCGACCTTGCAGTTGTCGCGGTAGACGGCGGTGGCCTTCAGGCCCATCTTCCAGGAGTCCAGGTAGACCTGCTCGATCTCCTCGACCGTGGCCGACTCCGGCAGGTTGACGGTCTTGGAGATCGCACCCGACAGGAACGGCTGGACCGCGGCCATCATCCGCACGTGGCCCATCGGGGCCAGGGCACGGGCGCCCATAGCGCAGTCGAAGACCTCGTAGTGCTCCGGCTTGAGGCCGGGGGCGTCGATCACGTGACCGTTCTCGGCGATGTAGTCGACGATCGCCTCGACCTGCTCGTCCTGGTAGCCGAGCTTGCGCAGCGCCCGCGGGACGGTCTGGTTGACGATCTGCATCGAGCCGCCGCCGACGAGCTTCTTGAACTTCACCAGCGAGAAGTCGGGCTCGATGCCGGTGGTGTCGCAGTCCATCATGAAGCCGATGGTGCCGGTGGGCGCGAGCAGCGAGGCCTGCGCGTTGCGGTAGCCGTTCTTCTCGCCGAGCTTGATGACGTCGGCCCACGCCTTGGTGGCGGCCTTGAGCACGTCGCCGTCGACCGAGCTGATCGAGCGGACCTCGTCGTTGGCGGCCTGGTGCTTGCGCATGACCCGCTTGTGGGCCTCGGCGTTGCGCGCGTACCCGTTGTAGGGGCCGACCACGCCGGCGAGCTCGGCGGAGCGCTTGTAGCCCGCGCCGGTCATCAGCGAGGTGATCGCCGCCGCCATCGTGCGGCCGCCCTCGGAGTCGTAGCCCAGGCCCATCGCCATCAGCAGCGCGCCGAGGTTGGCGTAGCCGATGCCGAGCTGGCGGTAGTCACGGGTGGTCTGGCCGATCGCCTCGGTCGGGAAGTCCGCGAAGCAGATGGAGATGTCCATCGCGGTGAAGACCAGCTCGCACGCCTTCTGGAACCGCGCGGCGTCGAAGGTGTCGTCGGCCTTGAGGAACTTCAGCAGGTTCAGCGAGGCCAGGTTGCACGAGGAGTTGTCGAGCGACATGTACTCCGAGCACGGGTTGGACGCGGTGATGCGGCCGGTCTCGGGGTTGGTGTGCCAGTCGTTGATGGTGTCGTCGTACTGCAGGCCCGGGTCGGCGCACTCCCACGCCGCGACCGCCATCTTGTGGAACAGCTCGCGGGGGTCGACGGTCTCGATGACCGAGCCGTCCTTGCGCGAGCGCAGGCCGAACTCCTTGCCCTCCTCGACCGCGCGCATGAACTCGTCGGTGACGCGGACGGAGTTGTTGGCGTTCTGGTACTGCACCGAGGTGATGTCGCGGCCGCCGAGGTCCATGTCGAAGCCGGCGTCGCGCAGCGCGCGGATCTTGTTCTCCTCGCGCGCCTTGGTCTCGATGAACTCCTCGATGTCGGGGTGGTCGACGTCGAGCACGACCATCTTGGCGGCGCGACGGGTGGCGCCACCGGACTTGATGGTGCCGGCCGAGGCGTCGGCACCGCGCATGAAGGAGACCGGGCCCGAGGCGGTGCCACCGGAGGACAGCAGCTCCTTGGAGGAGCGGATGCGGGAGAGGTTCAGGCCGGCGCCGGAGCCGCCCTTGAAGATGAAGCCCTCCTCCTTGTACCAGTTCAGGATGGAGTCCATCGAGTCGTCGACCGACAGGATGAAGCAGGCCGAGACCTGCTGCGGGGACTTGGTGCCGACGTTGAACCAGACGGGGCTGTTGAACGAGAAGTACTGGTGCACCAGCAGCCAGGTGAGCTCGCGCTCGAAGGTCTCGGCGTCGGCGGCCGAGGCGAAGTAGCCGTTGTCGATGCCGGCCTTGGTGTAGGTCAGCACCACGCGGTCGATGAGCTGCTTGAGGCTCTGCTCGCGCTCCGGGCTGCCGACGGCACCGCGGAAGTACTTCGTCGTGACGATCGTCGAGGCGTTGACCGACCAGAAGTCGGGGAACTCCACGCCACGCTGCTCGAAGACGGTCTCGCCGGTCTTCCAGTTGGTCTGGACGACGTCGCGCCGCTCCCAGGTGATCTCGTCGTAGGGGTGCACACCCTCGGTGCTGAACACCCGCTCGATGTGAAGCCCGCCCCGGGTCTGGCCGCCCTTGGAGGCCTTTCCGCTCACCGTCTCGGTCATGTTCGCTTCGATCCCGTCTGTCGAGGTTGCTGTTGCGTTGCTGCTGGTGGTGCTGGGGTGTCGCTGGTGGTGCTGGTCCTGCTGGGGAGTCTCCCCGGGGCCACCGACATCGCGTCTCGACTCTTGTCTCAACGCATCCGAGGGCCCCGATATGCCGCTGTGAGGGGCCCGGGCAGGTCGCTTCCCCACGCCTGCCCGGGCCGTCTGTGGGTCAGCCCGCTGGGGCCGAGGTGAGGACGGGCTCGCGATCGGGCCGTTCGGCGCGCAGCACCTTGATCTCGTCCTCGAAGTCCTCCGCGCTGTCGAACTGGCGATAGACGCTGGCGAACCGCAGGTAGGCCACCTCGTCCAGACTCCGCAGCGGCGCGAGGATCGCCATGCCGACCTCGTGGGCGGGGACCTCGGCGTACCCGTTGGTGCGCAGGGTGTCCTCGACCTCCTGGCCCAGGCACTGCAGCTGATCCTCGGTGACCGGTCGGCCCTTGCAGGCCTTGCGGACACCGGCGATGGCCTTGTCGCGGGTGAACGGCTCGGTGGCGCCGGAGCGCTTGAGCACCGTGAGCTGCATCAGCTCGACGGTGCTGAACCGCTTCTCGCAGCTCTGGCACTGCCGGCGCCGGCGGATCGCGCCGCCGTCGTCGGCGACCCGGGAGTCGAGGACCTTGGTGTCGGTGTGCCGGCAGTAGGGGCAGTGCATCGCGGTCCTCCGTTCTCGGGCTCGGCCGACGCCCAGAGGGGCCTCGGTTGGGGATGGATCTGTGGAGACGGTGTGGGTAACCGGCCTCGGGCTGTGTAGGGACCACACCGTCGCTGTGCACTAGATGTGGATAGAACTACACGGATGTAATCTAGATGTAGTGGTGAGGCTAGCCGCCGACCACGAATGGCTGTCAAGCCGGATCTCGCCGGTTCGGCGTGTCGCGGCGAACTGTTACCGCTGAGGCGGAAGTGACAGAAGGGGTCCCGGGAATGGGCTCAGCCGTACGCCGCCGCGGCCGATGGTCCGAAGCTGTGCTGTGACCCGCGTCGGGTCGGGAGGTTCGTGCGCACGGCCACGCCCCATCAGCCACAATGGGCGCGTGAGCGAGCAGCCGGTCGTCGAGAAGCCTGCGTCGGGAGGCGCGGCCGGCCCCTCGACCGGCAAGCGTGCGGGCGCGCGCAGAGGCGCCCGGCCGCCACGGAAGTTCCGGCCTCGGCTGCTGGCGCTCGCACTGGCCGTGACGCTCGCCGTCGTGGCGTGGGGCTACCTGGTGTGGGCGGCGATCGACTTCGGCGCGACCGCGCGCGGCGGCGACGGCCGCGCCTGGGGCTTCCTGGCGCTGGCCTCGGTCGGCGCGATCGCGTGCCTGTTCGTCGCGCTCATGCTGCTGGCCCGGATCGGTCGCGATCTCGGACTGGTCGCTCCGGCCGAGCCGAAGCCGGCGCCTGCCACGCGTGTGCCGGGCGGGCGGCGCGCCGCCCGCTGAGCAGCAGTCGTTACAGCGACCAGGACTCGCCGCGCGCCATCGGGTCGTCGGACAGCAGTTCGCGCAGCCGCACCATGACGCGCGCGAGGATCCGGGAGACCTGCATCTGGGTGACGCCGATCAGCTCGGCGATCTCCTTCTGCGTCAGCTCCTCGTTGAAGCGCAGGCGCACGATGAGGCGCTCCCGCTTGGTGAGCGTCGCCAGTGCCTGCTCGAGCATGAGCCGCACCTCGATGGCGGCCAGCTCGTCGTCGTACGCCGGCAGCAGGTCCCCCACGCTGAGGTCGTGGTCGGCCTGCACGGGGGCGTCGAGGGAGGCCGGGGCGAAGCAGCCGTGGAGGCTGAGCGCCTCGCCGACCTCGCGCTCGTCGACGCCGAGCGCCTTCGCGATCGAGGTCGTGCTCGCGACGGCGCCGCGCGCGGCGGACTCGTTGCGGACCCGGTTGGCCGCCGCCTGCAGCTCCTGGAGCCGCCGCGGGGGCCGCACGCCCCAGCCGTTGTCCCGGAACCAGCGCTTGATCTCGCCGCGGATCGTGGGGACCGCGTAGCTGAGGAAGTCGTCGGCCTTCGCGGCGTCGAAGCGCTGCGCGGCCCGGACCAGCGCCAGGCAGGCCACCTGCTCGAGGTCCTCCAGCGGTACGCCGCGGCCGGCGTACCCCCGCGCGATGCTGCGGGCGACACCGGTGTTGATCACGACCACCTGGTCGATGAGGTCGTCGCGAGCCTCGCCCGTCTCGCCGGCGGCAGCGCGGAGCAGGCGAGCGGTCTCGGCGCGGCGGGTCTCGCCGGCGATCTGCTCCTGGGACAGCGGATTCGTGGTCACGGGCCGAAGAGTTCCCCCGCTTCTCGGCGCTTAACCATCCTGGATGCGGTTGTCACCCTCAAGGTGACGCCGCTGCAGCGCTTCCTCACCCCTAGGGGTGAGCTGCACCCCGATTTCGGCGGCTGAGCGCCGAAATGACCGCGAGGGCGGGGCTGCTTCCGAATCAGCCCCGCCCCCGTCTTCCCCAGTCCCTCCGACTGGGGTCGAGTCAGCCGGAGGAGGTATTCAGTTGTGAGATCAGGGGGCTGGTCGGTCTACGCCGTCGCCAGCACGAGGGTCAGCTCAGCGGGACGCGGAGCTGCTGGCCGACCTGCAGCGAGCCGCCCTCGAGACCGTTGAGGTCCTTGATGTGCTCGACCATCGCCGCGGTGCGACCGGCCGGAGCGGCGGCGTCGGCGATATCCCACAGCGTCTCGCCGGGGCCGACCTGCACGACGGTCACCGGCTCGGACTTCTCCGTTGCGGTCGAGCCGCCGGCCAGCACGAAGCCGGCGAGGAACACCACGGCCAGACCCATCACGAACACCACCACGCGGCCGCGCCGGGTGAGGCGGACGGTCGAGCGGGCCGCCGGGCGGACCGGGCGGACGGAGCGAATGGTGCGGGGCGAAACGGCGATCGTGCTCATCGAGGGCTCCTGGGGAAGTAGGGCTCTGTCGGGTTCGATCCGATGTCTATCGGGAGCCACCGACAGTCGCTCTGGGCCACCGTCGGAACCGCCGATCGAGCAGACGTTCGATCGAACACATGATCGAGAGTAGATCAGGTGTTCGAACGCGAGCAAGCATTTCGTCGAACATTTTTTCGAACGCTCTCGGCGGCCAAGCCGCCATCGCCAGCGACACGCGAGTTCGAACAGATGTTTGAACTACGCCCGCGCGACGGTCTACCGTGGCCCGCATGAGCACCCCGACCGGAAGCGGGCGCGGCACGGCGCGCAACGGCAGCAAGGCCAGCAAGGTCAGCGAGCTGCCCGACGGCCCTCCTGACGCCACGGGGCTGACCCCGCGCCAGCAGCGGATCCTCGCGCACCTCAAGGAGTGCATCGAGCAGCGCGGCTACCCGCCCAGCATGCGTGAGATCGGCTCCGCGGTCGGCCTGACCAGCACCTCCAGCGTGGCGCACCAGCTGAAGGTGCTGGAGGAGAAGGGCTTCCTCAAGCGCGACCCGCACCGGCCGCGCGCCCTGGAGGTCTTCCTGCCCGAGGTGCTCGCCGCGCGCAAGTCGATCTCGGCCGCGGAGGAGAGCTCCTTCGACGAGACCGGCGTCGGCGACAGCGCCCCGCCGGCGACGTACGTCCCGGTCGTGGGCCGGATCGCGGCCGGTGGGCCGATCCTGGCCGAGGAGCGGGTCGAGGCGGTCTTCCCGCTCCCCAAGGAGATCGTCGGCGACGGGCAGCTCTTCCTGCTCGAGGTCTCGGGCGACTCGATGATCGACGCCGCGATCTGCAGCGGCGACTACGTCGTGATCCGGCAGCAGCCGAACGCCGAGAACGGCGAGATCGTGGCCGCCATGATCGACGGCGAGGCCACCGTCAAGACGCTGATGCGCAGGAACGGCCAGGTGTGGCTGCTCCCCCACAACGACGCCTACGAGCCGATCGACGGCACGCACGCCACGATCCTCGGCAAGGTCACCGCGGTGCTCCGCAGTCTGTGAACGACAGCTGAACACTTCGACGGCCGCGTCACCCCGTGACGCGGCCGTCGTTGCGTCTGCGTGAAGCACTTCCGCCACGGGGTGGCGTCGGGTGACCCGCTCCCCGACGCCGTCGTGATCTGGACCCGGGTTACCCCCACACGAGCAGCCCTGCCGGGCAGCGGCAAGGGCCCGCGGGTCAGGGTCCGCTGGCAGGTCTCGACCAGTCCCCGGTTCACGCGCGTCGTCCGCAGGGGCACGTTCGCGACCGGTGCCGGCCGCGACCACACCGTCAAGCTCGACGTCACCGGCCTGCAACCGGCCACGACGTACTACTACCGGTTCGGCTATCACCGGCAGTGGAGCCGGATCGGTCGCACCCGCACCGCCCCGGCCCCGGGCAGCGCCCCGGCCAACCTCCGCTTCGGCGTCGTCTCGTGCGCCAACCTGCAGGCCGGCTGGTTCGCGGCCTACCGCGGGCTGGCGGCGCGCAACGACCTCGACGCCGTCATCCACCTCGGCGACTACCTCTACGAGTACGCGCCGGGCCAGTACGGCATGGGGAACGCCGATGTCGACGTACGCCGGCACGTGCCCGCCCGCGAGACCGTGACGCTGGCGGACTACCGCCGGCGCCACGCGCAGTACAAGCAGGACCGGGACCTGGCCGCCCTGCACGCGCGGCACCCCGTGATCGTCACGTGGGACGACCACGAGGTCACCAACGACGCCTGGGCCGGCGGCGCGGAGAACCACGACACCGGCGAGAGGTCATGGGCCAGACGCCGGCGCCACGCGCACCAGGCGTACGACGAGTGGATGCCGGTGCGCATGAGCGGCACGGCTCGGCTCGACGGCAAACAGCTCTACCGCCGGCTGGCGTTCGGCGAGCTGGCCGAGCTCACCATGCTCGACCTGCGCACCTACCGCTCCCAGCAGGTCGCCACCCCGAGCCCGGCCGTCGGCGACCCCGGCCGCACGATCGCCGGCCGGGAGCAGCTCGACTGGCTCAAGGACGGACTCTCCCCCGACCGGCCGCTGTGGCGCCTGGTCGGCAACCCGGTGATGATCGCGCCGGTCACCTTCGGTGCGCTGCCGCAGCGCCTCCAGGCGGCGGTCAACCAGGTGACCGGGATCGTCCCCGACGGCGGCGCCGCCTACAACACCGACCAGTGGGACGGCTACACCGCCGACCGGCGCGAGCTCTTCGAGCACATCGCCGACCAAGGCGTGCGCGACGTGGTCTTCCTGACCGGCGACATCCACTCGGCGTGGGCGTGCGACCTGCCGCTCGACCCGGCGACCTATCCGGTGATGGGCACCACCGCCGGGGTGGAGTTCGTGTGCGCGAGCGTCACCTCCAACAACCTCAAGGACATCACCAACACGCCGCCACGCACCAGCAGCGTGGCGGTCGAGAACGTGCTCAAGACCGCCAACCGGCACGTGAAGCACCTCGACTTCGACAGCCACGGCTTCTCCGTCCTCGACCTCACCCCGGCCCGTGCACAGATGGACTGGTACGTCATCGGAAGCCGCGCCGATCGCGACACGGCGATCACCTGGTCGGCCTCGTGGGCGACCGACGCGGGCACGGGACGCGTCCGCCGGGCGAAGGGACCGGTGGCCTGATGAACACCCCGTTCGAGCGCGGCCTCGCGGACCTGCGCACCGGCCGCCGTACGCTCCTCAAGGCGGGAGCCGCGGGCCTCGCCATCTCCGCCGCCTCCGGTGTGCTCTCCCCCGGCAGGGCGGCGGCCGGGCCGGCGCGGCGCTGCTACGTCCTCGTCATCGACGGCACCCGGCCCGAGGAGCTCGACCTCGGCGTCACGCCCAACCTCACGGCCCTGCGAGACGGCGGGCTGCGCTTCCCGCGCGCCCAGTCACTGCCGGTGATGGAGACGATCCCCAACCACGTGATGATGATGACCGGCGTGCGGCCGATCATCAGCGGCGTGCCGGCCAACTCGATCTACGACCGCGCGCTCGGCGAGGTCCGCGACCTGGACCGCGAGACCGACATCCGGGTCACGACGCTCCTCGAGCAGCTGCGTGCCGCCGGCCACTCGACCGGCACGGTGCTCTCCAAGGACTACCTGTACGGCGTGTTCGGCGGCCGGGCGACCTACCGCTGGGAGCCGTTCCCGACGCTTCCGGTCACCGAGCACTCCCCCGACGTCGTCACGGTGCAGGCGCTGCTGGCGATGGTGCGCGACCACGACCCGGCGTTCGTGTTCGCCAACCTCGGCGACATCGACCGGTTCGGCCACGCCGACCTGACCGGTGGCAGCCTGCGGGTGAACCGCAACGCCGCGCTGGCCGACACCGACGCCCAGGTCGGGCTGTTCCTCGACCACCTGCGCCGCTCGGGCAAGTGGGCCAGCTCGATGGTGATCGTGCTCGCCGACCACTCCATGGACTGGAGCCACCCGGACCGGGTCGTCAGCCTCGCGGGGCGGTTCGCCGCCGACCCGCTGCTGGCGGGGCGGGTGCAGATCGCGGACAACGGCGGCGCCGACCTCTGCTACTGGACCGGCTCCCCGGGCGACCGGGCAGCCGCCGTGGCCGCGATGTCGTCTATCGCGCGCGCCACCCCCGGCGTGCTCGAGGTGCACCAACCGCGTGACCTGAGCCTCGGCGCCAACGCCGGCGACCTCGTCGTCTACTGCAAGGCCGGCTGGCGCTTCTCCGATCCCACCCCCGTCGCCAACCCGATCCCCGGCAACCATGGCCACCCCGCCACCAAGCCGATCCCGTTCTTCGTCGCCGGCGGAGCGCGGGGGCTGCCGACGGGCGTCTCCTCCGCCTCCGTCACCACCATGGACGTCGCTCCGACGGTCG
The DNA here is from genome assembly GCF_036405735.1 of Nocardioides sp. Taxonomy (GTDB): domain Bacteria; phylum Actinomycetota; class Actinomycetes; order Propionibacteriales; family Nocardioidaceae; genus Nocardioides. Next base: position 9,760 of record NZ_DASWXC010000083.1, read on the forward strand.
CCGCCTTCTTCGGGATCGGCGCCCCGGCGACGGGTTGGCAGGGCAGGGCTCTTATCTCACGCGGAGCATCTCAGGGGTAAGCCCGAGGTGGACCGCCGGCGCCCCCCATCCAGGGGAATCTCAGGGGTTAACCCGAGGCGCCGTAGGCACCCCCGGCGATAGCATCGCTGGGTGCCCCGATGGTGGGGTCCGGGGCCAAGAGGGGCAGCGCATGGCGTACGTCGGGGAGCGGGTCAGGTTCGTCCTCACGCGCGCCGGCGTGCGTGAGGTCGCGCTCATCGCCGTGATCTACGGCCTCTACATGGCCTCCCGGCTGCTGGCCAGCAACGACTTCGGCGACGCGATGCACCGCGCCAAGGAGATCCTGCGCTTCGAGCGGACCACCGGGCTGGACTGGGAGTCGGCGCTCAACGACCTCTTCCTGCGCCACGAGTGGCTGGGCCTGTTCGGCTCCTACTGGTACTCCACCACCCACTACATCGTCACCGCGCTCGTGCTGGTGTGGCTGTGGCGCCGCAGTCGCACCGACTACATCACGCTGCGCCGCGCACTGATGGTGGCCACCATGCTCGGCCTGGCGATGTACCTCCTGCTGCCGACCGCCCCGCCGCGCTTCGTGGAGGGGTACGTCGACGTGCTGCGACTGCACTCCGACAACGGCTGGTGGGGCGCCGACGCCTCCGCGCCGCGCGGTCTGGGCCATCTCACCAACGAGCTGGCCGCCTTCCCCTCGCTGCACGCCGGCTGGTCGCTGTGGGTCGCGCTCGTGGTCTACCAGGTGGCGCGCAACCGGTGGCTGCACGTGATCGGCTGGGCCTACCCCGCGATCACCGCCCTGGTCATCGTCGGCACGGGCAACCACTGGCTGGTCGACGCCATCGTCGGCTGGGTCGTCGTGCTCGTCGGATGTGTAGCCGTGGCACCGTTCGTGCCTATAGTCGAGGCGTCGTTCCTCGCCGCCACCCCACAACCTCGGAGTCTTCATGCGCCACGCCCGTTGGGTGGTCCTCTTCCTTCTGCTGACGGGGCTGTCGTTCGGGGTGTCGACCCCGGTACGAGCGGCTGAGGATCCCACCATGCCTTCCACGTCCGAGGCGGAGCCCGCCCCGGCGGAGTCCGACGGGGAGTCCGAGACCCCGGCCGACGTACCGACCGAGCGCGAGGAGGCGCTCGACGCGCTCGAGCAGGTCGAGGAGTTCGCCGAGCCGGTGAGCCGGCCCGTCGCCCGGGAGCGGATCCAGACCGGCGCCGGCCGCAACGTCACGATGGACCTGCGCGACCTGTCCCTGCGCATGGACGCCCTGCCGGCGAGCTCCCAGCGGGTCGCGCTCAGCAACTTCAGCCGACCCTGGGGCGACGGCGAGTACGCCACGCTGTGCGACGCGGTGCCCGACGTCGACATCTGCGTGCACTACGTGCCGAACGGGACGACCGGCGCCGACGCGACCCACGCCGTCAACCCCGTCACCTGGCCCCAGACCGTGCTCGACACGCTCGTCGCCATCGCGCGCACCTACCGCGCCGCCGGCTACCGGCTCCCCAAGGCCGACGGGACCTACGGCGGCAGCGGCGCGACCGACGTCTACCTCGCCGACGTCGCCTCCCGCGGCCAGTACGGCTACTGCACCGCGGACTTCTACGCCAGCGGTCACCCCGTCTTCGACCCGGGCCCGGGGCGCTCGGACCTGCCGGCGTTCTGCGTGCTCGACAACGACTACGCCGCCAGCCAGTTCGGCACCGACCCGCTGCGGACGCTGCAGGTGACCGCGGCGCACGAGTACTCCCACGCCGTGCAGTTCGCCTACGACTACGGCGAGGACCGCTGGTTCATGGAGGCGGCCGCCACCTGGGCCGAGGAGCAGATCTACGACGAGATCAACGACAACCGGCAGTACCTCCGCTTCAGCCAGCTCCGCTTCCCCGGCGTCTCCCTCGACCGCAACCTCGGCAGCGGCGACTTCCTCAAGTACGGCGACTGGATCTTCTTCCAGTACCTCACCGAGCGGATCCCCACCCTCACCGGACCGATGCCCAACCTCATGCTCTCGATCTGGCAGTACGCCGACAGCGTGACCGGTCCCGACTACTACTCCACCCGCGCGATCGAGGCGGCGCTGGCCCGGCGCGGCGCACGGTTCCCGCGGCTCTTCGCGCAGTACGCCCTGGCGAACCGCCACCCGTCCCGGGCCTACGCCGAGGGCAGCGCCTACCCGGTCGGACGTCCCACCCGCACGCGGGTGCTGCGCCCCAGCAAGCGGTCGAACGCCGGCGCCGTCCGCGTCGACCACCTGGCCTCCAAGACGCTCCGGTTCGTGCCGCGCCGGCTGCCGGCCAAGCGCACCCGCCTGCGCATCACGGTCGACATGGCCGACCGCGCCAGCGGCTCGGTCGCGATGGCCACCGTCTACAGCAGGGCCGGCGGCATCCGGACCCGCTTCGTCAGGCTCAACAAGCGTGGCAACGGCAGTGTCCGGGTCGACTTCAACAGCCGCCGGGTCGCGCACGTCGAGGTCGTCCTGGTCAACGCCAACCGCCGCTACAAGCAGTGCTGGACCGCCCGCACCGGCTACTCGTGCCGCGGCGTCCCGGTGCGCGACGGCGTCCTGGAGAAGTACTCCGTCCGGGTCGTCCGCTGACCGCTACCCGGTCGGCACCGGCGCCGCCGCGGCGGTCGAGGACAGCCGGGCCAGCGCCTTGCGGACCAGCGCCGGGTCCGAGGTCGGCCACATCGGCGGCAGCGAGGCGGTCAGGAAGCCGCCGTACCGTGCCGTGGCGAGCCGCGGGTCGAGCACCGCGACCACACCCCGGTCGGCGGTGGTGCGGATCAGTCGGCCCGCGCCCTGCGCGAGCAGCAGCGCCGCGTGGGTGGCGGCGATCTGCATGAAGCCGTTGCCGCCGGCCTTGTCGACCGCGCGCTGACGGGCGCTCATGAGCGGGTCGTCGGGCCGCGGGAACGGGATCCGGTCGATCAGCACCAGCTGACACGTGTCACCGGGGACGTCGAGGCCCTGCCAGAGGCTGAGGGTGCCGAAGAGCACGGTGTGCGGGTCGGCGACGAACTGCGCGGCGAGCTCGGGCAGCTGGGCGTCACCCTGGGCCAGCGTGGTCAGGTGCGGCAGCCGCTGCCGGACCGCCTCGGCCGCCGCGTCGGCGGCCCGGCGAGAGCTGAAGAGACCCAGCGCGCGGCCGTCGGCGGCGTCGATGAGCTCGGCGATCTCGTCGAGCTGGGCGGGACCCAGACCGTCGCGGCCCGGGGTCGGGAGGTGCTTGGCGACGTACAGGATCGCCTGCTTGCGGTAGTCGAACGGGCTGCCCACGTCGAGGCCGCGCCAGGGCAGCACCTCGGCGGTGCGCTCCTGCTCGCCCTCCTCCGCGGCCTTGAGGCCGAGCGTCGCGGCGACCGGGCCGAACCCGCCGCCGAGCTTGAGGGTGGCGCTGGTGAACACGACCGTCTTCTCGGTCAGCAGCTTGTCGCGCATCGGCCCCCACACCTGCAGCGGCGCGACACAGAGCCGGCTGGGGATCCGGTCGCTGCCCTCGCTGAGCCAGAGCACGTCGGACTCGGCGTTGGCCGCCATCCGCTCCGCGATCTGGAAGACCTCCTGCACGGTGCCCTTCGCCTGCTGCAGCCCGGCGTCGGGCTCGTCACCCTTGGCCTCGCCCTTGGGGTACGCCGCCAGGCAGGACCGGGCCGCGTCGCGGACCAGCACCAGGGCGTCGGCGAGGTCGGCCGGAGCGGAGTCGAGCCGGCCGGCGGGGGTCTCGAGCATGGCGACCCGCAGCGCGTCGGCGGCGTCGGCGAGGTCGTCGGCCTCGCTGCCGCTCACGTGCCGCTGGCTGCGGCGCGCCGCCCGCTCGACGTCGGCGGCGCTCAGCTCGTCGGTGGCTGCCTGCGTCACCCGGGCGACGAGCTCGTGCGCCTCGTCGATCACCACCGCGTCGTAGTCGGGGATCATCGGGACGCCCTCGATCGCGTCGATCGCGAGCAGGGAGTGGTTGGTGACGATGAGGTGGCTGCGCTGCGCCTTCTCCCGCGCCCGCTCGGCGAAGCACTCCTGGCCGAACGGGCACTTGGACGCGCCCAGGCAGTCACGGTGCGTGACGCTGACCTGCCGCCACTCCCGGTCGGTGTGGCGGGGGGCGGCGTCGCGCTCGCCGGTGCCCTGCGACTCGGCCTGCTCCTCGGCCCACGAGCGCAGCTCGAGCACCTTGGTGGCCATCTGCCCCAGGGGCACGTCGATCTGCAGGGTGCCCTGGTCGTCGGGGACGCCCTCCCGGATCCGGTGCAGGCAGGCGTAGTTGGACCGCCCCTTCAGCACCGCGTGGCTGGTGTCGATGTCGGACCGGTCCTTCAGCGCCTCGACCAGCCGCGGGATGTCGCGCTCGACCAGCTGGTGCTGCAGCGCGAGCGTCGCCGTCGCCACCACGACCCGGTCCTTGTGCAGCAGACTCGGCACCAGGTAGGCCAGCGACTTGCCGGTGCCGGTGCCGGCCTGGACGAGCAGGTGCTGCTCGCTCTCCATGGCCTCGGCGACCGCCTCCGCCATCCGGATCTGACCCTCGCGCTCCTGACCTCCGAGCGCCGCGACGGCAGCCCCGAGCGTCGTCGTCACGGGGCTGGTCTCGGCTGGCACCCGAGCACCCTAACCGCCGGAGCCGACAGATCCGCTTCCGCTCCACAGCGGCGTCCGCCGTACCACGTCCAGCCTGATTTCGGCCGACTTCCGCGCTCGGCGTGTCGGTATTCACATCACTTCGCTGGCCTGCGAAAACGCTGCACTGGGCACTGGTCGGGGGCCCGGGGAGTTGGAGCCTGGCGGAGGCGTTTGGCACCGTCGTGGAGTTGCTCTTCAGGCTCGGACCACTGAACGGGAGAACCATCTCATGACCTCGGAGCGTGTCACCGACACCGCCAAGACGGTGGCGCACGCCCTCGGCAGCCCTGCCGCAGACGTCGTGCCCCACCCCGCGCTGGACGTCCCCACGCCGCCGCCCACCAACCGGCACGGCGTGGACAAGGTCGTCTTCGGCGTCACCGCCGCCCTGGCCATCGGCTTCCTCGTCTGGGGCTTCGTGAGCACGGGGTCGCTGGCCGACGCCTCCGGCCGTGCGCTCACCTGGGTGCTGGAGGACACCGGCTGGCTGTTCGTGCTGACCGCGAGCGCGTTCGTCGTGTTCGTGATCTGGCTCGCCGCCAGCCGTTTCGGCGACATCAGACTCGGGCGCGACGACGAGGAGCCGGAGTTCCGCACCTCCTCGTGGGTCGCGATGATGTTCAGCGCCGGCATGGGCATCGGCCTGATGTTCTACGGCGTCAGCGAGCCCATCAGCCACCTCGTCACGCCGCCGCCGGGCACCGGCGAGGCCGGCAACCCCGAGGCGGTCCAGAACGCGATGGCCACCACGATGTTCCACTGGACGCTGCACCCCTGGGCCATCTACAGCGTGGTCGGCCTCTCCATCGCGTACGGCGTCTACCGCAAGGGCCGCCTGCAGCTCATCTCGGCCGCGTTCGAGCCCCTGATCGGCCGGCACGCCCACGGCGGCTGGGGCCGCCTCATCGACATCCTCGCGATCTTCGCGACGCTGTTCGGCTCGGCGGCCTCGCTCGGCCTGGGCGCGCTCCAGATCCGCAGCGGCCTGCAGGTCGTCTCCGGCATCGGCCAGACCGGCAACGCGGTCATCGTCGGCATCATCGCCGTGCTCACGGTCTGCTTCGTGCTCTCGGCGGTCTCCGGAGTGGCCAAGGGCATTCAGTGGCTCTCGAACATCAACATGGTGCTCGCCGTGACGCTCGCGCTGTTCCTGTTCGTCGCCGGTCCCACGGTGTTCATGCTCAACCTGATCCCGACCTCGGTGGGGAGCTACATCGAGCAGCTGCCGATGATGGCCGCCCGCACCGGCGCCGAGGGCGCGGAGATCCAGGACTGGCTCGGCAGCTGGACGGTCTTCTACTGGGCCTGGTGGCTGTCGTGGACGCCGTTCGTCGGCATGTTCATCGCGCGCATCTCCCGGGGCCGCACGATCCGTCAGTTCGTCACCGGCGTACTGCTCGTCCCCAGCCTCGTCAGCGTGCTGTGGTTCTGCGTCATGGGCGGCGCGGCCATCGACCTGCAGAAGAAGGGCACCGACATCGCCGGCGCCGGCGGCCTGGAGTCGCAGCTGTTCACCACCCTCGACGCGTTCCCGCTGGCCACCGTCACGACCATCCTGGTGATGGCCCTGGTGGCGATCTTCTTCGTCTCCGGCGCCGACGCCGCCTCGATCGTGATGGGCACGCTCTCCGAGCACGGCACCCAGCACCCGCGCCGGCCCACGGTGATCTTCTGGGGCGTGGCGACCGGTGCCGTCGCAGCCGTGATGCTGCTCGTGGGCGGCGAGGACGCCCTCACCGGACTGCAGTCGATCACGATCGTGGCCGCGCTGCCGTTCGTGCTCGTCATGGTCGGCCTCGCGGTCGCGCTGGTGAGGGACCTGCGCCAGGACCCGCTCATCGTCCGGCGCGAGTACGGCCAGGAGGCCATCGCCCAGGCCGTCATCGCCGGCGTCACCGAGCACGGGGACGACTTCGCCCTCGCCGTCGAGCCGGTCGAGCCCTCCGAGCCCGTCGAGCCGCTCGACGAGGACGACCTCATCGAGGACGACCCGGCGGAGCCCGCTCCCCCGGCCAAGGAACACGCGACCCGCTAACCGGTCGAGACCCGGGTTCCCGTGGGTCGAGACCCGGGTTGACGTGCGCTAGCCCGGTCGGGCCACCTGTGCGGCGAGCGCGGCCGGTGCCTGGAGGCAGTAGGAGTCGGTGAGGAGCTCCCTGAGCTCCTCCCAGTCGGTGCCGGAGTCGAGCAGCAGGCCCACCACGTTGCGGCCCCACGACGCCCGGAAGTACGGCGGCCCGAGGTGCTCGAACGCCATGACCTCGTCGGGCTCGGCACGGAACGTGATCCGGACGAGCTGGTCCTCGCCGCCGAAGAGATGGGCGACCGTCGCCGCGCGCACCCGCCATCGCACGCCCGTCCAGGCCGGCTCCTGGTAGCACTCGGGCAGGGCGGTGCAGATGGCGCCGGCCCGTCGTACCCACGTGGCGGGCGGGTCGGGTCGGGTGGGCACACCCGCAATCTGCCACAGACGAGGAGCGTCGGCGCCGGGTGACCGGGGCCACATGTCCATCGGACGCTTCTTAGGTTAGCCTTCCCTTCGTGCCAGCCACCGTCACCACCGTCGCTCCTCCGTCCCTCCAGGGCGAGGACCTGGTGCTCGGCTACGCCCGCGCCACCGTCGTCCACGGTGTCTCGGTCGGGTTGGCCGCCGGCCAGGTCACCGTCCTGCTCGGCCCCAACGGGAGCGGCAAGTCGACCGTGCTGCGCTCCTTGGCACGGTTGCACCAGCCGGTCTCCGGCCGGGTTTCGCTCGACGGCGAGGACTCCGCCCCGCTGACCGCACGTGAGTTCGCCCGCCGCGTCACGCTGCTCTCGCAGTCCCGGCCGCAGCCGTCGGGACTGGCGGTCCGCGAGGTCGTGGCGTTCGGCCGGCACCCCCACCGGGCCCGGTTCGCGGGGCTGACCGATGCGGACCGTGCGGCGATCGACCACGCGATGGACGTCACCGGCGTCAGCGGCATGGCCGACCGCCCCGTCGACCAGCTCTCCGGCGGGGAGCTGCAGCGGGTCTGGCTCGCCGGGTGCCTCGCACAGGACACCGGCGTCCTCCTGCTCGACGAGCCCACCAACCACCTCGACCTGCGCTACCAGGTCGAGACCCTCGACCTGGTCCGCGACCTCGCGGACCGCCATGGGACGGCGCTCGGGGTCGTCCTCCACGATCTGGACCAGGCCGCCACCGTGGCCGACCGGGTCGTCCTGCTGCACCAGGGAAGGGTGCGGGCCGCCGGCTCACCCGCCGACGTGCTGGTCCCCGAACACCTCAGCGAGGTCTACGGCCTTCCCATCGACGTGATCCACGACCCCGAGACCGGACGGGTGCGCGTCGACGCCCTCGGGCGCTACCGCCAGCGGCGGTCCTGACGCCGCCTCCACCACGAAGGAACCACAGACATGAGACGACCCATCATCACCGCCCTCGCGCCGCTGGCACTGCTGCTGGCGGCCTGCGGCGGCACGACCACGGCCGCCGACCTCGCCGAGGGCGATGCCCCGGAGAAGGTGTCCTCCCAGGACTGCGCGGACGACACCACCACGACCTCCACCGGCCCGGTCAGCCTCACCGACGGCTTCGGTCGCAAGGTCGAGCTCGACAAGCCCGCCGAGCGGGTCGCCGTGCTCGAGTGGCAGCAGCTCGAGGACGTCCTCACGCTCTGCGTCAGCCCCGTCGCCGCGGCGGACACCAAGGGCTACTCGCTGTGGGACACCGCCGAGGAGCTCCCGGCCGACGTCGCGGACGTCGGCACGCGGGGCGAGCCCAACACGGAGGCGCTCTACGCCACCAACCCCGACCTGGTGATCGTCGAGGCGTACACGCCCGACGACGACATCATCAAGCAGCTGGAGAAGTTCGGCGTCCCCGTGCTGGCCACCAAGGGCGCCGACGGCAGCGACCCGGTCCAGCAGATGCTCGACACCTTCTCGCTCATCGCCGAGGCCACCGGCCGCGAGGAGCGGGCCGAGATCGTGACCGAGCAGTTCCAGGCCACGCTCGCCGACGCCAAGGAGACGATCAGCGCCGCCGACGTCACCACCGACGAGTTCGTCTACTTCGACGGCTGGATCCAGGGCGGCAACGTCTCGATCCGCCCGTTCGGCCAGGGCTCGCTCATCGGCGAGCTGGGTGAGGCGCTCGGTCTCACCAACGCCTGGAAGGGCGAGGTCGACCCGGCGTACGGCCTCGGACAGACCGACATCGAGGGCATGAGCGAGCTGGGTGACGCCACCTTCTTCTACACCGGCACCGTGGACCCCTCGGGCGACGTCAACGCCGAGCTGGCCAAGAACCCGGTCTGGAAGCAGATCCCCGCGGTGGCCGAGGGTCGTGCGCACGCCTTCCCGGCCGGCATCTGGACCTTCGGCGGTCCCCGCTCCGCCGAGCAGATCATCGACGCGTACGTCGACCTGCTGACCTGACGCCGGGCGCGACGTGACCGACAGCAACGCCGCCGTGACGGAGCCTCTGCGACCGCAGGGCTCCGTCACGGCGCCCGCCGCCCCGGCGGTCGCCGCGTCCCGACGGGTCCTGGCCGGTCCCGTCGGCATGCTCGCCCTGCTGCTGGTGCTGCTCGTCCTGCTCGGCGGGTGGCACCTGACCCAGGGCACCTCGGGGGTGGGCCTGCGGGACCTGGTCGGCGTGCTGACCGGGAACGGCACCGAGCGTGCCGAGGCGGTGCTCTCCGGCTCGCGGGTCCCGCGGCTGCTCGCGGGCATCGCGGTCGGCTTCGCGCTCGGTGTCGCGGGAGCGCTGCTGCAGTCGCTGGCGCGCAACGCGCTCGCCTCCCCCGACACCCTCGCGGTGACCGGAGGGTCCTACTTCGCCGTCACGCTCGTGGCGGCGTTCGGCCTGGGCGTGCCGCTGTGGGCGTCCGGGCTCACCGCCTTCGTGGGCGGCCTGCTCGCGGCGATGCTCGTGCTCGGCCTGGCCGGCGGCGCCGGTACGGCGACCAGCCGGCTGGTGCTCGCGGGCACGGCCATCGCGCTGGCGCTCCAGGCGGCGACCTCGGCCCTGCTCATCCTGTTCGAGGAGTCGACGACCAGCCTCTTCGCGTGGGGCAGCGGCTCCCTGAGCCAGCTCGGGCTCGACGCGTTCCGGCAGGCGGCCCCTGTCGTGCTCGTCGCGACCGGGTGCGCGCTCCTGCTCAGCCGCCGGCTCGACCTGTTGGGCCTCGGCGACGACACGGCCGCCGTGCTCGGCGTACCGGTCCGGAGCACGCGGGCGGTCGGCACCCTGCTCGCGGTGGTGCTCACCGCCGCGGCCGTCACGCTCGCCGGTCCGATCGGCTTCGTCGGCCTCTTCGCCCCCGTGGTCGTCCGGCTCGCGGGCCGGTTCGTCCCCGGCCTGCACCGGCACGCCGTGCTGCTGCCGGCCGCGGGCCTGTTCGGCGCGATCGTCGTCATCGGCGCCGACGCGGTGATCCGGGCGGTGCTCGGCGCGGACCGTGCCATGTCCGTGCCCACGGGCGTCACGACGACCATCGCCGGCGCGGTGGCGATGGTGCTGCTCGCGCGCGGCAGCCGTGACTCGGGCCCGACCCGTCAGACCGCGCCGCTGCGCGTCGCGGTGCGCGGCCGGGCCTGGTTCTACGCCGTCCTCCTCGTCTCCGCGGCGCTCGCCGTCACGGCCGTCGTCGTCGGCCTGCTCGCGGGCCAGACCTGGCTGCGGGTGGCCGACATCGGCGCCTGGCTGCAGGGAGACGGCATCCCGCTGGTCCGCTTCGCCCTCGACGAGCGCGCCCCGCGCGTCGCCGCGGCCGTGCTCGCCGGCGCAGCGCTCGCGCTGGCTGGGACCCTCGTGCAGGCCACCTGCCGCAACCCGCTCGCCGAGCCCGGGGTGCTGGGCATCACCGGCGGCGCCGGGCTCGGTGCGGTGATTCTGGTGACCGGCGGACTGACCACCGCGCCGTCGACCAGCGAGATCCTGCTCGCCGCGACCGTCGGCGCGCTGGTGGCCTTCGCGGTCGTCTACGGCCTGGCCTGGCGCCACGGGCTCGACGCCGACCGGCTGCTGCTCATCGGCATCGGCACCTGGTACGGCACCGTCGCCGTCTCCACGTTCCTGCTCGTCCGCGCGAACCCGTGGGACACGCCGCGGCTCTACACCTGGCTGTCCGGCTCGACCTACGGCCGGACCTGGGAGCAGGTGCTCCCGGTCGCGATCGTGCTCGTCCTGGCGCTCCCACTCGCCTTCGTCGTACGCCGGGAGCTGGACCTGCTCGCCCTCGACGAGGACACCCCGCGCATCGTCGGCGTGAGCCTGGAGCGCACCCGCCTGCTGGTCCTGCTGCTCGCTGCCCTGCTGGCCGCGATGAGCGTCGCGGCGGTCGGGGTGGTCGGCTTCGTCGGCCTGGTCGCGCCGCACCTGGCCCGGGCCCTGGTCGGCGGCCGTCACCGTCAGGCCCTGCCCGTGGCGGTGCTGCTGGGCGCCGCGCTGCTGGGGCTGGCCGACCTGCTCGGGCGGACGGTCATCGCGCCGGCCCAGGTGCCGGCCGGCCTGGTGGTGGCGCTGCTCGGCGCGCCGTACTTCGTCTACCTGCTGGCCCGCTCGCGCGCCTGAGCGTCAGCGGCCGCGCAGCGAGAAGTGCTGGTAGTCCTTCAGGGTCCGCCACGCGCCGCCCCAGGCCCAGCCGATGTCGGCGAAGGCACGCACGACCGGGCCGTCCGCGGTGATCATCCCCGGCCGGAGGTGGTCCCGGCGCAGGTACGACGACGCCAGCTCCGGCAGCACCAACGACCCCCGCTGATAGGGGTTCTGGAACGGGTCGAGGTCGACCGCCAGCCCGTAGGCGTGCTCGGAGAAGCCACTGGTCTGACCGGCCTTCGGGCGACAGACGAAGGCGCCGGTGTTGTTGCCGTCGCCGGTCGGCGGGGCGTCCAGCTCGTCGCGGCGGGTGATCCGCATCTCCTCGATCGGGAAGCGGACCTCGAACAGCCGCCGGAAGACCGCCACGACGTCCTCGGCGACCGACCGGTGGACCAGCAGCTCGCCGAGATGGGGCCGGTCGTCGAAGCCCCAGAACCGCAGCCGGACCCACGCCAGGTCCTCGGCGCCGACGGGGCAGCCGGCCTCCCACGTCGACCGGTCGAGCACGACTCCCGGGACGGTCTCGACGTGGCTCCAGAAGGCGTCGCCGGCCGGTCCGGGCACGTCGCTCGGCAGCGTGAACCGGCGGACGCGCAGCTCCGGCGGGGTCGGACGGCGTACGCCGTACCCCTGCTCGTCCACGGGGAGGACCCTGGTCCCCAGCCAGGCCGGCGGCACCGTGCCCGGCGACGGCGTGGCCGTGGCCGGCTCCTGCCCGGCCGGATCGGGAGCGGTGGGTGTTGACGAGGCCGAGGAGGCCGGTGTGAGGGAGGGCCCGGGTGAGGGGCTCGCCGAGGTCGTCTCCGGCCCGCTGCATCCGGTCGCGACCAGGCCGGCGAGGAGGAGGCCCATCAGCGCCCTTCCCAGCGAGGGCAGGTGTGCGCGCGGCCGGATCACGTGGCCATTCAACAGCGCCGGTCCACCCGGGGTGGACGGGTGACCTCGTCTCCACCTCATCATCGACGGCGCTGCTGCGCGCTGGGGTCGAGCGGGCGGCCCAGACCTGAGGGGAGCGTCCCCGGCCCGACGTAGAATCGGGGAACCCCCGTGTCGCGACCGACCGGGGGCTGTCGCGCTGTGCACCAGGAGCCCCTTCTTGCCCACCACCCCGCCGACCAGCTCGCCCAGCCTCGCCTCGCTCGCCGATGCCGTCCTTGCCGAGCCCGCCCTCGCCGGGGTGCTCGAGGAGGCTCGCGGCGGTCGGCTGGCCGCGCTCGACGTCACCGGCCCCGAGCCGCTGCGACCCTTCCTGGTCACCGGGCTGGTCCGCAGCGGGCGCACGGTGCTCGCCGTCACCGCGACCTCGCGCGAGGCCGAGGACCTCACCGCCGCGCTCGCCGACCTGGTCGGTGGCGAGCGCGTCGCCTACTTCCCGAGCTGGGAGACGCTGCCCCACGAGCGGCTCAGCCCCCGCAGTGACACGGTGGGTCGCCGGCTGGCGGTGCTGCGCCGGCTCAGCCACCCCGACGCCGCCGAGACCCCCGGCGGCCACGGTCCGCTCCAGGTCGTCGTCGCGCCGGTCCGCTCCGTGCTCCAGCCGCAGGTCAAGGGCCTCGGCGACCTCGAGCCGGTCGAGCTCGTCGCGGGTCAGACGGCGCCGCTCGACGACGTCGTACGCCGGCTCGCGGACGCTGCCTACAGCCGGGTCGACCTCGTGGAGAAGCGCGGGGAGTTCGCCGTGCGCGGCGGCATCGTCGACGTGTTCCCGCCGACGGAGGAGCACCCGCTGCGCGTGGAGTTCTGGGGCGACGACGTCGAGGAGATCCGCAGCTTCTCGGTCGCCGACCAGCGCACCATGGACACCGTCGAGCGGCTCTGGGCGCCGCCGTGCCGCGAGCTGCTGCTGACCGACGACGTGCGGGCCCGCGCGAAGGCGCTGGGGGAGGCCCACCCGCAGCTGATCGAGCTGACCGACAAGATCGCTGCCGGCATCGCGGTGGAGGGCATGGAGTCGCTGGCGCCCGTCCTCGTCGACGAGATGGAGCTGCTGGTCGACCTGATGCCGGCCGACACCCACGTGCTCGTCCTCGACCCCGAGCGGGTCCGCACGCGCGCGCACGACCTGGTCGCCACCAGCGAGGAGTTCCTCGGGGCGAGCTGGGCCGCGGCGGCGTCCGGCGGCACGGCGCCGATCGACCTGGGCGCGGCGTCGTACCGCTCGCTCGCCGAGGTCCGCGAGCACGCCCTCGCCCAGCGCAAGGCGTGGTGGTCGATGAGCCCGTTCGGGCTGGAGGACTCCTCGCCGGTCGAGCCGGCGAGCGGGGCGAGCCGCGTCGAGACCACCACCAGCGAGAGCTCGACCGCCGGGGTGCCGACCCGCTCGCTGCCCACCCGGCCCGTCGATCCCTATCGCGGCGACATCGAGAAGGCCATCCACGACCTCGACACCTGGCGGCTCGACGGCTACCGCGTCGTGGTCGTCCACCCCGGCCACGGCCCCGCGCAGCGCACGGTCGAGGCGCTGGGGGAGCGCGACGTGCCGGCCCGGCTGGACGGCGAGCCCACCACCGACCTGGTGACGGTGACCTGCGGCTCGCTGGCCCACGGCTTCGTCGACGAGACCATCAAGCTCGCCGTCGTCACGGGCGAGGACATCTCGGGTCAGAAGTCCTCGACCCGTGACATGCAGAAGATGCCGACCCGCCGCAAGCGGCAGATCGACCCGTTGGAGCTCAAGACCGGCGACTACGTCGTCCACGAGCAGCACGGTGTCGGTCGCTTCGTCGAGATGAAGCAGCGCGAGGTCGGCGGTGCCACCCGCGAGTATCTGGTGCTGGAGTACGGCGCCTCCAAGCGTGGTGCCCCGCCGGACCGGCTCTTCGTGCCGGCCGACGCGCTCGACCAGGTGACGCGGTACGTCGGCGGCGAGGCGCCCAGCCTGGACCGGCTCGGAGGCGCGGACTGGGCCAAGCGCAAGAGCCGGGCCCGCAAGGCGGTCAAGGAGATCGCCGCCGAGCTCATCAAGCTCTACGCCGCGCGCCAGGCGACCCAGGGCTACGCCTACGGCCCGGACACCCCGTGGCAGCGCGAGCTCGAGGACGCCTTCCCCTTCCACGAGACCGTCGACCAGCTCTCGACCGTCGAGGAGGTCAAGGGCGACATGATGAAGCCGGTCCCGATGGACCGGCTGATCTGCGGCGACGTCGGCTACGGCAAGACCGAGATCGCGGTCCGCGCGGCGTTCAAGGCGATCCAGGACGGCAAGCAGGTGGCGGTGCTGGTGCCGACCACGCTGCTGGTCACCCAGCACCTGTCCACGTTCATGGAGCGGATGACCGGGTTCCCCGTCGTGCTCAAGCCGCTGAGCCGGTTCCAGAGCGACAAGGAGGCCAAGGAGGTCCTCGCCGGCCTGGCCGACGGCAGCGTCGACATCGTCGTCGGCACGCACCGGCTGTTCAACCCCGACATCCGGTTCAAGGACCTCGGCCTGATCATCGTCGACGAGGAGCAGCGCTTCGGCGTCGAGCACAAGGAGCAGCTCAAGCGGATGCGGACGGCGGTCGACGTACTCGCCATGTCCGCGACCCCCATCCCGCGCACGCTCGAGATGGCGATCACCGGCATCCGGGAGATGTCGGTCATCACCACCCCGCCCGAGGAGCGCCACCCGGTGCTGACCTACGTCGGCGCCTACGAGGACCGCCAGGTGGTCGCCGCGGTCCGGCGCGAGCTGCTGCACGAGGGCCAGGTCTTCTACATCCACAACCGGGTGCAGTCGATCGAGAAGGCCGCCGCGAAGCTGCGTGAGCTGGTGCCCGAGGCGCGGGTCGCGACCGCGCACGGCCAGATGAACGAGAAGCAGCTCGAGCAGGTGATGCTCGACTTCTGGGAGAAGCGCTTCGACGTGCTCGTCTGCACCACGCTGGTCGAGAGCGGCCTGGACGTCTCCAACGCCAACACGATGATCATCGAGCGCGCCGACACCCTCGGCCTCTCGCAGCTGCACCAGCTGCGCGGTCGCGTCGGCCGCTCGCGGGAGCGGGCCTACGCCTACTTCCTCTACCCCGCGGAGAAGCCGCTCACCGAGACCGCCCACGAGCGGCTCGCCACGCTCGCGCAGCACTCCGACCTCGGTGGCGGCATGGCGATCGCGATGAAGGACCTCGAGATCCGCGGCGCCGGCAACCTGCTCGGCGGGGAGCAGTCCGGCCACATCGCCGATGTCGGCTTCGACCTCTACGTCCGCCTGGTCGGCGAGGCCGTCAGCGAGTTCAAGGGCGAGGGCGAGCCGGAGCTGAACGAGGTCCGCATCGAGCTCCCCGTCGACGCCCACCTGCCACACGACTACATCCCGTCCGAGCGGCTCCGGCTCGAGATGTACAAGCGGCTCGCCGAGGTCCGCTCCGACGAGGACGTCGATGCCGTCGACACCGAGCTGCAGGACCGGTACGGCCCGCTTCCGCAGGAGGTCTCCTCCCTGCTGCTGGTCGCCCGGTTCCGCGCCCGCGCCCGTCGGGCCGGCATCGGCGAGGTCACCATCGCCGGCAAGAACGTCCGGTTCGCGCCGGTCGTCCTGCCGGAGTCGCGCGTCGTACGCCTCAACCGGCTCTATCCCAAGTCCGTCGTCAAGGCGCAGCTCGACACGATCCTGGTCCCTCGGCCGGTCTCCTCGGGCTTCCCCGCGAAGCCGCTGGACGGCATCGCGCTGCTGGAGTGGGCACGGCAGGTCATCGACGCGGTGATCGACCCCGTCGAGGCACCTGCTCGATAGGGTCGCGACCATGACGATTCCTTCTGTCATGCTCCGGACCCCGCTGCGCGCCTCGCTGCGCTCGTGTGCTCGCGGGGGCCTCGCATGACGATGGAAGCCTTCGGCGACGAGTTCGGCGACGACGCAGGCTGGGTCCCGCCAGTGGAGGCGAACCCCGGCTGGCTCGGGGAGGGCGAGCTGGCCGAGACGCGCCGGCGGGTGCCGATGCTGTACGTCGAGGCGCTGCCCGTGCGGGTCGACCCCGACGGCCAGGTCGCGGAGGTCGGGCTGCTGCTGCGGGGGTCGCCGACGACCGGTCGGCTGGCCCGGTCGCTGGTCTCGGGGCGGGTGCTCCACGGCGAGCGGCTGCGGGACGCCCTGATGCGCCACCTCGAGAAGGACCTGGGTCCGACCGCCTTCCCGGCGCTGCCGCTGACGACGGTGCCGCACGCCGTGGCGGAGTACTTCCCGTGGCCGAGCCGTTTCCACGACCCTCGTCAGCATGCCGTGTCCTTGGCGTTCGTGGTGCCGGTCGCCGGCGAGTGCCAGCCGCGGCAGGACGCGCTGGAGCTGAGCTGGATGAGCCCCGCGGAGGCGGCCAGCGAGGAGGTCGCCGCCGACCTGGAGGGCGGGCGCGGCGCGTTGTTGCGCCAGCTGCTCCACCACGCCGGCGCGCTGTGAGTACTGTGGCCGCGTGCCCACGATCGCCAGTGCTGCCCCGTCCCTGAGCCGGTTGAGCATCCCCGCCGTCGTGCTCGCCGCCACCGTCCTCAGCGGTTGCGCCGGCCTGCGACCCGGGGTCGCGGTCGAGGTCGGTGACCAGCAGGTCTCCACCAGCCGCGTCGACGAGGTGATGGACCGCTACTGCGACGCGATCGGCGAGGCGGGCACGCAGCCGGTCGCTCGCAAGGACATCCGCACCCAGGTCGTCGGGTCACTCGCCGCGACGAGCGCCGTCGAGGCGTTCGCCGCGCCGTACGACGTCGAGGCCGGTGCGTCCTACACCCGGGCCGTCGCGCGGCTGCGCGCCCAGCTCGACGACTTCGACGCCGAGACCCGGGAGGCCATCGTGGCCGTCGAGGGCGCTTCGGCCTACGTCGAGGCGCTGGTCACCGGCGTCGGTCACGAGTTGGAGCCGGGCGGTGACGAGGCCGCGGCCGCCGAGGCCGGGCGGGCGGCGTTCACCGAGTGGCTCGACAAGCACGACGTGACGATCAATCCCCGCTACGGGCTGAGCCTGGACGGCGACCAGCTCCAGAGCCGCGACGCGAGCCTGTCGGTCGCGGCCCGCGACACCGAGGAGCCCGCCGGCGAGGCGGCGTCGCTGCCGTCGGCGCAGCGCTGTGGCTGAGCGTCCCGAGGCGAGCGGGGAGGGGCTGGTCGAGTTCCTCTCCCTGATGCGCACGATGCGCGAGCGCTGCGCGTGGAAGGCCTCGCAGGACCACGCCTCGCTGGCGCCGTACCTGCGCGAGGAGGCCGCGGAGGTGCTCGAGGCGATCGAGGAGGGCGGTCGCACCGGATCCTGGGAGCACCTGCGGGAGGAGCTGGGCGACCTGCTGCTGCAGATCTACTTCCACGCGGCGGTCGCCGAGGAGGCCGGCACGTTCACGATGGACGACGTCGTGGCCGGGCTGGCCGCGAAGATGCGGCGCCGCAACCCCCACGTCTTCGGCCCCGAGGCGTCGTCGGGCCGGCGCTACACGATCGAGGAGATCGAGGAGATCTGGCAGGCCGCGAAGGCCGCCGAGCGCTCGACCGGTTGAGGCGCCGCGCGCCGCTCAGGCGAACGAGACGGCCTGGTCCTCGGGGACGCGGGGGAGGCGGTCGAAGTAGGCGCCCTCGTCGGCCGGGTGCCCGATGTTGACGACGACCAGCGACTGCCAGCCGCTCGCGGCGAAGAACTCGGCGTCGACGCCGGCCGCGTCGAAGCCGGTCATCGGCCCGGCCCACAGCCCGGCCGCACGCACGGCGAGGATGAACCCTCCGGTCTGGATGCCGGCGGAGAGACGGCCCATGCCCTCGCGCATCTCGAGGTTCTCCTCGAGCACGTCCTTCATCCCCGGGTTGTGCGGGAACGTCGTCGGCGTGAACTCGTGGAAGCTCGGGTCGTAGGCCAGCACCGCGGTGACGGGCGCCGAGGCGACCTTCGGCTGGTTGAAGTCGGCGATGTGCTGCTGCAGCCGGTCCTTGGCCTCCGCGGAGCGGATGTAGAGCACGCGCAGCGGCTGGCTGTTCGCGGCGGTCGGCGTGAACTTCGCCAGGTCCCAGATGCGGGCGAGATCGGCGTCGGTGACCGGCTCGTCCGAGAAGGTGTTGACGGTCCGGCGGTCGGTGAAGATGGCGGCGGCCGTGGTCGGCTCGACGGTAAGCGTCATGCCACTTTGAACAGACATGTTGCTACGGATATTCCGGTCACTACGGAAAAAGAAGTAGCAAGCCGGGCGGTCGGATCCGCCGTACGCTGGCGGGGTGACCGCCGCCCATCCCGCCGCTCGCGAGCCACGGCACTGCGCGTCGGCGCTGGCGCGGGCCTTCGGGTTCCTGGGCAAGCGGTGGAACGGCGTGCTGGTCGCGGTCCTGCTCGACGGGCCGGCGGGGTTCGCCGAGCTCAAGCGGGCGGTGCCCGGGATCAGCGACTCCATGCTGTCGGAGCGACTGGCCGAGCTCACCGGCGCCGGCCTGTTCGAGCGGAGCGTCGACCCGGGACCTCCGGTGGCCGTCAGCTACCGGCTCACCCCCTCGGGCGAGGCGCTCGCCCCCGCGTTCGCGGCGCTCACCACGTGGGCGGAGGAGAACCTGCCGGTCGAGTCCTGCTCGGAGTAGGGGCGCGTCCGGCCACCGCTCCGGGAGGCACCTGAGACCGCGAACGGGGCGGTGACCGCTGGCACTAGGCTGGCGCCGGCCCTCATTCCGTCGTCCCAAGGAGACCAGCCCCGTGCCTGCCATCGAAGCCGTCGGCGCCCGCGAGATCCTCGACTCGCGCGGCAACCCCACCGTCGAGGTCGAGGTCCTGCTGGAGGACGGCACGTTCGCCCGCGCGGCCGTCCCGAGCGGCGCCTCCACCGGCGCCTTCGAGGCCGTCGAGCTGCGTGACGGCGACGACCGGTACGCCGGCAAGGGCGTGCAGAAGGCCGTCACCGCGGTCATCGACACCATCGGCCCCGCCGTCGAGGGCCTCGACGCCGACGACCAGCGCCTGGTCGACCAGGCGATGCTCGACGCCGACGGCACCGACAACAAGGGCAACCTCGGCGCCAACGCCATCCTCGGCGTCTCGCTCGCCGTCGCCCGCGCGGCCGCGGACAGCGCCGGCCTCCCGCTCTACCGGTACGTCGGCGGCCCGAACGCCCACGTCCTGCCGGTCCCGATGATGAACATCCTCAACGGCGGCGCCCACGCGGACACCAACGTCGACATCCAGGAGTTCATGATCGCGCCGATCGGCGCTCCCACCTTCCGCGACGCCCTGCGCTCGGGCGCCGAGGTCTACCACGCCCTGAAGTCGGTCCTGAAGAAGCAGGGCCTGGCCACCGGCGTGGGCGACGAGGGCGGCTTCGCGCCCGACCTGTCCTCCAATCGGGCTGCTCTCGACCTGATCGCGGAGGCGATCGGCAAGGCCGGCTATGAGCTCGGCAAGGACATCGCGCTCGCCCTCGACGTGGCGGCCAGCGAGTTCCACGACAACGGCTCCTACACCTTCGAGGGCGCCTCGAAGTCGGCGGACGAGATGGCCGCGTACTACGCGGAGCTGGTCGCGGCCTACCCCATCGTCTCCATCGAGGACCCGCTCGACGAGGAGGACTGGGACGGCTGGAAGGCCGTCACCGACAGCCTCGGCTCGAAGACCCAGCTCGTCGGCGACGACCTGTTCGTCACCAACGTCGAGCGGCTCGCCCGCGGCATCGCCGGCGGTCAGGGCAACGCGCTGCTGGTCAAGGTCAACCAGATCGGCTCGCTGACCGAGGCCCTCGACTCCGTCGAGCTGGCCCACCGCAGCGGGTTCGCGTGCATGATGTCGCACCGCTCCGGCGAGACCGAGGACACCACGATCGCCGACCTGGCCGTGGCGACCAACTGCGGCCAGATCAAGACCGGTGCCCCGGCCCGTTCCGAGCGCGTCGCGAAGTACAACCAGCTGCTGCGCATCGAGGACGAGCTCGACAACGCCGCGCGCTACGCCGGCCGCCGCGCGTTCCCGCGTTTCCAGGGCTGAGGCCTGCGCCGGCGCCGCCAAAGTGTCACGGTGACACCTCCAAAGTGTCACGGTGACAGTTCGCGCTCGGGGTGACCGTTGGAACTGTCACTCCCGACGTGAACTGTCACCGTGACACTTTGCGTCGGGGGCGTTTCGGTGCGCTGATGGCCATGGGCGCTGAGGGAGAATCA
>NZ_DASWXC010000084.1:0-63271 GCF_036405735.1 Nocardioides sp.
TGGTCGAGCAGTGAGGCCGCCCGCGGCCGAACGTGTCGAGACCACCGCAACCCCGGCACCCGCTGTACCCCACGTCCCAGCACCACCCACCGAGGTCTCGACACGCCTCGCCTAACGGCTCGGCGGCTCGACCAACGAACCCCCGCTGGTCGAGCAGTGAGGCCGCCCGCGGCCGAACGTGTCGAGACCACCGCAACCCCGGCACCCGCTGTGCCCCAGATCCCAGTTCCACCCACCGAGGTCTCGACACGCCTCGCCTAGCGGCTCGGCGGCTCGACCAACGGGAAAAGGGCGGCTCGACCAACGGAGAACGCGGCTCGACCAACGGAGGCGCGGCTCGGCCGCTCGACCGGCGCGGGCACCAGCCGGGGTGTCACGTAGGTTCGCGGCATGACTGTGCGCTGGCGGGCCCCGGGTCGGGTCAACCTGATCGGGGAGCACACCGACTACAACGCGGGGCTCGCGCTGCCGTTCGCCATCGAGCAGGGGTGCACGGCCACCGTCTCGGTGGCGCAGCACGGGTTCACCGTGACGTCCGCCCAGAACGGCGAGCAGGTGACCGTCGACGATCTGCACGAGCTTCCCGACGGTTGGGTGCGCTACGCGCTCGGGCCCGCGGCGGTGCTGGCGAGCCGCGGTGTCGACGTACCTCCGCTCCGGGTCGAGATCGACAGCGACGTCCCGCTCGGCGCGGGCCTGTCGTCGTCGGCAGCCGTGGTCTGCTCGGTCACGACGGCGCTCGATGACCTACTCGGGCTCGACCTCTCCCCCGACGACCTGCTCGCGGTCAGCCGCGCCGCCGAGAACGATGTCGTCGGCGCACCCACCGGCGGCCTGGACCAGCTGGCGTCACTGCGCTGCGAGGCAGGTCAGGTGCTGCGCTGCGACTTCGCCGACTTCTCCACCGAACTGGTGCCCTTCGATCCTGCCGCGCACGGGCTGACCGTGCTGGTCGTGGACACGCGGGTGGAGCATGGCCACGCGGGTGGCGAGTACGCCGCCCGGCGCCATGCCTGCGAGCAGGCCGCCACCCGGCTCGGGCTCGGCTCACTGCGCGAGGTCACCGACCTGCCAGCGGCACTGGTCGCGCTCGACCGGCCCGAGGACGGTGAGCTACGGCGCTGCACCCGGCACGTGGCGACGGAGAACGCCCGGGTCCAGGAGGTGGTCGAGCTGCTGCGCGCCGGCGACGTACCCCGCATCGGGCCGCTGCTGAGCGCGTCGCACGCGTCCCTGCGCGACGACTTCCGCGTCACGGTCCCGGAACTCGACCTGGCCGCTGCGACCTTGGAGGAGGCCGGGGCGCTGGGTGCCCGGATGACGGGCGGCGGCTTCGGCGGCTGCGTGATCGCCCTGGTCCCGGTCGACCGGGTGGACGCCGCCGTACGGGCCGTCGAGCGGGCCTTCGCCGGCGCCGGCCACAGGGCCCCGGTGTCGTTCACCGCCCGGCCCTCGGCCGGGGCGTCCCGGCTGGACGCCTAGCCCGGCAGAGCGTCCGGGACAGTTCAGAGCCCGAGCCGCGCGAGCACGCGGTCGGTGGCGTGGCCGTCCTCGGCCGACGTGTAGGTCTCCCGGAAGGTGGCGTACCGGTCGGCGTACGCCTTCTCGTGCGTCTCGAGATCGCCGAGCGCCGCGGCGAGATCCGCCGTGGTGGAGACGACCGGCCCCGGCGCCTCGGGAAGCAGGTCGAAGTAGAACCCGCGGACCGAGTCCCGGAACCGGTCGAGGTCGTAGGCGTAGTACAGGATCGGCCGTCCGGTGATCGCGAAGTCGAACATCACCGAGGAGTAGTCGGTGACCAGCACGTCCGCCAGGCAGTAGAGGTCGCGCACGTCGGGGTAGAGCGAGACGTCCCGCACCGACGGCGCGTTGGGGATCCGGGAGCGCCCGGTGACCATGTTGTGCGCCCGCACCAGCAGCACGTGCTCGAAGGACAGCCGCCGGCTGAGCTCGACCAGGTCGAGCATCACCGGCACCTCGGGGTCGCCGTCGGCGAACACCTCGTCGTCGCGCCAGGTCGGCGCGTACAGGATGACGGTGACGCCGGCCGGGATCCCCAGTTCCGCCCGTAGCCGCGCGGCGACGTCCCGGCTGCGGGGATCGCTGAGGAGGTCGTTGCGCGGATACCCGGTCTCCAGCACCTCGCCGTCGTACCGGAAGGCCTGGCGCAGCCGCGGCGTGCTCACGGCGTTCGGCGAGAGCAGCAGGTCCCACTTCGCGACATCGCCGTCCAACCGGTCCAGGCGGCCCTCCGGCGCCCACAGCACGTCGCGATGGATCCGCTTCAGCGGTGTGCCGTGCCAGGTCTGGACGTACGTCGTGCCGGGCTGCTTCTCCCAGGCCACCTCGGTGTGCGTATTGGCGATCAGCAGGTCGGCGTCCTCCAGCACCGCCGTGGCGTCGGGGCCATCGATGTCGACGGTCTCCACACCGGGTGGGAAGGCGGCGAGGTGTGCCCGGTCGGCCAGCCACGTGTGCCGCAGGCCAGGTCGGTCCGCCAACCGCTCCCACAAGGCCCGGGGATTGTCGGAGAACCGGCCGTGGAAGCTGTTCCACACGATGTTCACGCTCGGACCTCCTCTGCGATGCCCGGCTCCGCCGGGTCCCCGACGGGGCCACAGGCCGCCGTCGCCTCGATCAGCTCCACCACGCCTGCCCAGCTCGCCGTGACAGCGAACGCCCCTGCCGCGCGCAACTCGGCCGCGCGCTCCGCCCGCTCCGGCGGCGGCACGAAGCAGACGTTGCCGATCGTCCGGATGCCCGCCCCGACAGCGCTCCTGACACCGGCGGCGGCGTCCTCGACGGCCAGCGCCTCCCCCGGCTCCAGGCCGAGCCGTTCGAGTGCGAGCCGATAGACGGCCGGGTCGGGCTTGCTCGTGGGCAGCGCCAGCGAGTCCTGGGCACTGACGTGGTCGCCCGGTGGGAGCAGCATGTCGAGTGCGGTCGCCCTGACACAGGCCGCCAGTCGCACCAGGGCGCTGGAGCTGACCACGATGAGCTCGAACCGCTCGCCCAGCCGCTCCAGCGCTCCGCTCACACGCGGGTCCGGCCGCAGCACCTCCGCGAGGTGGCGGGTCACCGCACGCTGCTCGCGCGCCACCCACTCCTCCAACTCCTCGTCGCCGAGCGCGACCCCCAGATCCCGGGCGAAGTCGCCCGCGAGTGCCCGGAAGTTGCGACCCAGCGCCGCGCGACGCAGCTCGTCAGCCTCCCACCGCCGCCCGGAGCCGAGGCGAGCCAGCAGGTCGTTGGTCACCCTCGTGGAGGCGGCGAACGCCGGCTCCTCCGACGGGAAGAGGTTGCCGTCGGCGTCGAGTAAGACGGCCCGTACGGCGCAGGTCGCCCCAAGGACTGGTTCACGACGCGGCACGGCCGCTCCTCTCCAGCATGACGAGCGCCGCCTGCAAGGACGCCACGAACGCCTCGTCGTGGCGCACCCGTTCGAAGCCGGGCGCGGCAGCGAGCAGCGGTCGGACGTCATCGGTGGCGGTGGCGGCCGGACCCAGCAGCGCTGCCGCGTCGGGATCCTCCAGCCGTGCCATGACCTCGGCGTGCGTGCTGGTGCCGGCCGCGATGTCGGCCGCCGCGCGCGCCAGGTCCTCGACCCAGGCGGCGACCACCGCGGTCAGAAGCGAGCACGGGCGGCCCTGGTCGAGCGCCCGATCCAGTGACGGCAGGACGTAGTTGCGCACCCGCACGGAGCCGCGGCGACGCAGCCGGCACAGCGGATCGGCGATCGCAGGGTTGCGCAGGCGGGCCAGCACGCTGGCACGGTAGTCGCGTACGTCGACGCCGGGCGCCGGCTCCAACACCGGCTCGACCTCCTCGGCGAGGAGCCGCTCCACCGTCGCACCCAGCGCCGGGTCGCCCATCGCGCTGTCCGTCGACGCGTGCGGTGTCCTGGCCCCGAGGTAGCCGAGCGCGACGTGGGCGGCGTTGAGCATGCGCATCTTCATGTCGACGTACGGGCCGACGTCGGCCACCAGCTGCACCCCCACCTCCTCCAGAGGCGGTCGGGCGGCCGAGAACATGTCCTCGACGACCCACTGGCTGAACGGCTCGGTCACCACCGGCACCCGGTCGTGGATGCCGAAGCGCCGGTGCAACAACCGCACGTCGTGCTCCGACGACGGAGGCGTGATCCGGTCGGCCATGCTGTTGGGGAACGCGACGTGCTCCTGGATCCACCGTTCCAACCCGGGGCTGCGGCGCGAGGCGGCCGCCAGCACGCACCGACGCAGGGCGTCGCCGTTGGCCGGCAGGTTGTCGCACGAGAGCACGGTGAACGGTGCGATCGCCGCGCGGCGACGCTCGTCGAGCGCCCGGGCGAGCAGCTCGAAGGTCCGGGTCGCCCGGCCCTCGTCGTACGACGGCGCGGTGATGGTCACGGTCACCAACCGTGTCTGCGCCGACCGCAGCCGGGCGGCGACCGCGGCGGGCTGCTCAGCGGCGGAGAGGTAGTCCCGGAGCGAGCCGACCACCCGGGCACGCGGATCGGGAGCACCGAGCTCCAGGACGGTGTAGAGGCAGTCCTGCGAGGTCAGGTCGGCCCGAAGGCGAGCGCTGCGCGGTCCGACTCCGACGACACCCCAGTCCAGCGACACCCCCTGCGCGGCGAGCCGGTCGAAGTACACCGCCTGGTGGGCGCGGTGGAAGGAGCCGACACCGAGGTGGACGACGCCCGGCCGCAAGGCCGCGACGTCGTACGTCGGTCGCTGCACGTCGCGGTGCAACGATCCGAGCGCGGCCAGCGACAGCGAGCGCAGCACGGTCTCGCCGCCCCCGGTGGCGCCGGCGCTCGAGCGCAGCGTCGTGAGGACGGGTCGATCCATGGGCACCTCCCGGGACGAACACCCCGAGCGGCG
This sequence comes from Nocardioides sp., assembly GCF_036405735.1. GTDB lineage: Bacteria > Actinomycetota > Actinomycetes > Propionibacteriales > Nocardioidaceae > Nocardioides. The sequence continues at coordinate 4,866 of NZ_DASWXC010000084.1, forward strand.
CGCGGGAACCCTGCGGTGCCCAAAGCGGGTCTTGGGTATGTGTCGGCGTTCTCCGGTTTCGGCCACGCCACACGGGATACCCACACGGGGTCGGGCGGTCGTCGACGCCGCCCGTCCGGGAGGGAGAGGCCAATGCGCGCGATGGTCTACCGCGGGCCCTACCGGGTCCGGGTCGAGGAGAAGCCGATGCCTCGCATCGAACACCCCAACGACGCGATCATCCGGGTGACGCTGGCGGCGATCTGCGGCTCCGACCTGCACCTGTACCACGGCATGATGCCGGACACCCGGGTCGGCACCACCTTCGGCCACGAATTCATCGGGGTGGTCCACGAGGTCGGCCCGTCGGTGCAGAACCTCGCGGTCGGCGACCGGGTCATGGTGCCCTTCAACGTCTACTGCGGCTCGTGCTACTTCTGCGCCCGGGGTCTCTACGCCAACTGCCACAACGTCAATCCCAACGCCACGGCCGTGGGCGGCATCTACGGCTACTCCCACACCTGCGGCGGGTACGACGGCGGGCAGGCCGAGTTCGTCCGCGTGCCGTTCGCCGACGTCGGTCCGGCGCTCATCCCTGAGTGGCTCCCCGACGAGGACGCCGTACTGCTGACCGACGCGCTGGCCACCGGCTACTTCGGCGCACAGCTCGGCGACATCCGCGAGGGCGACACCGTGGCGGTCTTCGGTGCCGGCCCGGTCGGGCTGTACGCCGCCCGCTCCGCCTGGCTCATGGGTGCCGGCCGGGTGATCGTCATCGACCACATCGAGGAACGGCTGGAGAAGGCGCGGACCTTCGCCTACGCCGAGACGGTCAACTTCACCGAGCACGACGACGTCGTCGTACACCTCAAGCGCACGACCGGCCACCTCGGCGCCGACGTGGCCATCGACGCCGTCGGCGCGGAGGCCGACGGCAACCGCACGCAACACATCACCGCCACCAAGCTCAAGCTCCAGGGCGGCTCACCCGTGGCGTTGAACTGGGCGATCGACGGGGTGCGCAAGGGCGGCACCGTGTCGGTGATGGGCGCCTACGGGCCGATCTTCAGCGCCGTGAAGTTCGGCGACGCCCTCAACAAGGGCCTCACGCTGCGGATGAACCAGTGCCACGTGAAGCGGCAGTGGCCGCGGCTCTTCGAGCACCTCCGCAACGGCTACTTCACACCCAGCGACATCGTCACCCACCGGGTGCCGCTGGAGCACATCGCCGAGGCGTACCACATGTTCTCGGCCAAGCTCGACGGCTGCATCAAGCCGCTGATCGTCCCCGACGCCGGCTGAGGAGGCCGCCATGCCCTATACCGCCGACAAACCCGTGCCGCCGCCGTCGAGCGACGACCTGCGCCGACGCATCCCCGGCTGGGGCGCCGACCTCGATCCGGCCGACCGCCCGGCGGTGCCGCGCGAGCGGTTCGACCCCGGTGCGACCGGCGCCCACTGGGAGCTGCCGGAGCAGCAGCCGCAGACCGGCCCGCGGGAGCGCTCGATCGAGCACGGTCGGCTCCCACCGGTCTTTGGAACGAGCGTTCCCCTCAAGGGCCTGTCCGGGGCCATCCGCGGGCTCGCCTACCGCCGCTACAGCGAGGGCCGGGCGGCCCACTGGCTGCTGTTGCTCGCCGCGGACCGGGTCGACGTGCTGGAGAGCGCCGCGCGGTCCGTGGCCACGCCGCGGCCCGACAACCCGATCACGCAGACCGGGATCCTCAGCGAGCCGCGCCGGCACGGCTGGTCCTCCCGGGTCGGCCGCGGCCGCGCCGACACCGGCCACCACCTGATCGACCCGGTGATCGTCGGCCTGCCGTGGGCGGCGGCCGGCGGCGCGGCGTACGCCGCAATCCGGATGCTGCGCCGGGTCGTCGGCTCGTAGAGTCCGGCACCATGGCCGTGCCGCTCGCCAACGCTCCCCTCACCACGGATCGTCTGCTCGTGCGCCCGTGGCGACACGACGACGCCGAGCGGATGCTCGACATCATGAGCCGGGTCGAGGTGACGAAGTGGCTCGGCGACGGTGCGCCGTACGTCATGAGGGACCTCGACGAGGCCCACGCCCGCATCGACCGCCTCGCCGAGCGCAGCGCGACGCCGCCGCTGCTGTACTGGGCCGTCGAGGTCCGCGCGACCGGCCAGGTCGCCGGATCGGTGCTGCTGCTCACGCTGCCGAACGCCGAGGACGGCGAGGTCGAGATCGGCTGGCATCTGCACCCCGACTCGCAGGGCCGCGGGTACGCCACCGAGGCCGCCGCCGCGCTGATGGCCCACGGGTTCGCCGGTGGCCTGCCCGAGATCCACGCGCTGACACACCTCGACAACGCGCCGTCCCAGAACGTCTGCCGCAAGCTCGGCATGCATGACCTTGGGGTGGTCGAGCGCTGGTACGACGGGCCGTCGCAGCACTTCCTGATCACCGCCCAGGAGTGGCGCGCCCGGCACTGACGCCTCGCCGCTGCCGGCTCCAAACTGTCACCGTGACACTTCGCGGTAGGGGTGACCCTTCAAACCGTCACCCTCGACGGCAACTGTCACGGTGACAGTTTGGGAAGACGGCGCCGACTGGTGCGCCGGCGGGGTCCGCCCGCCCCCGGGGGAAGGCGGGCGGACCGGCTCTGGGCCCGGCTGTCCGTCAACTGGGTCAGGCCACCACCCTCCGCCGACGGAGGAGCAGCACGCCGCTCAGTGCCCCGAGCAGCAGCCCGGCCAGCAGGGCCCAGCCGGCAGCCATCGCCGACCACGCCACTGAGGCGCTACCGGCCGGCGCGGGAAGCGCCGCCACGCCGGAGTCGACAGCGAGCGGCAGCCCGCCGGCGTACGCCGGAGCCGGACGCGCCAGGCCGGCGCTGGTGTCGTCCGAGCCGTCGCCGGAGGTACCGGCACCGCCCGCGGTCGACCCCGGGAGCCAGCCCGGGAACGCATCCCCGTTGCCCGGTCCGGGCACGACCGACTCGTCCGGCGTCGCGCCGGTGTCGCCAGCCGCCGGACCGCCGGGCGTGAGCCCGCCGCCGTCACCGTCACCATCGCCGATCACGATGATCTGGTTGAGCCCGTTGGGGACCGGCACCTCGTTGTCGGCCATGACCGTGCCGCCGGCCGAGGCCGGGTTGCCGTCGCCAATCACCACAACCTGGTTGCCGGACGTCTCGCCGGGCAGGGCGGTCGCCGGGTCGTCACCGGTCGGTGTGCCGTCGGCAGTGTTGCCGTCACCGATGACGACGACCTGGTTGCCGGAGCCGTCGACCGGCACCACGGCGTCGAGCGGCGTCTCCGGCGCGGTGCCACTCGGGTCGGTCGCATCGGTCGCGCCGTCCGAGACGTTGCCGTCCCCGATGACGATCACCTGGTTGCCCGAGAGGTCCACGGGAACCACCGCCGACAGCGGGTCGTCGCCACCGGTGACGGCGCCCGAGTCGGTGTCGCCGGCGGCGGCGTTCTCGTCGCCCAGGACGATCACCTGGTTGCCGGAGCCGTCGACCGGTACGAGGGCATCGACCACCGTCCCGGAGCCGTCCGCCGTCCCGTCGGTCGCGCCGGCGTCGGTCGCACCCTCGGAGACGTTGCCGTCACCGATCACCACCACCTGGTTGCCCGTCACATCGAGCGGCGCGATCACCGACAGGAGGCCGGCGTCACCACCGGTCACCGCGCCGGAGTCCGTGGACCCCTCGGAGACGTTGCCGTCACCCAGCACGATGACCTGGTTGCCGGTCGCGTCGACCGGCGCGAGGGCGTCGATGGCGGTGTTCTCGCCGCCGGTGACGCCGCCACTGTCGGTGGACCCGGCGTTGGTGTTGTCGTCACCCAGGACGGTCACCTGGTTGCCCGAGAGGTCGACGGGCGCCTGGAGGTCCACGCCGTCACCACCGGCCCCGACGGTCACCCGGTCGTCGGTGCCACCGGAGTCCGCGTTCGTGTTGTCGTCCCCCAGCACCGTGACCTGGTTGCCCGAGACGTCCGCAGGGGCGCTCACCTCGAGCCCGCCTTCGTCGGCGTTCACCGTGACGGTCTCGGTCTCGCTGCTGGGTGTCACCGACACCGGCTCGCCGGAGTCGGTCGTGGTGCCGGTGGAGTTCTGCTCCCCCAGCACCGTCACCTGGTTGCCGGAGAGGCTCCCCGGAAGCTCGATGTCCTCGGCCGAGGCGGCTGGGGTCCCCCACAGGTAGCCGAGGACCGTGATCCCTCCGGCTACTGCGAGCGCGCCCAGGCCCCGGCGTACGTTGGTACGCATCTGACTGGTTCCCTTCTGCTGATCTGCTGGTGCCGGCCGTGGCGGTCGCCGACGGCCCGGTGAGGTCGCCAGGCAGGTCAGTCAGGGGTGTGACCGGGCAGGGGTCCGGTCGTCCCTGCGCGCAGTCGATGCTGCGCGAGCACCCCGGCGGTGGGACGGTCCGCCGGGGTGGCAAACGATGAGGTGAGTACGGCGGTCCCGGCCGCGCCGGGTGCCCCGCTCGCGGCGAGCACGGTCTCTCCCGGCTCGCCGTAGGGGCCGGCCGGCGGATCGGGCTGGGGCGTCGCCTCGGCCGTCGCGGACGGGGCGGCCGACGGGCCGGCCACGTGTGCGGCCCACGCGGCGATCGGCTCGACGGCCGGGCGGCTCGCCGCAGCCACCGGCGGCATGATCGAGGCGTCCGACGCGGAGCGCGAGGCCCGGTCGACCGCGCCGACGGTCGGGGCCGCCGACGTTGCGGCGGTGTCCTGGTCGGCGATGTCCGTGAGCGGCCGGAGCCGCTCAGGACGGACCGCGGTCGCCAGCGCGGTCTCGGTCCGCGCCACGGCGACGACCAGGTCGTCGGTGGCGCGCTCGGTGGTCTGCTCCAGCCGCGTCGCCAGCGTCTCGACCGGCTCGCGCAACGGCCGGGCCGCCGGCACCGCCGCGGTCCGACGTACGGCGGAGGTCGCGGCCGTCACGGCCGGACGCGCGGTGTCCTGGACCAGCCGCGAGGTGAGCTCGTGCAGCGGCCGCGGTTCTTCGGCGGCCTGCGCAGGCTGGGCGGCCAGCAGCAACCACACGACGACTCCGGCGGCACCGGCCAGCGCATACCCGAGGTACCGGAGGTACCCCCGAGGGGCGGCTGTCGCGCCCGGGTAGCTCGCTGCGGTCCTGTCCACGTGGCTCTCCACTGATGGATCGGTCGGCGGATCGGTCGCCGGTCACTGTCGTCCTCTCGGTGTCCCACCTACGGACCGGTCATTCCTCTGGGAACCACGACGGCCGCCCGGAAGCCGGGCGGCCGTGCGAGGAGTGCGGGCAGTGCAGGTGGGTCGATGCTGCTCAGGCGGGCCAGCTCGATCCCGGTCGCGTGGGGCCGGCGCTGTCGGTGCCGGCGCTCCCGGCGGCACCCGTGTCGCCCGGGCTGCCCGCCGGGCTGCCCGAGTGGCCGCCGGAGTGACTGCCGGAGTGGCTGTGCGACTGCACCTTCTCCTGGATCTTGTCCTTCGCCGCGGCCCCCTGCTCCCGGACGGCGTCCTTGACCGCGGAGGTGGCCTCCTGCTTCTTGTGCTGGACGCGGGGGTCCTCCCACATCCGGCGCGCACTGCTCCGGATCTGCTCGTACCGCGCTCGGCCGGCCCGGCTGCCGAGCACGTAGCCCGCGCCCGCCCCGACCAGTAGTGCCAGCTTGCCCTTCATCACGAGCCTCCCTCGGTCGATGTCGTGTGGTCGCCCTCCGGTGCCCGGTGGCGGACGAGACCATGACCGGCGCCGCGGCGGTAGCCGCGCGCCACGCGGGATCACGCGTCAGGAGCGGGAGGTCGCCGTGGGGGCGCTGCGCTCGACGCGGCCGCCACGGACGGCCCACAGCCGGCCGGCGCGCCACCGGCGACGTCCGATCCCGGAGATGCGCCACAGGGCCAGCGGGTCGTCGGCGAGCGCGTCACGGTGGCGGTCGGCGTACGCTCTGCCGGCGGTGTTGTTGCGGAGATCGGCCTCGCTGTCGAGGGCGTCCACGGAGTGGCGTTCGTGCTGGTCGGTCAGGCGCTCGGCCGTCGCACTGCCGTACCGGAGGCTGAGCCAGGCCGACCAGGTGAAGTGGCGTACGGCGTTCTGCATCCGCGGCCGACCGCGCGCCCGCACGATCCCCGCACCCAGTGCGAGCGCGGCGGCGATGACGACCCGGGCCGCGTCGCGGCGGCCGAGCAGGTCGCGGGCGGCCCGGTACAGCCCCGGTGCGGCCGCCGTCACCGACCGGATCCGGCGCAGCGGGCTCATCGTGGCACCTCCGGCGCCGGCGCGGCCGCCGGCCCGTGCGGGACCGGACACCCAGCCGGGAAGGTGCCGAGGTCCTCGACGCGATAGCCGTGCGGGTAGCTGCGGACATACGACAGGTCGCGAGCGCGGAACGGACGCCGCCGGGGCGGTAGCCACCGCACGAGCCGGCCGCGGAGCCGGATGAGCGAGCGGCACGCCCGCTGCACCGGGACGGGCGGCTCGGGATAGCCGAAGGCCCGGCACAGCTCGGGCCCCATGAGGGAGCGCAGCATCGCGGTGACGAGTGGTCGCGGCAGCAGGTGGTTGGGCGGGATGGTGCCGAACAGCTCGATCGTGGCGTCGGCGACCGCCCGGCCACCGGCGTCGAAGGCGAAGTGCTCGCGCTCGTAGTCGTCGAGCAGTCGCGCGAAGCCGGCGTAGTCCTCGGGCAGGTCCCGGATGCCCATGTGGCGGCCCAGCCGGCGGTAGTAGGTGGTCTGGGCGACGATCTCGGTCGGCGTGAGGCGGCGCCAGCCGAACTCGTCGATCCACCGCACCGGGGTCACGACGAACGTCGCGAGCACGTAGCGCAGATCGTCGTTGGCGATGTCGTAGGCGCGGTGCATCTGGTTCATCCGGCGTATCGCCGCGCGGCCCTCGCTGCTGCCCAGCCCGTGCTCGAGGATCGCGTCGAGGATCAGCACCGTGTCGTCGTGGCGCTTCTGCGTCCGGGCGGTGAACTCACCCGTCTCGTGGAGCAGCCGTCCGATCGAGGGCACCGCGAACGTGCGGAACAGGGCGAAGCTGAGCGCCTGGGTGACGTCCCAGGGGAACTCGTAGGTCGCTACCAGCCGGGAGATCTCCTCGTGGTCGGCGACAGGGTCGAGCCGCTCGATGCGGTCGCGGATCGCGAAGCGGCGGGCCATGTGCCATTCCTACCCCACCGCCGGCGCCCCGGCACGTGTCCCGCACGTCTCGAATCAGCGCAGTCGCAGCGTCCTGACCGGCGAGGACGAGGCCTTCACCTTGGCCGAGCCGAGGTACTGGGCGACGAGGCGGTGGGTGCCCTTGCCCAGCTTCGCGATCCGCACCGTGACGCTGCCCCGGGCGCGGGCGGTGAGCTTGGCACGACCCACGACCTTGCCGGCCTTGGCCAGGTCGCGCACCACGACGGTGCCGGTCGGTGCCTTGGCACCGCGCACCTTGACCACGGCGCGGCCGGGCTTGGTGGCACTGACCCGGTAGCTGGCCCGGACGCTGGAGGCCGCGGCGCCGGGGGCCGAGGTCACCGCACCGGGGATCGGCGTGCCGGGAGTGCCCGGCACCGGCGTGCTCGTGCCCGTGCCGGCCTTGGCGGCGAACAGCGGGACGTACGGGATGACGGCGTCCTGCGTGCTGCTGTGGCCCTCGGTGAAGAACGCGACCTGGAGGTGGTCGCCCGACTCCGCGGCGGGGCACGGACCGCGGCTCTGGTTGAACAGCGGGCAGCTCGGCACCCGGGTCGCGCCGCCCTTCAGCTCGCGGGTCGCCTTCACCGGGAACCGGAACTCGAAGACCTGACCGCGGGTGATCTCGAAGGCGTACTCGCCCGCGACATCGGCGGTGAGCACGACCCCGCCGTTCGCGCCGTTGAACACACCGACCGGCTCGGTGCCGAAGGTCGGGGTGGTGTCGCTGATGTCGTTGATGCCCCAGGTGACCGGGCCCGGCAGTGCCTCGATGCCCTCGGGCAGCATGATCTCCGGCAGCACGACGACGCTGCCCTTGGCGTTGCACGGCAGCCCGATCAGCCCGGCGTAGCCGCGCAGGAGGAACGACTCCCCCACCTTCGGCACCGTGCCGGTCGGTGACCACCACCCGACGTTGGCGCTCACGCCGGTCGAGTAGTCCTGCGTGATGCAGTTGTAGAGGGTGTCGGACGCCGAGTAGCCGTCCTGCCACTCGCCGGTGGCGGCCTGTGCCGGCGCGAGGACCGAGAGGCCCAGCAGGGCGGTGGTGGTGGTCGCCGCCAGCACGGTGAGTCGGTGCTTCATGGACGTGTCTCCTGAACGGTTCTGGTCGGCTGTCTGGCGGGGGCTCATGCCGGCTCGCCCACCAGGTCGGGAAGGGCGAGCCACTCCGGCCAGGTCAGGTCGCGGCCGACGTACCGCGGCGCGCGCAGCGGCCACTGGCCCGCGATCCACTGCGGCACGAACGCGTCGAGGGCCGCCTCGAGCAGACCGTCCACTTCCCGGTCGACCACCCACCAGGAGATCTCGGCGTCCGCGCCGACCTTGGCCGGCGGGTCGACGTAGACGCAGCCCAGCAGCTCGGTCTCGGCGCTGTCGAAGAGGCCGTAGAGGAACGACTCGTGGGCGGCGATCTCGGCCTCGTGGTGGGCCAGGTCCTCGATGTCGGCCTCCCGGGTGAGGTCGACCGGCGGCCAGCCCCACGCCTCGCCGTAGATCGACCAGAGCCGATCGCGCGAGCCGCGCACGGCGGGCAGGTCCAGGTCGACGTCGGCGGGTCCCATGGGGCGTAGGTGGTAGCCCTCGGCCAGCGGGACCAGGGTGGGGTGGTCCCAGTCCTCCGGCAGCCAGGAGGCGGGGTCGTGAGTGGTCATGCGACCACGCTCGCCCAGGGCGCCTGCGGCGCGCTTGCGGCCACCTTGTGGGCCGCTTGCCGGGCCCAGCGGCCGGTGCCCGGTCGTACGGCTAGGTCAGGGCGTAGCCGATCATCGCCTCGACGTCGAGGGCGTGGCCCTGTGCCTCGTCGGCGGCGTACTGCTCCTCGCCTCGCCCCTCCCGCGCCGCCTTGACGGCCGCGGCGATCATCGCCTCGTCGGGACGGTAGTAGCCGTAGACGTTGGCGCCCACGCCGGAGCGCAGCGCCTCCACGGCGCCGGAGAGCACGCCGACCCGCTCGAGCCGGCCGTCGAGCGCCTCCACGGTGGCCAGCGCCTCGAGGAAGTAGGCCAGGTTGGCGTGGTCGCCGGTGTCGCGGCTGAGCAGGATCCCCTCCTCCAGCTGGGTCCGGGCGCGGGCGAGGTCGCCGGCGGCCACGGAGATCTGCACGGCGGTGAACAGCGCGATGTAGACCGCGAGCCGGTCCTCGCGAGCCCGGCCGGCCGCGATGGCGGTGTCGACGAGCGCCGCGGCCTGCTCCGGCCGGCCGCGCAGCAGCTCGATGGTGCCCAGCCACACGTGCGAGAGGGTCCACATCCACTGGCCCCGCAGGTCGGCCGCCTCGGTGAGCCGGATCGCGGCGTCGCAGGCCGCGGCTGCCTCGTCGAGCCGCTCCTCGGCCAGCGCCACCAGTGCCTCGCCGGCGACGCAGTGCGCCTCCCCGTCCAGGTCGCCAGTACGCCGGCCGAGGGCCGCGCCCTCGCTCCAGATGCGCGCGCCGGCCAGGTCGCCCTGGGCGAACGCCATCGCGCCGACCACGGCGGCGGCCCGGACCCGCACCGGGTCGGATACGTCGTGCTCGAGGACCGCCTCCATCAGGCGGCGGCCCTGGCGCAGGTTGCCGCGCAGCCACCAGAACAGCCACAGGTTCCACCCCAGCCAGCCGCCCTGCTCCACGTGACCCGGCTCGCCGGAGGCCAGCGACCACTCCAGAGCGGCCACGAGGTTGGCGTGCTCCCGCTCGACCAGCGCCAGCGTGCTGACCGTGCCGGGGCCGCGGAAGGCCGGCTCCACCGCCACGGCCAGCGCGACGTAGTGCGCGAGGTGCGCGTCCCGCGCGGTGCGCGCCTCGTCGGGTTCGAGCCGGGTGGCGGCGTACTGCCCCACCGGCTCCAGCAGCCGGAACCACGGGCCGTGCTCGTCGGTCGGCTCGGCCACCAGCAGGGACTGCTCGACCAGCGACTCCAGCACCGCCAGCACCTGCGCCGGCTCCACCACGTCGGCCAGCACCGCCGAAGCGGCGTCGAGCCCGAAACCGCCCACGAAGACCGAGAGCCGCGGGAAGACCCGCTGCTCCAACGGCGAGAGCAGGTCGAAGCTCCAGCCGATCGCCGAGCGCATGGTGCGTTGTCGCGGCGGCAGGTCGCGGAAGCCCTCGGCCGCCATCACCTCGTCGAGGCGCGCCAGGATGTCCTGGGGGCGCAGCATCCGGACCCGGGCCGCCGCCAGCTCGATGGCCAGCGGGATGCCGGCCAGCCGACGGCACAGCGCGGCCGTGGTGTCGTCGGCACCGGCGAAGTCGTGCCGCACGGCGCGGGCGCGCAGCGTGAACAGCTCGACGGAGGACTCCGGGTCCAGCGGCGTCACGGGGAACAGCACCTCGCCGCGCACCCGGAGCGGGATCCGGCTGGTCACGAGCAGCCGCAGCCCCGGGGAGAACGACGCCAGCGTCGCGAGGTCGGGCCACGCGTCGACCATGTGCTCGGCGTTGTCGACCAGCACCAGCTGCCGCCGCTCGCGCAGCAGCTCGAGCAGGGCGCCCAGCGGGTCGGCGCCCTCGGGGACGCCGAGCACCCGGGCGAAGGTCGGGATCACCGCCGACGGGTCGGTCAGCCGCGCCAGCGGCACCAGCGCCACCCCGTCGGGGAAGTACGGCGCGGCGGCCTCGGCGACCGCGTGCGCGAGCCGGGTCTTGCCCGCCCCACCCACACCCGTGAGCGTGACGAGTCGCGAGTCCGGCGAGCACAGCAGGTCCACGAGGTGCTCGATCGCCTCGTCACGACCGATCAGCTCGCCGAGCAGGTCGGTGGCCGGCAGTCCCGCGGGCGGCCGAGGGCGAGCGCCGGCCTCATTGCGGACCGGCGCCGGCCGGCTGCGGGGTACGACGGCCGGGGGCCCGCTCGACGGCGCCGGCCGCAGGCCCGGGTCCTGCTCGAGGATCTGCTGGTGCAGCCGCTGCACGTCGGGTCCGGGGTCGACCCCGAGCTCCTCCACGAGGGTGTCGCGCAACGCGGCGTACTCGGCCAGGGCGTCGGCCTGCCGGCCGCCGAGATACAGCGCGCGCATCAGGCTGCCACGGACCGTCTCGCGCAGCGGGTGGGCGGCGGCCAGCGCCTGCAGCCGGTCGATCGCCGAGGCGGCGTCGCCGAGCTCCAGGTCGACCTCGGCGGCGGCCTCCTCGGCGGCCTGACGAAGCCCGTCGAGCCGCAGCGCCTCGGCACGGGCGAAGGCCTGGCTGATCCCGGCGAACGCCTCCCCGCGCCACCAGCCGAGCGCCTCGACGAGCAGCTCGCGAGCTGCCGGCAGGTCGCCGTCCTCCCGGGCTCGGCGCGCCGCGGCGGTCGCGACCTGGAACCGCTCGAGGTCGGTGGCCAGCGGCGGCAGCTCCAGCCGGTAGCCGGGCAGCACGGTGGCGATCTCGAGTCCGGTCGTGCGGAGCCGGGCGCGCAGCCGCGAGATGATCGCCTGCAGGTTGGCGAGGGTGCCGCCGCGGCTGCGCTCGCCCCACACGCGGGTGAGCAGTCCCTCGGTCGAGACCACCTTCCCGGCGTCGACGGCCAGCGCGGCCAGCACCTCCACATGGCGGGGTGATCCGACGTCGATCGGCGTACCGTCGGCGCCCATGACCTCCAGCGGGCCCAGGACGCGGAGGGGCACGCGGGAGCTCACCGTCGCAGCCTAGGTGCTGGATCGCCCGCGGGTCGCCGAAACCGTCACCCGGCCGCGGTGATCGGCGTGATCCAGGCCTGGTGGGTCTGGGGGCTCTTGGTGATCGCGAGCAACTCGTCCATGTGGGGCTCCAGACCCGTGACCTTGTCGAGCGGGACGCCGATGACGAGCTGGAAGCCCAGTCCCTTCCACGCCTGCACCGCACGACCGGCGAACTCCGAGTCGGCCTTCACGAAGCCCTCGTCGAGGAACACCGGCGCGAACCGCGGCCGCGACCGCATCTCGTCGCCCAGCCGGAAGCGCAACGCGGAGCCGACGATGAAGGCCACCAGCTCCTGGGACTCGCCGCCACTCTTCTCGCCCAGCGTGCGGTAGGTCGCCCGCAGCTCGCCGGTGAGGTGGTCGTAGCGCTCGGCGCTGATCTCGACATGACGGCGCACGTCGAGCAGCCGGTCCCGGTCGCTCACGCCGTCGAGGAGGTGCTCCGGCTTGCGCAGCTGCTGCATGAACCGGCTCAGCTGCGTGAAGCGGGCCTCCAGCGCCGTCTCGTCGAGGTCCTTGGCGGTGCCGGAGGACAGCGCGCGCAGGTCCTTGAGGAACGCCTGGACGTGGGCCGGCGCCAGTCGACGCAGCCGGATCCGCAGCCGGTCACCGGTCGCCCCGAACTCCAGGCGGCGCAGGATCGCGTTGATCGGCTCGAGCCGGTCCTCGATCTCCTCCACGCTCGACGCCATGGCCCCGAGCAGCGGGACGAGGTCCTGGCCGCTCCACTCGGTGAGCCGGCGCCGCCACTCGGCTCGCCGGTCCGCGAGGCCGGTCGCCCGGATCTCCTCCAGGATGCGGGCGTAGTCGGGATAGCTCTCCGGTGTCGCACCCAGGTTGGGCGACTCCCACTGGAACTTGTAGGTCCGGAAGATGGTCGTGAGGTCCTCGTCGACCCGCCGCAGCTCGGCCTGGGCGTCCGCGACGGCCTGTCGCAGCCGTTCGTCGAGGCGCTGGGAGTTGGCGTGGAAGCGGTCGAGGTCGTCGGGGTCGTCGGGCGCGGTCACCGCGGCGAACTCCGCAGCCAGGCTCGCCTCGTGCTCCTGACTGAGCGCGACCTTGCCCGAGCGCCCCATGGCCTCGACCCGGTCGTTGACGACGTCCTCGGAGTCGACCAGCTCCAGGTGCTCCTCGGCCAGCCGCTTGTGCTGCTGCTCCAGCCCGAAGCGGAGCTTGCGCGCCTGCTCCAGCCGGCTGTCGAGATCGGCGATCTGCCGCTCCAGCGCCGCCAGCTGGTCGTCGGCCCCGAGCAGCTCCTCGCGCCGGGACTCGATGTCGCCGATCCGGCGGTCGCTGCCGGCGACGTCGATGTCGTCGAAGCGGACGACCGCGACGGCGTCGTACGCCGCCCGCTGCCTGCCCAGGACACCGAGCTCGGCGTCGAGCCGGGCGACCACGCCGTCGAGTTCGGTGAGCTCCTCCTCCAGCCCGGCGAGCTCCGCGTCGATCTCGGCGATCGCCTCCTCGTTGGAGAAGCCGATGATGCTGCGCTGGTCGTTGCGACCGTGCGAGCCGCGGCGGCCGTTGCGGGTCTGGCCCGCCTCGGTGACCCGCAGGCCGGGTCCGGCCAGGCCGTCGGGCGTCTCGACGCACAGGGCGTTGCGGGTCGGCTCGGCGACATGGGCCTGCACCCAGCCGCTAAACCGCGAGTCCTTGAACAGCAGCTTGCCCGCCACCCGGTCCGGGTCGGCCGGCGCGCCACCGGGCAGGTCGCGCTCGGCGCCCTCGAAGGTGAGCCGGCCGCGCAGCCGGAGGCCGTCGATGGCGGCGGAGAACTGCTCCAGCCGGTCCAGCGGCACCAGCATGACCCGCGCGGACCCGCCCAGGACCGTCTCGATCGCCGTGCGCCAGCGCTGCTCCTCGGGAGCGACGTCGATCAGCTCAGCGACGAACGGCAGCTCCTCGACCCCGATCCCGGACGCCTTCGCCACCTCGGCGCGCAGCTCGTGCAACACGATCGGGACCCGCCCGGCGCGGCTCTCCAACGAGGCGCGCTCGCGGACCAGCTCGGAGCGGCGGGACTGCAGGGGGAAGCGGCGGCCGACGGCCTCGTCGCGCGCCCGCGTCAGCTCCTCGTGGCGGCCGTCGTGGCCGGCGAGCCAGGCACGGGCCGCCTGCTGGAGCGCCGCGAACTCCTCCGCGGCGTCGAGCGCCGCCTCGGTCCAGCCGCCGTCGGGGTCGGTGACGTCCAGGATCGGCAGCAGCCGCTCGCGCAGGTCGGCGCGCCGCGCGAGCCGCGCCGCCCGCGTGATCTGCTCCTGCTCCAGCGTTCCCGCGAGGGCTTGCAGCGTCGAGCCACCGGCGTCGCGGTGGGCGGCCTTCGCCGCCTCGAGGTCACGCTGCAGCGCCGCCTCGGCGGACGTGCCGGCGGCGAGCGCCTCCGCCGTGGCCGCGCGCTCGGCGCGGTTGCGCTCCGTGGCGGCTGCCAGCAGCCGCTGGTGCGTGCGCAGCAGCCACAGCCGCAGCGGTGTGTCACCCGACAGCGTGACGCCGTATGCGTCGAGCTCGCCGAGGCGCCGCTCGGCGGCCACCCGCCGCTCGTGCAGGCCGGTGATCGGACCGAGCACCTCGAGCTTCTGCTCCTCGGTGCGCATCGCGGAGTACGCGGAGTCGAGGTCGTCGAAGTGCTCGATGGCACGGTCGGCGGCGGCGTACGTCGCGGGCCGCTCCAGCACCATGTCCTTGTAGAGCTCATCGACGCTGCGCACCTGGTTGCCGGCCTGGATCCGGGCCAGCAGTCGCAGCGCCTTCGATCCGTCGCCGTTGGCGCCGATGCCGAGCCGGGCGTGGAGGACGGCCGAGAACTCGGCGTAGGTGCGGTGCACGCGGATGCCGGGGAAGAGCTTCTTCAGGGTGGTGGCGTGGAACCGGTCCGGCACGGCGACCTCGACCGACTCCAGCGAGAGCGGACCCTCGAGCGTGGCGAGCGTCATCGGCACCTCGCCCGAGCGGGCGGCGCGGCGGGGGACGTAGTAGGTGCGCAGCACCGTGAAGCGACGGCCCTGGTCACCTGCGAACGTCATCGCCAGGGCGCCCCAGGTGTCGGATCCCTTGCCCCGCAGCAGCTTCTCGACCGGTCGGCCGGTGCGCGGGTCGTCGACGACGTCGACGGCACCGCGCAGGTAGGACAGCAGGTTGCGCTGGCCGACGCCGCGCGCCCGGCCGGCGACCGCGTCGTTGGACGCCCCGTTGAACTTGGTGTCGGAGGGCATCATCAGCGCGGTGTAGGCGTCGAGGATCGTCGACTTCCCGACGCCGGATGCGCCGGAGATCATCGTGGCGTCGCCGTGCAGCGGCACCCGGGTCAGCCCTCCGAAGCCGCCCCAGTTGACCAGCTGGAGCAGCTCGGCGCGCCACTGGAGGGTGTCGTCGCCGGGCGTGGCCACGCTGGCGTGCTCGAAGAGCCCGTCGTTGGCGCTCGCCTCGTCGAAGCCGGTCTCGTCGAGCTCGTGCTCGTCCTGCTGGGTCGTCACTCCGCCTCCTGCTCCTCGGTCGCCGGCTCGAAGAGCCCGGCCGGCTCCGGATCGGGCGCGGCCTCGGTGTCGTTGGCACGCCGCAGTGCCTCGAGCAGCTCCTGCAGCAGCTCCAGCGGCAGCAACGACTCCACCGCCTCGCTGATCTCGAAGCGGTCCTCGTGCGCGCCGGGGATCAGCAGGCCCGCCTTCGCGAGGCTGGTGATGGCGTTGCGGGCGCGCTTCTCGTCACCGGCCTCGTCGGTGGCATGGGCCGGACGGAAGCCGGCGACGTACTCGAGGACGTCCTCGCGGTCCACGAAGACCCGCGTGTCGCCGCCGGCCAGGCCCGCCCGCAGCCGGTCGCGCAGGTGGACCAGGACGATGGTCTCCTCACGGCTCCAGGCCGCGTCGTAGAGCAGCGTCGGGAAGCGCTCGCCCGCCTCGCCGGTGGCCTGCCGCTTCCAGGCGACCTCCCGCGCCGGGTCGACGGCGAGCTCGAGGAAGAGGTCGTTGAGCCGGGACTCCACCACCCGGCGATGCTCGACGAGGACCTGCCAGTCGCGCGGATGGGTGCGAGCGCTGATGAAGCGCTGCTTGAGCAGCGTCACCAGGCAGCGGCGCTGGGCGAAGTCGAGGCCGCCCTCGTCGCCCTCCCACAGCGACACGGAGGTCGCGTCGGCCAGGTCGGCCTCGAACTCCCCCATCGCGGCCACGGGCGTCTCGCCCGGGCCGTCGAGCTCCCAGGTCTCGGTCATCGCTCCTCCTGGAGGTCCGGGTCGGGGTCGGGCAGCGGCAGACGCGGTACGTCGAAGACGCGCCGCGAGCCGTCGGGTCGTACGGCGGCAAACGGCTCGGTCTGCTCGGCGGCCGCCCACCCCTGCTCGGCGGCGAGGTGCAGCAGGCCGAAGATCTCCACGGGCCGCCGCAGCGACGGCTCCAGGCTCTCGAACAGCTCGCCGAGCGACGCGGCGGGGTGCGGGCCGGACAGCGCGGCCTCGAGCCGCTGTCGCAGCGCCGGCAGCTGCGGGCCGCCCTGCGCGATCACGTCGGCCAGCGCCAGCCCGGGCGCCTCGGCGGTGTCGGCGACCGTGATCCGCTCCGGCAGCACGTCGTCGGCGGGGTCGTAGAACCGCTCCCGCAGGTGCTCGACACCCGCCCGGGCCGGCAGCAGCGCGACGTCGTGGGTGGCTCGAGGCCCGGTGCTGCCGATCCACGTCATCAGCTCGGACTCGACCTCGCGCAGCGTCTGCGCCAGCTCGCGGTCGCGGACCGCGTCGTGGGAGACGATGTACTCCTTCAGCGTCGCCGTGACGCGGGACCGTTGCGCCAGCACCCGGTCCAGGCCGTCGCGGACCAGCTTCACGGTGCCGCGCAGCTCGGTGCGCTCGGCCTCGCCGAGGATCCGGTCGGACAGGGGATGGTCGAGGAGCGCGGCCAGGTCCTCGCGCAGCTGGGTCACGAGGGCGTCGTCGCGCAACAGCCCGAAGGCCCCCTCGAAGGCGCGACCCTCCTGTGTGGCGGTCATCAGGGCGTCGGCCCGGGCGAGGTAGTCGTCGATGACCTCACCGACGGGCCGGTGCTCGGAGCGGAAGGCGGCGAGCAGCTCGCTGCGGATGTGGGCGAACCGCTCCTCCACGCGCGCGAAGTCGGCCGGCAGGGCCGAGATCAGGGAGAGCAGCTCGGTGAACCCCTCGAGCATGTAGTCCTCGGTGGCGCCGACCAGCTCGGCCCCGTCGAGGAGCCGGTCGCGCTCGGCCTGCAGCCGCGCGATCTCGGCGGTGAGGATCGTGACGCGGGCACCCCGGTCGGGGTTGGCGTCGGCGTTGAAGCGCCGGACGGTGCCGAGGATGGTGGCGATGCGGTGCTCGCTGAGGGTCGCGCGGTCGCGGGAGAGGTTCTTGACCAGCTCCAGCGCCTGCTGGGCATGGGAGGTCAGGGTGTAGACCTCCTGGCCGGTCTCGTCGAGCGACCGGACCAGCCACTGGCCGCGCATCCACCGCAGGCACAGGTCACGGCCGCTGCCGTGGGGGACGTCGGCCTCCCCCGCCTGGCGGATCTCGGCGAGGTGCTCCTCCACCTGGGTGTGCAGCCGGGCGGTGGGGATCGGGCGGTTGTCACGACCGAAGGCGGCGCGGAAGATCGTGATGACGACCGGCGCCTGCCGCTGGTGCAGGAGCGTGAGGGTGGGCTGGGCGAAGGCGCCCTTGACCCGGGCCAGCTCGCCGGCGATGCCCCCTGGCTGGTCGCTCATCGGCCCTCCCCTCCTGACGTCCCGGTCGCACGTGCGGCTGCGTGCGGTGCGCCATCGTTCCAGAGCCGACCGACAGATGCGCACCGGAGGGGCGGCGGCGGACGGTTCACCGCCCGGCGTCAGCTCCCGATGGCGTCCAGGTCCTGCCGGATCGCGGCAGCGGTGGTGCGCAGCTGGCCGACCCAGCCGGCGACCTTGTCGCGGCCGAACCGGCTGGCGGGCATGGAGAGCGCGATGCCGGCGAACGGACGGCCCTCGGCGTCCGGGACGGCGAGGCCGATCGCGGCAAGACCGGTCTCCACCTCCTCGTCGTTCACGGCGAATCCGCTACTGCGCACCGCGTCCAGCACCTCGCGCAGCCGCGCCAGGTCGACGTCCTCACGCGCGGCGTACAGGCGGGCGACGTCGTCCGCCGGGAGTCCCGCGAGGATCACCTTGCCCACCGCGGACTGGTGCGCCGGCAGCGAGAACCCCGTGCGGTCGCCGATGCGGACCGGCTGGTCGGACTCCACGCCCGCCACCACCCGGACCTGGGTCCCGGCGCGCACGGCGAGGTTCGCGGTCTCGTGCACGCTCGCGGCGAGCCGGGCCAGATGCGGCAGGCCCGCGCGGCGCAGCGCGCGCAGCGGCGCATGACTGGCCTCGCGCGGCTCCAGCAGCGGGCCGGCGGCGTACCGGCGGTCGGGGAGCTGGACGGCGAAGTCGCGGTAGACGAGCATCGCGAAGAGGCGGTGGGCGGTCGAGACCGAGACGCCCACGAGCTCGGCGGCGTCGGTGACGCGCTGCGGCCCCTCGTGCTGCAGGATCGAGGCCAGCAGGAGCGCCTTGTCCACGGACTCGATGGCGTACGTCGGCTTCTTCTTCACCCTGCTGATCCGGATCCCTGTGCCTGCGGCGGTCGCGTCGCGCCCACCCGATGTGCGCCGGACGCCAGTCGGCGGACTGGGACGGCTCTCCGCGGCGGAAACTATCACCCGATAGGGGCGGTTCCGAATCGGCGCTCTTTACTCGCCAACCAGCCGCGGCAAGCCCCCGATCAGCCCCTGATCAGCCCCCGATCAGACGCAGCGCACCCGCGGCGACCTCGGCCGCCGTGGCGTCCGGGTCGAGCTCCGGGTCCACGACGCGGCGCAGGACGGTGCCCTCCACCAGCGCGAACACCGACGTCGTGAGCCGGTCCGCGTCCCCGTCCAGGCGCCGCTCGGCGAGGACCTCGGCGACCAGGACCCGGTAGGCGTCGTGCAGCACCTTCTGGTGCGACGCGAGCTGGGCGGCCACGCCGGTCGCTCGCACCTCCGGCAGATAGGCGAGCAACCCGCGGTTGGCCGCGCCGGAGCACAGCAGGCGGACGTCGAAGCTGACCAGCGCCGAGAGCCGCTCGACCGCCGAGAGCGTCGGGTCGGCCTGCAGCCGCGCGGACTCCTCCAGCGAGGGTCGCAGCGCGTGCAGCAGCACCTCGAGCAGGAGGTCCGACTTCACCGCGAAGTGGGCGTAGAGGGAGGGCTGCTTGATGCCGACGGCCGCCGCGATGTCGCGGGTGCTGGTCCCGCCGTAGCCCCGGGTCAGGAACAGCACCGTGGCCGCGTCGACGATGCGCTGCCGCGTCGCGCTCCCCGGCGGCTGGTCCATGGGCCGAGAGTAGCGACAGCGGTTCTGGTGGACGGAAATCCTGGGGTCAGGCGTCGTCCCAGAACACCCGGTCGACGACGCCGTGCGCGAGGCGGGTCAGCCGCAGGTGGTCGTTGCTCAGCTCGTCGGTGGCGCCGTCGGGATAGCCCAGCACGGCGGCCACGGCGCGCCGCTCGCGCGCGTCCGTGGGCAGCTGGTCCGCGGGACGGCCGCGCACCAGGGTGATCGCGTTGCGCAGCCGGCTCGAGAGCCGCCACGCCGCCGTCAGGGTCGCGGCGTCGTCGGCGGCGAGCAGCCCGGCCTCGTGGGCGGCGGTCAGTGCCGCCAGCGTGCGGGGCGTCCGCAGCCCGGGCACCTTGGCAGCATGCCGCAGCTGCAGCAGCTGCACTGTCCACTCCACGTCGGCCAGCCCGCCGCGGCCGAGCTTGAGGTGGGTCGCGGGATCGGCGCCCCGCGGGAGCCGCTCGGCGTCGACCCTGGCCTTGATGCGCCGGATCTCCCGGACCTGGTCCTCGCTCAGCCCACCGGCGGGGAACCGCACCGGGTCGATGACCTCAGTGAACGCGCGTCGCACGTCAGGGTCGCCGACGACCGCGTCGGCCCGCAGCAGCGCCTGGGTCTCCCAGACCTCGTGCCAGCGGGCGTAGTAGGCGGCGTAGGAGTCCAGGGTCCGCACCAGCGGTCCCTGCCGTCCCTCCGGACGCAGGTCGGCGTCGACCTCGAGAGCAGGGTCGGCACCGGGCAGCGCCAGCAGCCGGCGCAGCTCCCCCACCACGGTCCGGGCGAAGCTGGTCGCCTCGTGCTGGTCGGCTCCGTCGACCGGCTGGTGCACGAACATGACGTCGGCGTCGGAGCCGTAGGACAGCTCCAGGCCGCCGTACCGGCCCATGGCGACGATCGCGATCCGGGTCGGCGGCTCGTCGAGTCCCTGCTGCGCGAGGACCGCCGCGGTCACGGCGGCCAGCGTCGCCTCGAGGGTCGCGTCGGTGAGCCGGGAGAGGCCGGCGCCGACCTCGGCCACGTCGACGAGTCCGAGCAGGTCGCCGGCGGCGATGCGCAGCAGCTCGCGACGGCGTACGGCGCGCAGCGCCCGCACCGCCTCCTCCGCGTCGCCCCGCCGGCTGCCCGCGGCGCGCATCTCCTCGGCGACCGCCTCGCTGAGCCGCGGCTCGAGCGGGTCGCCGAGCATCCGCACCCCCTCGGGCTCGCGCTCGAGCAGGGCGGTGGCGTAGCGCGACGTGGACAGCAGCCGGGCCAGCCGCTCGGCCACGAGACCCTCGTCGCGCAGGGTGCGCAGGTACCACGGCGTGCTGCCGAGCGCCTCGCTGATCCGGCGGAAGCCGAACAGGCCGGCGTCGGGGTCAGGACCCTCGGCGAACCACTGCAGCAGCACCGGCAGCAGCGCCCGCTGGATCGTCGCGCGGCGCGAGACGCCGGCCGTCAGCGCCTCCAGGTGGCGCAGCGCGGCCCGCGGGTCCTCGTAGCCGAGAGCGGCCAGCCGGGTGCCGGCGGCCTCGGGGCTGAGCCGCGCCTCCGAGCCCGGGAGGCTCGCCACCGCGCTCAGCAGCGGGCGGTAGAAGAGCTTCTCGTGCAGCCGGCGGACCTCGCGGCGGTGGTGCTGCCAGGTGCGGTCCAGCGTGGCCACCGGGTCCTTGAGGAAGCCCATGCTGCGGCCCAGGCGGCGCAGCGACTCCTCGTCCTCGGGGACGACGTGCGTACGCCGGAGCCGGTGCAGCTGGAGCCGGTGCTCGAGGGTGCGCAGGAAGGCGTAGGCGTCGCGGAGCGCCTCACCGTCCTCCCGGCCGACGTACCCGCCCTCGGTCAGCGCCCGCAGCGCACCCAGCGTGTCGGGGCGGTGCAGGCCCGCGTCGGCACGGCCGTGGACCAGCTGCAGCAGCTGCACGGCGAACTCCACGTCGCGCAGCCCACCGGACCCGAGCTTGAGCTGGCGCTCGGCCTCCTTGGCGGGGATGTGGGCCACCACCCGGCGCCGCATCGCCTGGGTGTCGGTGACGAAGCCCTCGCGCTCGGCGGCCGACCACACCAGCGGCTCGACCGTCGCCACGAACTCCGCGCCCAGCGCCAGGTCGCCGGCGGCGGGCCGGGCCTTGAGCAGCGCCTGGAACTCCCAGGTGCTGGCCCAGCGCTCGTAGTAGCCGCGCATGCCCGCGAGGGTCCGGGTGAGCGGGCCGGCCTTCCCCTCCGGCCGCAGCGCCGCGTCGACCGGCCAGATCGTGCCCTCGCCGGTGAACGCGGTGCACACCGTCATCAGCCGGCTCGCGAGCTGGGTCGCGGCCCGCAGCGCGACGTCGGGGTCGGCGCCCTCGGCCGGCTCGTGGACGAAGAGCACGTCGACGTCGGAGACGTAGTTGAGCTCGTGGCCGCCGCACTTGCCCAGCGCGATCACGGCCAGCCGGGCGCTGTCGGCGTCCGGAGTGACGCTGCGGGCCACGGCCAGCGCGGCCTCGAGCGTGCCGGCGGCGAGGTCGGAGAGCTCGGCGGCGGCGTCCTCCACGGCGAGGCCGTGGCCGAGATCGCGGGCGGCGAGCCGGAGCAGCAGGCGGCGGTACTCCACGCGCAACGCGTCGGTGGCCTGCTCCTCGGGCAGGGTCGCCGTCGGGGACGCCGTGTGCGGGTCGGCGCCGACGGCGCGCAGCAGCGCCTCCCGCAGGGCGTACGCCGGCGGCCGGCTCGTGCCGAGCGCCGGATCGGTCAGGTCGCGCCACTGCTCGGGGTGACGCACCAGGTGGTCGCCGAGCGCCTCGCTGGCGCCGAGCACCGCCAGCAGCCGGGTCGCGGCGCCCTCGTCGGCGGCCAGCTGCTCGACCAGTCCGGGCAGTCCGCCGTCGCTGCCCTCCTCGCTCGCCGCCTCGACGACGCGTGCCAGCGCGCCGACCGCCAGGTCCGGGTCGGCGGTCAGCCCCAGGACCGGCAGCAGCGGGTCGGCGTACGGGCCGAGCCGAGCCAGCGCCGCGACGGCCGCGTCGGTGTCGGCGAACCCCAGGCGCAGCAGGGTGCCGCGCCGGTCGAGCCGGCCGGAGCGGCTCACCGGTCCGCCGGCTGCCGGATGCTGGCTGCTCGCATCACCCAGCGCCTCAGATGACCGGCAGCATCCGGTCACGCTCGAACGCGGTGACCTGGAGCCGGTACTCCGCCCATTCCGCGCGCTTGTTGCGCAGGAAGTAGTCGAAGACGTGCTCGCCGAGCGTCTCGGCGAGCAGCTCGGAGGACTCCGCGACCTTGATCGCCTCGGACAGGTTGGTCGGCAGTGGGTCGATGCCGAGGCTGTGGCGCTCCCGGTCGGTGAGGGCCCAGACGTCGTCCTCGGCCTCGCGCGGCAGCTCGTAGGCCTCCTCGATGCCCTTCATGCCGGCCGCCAGGACCGCCGCGAAGGCGAGGTAGGGGTTGCAGGCGGCGTCGAGCGTGCGCAGCTCGATCCTCGTCGACTGGCCCTTCGCCGGCTTGTACATGGGCACCCGCACCATGGCGGAGCGGTTGTTGTGGCCCCAGGAGACGTAGGAGGGGGCCTCGCCGCCGGCGGCCATGCGCTTGTAGGAGTTCACCCACTGGTTCGTCACCACGCTGATCTCGGGGGCGTGACGCATCAGTCCCGCGATGAACTGCCGCCCGGTCGCCGAGAGTCCGTACTCCGCGCCGGCCTGGTAGAACGCGTTGGTGTCGCCCTCGAAGAGGCTGACGTGGGTGTGCATGCCGGAGCCGGGGTGCTCGGTCAGCGGCTTCGGCATGAAGGAGGCCCAGATGTCCTGGCTCAGCGCGACCTCGCGGATGACGGTGCGGAAGGTCATGATGTTGTCGGCCGTCGACAGGGCGTCGGCGTAGCGCAGGTCGATCTCCTGCTGCCCCGGGCCGCCCTCGTGGTGGCTGAACTCCACGCTGATGCCCATCGCCTCGAGGTAGGTGATGGCCTCGCGGCGGAAGTCGGCGCCCATGGATTGGGCGGTGTGGTCGAAGTACCCCGAGGAGTCGACCGGGACCGGCGGCACGCCGTCGGTGGGCCGGTCCTTGAACAGGTAGAACTCGATCTCGGGGTGCGTGTAGAAGGTGAACCCCTTCTCGGCGGCCCGGCTCAGGGTCCGCTTGAGGACGAACCGCGGGTCGGCGTACGACGGGGAGCCGTCCGGCATCACGATGTCGCAGAACATCCGCGCCGTCGCCGGGCCCTGGTCGCGCCACGGCAGGATCTGGAACGTCGCCGGGTCGGGCTTGGCGAGCATGTCGGACTCCTGCACCCGCGCGAACCCCTCGATGGCCGAGCCGTCGAAGCCGATGCCCTCCGCGAACGCCCCCTCCAGCTCGGCCGGAGCCACCGCGACCGACTTCAGGAAGCCCAGGACGTCGGTGAACCACAGCCGGACGAACCGGACGTCGCGCTCCTCGAGCGCGCGGAGAACGAAGTCCTCTTGCTTACCCATGGCTGCACCCTATCGACGGCCAGGCCGGTCGACCGCCCTGCCTGTTCATCGAGGTATGCAGCCAGAGCTGCACTTCCCACGCGGAACTCCGCACGGGAAGTGCCAGTTCAGCTGCATACCTCGATGAACAGCCGCTCCCAGCGGCACCAGCTGCCTGAGCGCTAGAAGAACGGCACCTGCTCCAGGTCGGCGAGCCAGGCGGCGGGCGAGGCGTCGGACGGCATCCGCCAGTCCCCGCGCGGGGAGAGCGCGCCGCCGGCGGCGACCTTGGGGCCGTTGGGTAGCGCCGAGCGCTTGAACTGGTGGGCGAAGAAGCGCTTGATGAACACCTCCAGCCAGGACCGGATCTCGTCGAGGTCGTAGTCCTTGCGGCCGGCCTCGGGGTACGCCGGCGGCCAGTCCCCCTCGGCCGCGTCCCGCCAGGCGTGCCAGGCGAGGAACGCGATCTTGCTGGGCCGGTAGCCGTAGCGCAGCACGTGGAAGAGCGTGAAGTCCTGCAGTGAGTACGGACCCACCTTGGCCTCGGTGCTCTGCGGCTTCTCCCCCTCGGCGACCGGGATGAGCTCCGGCGAGATCTCCTGGTCGAGGATCTCCGCCAGCACCGCGTTGGTCGCCTCGTCGAACTGGTCGTGGGAGATGACCCAGCGGATCAGGTGCTGCATCAGCGTCTTGGGGACGCCGGCGTTGACGTTGTAGTGCGACATCTGGTCGCCGACGCCGTACGTGCACCAGCCCAGCGCCAGCTCGGACAGGTCGCCCGTGCCGAGCACGATGCCCCCGCGCTGGTTGGCGGCCCGGAACAGGTAGTCGGTGCGCAGGCCGGCCTGGACGTTCTCGAACGTCACGTCGTAGACGCTCGGGTCGCTCGTCGAGCCTGTCGAGCCTGTCGAGGCGAACGGATGCCCGAGGTCGCCGAGCATCTGCAGGGCGGCCTTGGTGATGTCGATGGTCTCGTACGTCGTCCCGAGGGCCTCCATCAGCGCGACGGCGTTGCCCTTGGTGGTCTCCGAGGTGGCGAAGCCGGGCAGCGTGAAGGCGAGGATGTCGCTGCGTGGCCGGCCGAGCCGGTCCATCGTCTTGGCCGCCACGATGAGCGCGTGGGTGGAGTCCAGGCCACCGCTGACGCCGATGACGATCTTCGGCTGCGACCCACTGCCCTGCCCGATGGCACGCAGCCGCTGCTCCAGGCCGGAGACCTGGATGTTGTAGGCCTCGTAGCAGTCCTGCTCGAGCCGGGCCGGGTCGTCGGGCACGAACGGGAACCGGTCCACCTTGCGGCGCAGCCCCCGGTCACCGGCCAGCAGCCCCTCCTCCAGGCCCAGCTCGAACTCGATGACGTCGAAGCCCGAGGTCTGCTCCTCCAGGGCGCGACGGTTGTCGTCGAAGGTGCCGGTGCGGATCCGCTCCATGCGGATCCGGTCCAGGTCGACGTCGACCACGGTGCGCCGCGGGCCGTCGGGGAACCGCTCGCTCTCCCCCAGCAGCTGACCCATCTCGTAGACCATCGTCTGCCCGTCCCACGACAGGTCGGTGCTCGACTCGCCCTGGCCCGCCGCCGCATAGACGTACGCCGCCAGGCACCTGCTCGACGCCGAGCTGGCCAGCAGCTTGCGGTCGTCGGCGCGACCGACGGTGATCGGGCTCCCGGAGAGGTTGGCCAGCACCGTGGCCCCGGCCAGCGCCGCCCGGGCGCTCGGCGGCACCGGCACCCACATGTCCTCGCAGACCTCGACGTGGAGCACCAGCCCGCGCACGTCGGTGGCCGCGAACAGCAGCTCTGGCCCGATCGGGACCTCCTCGCCCGCAACGCTGATGTAGCCGTCGATGTCGTCGCCGGGAGCGAACCAGCGGCGCTCGTAGAACTCCCGGTAGGTCGGCAGGTACGACTTCGGTGCCACGCCGAGCACCTGGCCGTCGTGGATCACGACGGCGGTGTTGAGGACCCGGTTGCAGTGCACCAGCGGCGCACCGACCACCAGCAGCGGCGTCAGCTCCTCGGAGGCCGCCACGATCTGCGCGATGGCGGCCTCGACCGCCCGGAGCAAGGTGTCCTGGAGGAACAGGTCGTCGACGGCGTACCCGCTCAGGCACAGCTCGGGGAAGATCGCGACCGCCGCCCCGTCGTCGTGGCAGGCCCGCGCCTGCTCGATCACGGTGCGGGCGTTGGTCTCGGGGTCGGCCACCGCGATCGGCATGGTGACGGCGGCGACCCGGGCGAACCCGTGGGCGTAGGCGGAGTAGAAGTCCACGCCGTGAGTCTAGGGACGCGACGCCACGGGCCCCTGGAGGCGACCCCCGGGCCCCGTCGGGGTCGACCTCAGGGGGAATCCGGATCGCGCGCCGACGTGACGGTGCGGGAGGGTTGACCCATGACCACCCTTCAGGACGCGCCCGCCGTCGCGGCGAGCGCTCGTGACCTGCACAAGACCTACGGCTCCGGCGACTCCGAGGTCCGCGCCCTCGACGGCGTGACCATCGACTTCCGGGCCGGTGAGTTCACCGCGATCATGGGGCCGTCCGGCTCGGGCAAGTCGACCCTCATGCACTGCCTGGCCGCGCTCGACACCCCCACCGCCGGTGGTGTCGTCGTGGACGGCGTCGAGGTCGGCTCGCTGGGCGACAAGGCCCTCACCAAGCTGCGCCGGGAGCGGATCGGGTTCGTGTTCCAGGCGTTCAACCTGGTGCCCACCCTCTCCGCCAAGGAGAACATCCTGCTCCCCCTCGACCTGGCCGGCCGCAAGCCCGACCCCGCCTGGTTCGACACCGTGGTCGACACCGTCGGCCTGCGGGACCGGCTGGGCCACCGACCCAGCGAGATGTCCGGCGGCCAGCAGCAGCGCGTCGCGTGCGCCCGCGCCCTGATGAGCCAGCCCTCGATCGTCTTCGCCGACGAGCCGACGGGCAACCTGGACTCCACCTCGGGCGCGGAGGTGCTGCGCTTCCTGCGCCGCAGCGTCGACGAGTTCGGCCAGACCATCGTCATGGTCACCCACGACCCGGTGGCGGCGTCGTACTGCGACCGCGTCGTGTTCCTCCGCGACGGACGCGTCGTCGACGAGCTCTCCCGCCCCAGCCGTGAGCAGATCCTCGAGCGCATGGCCTCGCTGCAGACCGTCTCGCCGGGTGTCGCCTGATGCTCAAGCTCACCCTTCGCAACCTGCTGGCGCGCAAGGTGCGCCTGCTCATGAGCGGGCTCGCGATCGTGCTCGGCGTCGCGTTCCTCTCCGGCGTGCTCGTCTTCAGCAACGGCCTGTCGGCGACCTTCGACAGCATCGTCAAGGGCACCACCGCCGACGGCCTGGTGCGCGTCGAGGGCGCCGAGTCCTTCACCGCCGGCGAGGCCGGCGTCAGCAGCGCCACGCTCGGTCCCGAGGACGTCGCGGCGCTGGCCGCGCTCCCGGAGGTCGCGCGCGCCGACGGCAACGTCGACGGCTTCGGCATGAACCTCCTGGACACCGACGGCAGCGTCGTCGGCGGCACCGGTGCCCCGACATTGGCGTTCAACCACACCGCCGCGCCGAACATGGCCGGCGAGCAGATCCTGGTGCTCCAGGACGGCCGCTGGCCCGAGCAGCCTGACGAGATCGCGCTCGACGAGGGCGCCGCCGAGCGCGGTGGCTACGAGATCGGCGACGAGGTCGGTCTGCTGGCGCCGTACGGCGAGCTCGAGCGGACCGCCACGCTCGTCGGCACCGCGGAGTTCAACGGCGGCGGTACGGCGGGCTCGACGCTGCTGATCTTCGACACCGCCGGTGCCCAGCAGATCTTCCTCGGCGGCCAGGACGCCTTCACGACCGTCAGCCTCACCGCCGCCGACGGGGTCTCGCAGGAGGAGCTGGCCGAGGCGGCCGCCGCCGTACTGCCCGACGGGTTCGAGGCCGCCACCGGCGACACGGTGGTGGAGGAGTCCGAGAGCGCCATCAACGAGTTCCTCGGCGTGATCTCGGTCTTCCTCCTCGTCTTCGCGATCATCGCGGTCGTGATCGGCGGCTTCATCATCGTGAACACCTTCACGATCCTGGTCGCCCAGCGCACCCGCGAGCTGGCCCTGCTGCGGGCGCTCGGCGCCTCGCGTCGGCAGGTCACCCGCTCGGTGCTGGTCGAGGCTGCCGTCATGGCGGTCGTGGCCGCCACCGTCGGCATCGGGCTGGGCTGGCTGCTGGCGCGCGGCCTGGCGGCGCTGTTCCGCTCCGTCGGCCTCGACATCGCCAGCTCCCAGCTGGTGCTGACGCCGCGCACCATCGTCGTCAGCTACCTGGTCGGCGTCGTCGTCACGGTGCTCGCCGCCTACCTGCCCGCGCGCCGCGCCGGCAAGGTCGCGCCCGTCACCGCGATGCGGGGCGAGAGCGCCGGTGCCCGCGGGTCGCTGCGGCGCCGGACGCTGATCGGCTCCGTCGTGCTGCTGCTCGGCGCCGGCCTGGCCGTCGCCGGACTGCTCGACGCCCCCGGCTCGGACGCCGCCTGGGTCGGCGCGGGCGCGCTGCTGTGGGTGCTGACGCTGGCCGCGATCAGCTCGGTCGCCGGGCGCCCGGTGCTGCTCGCGTGCCGCGCCATCTTCGGCCGGCTCTTCGGCACCACCGGCCGGCTGGCCGGTGAGAACGCGCTGCGCGACCCGCGCCGTACCGGCGCCACCGCGTCGGCGCTGATGATCGGGCTGGCGCTGGTCTCGACGATCGGCGTGCTCGCGGCGTCGATGAACAAGACCGTCGACGACATCGTCGACGAGCAGTTCACCAGCGACTTCCTGGTCCAGAGCACCAACTTCATGCCGTTCCCGACCGGGGTCGGCGACGCGCTCGAGCATGTGGACGGCGTCGGCACCGTGGCCCGGCAGCAGTGGGCCAGCGCGCTGCTCCTCGACGACGCGGAGAAGGGGCCGGGCGAGACGACGTACGTCGCCGGCAACGACGCGACCTTCGACGACATCTACAGCCTGGAGATGGTCGAGGGCGAGCAGCGGCTGAGCGGCGACACCGCACTGGTCGACGCCGACCTCGCGAAGGAGCGCGGCTGGACGGTGGGCGACGCGTTCACCCTCGGGTTCCCGGCGGGACGCACGCTCGACCTCACCGTGGGCGGCATCTACGAGCCGACCGAGGTGACCGGGGCGATCAGCCTGCCGTTGGAGCGCCTGGCCGAGGCCGGCATCAACCGCCAGGACACCTCGATCAGCATCGACCTGGCACCGGGCGCCGACGCGACCGCCGTGCACGAGGCGCTCGACGCGGCGGTCGAGGACGCGAAGATCATCGCGGTCTACGACCGCGAGGAGTTCGCCGAGTCGATCCGTGGCCAGGTCAACCAGCTGCTGTACATGATCTACGGCCTGCTGGCGCTGGCGATCGTCATCGCCGTCATCGGCATCGTGAACACGCTCGGCCTCAGCGTGATCGAGCGGACCCGGGAGATCGGGCTGCTGCGCGCGATCGGCATGTCGCGGGCCCGGCTGCGGCGGATGGTCACCCTGGAGTCGGTCGCCATCGCGGTGCTCGGCGCGGTGATGGGCATGGTCGTCGGCGTCGTCATCGGCGTGATGCTGCAGCGCACCCTGGCCGACCAGCTCACCACCCTCGGGCTGCCGTTGGGCCAGCTCGTGGCGTTCCTGGTCATCGCCGTCGTGGTCGGGGTGCTGGCCGCCGTGCTCCCGGCCGTTCGCGCAGCTCGCCTCAACGTGCTGCAGGCGATCGCCACGGAGTGACCGGGCGGCCGGTCAGGCGCGGCCCACGACGACCCACGCCGTGGCAGTGAGGTCGAAGCCGTCACCGAGCCGGCCGCGACAGATCCTCCGGATCTCGTCGCGGTCGGCCTCGGGGAGGCCGCGCACGAACTCGCCGGCGGGCCCCACCCCGAAGGTGTAGGGCTCCCACCACTCCTCGAAGTCGGGGTGGTGGACGGTGACCGTGAGCTCGGTGTCCTCGACGACCTCGAGGCCGGCGCCGGCGAAGAGCTCGGCGAGCTGGCCGCGCCGCGACCCGACGGCCGTGCCCTCGTCGACGACGTCGGGCCGGACCTCGTGCGCGGCCGCCCAGAACGGCGACAGCGGGCCCCGACCACCGTCGTGGTCCCACACCGAGGCGGCGACCCGTCCCCCCGTCCTGGCCACCCGCCTCATCTCTCGCAGGCCGGCGACCGGGTCGGGGACGAAGTTGACGACGAGCTGGGCGGTGACGAGATCCAGCTCGCCGTCGCCGAACGGCAGCTCCTGGGCGTGGCCCTGCCGCACGTCGACCGCTGGGACGCGCTGCCTGAGGTGCTCGGCGAAGGCCGGCATCGGCTCGACCGCCGCCACCGCCCCGGGTCCGAGCCGCTGCGCGAGGCGCGTGACCAGGGCACCGGTGCCGGCGCCGACGTCGAGCGCCCGCTCGCCCGGCTGCGGATCGAGCAGCTCGACGAAGCGGTCGGCCAGCGGCTCGGCGTACCTGCCCATGAACGCGGCGTAGGCGTCTGCGCTGACGTCGAACGACATGCCGGCACCGTAGCCCCCCCCCCCCGGGTGACCAGGGCCACAGGGTCAGTGGGCTCCTCTCCCCAGGACTGGGGTCCTAGATTGAGAAGCGGTCCGTGGACTTCAGCAGGGAGCCGCGAGATGACACGAGAGGCTCGACGATGAGCAACGCCCCCGAAGAGACCGCGCCGTACGGCGGCGGCTCGACCGCCGACAAGGCACCGGCGATCCGCAAGATCCGCACCCATCACCTCCGGGAGATGAAGGAGCGCGGCGAGAAGGTCACGATGCTGACGGCGTACGACATGTACACCGCGCAGATCTTCGACGAGGCCGGCATCGAGCTGCTGCTGGTGGGCGACAGCGCCTCCAACAACGTCTTCGGCAACGAGACCTCGCTGCCCGTCACGGTCGACGAGCTCATCCCGCTCACCCGCGCCGTCGCACGCTCGGTGAAGCGCGCGATGGTGGTCGGCGACCTGCCGTTCGGCTCCTACCAGGCCTCCCCCGAGCAGGCCTACCTGACCGCGGTGCGCTTCATGAAGGAGGGCCTGGCCCACTGTGTGAAGCTCGAGGGCGGTGCCGAGATGGCACCCACCATCGCGAAGCTGGTCGCCGGCGGCGTCCCCGTCATCGCGCACATCGGCTTCACCCCGCAGTCCGAGCACGCGCTGGGCGGCTACCGGGTCCAGGGCCGCGGCGAGGCGGCCGACAAGATCGTCGCCGACGCCCGGGCCGTCGCCGACGCCGGCGCGTTCGCGGTCGTCATGGAGATGGTGCCCGGCGAGGTCGCCGAGCGGATCAGCAAGGAGCTGACCATCACCACCATCGGCATCGGCGCCGGCAACGGCTGCGACGGCCAGGTGCTGGTGTGGCAGGACGCCTTCGGGCTGCGGTCGGGCCGGATGCCGCGCTTCGTCAAGCAGTACGCCGACCTGCGCGCGACGCTCCTCGACGGCGCCCGTGCCTACGCCGCCGATGTGAAGGACGGCTCGTTCCCGGGTCCCGAGCACACCTTCTGACGCCCCGCCCGATTGAGTGGAGCCTTCTGCCACCTCTAGCGCCGGATAGGTGGCAGAAGGCTCCACTGATCAGGCGGCACGCTGCTTGGTGCGCCCCAGCCGCCTGCCGAAGGCCGCCGTGCCGGCCTCGCTGAACAGCGACGCCCGCACCAGTGCATGCCACGGCCGGACACGACGCGGGTCGTGCGGCAGCCCGAGGGCAGCCTCCGCGTTCCGGATGATGCCGATCGCCTTGGCGAGAACCTCCTCGGCGACGTAGCCGTGCCGGACGTACCCGGCACCGGCGAGCCGGCTGTCACGACGACGGTCGCGGCGGTACCGCGACCGCTCGAGGTGGTCGGCGCCGTCGTACTCCTGCAACGTGGTGGTCCCGCGGATTCGCAAGTCAGCGCGGCCGAGGAAGACGCCGGTGTCGTCGTGCAGTTCCGGCTGCGGCTCGACGGGCACGTCGCAGGCCAGGTGCAGCAGGCGCAGCAAGGTCTCGTACGGCGACTCCGACCGCGCGTCGGCGTGGTCGATCGCGCGCCGTAGCCGCGGGGCACCCTTGCGGCGGGGTGCCGCGACCGCTCTCAGGTCGGCCACCGTGCACAGCCCGAGGTGGAGCGCCGAGTCGACGAGGACCACCAGATCGAGGGTCCCGAGGTCGCGGGCGCAGGCCAGCAGCGTCGCCGGCACCGGAGCGACCCGCAGGCCGTCGACCAGCTCCGACCGAGGTGACGGCGTCTCGCGCGACACCACGACCTGCGCCCGCTTCGAATGCGTGGCGGAGCGCGGCACCGCGACGAACAGCGGGAGGTCGGCTGGCATGGGCGGCACCCACAGCCCCCGGAGTCGGGCGGCCGTCAGCCCGGTGAAGACGGCGCCGTCCGGGAGCCGCTCCGCCCAGGCGTGCAGGTCCGTGAGGAACACGTCGCTGGCCTCGGCAGGGCGGTGCACGCCTTGGGCGAGACGGACCCAGGCCGGTCCTCTCCGGCGCACCCTGCGTTGCTGGTCGGTCATGCCCCGAGACTCGGTCGGATCGTCCCCCGGTCGCGGGCTGGTCGTTCGGTGCTGGGGACGACCGCTGCCGGCGGGCCGCTGTGCACGGGAAGTGGAGCCTTCGGCCATCCCGCGGCGGGGTGAGCGGGGCCAAAGGCTCCACTTCCGAGGCCGTTACGCGGCGACTCGATCGGGCTACCGTGGCGGCATGCGACGCAGCCTCGGAACGCTCGCCACCGCCGTCGCCGGCACGATGGTCGCCGGCCTGCTGACCGCCCTGGGGACACCACCGGCCGAGGCGGCGCTCCCCCGGCTGCGCGTCAGCACCGTCGTCGGCGGGCTCGACCACCCGTGGGACGTGGAGCCGCTGCCGAAGGGCCGGCTGCTGGTCACCGAGCGCGGCGGGCGGCTCAGCATCGTGCGGGCCGGCCGCAAGCGCCCCGTCCGGCTGGCCGGAGCGCAGCTGGTGTCGCGCGGCGAGACCGGTCTGATGGCGGTCGAGGCCGACCCCCGGTTCACCAGGAACCGGCGCATCTACACCTGTCAGGGATGGCGGGCCGGCGGCAGCCAGGACGTCCGCGTGACGGCGTGGAAGCTGGGTCCGAAGCTGCGCCGCGCCCGCCTGGTCCGGACGTTGGTGAGCGGGATGCCGATCAGCCGCAGCGGGCGACACGGCGGCTGCCAGCTGCTGATCGCGCGGGACGGATCGCTGCTGGTCGGCACCGGCGACGCGACCGACGAGACCAACCCGCGCAACCTGTCGTCGCTGGGCGGCAAGACGCTGCGGCTGCACCGGTTCACGGGCGCCGCCTGGCCGGGCAACCCGTTCCTCAGCAGCCCCGACGCGCGGACCCGGCTGATCTTTACCTACGGCCACCGCAACGTGCAGGGCCTGACCCAGCGCGCCGATGGGACGCTGTGGTCCATCGAGCAGGGCACCGACCGCGACGACGAGGTGAACCTGCTGGTGCGTGGTGGCGACTACGGCTGGCAGCCCGGGCCCGGCTACGACGAGGACGTGCCGATGACCAACCATGCGCTGCCGGGCACCCAGCAGAGCGCACGCTGGAGCTCCGGTGTCCCGACCGACGCCACCAGCGGCGGCACGTTCCTGCCGCGCAGGGGCTGGCGCGGCCTCAACGGCTGGCTCGCGGTGGCTGCGCTGAAGCACAGCAAGCTGATCCTGCTGCGGTTCGACCGCTCCGGCCGGCTGACCGCCGAGCGCTCCGCGCTGACCGGCCACGGCCGCCTGCGGACCGCCGTGGTCGCCCGCAACGGCGACCTGCTGGTCACCACCGACAACGGCGACGGGGAGGACCGCATCCTGCGGGTACGCCGCCCCAGCCGGTGAGCCTCAGGCGGACCAGCCGAGCCAGGCACCGCCGGCGTTGACGACCGCGAACCAGACCGCGACCAGCGCGACGGGCAGGAACGGCACCCAGCCGGGCCGACGCGACCACCAGCGGCAGGCGACGACGAACGCCACCAGCCACACCGCGACCAGCCCGGCGACCGCCCAGGGCGGGGCGAGCAGCCCGCTGGCGGCGTACAGGAAGAGCACCGCGGCCATGCCGCCCATGCCGACGAACGGCCACTTCGAGACCGGCTCGCTCACTCCTGCGGCTCGTCCTCGTCGTTCCAGGCCGGGTCGTGGTCCCACGCCTCGTTGCGCTCCTCGACCTTCGCCAGCGCCAGCTCGGCCTCGGCGCGCGTGGGGTACGGCCCGAGCCGGTCGCGGTTGGGGCAGCCCTCCCGCTCCTCGACCTGCTGGTGCTTGAGGCAGAACCAGAACTCCCGCGTGTCGTAGTCCATGCCCCGAAACTACACGGGCGTACGGCGGCTCAGTGGCCGCCGAGCTGGCCCGAGAGCCGACCGGGCATCGCGTCGGAGGACGTCGGCGCCGCGACGCTCAGTTGCTCGGCGCGGAGAGTCGCCGCTCGACGCGCCGTACCGCCGCGTGATGGTCCGCGTCGTCGCTCATCACGGCCGCGAGCCGCAGCTGTGGGAGCGCCTCGGAGAGCCGGTTCTGCCGTTCCAGCACCCGGCCCAGCGCATGGCGCGCCCAGACGTCGTCGGGGGTGTCCTCGACCAGTCCGCGCAGCTCCTCCTCGGCCTTGCCGAGCTGGGCGCGCAGCAGGTAGGCCCACGCCCGCAGGCTGCGCAGCCCGGTGTTGCGAGGGTCCTCGGCGAGGGCAGGCTCCAGCACCTCCAGCGCCTCCACCGGCGCGCGGCGCGCCAGCAGGTCGTGGGCGGTGCGGTACGCCGCCGCGGGCCCGGCCTGGTCGGGGAACACGATCGCAGGCGGCTGCAGCTCGAACTCGTCCATGGGCTCCTCCGTGGTCACGGTGCGAGAACACCTCGCGGCGGGCTGGCATTCCGACGTACCGGTGCGCGCCTGTTCGTCGAGGTATGCAGCCGAACCTGCACTTCCCGTGCGGAACTCCGCACGGGAAGCGCCCATGTCCCTGCATACCTCGACGAACATGCACCCGAGGTGCGGGACGACGCCGGGCGCCGTACCCTTGCGAGCGCGTGACGGGCTGGCCGGGCGACCGCGTCCGACTCCGGGTGACCGGAGGAGGTCGAGGAAAGTCCGGGCTCCACAGGGCAAGGTGGTGGGTAACGCCCACCCGGGGTGACCCGCGGGACAGTGCCACAGAAAGCAGACCGCCTCCCTGCGTGCAGGGCGGTAAGGGTGAAACGGTGGTGTAAGAGACCACCAGCGGGCCGGGTGACCGGTCCGGCTAGGTAAACCCCACCTGGAGCAAGGTCAGACAGGATGCGACGGTGCTCGTCACCGGGAGGGCTGCCCGCCCGAGCATCCGGGTAGACCGCTGGAGGCCACCGGCAACGGTGGCCCGAGATGGATGGTCGCCCCCTCGCGAGAGGGACAGAACCCGGCTTACAGGCCAGCCCGTCCGCGCACGCCTCCTGTCCCAGCCGGACGCGGTGCGGGCTATGGACCGCCGCGACCGACGGATCTAGCGTCGGAAGTCGGACACGAGACCACCTCACCCGGAGGCGGCCTTGAGAAACGGAGGCCATGGTGTTCATTCAGATCATTCAGGGAACGTGCACGCGGCAGGACGAGCTGCACGCGCTGGCCGACCGGTGGCAGGAGGAGCTGGCGCCCGGCGCCGACGGCTGGCTCGGCGGCACCTATGGCTTCACCGACGACAACCAGTTCGTCGGCGTGGTCCGGTTCGAGAGCCGCGAGAAGGCCATGGCGAACTCCGCCCGACCCGAGCAGGGCGCCTGGGCCGAGCAGATGATGGCGCTGATGGACGGCGAGGTCACCTTCCACGACTCCGACGACGTCACGCTCATGATGGGCGGCGGCTCCGACGACGCCGGCTTCGTGCAGGTCATCCAGGGCAAGGTCGACGACCCGTCGCGGCTCAAGGCGCTGATGACGTCCGACCCCACCAGGTTGCACGAGATGCGGCCCGACATCCTCGGCGCCACGCTCGCCATCGAGCCGGACGGCACCTTCACCGAGACCGTCGCCTTCACCGACGAGGCCAGCGCCCGCAAGGGCGAGCAGACCGAGCCGCCCGAGGACGTGCGGGCCGAGCTGGACTACGCCATGAGCGGCGCCCGGTTCTACGACCTGCGCCATCCCTGGTTCAGCTCAGCCGGCTGAGGCGACGCGGGCCTGCGGGACGGCTGCGCCGGCTGGAACACCGGACCGGGCCGAGGCGTTCGACCTGACATGCCGAGCGATCCCGGCGACGACCCACTGGACGCCTACTCCGCCATCGTCACCTCCGTCGCGGCGCAGCTGACGCCCCGCGTGGCGGCGCTGCGCATCCGGTCGAGCCGGGGCGAGGCCGGCGGCTCGGCGGTGGTGCTCACCGATGAGGGCCACCTGCTCACCAACGCGCACGTCGTGGGCGATGCCGACGGGGGCAGCGCCGAGCTCGCCGACGGCACCGTCGCCCGCTTCTCGGTCATCGGCCGCGACCCGCTCTCCGACCTCGCCGTCGTGCGCGCCGACCGGCCACTCACCAGCCCACCTGAGTACGGCGACGCCGACACCCTGCTGGTCGGCTCGCTGGTCGTGGCCGTCGGCAACCCCCTGGGGCTGTCCGGCACCGTGACCGCCGGCGTGGTCAGCGCTCTGGGCCGCAGCATGCCGGCGCGCACGCGCACGACCGCGCGCCTCATCGAGGACGTCATCCAGACCGACGCGGCCCTCAACCCCGGCAACTCCGGGGGCGCGCTCGCCGACAGCCGCGGCCGCGTGGTCGGGATCGCCACCGCCGTGGCCGGCATCGGGCTCGGCCTGGCCGTCCCGATCAACGCGACCACGCACCGCATCATCGCGGCGCTGGTCAACGACGGCCGGGTACGGCGGGCCTACCTCGGCCTGGTCAGCACGCCGGCCTCACTGACACCCGGCCAGGCCGAGCGGTTCGGTCAGCGGCGGGCGCTACGCGTGGTCGAGGTGATCGAGCGCAGCCCGGCAGCGGCCGCGGGCCTACACGCCGGCGACGTGGTGTTGGCCGTCGACGGCGTCCCGCTCGGCGATGCCCAGTCGCTGCAGCGGCGGCTCTTCGCCAACGCCATCGGGCAGCGCATGGAGATCACCGTGCTGCGCAACGGGGCCCTGGTCGACGCGGTGGCGGTGCCCTCCGAGCTCGCCGACTGAGACGATCCGGGCCGACCCGTCCGAGGGGATCAGCCGACGCCCCGGACCGCCGCCGCGGAGCGGGTCGCCAGGGCGGGGGCGATCTGGATGCCGTAGCCGCCGAGGCCGGCCAGCCAGAAGAGTCCGTCCGCGTCGGCGTCCCACGCCGCCACCGGCTCGCCGTGCGGCGCGAAGGTGCGCAGCCCGGCCCAGGTGGTGCGGACGCTGCGCAGGCCGAGCGTCGTGACGTCGTTGATCGCCTCCATGGCGCGCGCGATCTCGAGCTCGTCGGCCCGCGGGTCGCCGGGCTCGTGTGGGGATGCGTCCTCCGGGGAGCACAGGACCGCGTCACCCTCGGCCTTGACGTACCACCCGCCGGCGAGATCGCAGGTGAACGGAAGCCCGTCGACGGCGGCCGTGGTGGGCGACACGAAGACGCTGCGGCGGCGCGGCTCCAGGCCGTGCCCGCGGCTGCCGAGGAGGGCGCCGACCTGGTCGGCCCACGCGCCGGCGGCGTTGACGACGACGTCCGCGGTGAGCTCCTCCTCGGCGGTCGTCAGGTGCCACGAGCCGCCGGCGCGGCGGGCAGCCACGAGCGCGGCGGAGCGGCGTACGACGCCGCCGCGGGAGCGCAGGCCCCGCACATAGCCCTGGTGCAGGCCGTGCACGTCGAGCTCGGCAGCGGTGGGATCGAGTACGGCGCAGGTCACGGCGCCCGGGCGCAGCACCGGGGCGAGCCGCTCGGCCTCCTCGGGCGTCACCGCCGACCCGCCGGTGGCCGCGACCACGCCGTCGGCGAGGGCGGCGGCGTCGGCCGTCTCGGCCGTGCCGACGTAGAGGCAGGGCAGCGGCACGGCCAACGGCCCCGGTACGTCGAGCGGCGGGTCGTCGAAGAACGCACGGCTGGCGAGGGTGAGCTCCTGGACGACCGGCGGGCCGTAGCCCGCGACCCAGGTCGCCGCCGACCGGCCCGTGGTGTGTGCGGCCAGCTCACGCTCGGCCTCCAGGACGCAGACGGAGCGGTCCGCGGCAAGCTCGTGGGCGATCGAGACGCCCGCGATCCCGCCGCCCACCACCACGACGTCGTAGTGCTGCATGCTCTCCTCCGGTTCGGTGTCGGCCAGGGTCAGGGGTGCAACGGCGCCGGCTCGACCAGCGCCTCGTCGAGCTCGTCGGCCCGGGGTCGGGCGACCACCAGGACCATGGCGCCCAGGATCAGCGCGCCGCCGAGCACCGTGCGCACGTCGACCCGCTCGCTCCACAGCGCGACGCCGAAGGCGGCGGCCCACACCGGTTCCAGCACCATCAGGACCGCGGCGTGCGCCG
This sequence comes from Nocardioides sp., assembly GCF_036405735.1. Taxonomy (GTDB): domain Bacteria; phylum Actinomycetota; class Actinomycetes; order Propionibacteriales; family Nocardioidaceae; genus Nocardioides. The sequence goes on from NZ_DASWXC010000084.1 coordinate 42,807, forward strand.
ACGAGAGCCGTGCCTGCGCCCACGTCTGCACCAGCAGCGCGCCCGCTGCCGCGATCACCGCGAGGTACAGGAACGCCGGCACGTCTCCCCGCGACGGCAGCTCGATCCCGTCCACGGCGCCCACCGCGGTGAGCAGCGCGCCGATCGTGACCAGCTGCACGAAGGTCAGCGTGAACGCCTGACCGGGTCGCGCCCACCGCGCCATCGCGAGGATGTGGACGGCGTACAGCGCGGCCGAGACGACGGTCAGCGTCTCCCCCGTGCCGAACGCCCAGCCCCGCAGCGACATCGCCGCCACGCCCGCGACCGCGAGCACCGTCGCCAGCAGCGTCATACGGTCCGGACGCACCCGCAGCACCACCGCGCTGAGCAACGGCGTGAACACAACGTAGAGCGAGACGACGAACGCGGAGACCGTCGGAGCGGTGTGGAGCAACCCCTCGAACTGCAGCAGCTGTCCGGCGGCGTAGATCACCCCCAGCCAGACGCCCGTGGTCACCAGGTCGCGCGTCAGCGACCGCAGCAGCAGCGGCCGCACCAGCACCACGACCGCCGCGGCCAGCAGGAACCGCGGGCCCAGGTAGTCGGTGACCGGCATCCGCTCGAGCAGGTCCTTGGACAGGGCGAAGGTCGAGCCCCACACCGCCGTCACGCCGACCAGGGCGCCGGCGGCCAGCCGCGCCGTACGACGATCCGGCCGGACCGCCGTGGCGGTCACAGCTGGACCGACTTGGTCTCCAGGAACTCCTCGATGCCGTAGCGACCCAGCTCGCGCCCGTTGCCGGAGCGGCCGTACCCGCCGAACGGCGCCGCGGGATTGAAGGCGGCGCCGTTCAGGTCGACCTGACCGGTGCGCAGCCGCCGCGCGACCGCGAGCGCCCGCTCCTGGTCGCCGGACCAGACCGCACCGTGCAGGCCGTACGACGAGTCGTTGGCCAGGGCGACCGCCTCGACCTCGTCGATGTAGCCCTGCACGGTGACGACGGGACCGAACACCTCCTCGCGGACGATCTCGGCGTCGCGGCCGACGTCGGTCACGACGGTCGGCGCGACGAAGTAGCCGCCGTCGCGCGGCTGGTCCACGCCGCCGGCGACCACACGGGCCCCCGCGGCTACCGCTCGCTCGACGAAGCCGGTCACGGTGGCCCGCTGGGTGGCCGACGCCACCGGGCCGAGCTCGGTGTCATCACGGCGGGGGTCGCCGACCGTCATCCGCCCGGCCTCGGCCGCCGCGCGCTCCAGCACCTCGGGCACCAGCGAGTGCGGCACCAGCAGCCGCGACCAGGCGCTGCAGGTCTGCCCGGAGTTCAGCATCGCCCCCTGCACGCTCGCCGGCACGGCGCGGTCCAGGTCGGCGTCGGGCAGCACGATGCTGGCCGACTTGCCGCCCAGCTCGAGGCAGACCCGCTTGACATCGGGCGCGGCCAGCTGCGAGATCCGCACGCCGACGCCCGTGGAGCCGGTGAAGGAGACGACGTCGACGTCGGGGTGGGTCACCATCGCCTCCCCCACCACGCGTCCGCTGCCCGGGACCAGGTTGAGCACGCCGTCGGGCAGCCCAGCCTCGAGGGCGGCGTCCGCCAGCAGGTACGCCGAGAGCGGCGTCAGCTCGGCGGGCTTGAGCACGACGGTGCTGCCGGCGACCAGCGCGCCGCCGATCTTGGCGAGCACCTGGTAGAGCGGCCAGTTCCACGGGGTGATGCAGGCCGCGACCCCGGCCGCCTCCCGGAACACCAGCGAGCTGCCGATGCGCTCCTGCCAGTGCACGGCGCGCGCCTCGTCCAGGTAGGCCCGGAGCACGTCGAGCGCCATGCCGACGTGGGCGTCCCGAGCCAGGGCCACCGGAGCGCCCACCTCGCTGACGATCGTGTCGACGAGCAGGTCGTGGCGCGCCTCGAGCCGGTCCAGCCAGCCCCGCAGGACGTGCAGCCGCTGCTCCAGCGGCGTGACCGACCACCCGGCGAACGCGCGCCGCGCCGCTGCGACGGCCGCGTCGACGTCCTCGGGCCCCGCGTCGGCGGAGGTCCCGACGACCGTGCCGGTCGCCGGGTCCTCCACCTCCGTGACACCGCCACCGACCGGACGCCGCCAGGCGCCGTCGACCAGGATCTCGGTGCGATCGCGCAGCGTGACCAGCGCGCTGGTCATCCCACGATCCCGACACGCTCCGTCACGGCGCGTGCGTTGTCGGCCGCGACCTCGAGCGCGCAGGCGCGCAGGGTCCGCCCGGACTCGTCGGCCGCCTCGGCGACGCGGGTGACGAGCCGGTGCATCACCGCGTCGATCTTGGCGAAGGAGGACGCCTCGGTCGGCTCGATGTCGCCGAAGACGATCCACCACCACCAGGCGTTGGTCATCACGTTGGCGAGGAAGTCGGGCACGACCGCGACACCGCGCTCGTGCAGCGCGGCCTCCGCCTCCGGCAGGGTCGGCATGTTGGCGCCCTCGACGACCAGGCGCGCCTGGATCCGGTCCACGTCGGCGGCGTCGATGACGTACGACATCGCGGCGGGCACCAGCAGGTCGCACGGTACGTCGAGCCACGCGTCCCGGTCGCCCAGCTCGACGTCGGTGAGCACCGACCGGTCGACGACACCGAGACCGTCGCGCGCCGCGAGCAGCGCCTCGACGTCGAGGCCGGCGTCGTTGCGGATGAGACCGTCCCGGTCGGCGACCGCGATGACCTTGACGCCGGCGCGGGCGAGGTAGCGGGCCGCGGCACCGCCGATCGAGCCGAACCCCTGGACGACGGCGGTGGGCTCGGCGATGCCCTCACGGGCGGCCATCTCGAGGGCCGCCCGCGCCACGCCGTAGCCGCCGACGAGGTCGCCGAGCGAGACGCCACCGACCATCACGGCGAACGCCTCGGCCAGCCGCTCGCGGGCCGCCGGCGCGTCGTCGAGCGTCGCGAAGACGGCCTCGACCGTGGACGGCAGCCCGAGGTCGGCGGCGACCTTGTCGATGGTCTCCTGCCGCAGCCCGAAGTCCTCGCCGGTGTTCCACTGCTCGCGGACCACCGGGCGCACGGCCGCGATGAACCGGGCCAGCACCTCGTGGGCCTGCGGGTCGGCCGGGTCGACGTCGATGCCGCCCTTGCCGCCGCCGAGCGGGATGTAGCGGTCGGCCGGGTCGTAGACCAGCGCCTCCTTGCGGGTCATGCCCTGGGCGAGCCCGCGCACCTCCTCCAGCGTGCAGCCCTTGCGCAGGCGCAGGCCGCCACTGGCCAGGCCTCGCACGAGGGTGTCGATGACGACGTACCCCCGGCAGCCGGTGACCGGGTCGGTCCAGGTGATCTCGAGCAGGGAGCTCATGCGGTGACTCCTTCGGGCATGCGAACGTGGATGACGGTGGGTCGGTCGGCGCGGAGCGCCGTCTCGATGGCGGCGGTGACGTCGGCGGGGTCGTCGACGCTGACGCCGTGGCACCCGAGCGCGCGGCCGAGCGCCGCGAAGTCCGGGGCCGGGAAGTCGACGGCGTGGACGGGGTCGTGCCGTTCGACCATCTCGTTGCGGATCTCGCCGTAGCCGCTGTTGTCGACGACGACGACGGGCAGGGCGATGCCGAGCACGGCCGCGGTGGCCAGCTCCTGGACGGTGAACATGACGCCGCCGTCGCCGAGCATGGCGACGACCGGTCGGTCGGGGTTGCCGACCTTGGCGCCGATCGCCGCGGGGAGGCCGTAGCCGAGCGTGCCGTAGCCGGTCGGGAACAGGAACGACGCCGGCGTGTGGGTGGCGACATTCGCCATCGCGCCGTAGTAGCAGGCCATGGCGTTGTCGGTCGACAAGATGGCGTCACGCGGCAGCGCCGGGCCCATCGCGTCGGTGAGCGCGGTCCACTCCGCGCCCTCACGGCGCGCGTCGGACCGCTTGCGCTCGCGCCACGCCGCCACGTCGGGCTCAGCCGGGGTCCGACCCAGCCGCTTGGTGAGCTCGCGCAGCGTCACGGCGGCGTCGCCCAGCAGCACCGTCTCCGCCGTGGCGTTGGTGACGGCACCGACCGGGTCGATGTCGACGCGGACCAGCTTGCCGGCCACCGGCAGCGGGCCGTACCAGAGGTCGGCCGGCGCCAGCTCGGTGCCGATCGCGACCACCACGTCGGCCTCCTCGACCAGCGCCCGCACGGCAGGCAGGTGCACGCCGGCGCCGAGGGCAAGCTCGTGGTCCTCGGGCAGCACGCCCTTGCCGTTGATGGTCGTGACCACCGGTGCGCCGAGGCGCTCGGCGAGCTCGCGGACCTCGGTCGCCGCCCGCTTCGCGCCGCCACCGACGATGAGCACAGGCCGCCGAGCGCCCTCGAGACGGACGGCCGCGTCGGCCAACGACCGCTCCGACGGCATCGGCGTCGCCTGCGGGACCGGTGCCACCGCGGCGACCTCGGCGGTCTCCTCGAGCACGTCGAGGGGCACCTCCAGGTGCACCGGGCGGGGCCGGCCGGCGGTCATCAGGGCGAACGCCTGCGCCACCGTGGTGGGGATCTCCGCGACGCTGGTCGCGCGCAGGCTGGCGGCGCAGACGGCGCGCAGCGCGGCGCCCTGGTCACGGGTCTCGTGGAGCAGCCCGTTGCCGGTCGCCGGGTGGCGCAGCGGCAGGCCGGGCGAGACCACGAGCACCGGCACGGAGTCCGACCATGCCTGGGCGACCGCGGTGGCGGCGTTGAGCAGGGCCGGGCCGCTCGTGACGACCGCGACGCCCACCTTGCCGGTGGTGCGGGCGTACCCGTCCGCGGCGTAGCCGGCGCCCTGCTCGTGGCGGGTGCTCACGTGGCGCACGCCCCGCAGCGCGAGGTGCTTGTAGATCTCGAGGTTGTGGGTCCCGGGGATCCCGAAGACGACCTCGACCCCGTGGTCGACGAGGGCGGCGACGAGGGCCTCGCCCCCGGTCATGGTTCCGGGCAGAGATGCGGTGGCCATGTCTCATCGTCCTCCGGAGGAGTCGGCGTAGACGACCTTGCCGAGCCACTGACCGCCGTCGACGCTGAGCACGTCGCCGGTGACGTACGACGCCCGGCGGTCGTCGAGCAGGAAGGCAGCCGACTCCGCCACCTCGGCGGGCGTGGTGAACCGGCCGGCCGGGACGCTGCCCAGCACGCGCTGGCGGTCCTCCTCCGTGGGCCACAGCGCCGCGCCGGCGCCCTCGGTCTCGGTGGGCCCGGGCGAGATGCAGTTGATCCGGACGCCGCGCGGGCCCCACTCCGAGGCCAGCGTGCGGGTCATCGCCAGCACGCCGCCCTTGGCGGCCGCGCTGTGCACGGTGCCGGGGTGGCCGTGCCAGGCGTAGCTGGCGATCACGTTGAGGATCGAGCCGCTGCCGGCGGCCAGCATGTGCTGGGCGGCGGCGCGGGTGGCGAAGAAGGTGCCGTTGAGCACGATGTCGATGACGGCCTTCCAGCCGTTCGGCGAGAGGTCCTCGGCCGGCACGACGAAGTTGCCGGCCGCGTTGTTGACCAGCGAGTCCAGGCGGCCGAAGTCGCGGACGACACCGTCGACCGCCTCGGTGACCGCCGCGGCGTCGCGGATGTCGCAGGACACGACGCCCGCGCGGACGCCATACTTCTCCACGATGCGCGCGGTCTCCTCGAGCGGCTCGACGCGCCGGCCCAGCACGACGACGTCGCCGCCGCCGGCGGCGTAGCGTTCCGCGATGCCGCGGCCGATGCCCGAGCCTCCTCCCGTGACGAGGGCGACCTTGCCTCGGAACTCGGTGGTCTGATCGATCATCGGCTGGCTCCTGTCAGCTCGGTGGGGGCGGTGGCGACGGCGGCGCCGTCGGTCGGGGTGTCCTGCGGTGGTCCTGCGAGGGTGACAAGCGCGTCGACGGCGACCGCCGCCTCCGGCCCGACGCGGAGCGGGTTGATCTCGGCCTCCACGACGTCGGCCCGCTCGGCCAGCAGGCGGGAGAGGGCCGCGACCGCGTGCGCGGCGGCCTCGGCGTCGACCCGCGGCCGGCCGCGCCAGCCGTCGAGCAGCGGGAAGGACCGCAGCGACCGGATCATGTCCAGGGCCTCGGCCTCGTCGACCGGCGCCAGGGCCAGCCGCACGTCCTTGTGGAGCTCGGCCTGCACGCCGCCGAGGCCGACGAGCACGACCGGCCCGAACGACGGGTCGCGGCGGGCGCCGACGATCAGCTCGACGACGTCGCGCTGGGCGTCCATCTCCTCCAGGACGTAGGCGCCCTCGCCCAGCCGGGCGTGCATGTCGGCGAACGCCTCGACGACCGCGTCGGCGTCCGCGAGACCGACAACGACACCGCCGACCTCGGTCTTGTGCTCGATCCAGCCGGCCTTCAGCACGTAGGGGCCGCTCAGCGCGGTGGCCGCCGCGCGCGCGTCCTCGGCCGTGCGGATCCCGGCGGCCCCCGGGTAGGAAACGCCGTAGGAGGCCAGCAGGGCGCGGCCGGCGAGGTAGTCGGCGGGCTCGCCCACCTCCGCCAGCGCCGGTACGGCGCGGCGTGCCTGGGTCGTTCCTGTCTCCGCCAGCGCCGCTGCCACGTCCACCGAGCGTGCGACCGCGTCGATGGTGTGCAGGGTGGGCACCGCCTGGGCGCGCATCGAGCGGACCGCCACGGAGTCGTGGCTCATGCTGTGCACGACCACCGGGAGGGCGCGGGTGCGGGTGACGCCGGCCAGGGCCTGCACGACCTCGAGCTCGCGCTCCTCCAGCTCGGGGGTGTCGGCGCCGTAGCAGCCGAAGTAGCCCGACATCACGACCGTGTCGACCTCGCCGCTGCCGGCGATGACGTCGACGACGCGGGCGTAGGTGGACAGGTCCTGCTCCCCCGCGCCGGCGAGGTCGACGGGGTTGGCGACCGCGGCGGCGGCCGGCAGCAGGTCCGCCAGCTGCTGGCGGGTGCCCTCGGTGAGCAGCGGCACCGCGAGGCCGTGCCGCGCGAGAGTGTCGGCGGCGATGGCCCCCTGGCCACCGCTGTCGCTGACGACGGCGACCCGGCGGCCAGCGGGCAGCGGACCGCCCACGAGCAGGTGCGCCAGGTCGATCGCCTGAGCCGGCGTCTCGACCAGGACCGCGCCCGCGGCGCGGCAGGCCGCCGCCACGACGTCGGTGGCGGCCGTCAACGCGCCGGTGTGCGAGCGGGCCGCGGCCCGGCTCGCCTCGCTGGCGCCGACGGTCAGCACGACCACCGGCTTGCCGGCCGCGCGCAGCCGGCCCATGGTCTCCACGAGGCCGCGCCCGTCCCGGAAGCTCTCCAGATAGAGCACGACGGCCCGGGTCTCGGCGTGGTCGACGAGGTCCTCGAGCAGCTCGGCGGCCGTCACGTCGACCTGGTTGCCGACCGAGACGAAGCGCGCCACCCCGAGCCCGGCGTGGGCTGCGAGGCCGGCCAGCTCCAGGCCGAGCTGGCCCGACTGGGAGACGATCGCGAGACTGCCGGGTGTGAACGTGCCCCAGGCCAGCTCGAGCTGGTTGGCGGCGTCGTACAGGCCGAGGCAGTTCGGCCCGACCAGGCGCGCACCGGCCGCCCGGATCCGGTCCGCCAGGCGTCGCTCGAGGCCCGGCTCGCCGGTGGCCCCGTCGAGGCCCGCGGTGATGCCGAGGAAGCCCTTCACACCGGCGGCGAGCGCCTGCTCGACGACGTCGGGCACCGTCGGAGCCGGCGCGCACAGCACGACGAGCTCCGGTGCCTGGTCCAGCTCGGCGAGCGAGCGGACCGAGGCCACGCCCTCGATGACGGCGCCCTTGGCGTTCACCAGGTGCACCTCGCGGCGCTCCCGGCCCCGCAGCGCACCGCGCGCGAGCCAGTAGCCCCACTTGGCCGGGTCCGCGGAGGCCCCGACGACCGCGACCGAGCGCGGGTCGCTGAAGACGGAGAGGTCACTCATCGCGAAGCGCCCACCGAGCGGGAGATGATGAGCCGCTGGATGTCGCTGGTGCCCTCCTCGAGCTCCTCGAGCTTGGCGTCGCGCACCCACTTCTCGACGAGGAACTCACGGCTGTAGCCCCAGCCGCCGTGGCTCTGCAGCGCGGCGTTGGTGACCCAGGTGGTGTTCTCGGACGCGACCAGCTTGGCGATCGCGGACTCCTGGGCGACGAACTCGCCCTGGTCGAAGAGCCGGGCGGCGCGCATCGTGACCAGGTGGGAGACGTCGGTGCGGGCCGCCATGTCGGCGATCCGGAAGGCGACGGCCTGGTGCTCGATGATCGGCTTGCCGAACTGCGTGCGCTCCTGGGCGTACTTCACCGTGGCGTCCAGGGCCGCCCGGGACAGACCGGTGGCGCCGGCACCGATGAGGATCCGGGAGGCGTCGAAGGTGCGCATCAGGCCGTAGAAGCCCTTGCCCTCCCCGCCGATGCGGTGGCTGGCCGGCACCCGGACGTTGTCCAAGAAGACCTCCGCGTTGACGATGCCGCGCTGGCCCATCTTCGGCATCGGCTGGCCGATGGTCACGCCGGGCATGTCGCGCTCGACGAGGAACGCGGTGACGCCCTTGGCGCGCAGGCTGGGGTCGACGGTCGCGAAGACGATGATCCACTGGGCGTACGGCGCGTTCGAGATCCAGGTCTTCTGGCCGTTGAGCACGTAGTCGTCGCCGTCCCGGGTCGCGCGGGTCTGCAGCGCGGCCGAGTCCGAGCCGACACCGGGCTCGGTCACCGCGAGGGCGGTGACCGGCGGGTTCGCCGTGGTGAGCGGCGTCAGCCAGCGCTTCTTCTGCTCCTCGGTGCCCATCGCCTCGAGCGGGCCGGCGAAGAACGCGCTGGAGGTGAGGAAGTTGCCGATGCCGACGTCGCCGTAGCAGAGCTCCTCCTGCACGAGGCACTGGGTGACGATGTCGGTCACGCCGCCGCCGCCGTACTCGGCCGGGAGCATGTACGACGCCAGCCCGATCTCGGCGGCCTTCTGCCACAGGTCGAGGGGGCTCTCGACGTCGGCCTCGTCCACCTCGCGGGCGCGCGGGCGGATCTCGTTGAGCGCGAAGTCGCGGGCCAGGGCGACGAACTCGCGCTGCTCCTCGGAGAGCTCGATGCCGTCGCGGAGCTTGTGCGTCATGGTGTGAAGTCCTTCTGTCTGTCGGAGGGTGCGCAGGAGCGTCTGGAAGTGGGAGGGAGGAGCGGGGGTGTCAGGCCGCCGACGCCGACCCGGCGTCGGGCCCGGGGTCGGACTTGGCGTCGGAGATGACGTCGTCGGCCACCGCGAGGGCGTGGTCGGGGTCCCAGTGGGCGACGACGCCCTCCCCGACCTGCGGCACGTGGATGCCACGGGTCCCGGTGCGGGCGATCACCCGGCGGCCGTCGGGCAGGTCGAGGTCCACCCGGAGCCCGGAGCCGAGGTAGGTGACCTCGCGGACGGTGCCGTTGATGGCGTTGCGGCCCGACGCGAGCGTCGCGCCGACGGCGGCGAGCTCGACGTGCTCGGGGCGCACGACGAGTGCGTCACCGACGTGGTGGTCCGCGACGGCGAACGACACACCCGTGGTCGTGTCGACGAACGTGCCCTGGTCACAGCGGCCGGTGAAGATGTTCGACTCGCCGAGGAACTCCGCGACGTACCGGCTGGCGGGCCGCTCGTAGAGCTCGACCGGCGTACCGACCTGGACCAGGCGACCGTCGCGCAGCACCGCGATGCGGTCGGACATGGCCAGCGCCTCCTCCTGGTCGTGGGTCACGAACACGAAGGTGGTGCCGAGCTCGCGGTGCAGGCGCTTGATCTCCACCTGCAGCTGCTCACGCAGCCGCTTGTCGAGCGCGCCGAGCGGCTCGTCCATCAGCAGCGCCTCGGGCTGGAAGACGAGCGCCCGGGCGAGCGCGACCCGCTGCTGCTGGCCGCCTGAGAGCTGGGCGGGGCGTCGCTCGGCCAGGCGGCCGAGCTCGACGACGTCGAGCGCCTGCTGCACCCGCTGCGCGATCTCGGCCTTGGCGACCTTGCGGCGTCGCAACGGGAAGGCGACGTTGTCGCGAACGTTCATGTGAGGGAACAGCGCGTAGTGCTGGAACACCATGCCGAGGTCGCGCTTGTGCGGAGGGACCTTGGTCAGGTCCCGCCCGCCGACGGCGACGCGGCCGGCGTCGGCGGAGATGAAGCCGGCGATGATGTTGAGCAGGGTCGACTTGCCCGACCCGCTGGAGCCCAGCAGGGTCAGGAACTCGCCCGGCTCGACCGTGAGCGACACGTGGTCGACCGCGGTCATGGTGCGGTAGCGCTTGACGACGCCGTCGATCTCGATCGAGACGCCGGTGCCGGCGAGGGCGTTGGTGTGGGCCATGGGCTTTCCGTTCCGTGAGGGTCGAATCAGGCGTTCTCGGCCGCGACGAGGGCCTTCTGCGCGCGGCGGGCGCCCAGGGCACGCACCAGGCCGGCGACGGCGAACAGGGCGACGGTGATGAGGAGGAGCATCGTGCTGACGGCGGCGACCGTCGGGTCGATCTGCACCCGGACACCGCTCCACATCTGCACCGGCAGCGTGCTGACGTCGGGGCCCGCCAGGAAGATGCTCGTGACCACCTCGTCGAAGGAGGTGATGAAGGCGAACAGGGCTCCCGCACCCATGCTGGGCAGGATGTTCGGCAGGGTCACGCGCAGGAACGTCGTGAGCCGACTGGCGCCCAGGTTCATCGCCGCCAGCTCGAGCCGCTCGTCGAAGCTCACCAGGGCCGAGCCGACGTTGATGACCACGAACGGCACGGCGAGCGCGGTGTGCACCAGCACGAAGCCGAGGATCGTCTGGGTCAGCCCCAGCTCCAGGAAGAGCGCGTAGACGGCCAGGCCGAGGATGACGTACGGCACCAGGATCGGCGCCACCAGCAGGGCGCCCACCGCTGCGCGAAGCGGGTACCGTCCGCGCACCATCGCCAGGGCGGCGGCGGTGCCGAGCACGACCGAGAGCAGGGTGACCCACACACCGATCTGCAGCGAGTTGAGCGCGCTGTTGACCCAGGCGGGGTCGGTGAAGAAGGACTCGTACCACCGCAGGCTCAGGTCCTTGGGCGGGAACTCCAGGAAGGAGCTGTCGTTGAACGACGTCGGCACGACGACGAAGACCGGTGCGACGAGGTAGATCGCCGTCAGGACGGCCACAGCGACCAGGCCGGCGCGGCACAGGAACCTGGTGGTCATCGCTCACCACCTCCGAGGAGCTTGCCGATGTTGACGAAACGGGAGACGAGCAGGAGCAGCACCCCGGTCACGACCAGGAGGATCACGGCGAGGGCGGAGGCGAAGCCCCAGCGCAGCACGGCCGAGATCTGCTGGACGATGAGCTCGCCGATCATGACGTCCTGCGGGCCGCCGAGCAGGGCGGGCGTGACGTAGAAGCCGATGGAGGAGATGAAGACCAGCAGCGACGCGGCGACGACGCCGGGCGCGGTCAGAGGGGCATAGATCCGCCAGAAGGCGAAGATCGGGCGAGCACCGAGGCCCTCGGCCGCCTGCACGAGCCGGCGGTCGACGCCTCGCATCGTGGCGTACATCGGCAGCACGGCGTACGGCAGCATCACCTGGACCATGCCGACGATCACGCCGGTCTGGTTGCGGATGAGCGTGAGCGGCTCGTCGATGAGCCCGACGGAGAGCAGGAAGTCGTTCACCACGCCGGTGTTGTTGAGCATGAGCACCCAGGCGAACGTGCGGACCAGCAGGCTGGTCCAGAACGGCACCAGCACGGCCAGCAGCATGACGCCGCGCCAGAAGGGCGAGGCCAGCGTCATCAGGTAGGCGTACGGGAAGCCCAGCAGCAGCGTCAGCAGCGTGACGGTCCCGGAGATCCGGAAGGTGTTGACCAGGACGTCGGCGTAGACGGCCGAGCCGAAGAAGTCGCGGTAGTTCTGCAGCCCCGGCGCCGGGTCGGTGAAGCTGCGGGCCAGGATCATGGCGAGCGGCGCCACGAAGACCAGCAGCAGGAACACCAGCAGTGGGAGCATCAGCCAGCCCCAGCGGTCGGGGACCAGCGCCTGCCAGAGACGGCCCGCCCGGCCGGGGCCGGAGGACTCTGCCTCCGGCCCCGGCGAGGGGGTGGCCTGCGGCCGCGCCTCGGTCATGGCGACGCTCACTTGGCGGCCCATTCGTTCAGCCGCTCGGAGACCTCGTCGTAGTTCTCCGCCCAGTAGGAGTAGTCGATGATCGTCGCCCGCTTGGCGGCGTTCTCCGGCGCGCTGGGCAGGAACGGCAGCACCTCGTCGTCGATCAGCTCGAGCGCCTCCTCGGTGACCGGGCTGTACGCCGTGGCGTTGCTGTAGCCGGCCTGCGCCTCAGGGCTCTCGACGAACCAGGCCGCCCACTCCTGCACCGTGTCGGCGTTCTCGGAGCCCTTCGGGATCACGAGCTGGTCGTAGGAGAGCAGGTGCTCGCCCCACTCGTTGGCGACAGGCTGCCCCTCCTGGGCGGCCGAGTAGACCCGCCCGTTCCAGGCCTGGATCAGCGGCGCCTCACCGCTCGCGACGAGCTGCTGCTGCTGCTCGCCGGTCTCGTAGAACACGATGTGGTCCTTGATCGTGTCGAGCTTCTTGAAGGCGCGGTCGATGTCGAGCGGGTAGAGGTCCTCCGGCGCGACCCCGTCGGCCAGCAGCGCGGCCTCGAACATGGCGCCGGTGGCGTACTTCCAGAACCCGCGCTTGCCCGGGAACTTCTTCACGTCGAAGAACTCCGCCCACGTGGTGGGGTGGCTGTCGGGGAAGACGTCGGTGTTGTAGCCGATGGTGAAGGCGTACTCGAGCACGGGGATGGCGCAGTCGGTCACCATCTCGTCCTTGAGCCGGCTGACGTCGATCTGGTCGAGATCGAGCTTCTCGGCCCAGCCGTTGTCGCAGGCGGTGTGCGCGAAGTTCGGCTCCACCTCCACGACGTCCCAGCTGACCTTGCCCGACTCGACCTGCGCGCGGAACTTGGCGTAGTCGCTCGGCGAGTCCTGCTTGATCGTCACGTCGTTGGCGTCCGCCCAAGGCTGCACGGCCGCCTTGACGTGGGTCTTCTGGTCCGCGCCGCCCCACATGACGACCGTCATCTCGCCACCCTCACCGGATGCGGAGGAACCACCCGCGGCGCCGCACGCCGCCAGCGCGACCATGCTCGTCGCGACGAATCCAGCAGTGAGAACCCGCTTCATGCCTGGTACCGACCTCTCGAAAGTTGATTGGTGCGTCAGTTATTTATTACGGCAAGCGTGAGCCACGTCACGGGCTGTGTCAAGGGTCACCACCGACGAATTTGCCGAGGAACGCACGAGGGGCCGACGGCAGCTGCCGTCGGCCCCTCGTCCGGGGCGGTGAGGGTGATCAGTCCGGCTCGGTCACCAGGGTCACGAAGAGCTCGCAGACCTCGCGCATCCGCTCCACCGTCATCGACTTCGACCCCATCAGCACCTGGAGGCTGAGCCCGTCGATCAAGCCGACGAGGCCGTTGGCCATATGGACGGCGTCGCCGTCACGGAACACACCGTGGTCCTGCCCGTCGCGGATGATCGCGGCGACCGTGCGGCGCCACTCGCCGTACACGCGCTCGTTGAGTTCTTGCAGGTCAGCGTCGTGTAGCGCCTCGACCCACAACTCGGCCCAGACGTGCCAGGCCGCCACCGTCGTGGGGTCGTGCGGCAGGTAGGAGTCGATGAAGGCGCGCAGCCGGCGGGCCGGGGGCTCCGCGCCCTCGAGCAGCTCGCGACGGCGCTCCAGGGAGCGGTCGAAGTTCCACTCGAAGGCGGCGTGCATCAGGTCGCGCTTGGTGTCGAAGTAGTAGTGGACCGACCCGGTGCTCATGCCGGCGCGCTTGGCCACATCGGCCACTCGCAGCGACTTGAAGCCGACCTCGGACACGACCTCGCAGGCCGCGCTGAGGATCGCCTCCTTGCGCTCGGCCTCGACACTGACCCTTGGCATGCTCGCCCCTCGGTGCAGGATTATTTGACTGGCCAGTCAATATACTGCCACCGCCGTTGTCAACCACCGCCGCGCCTCCGGCGCCGTCGAACCGCCCCGCCGCCGGGCTAGGTCACCCCGCGTCACTCTGGGTCGCGCGGCGCGAACTCCTCGGCCAGCATCGCCAGCAGACGCGTCAGCCCCTGCTCGAACACCTCGTCGGCCCGCTTGGCCGTGGCCGGTTGGGCGGCGAGGGCCGCGGCGAGCGCGGGCGCGTCGACTCCCTCGGGAATCTCCCACATCACCTCGGGTGCCGCCAGGTCCAGCGCCGAGCCGATCACGAAGTTCTCGACCACGGTGAGGATCGTCATCGCCTGCTCGGCGGGGATCCCGGCGTCCGCGAGGCGGATGACCATCTTGTCGTAGGCACGGATCACCCGCTCCGAGCGGATCGTCGCGGTCGTCAGCAGCGGGACCACCCGGGGGTGCGCGGCGAACACGTCGCGGTAGGACCGGAAGAAGCCCGCCAGCGCGAGGTCCCACCGCTCCTCGTCGAGCGGCGCCGGGTCCATGGCGTCGCTGATCTGCTCGCGCAGCAGCTCGATCACGCCGCCGCGGCCGTCGACGTGGTGGTAGAGCGACGCCGGCTGCACCCCGAGCGCCCGGGCCAGCGCCGGCAGCGTGAAGTCGCCGTACCGGTCGACGAGCTCGAGCGCCGCCTCGCCGATCCGCTGTCGGTCCAGCAGCGCCTTGCGGGGGCGGCCGGCTCGCCGTTGGGTGATCTGGGTCACCGGAACCTCTTTTCTCCTGAGCGGATGTGACCTACGCTACCCGCTGAACCTAAATCTAATCGTTTTCGATTATGAGGAGAGCGCACGTGTCCCCCACTGATTCCACGAGTACCGGGCCGTCCGGGCCATCCGCGCCGTCCGCCGGGCTCAAGCGCGACGCGCTCGGCACGAGCGACCTCGTGTTCATCGTCGTCTCCGCCGCGGCCCCGCTGATGGTCATGGTCGGCGTAGCGCCGCTCGCGATCCTGGTCGGCGGCCTCGGCGCCCCGGCGGCGTACCTCTCCGCCGGCATCGTGCTGGCCGTCTTCGCGGTCGGCTTCACCACCATGTCGCGGCACGTGCGCAACGCCGGCGCCTTCTACTCCTACATCGCCGCGGGCCTCGGCCGTGTTGCCGGCGTCATCGCGGCGCTGGTCGCGCTCGTGTCCTACAACGCACTGCAGATCGGCGTCTACGGCCTGCTCGGCATCACGGCGCAGGAGGCCTTCCTGGACGTGTTCGGCGTCGACCTGCCGTGGTGGCTCTACGCCCTCGCCGGCGTCGTGGTGGTGTGGTACGTCGGCTTCCGCAGCGTCGACTTCGGCGCCCGGTTCCTGGCGATCATGCTGACCGCCGAGACCGGCCTGCTCCTCGTGCTGGCGGTGGCCATCTTGGTGCAGGGCGGCAGCTCCGAGGGCATCGGATTCGACTCCTTCCACTCCGACAGCCTGACCGCGAACGGCATGGCCAGCATCCTGCCCACCGCGTTCGCCGCGTTCATGGGCTTCGAGGCCACGGTCATCTACCGCTCCGAGACGCGCCACCCCGAGCGCACGATCCCGCGGGCGACGTACGTCGCGGTGGCCGTGCTCGCCGCGACCTACGCGTTCATCGTCTGGAGCATCATCCAGGCCTTCGGCGCCGGTCAGGTGATCGCGGCCGCGGCCAGCGACCCGGTCGGTCTCTTCTTCGCCGCCTCGGACCACTACGTGGGCGGTGGGTTCAGCACCGTCATGCGCCTGCTGATGGTCACCAGCGTCGTGGCCAGCCTGGTCGCCTTCCACAACGCGGTGACCCGCTACACGCTCGCCATCGCGAAGGAGGGACTGCTGCCGTCGGCGCTGACCCGGGTCCACTCCGGCACCCGCTCGCCCTACGTCGCAGGCCTGGCCCAGACCGCTCTCGCCTTCGTGGTCGTCGCCGGCTTCGCGCTCGCCCAGGCCGACCCATACGGCCAGCTGCTGATCTGGGTCAACACCCCGGGCATCTTCGGCATCCTGCTGCTGCAGGTCGCCGCCGCGGTCTCCGTGGTCGCCTACTTCCGCCGCCGCAGCACGGCCGAGGGACCGTGGCGCACGGTGGTGGCACCGGTCGCCGCAGCGCTCGCGATGAGCGCCGCCATGGTCCTCGCGGCCCGGAACGTCGAGCTCTTCACCGCGGCCTCCACCACGGTCAACTCGGTCCTGCTGCTGACCATCCCGGTCACCTGCGTCGTCGGCCTCGCGTGGGCGCTGTGGCTGCGGGCGCAGCGCCGGGCGACGTACGACGCCGTCGCCGCCGACTGCTGCACCGCCACGGTCGAGGTCGTGCGATGAGGGCCGCCGACCTCCTCGTCGTCGGGACCAGGGTCCGCACGCTGGACCCGGCGAACCCGTGGGCGGAGGCGGTCGCCGTGGTCGGCGACCGGATCGTGGCCCTGGACGACGACGCCCGCGCGCTGCGCGGTGCCGGCACCGAGGTGGTCGACCTCGGCGGAGCGGTCACCACACCGGGCCTCGTGGACGGCCACATGCACCCGCTCTTCGGGGCCGCGGCCTTCCATGGCACCGACCTCTCCCGTTGCCGCGACCTCGCCGACGTGCGAGCGGCCCTGAGCGGGGCGACCCCGGACGCCGACGGCTGGGTCGTCGGGTGGGGGCTGGACCACAACGTGTTCGCCGGCGCGGTGCCGACCAACGCGGTCCTGGAGGAGGCGCTGCCCGGCCGGCCGGTGTTCGTGCGTCTGTACGACGGCCACTCCGCGCTGGCGAGCGTCGAGGCGCTCCGGCGGGCCGGCGTGACCGGCCCGCGTGAGTTCGCCCAGCGCGCCGAGATCGTGTGCGGCGCCGACGGCACGCCGACCGGCTTCCTCCTCGAGGACGCCGCCATGAGCGTCGTCATGGACGCCATGCCCGCGATCCCGGCGGCCAACCTGCGCGCCCGCCTGGGCGAGGTGCTGCGCGGCATGGCGCGGACCGGTCTCACCGCCGGCCACATGATGGACGCGGAGGCCGACGCGCTGGAGGTCCTCGCCGGCTACGAGGAGACCGAGGAGCTCCCCGTCCGGCTGCGCGTGGCGCCGTGGTGCCGACCGGGCGACGAGGTCGAGCCCCTGATCGCGCTCCAGGCCCGGCACGGCCGGCGCTGGGCGGTGCAGGCCGTCAAGTTCTTCATCGACGGCACCGTGGAGGGCGGCACCGCCTGGCTGGAGCACCCGGACTGCCACGGTCAGGGCCAGCACGCGTTCTGGCGCGATCCGGCGGCCTACACCAAGGCCGTCCAGCAGCTCGCCGCCGCCGGCGTGCAGACCGCTACGCACGCCATCGGCGACGCCGGCGTCCGCCACGTCGTGGAGTCGCTCGAGAACGTCGAGACGCACGGGGTGCGTCACCGCATCGAGCACCTCGAGACGCTGCCGCACGACCTGGTCGGGCGCGTCGTCGGCTCCGGCCTGGTCGCCTCGATGCAGCCCTCGCACACGGCGTACACGAAGGCGGACCACACCGACGAGTGGTCGCTGCGGCTCGGCGCCGAACGTGCCGGGCGCGCCTGGGTGTGCCGCGACGTCCGCGACGCGGGCGGCGTGCTGGTGCTCGGCTCGGACTGGCCGATCGCGCACTACGACGCCCGCGAGGTCCTCGGCTTCGCCCGACTGCGCCGTCAGCCCGGCTCCACTGCCGCGCCGGTGCTGCCGGAGCAGGGGCTCACCGGGTCGATGGCGCTCGAGGGCATGACGTCGCACGCCGCGATCGTGGAGGGGGACGCGTACGCCGGCCGGGTGGCCGTCGGCTGCCGGGCGGATCTCACGGCCTTCACGCTCGACCCCGTCGACGCACCGGCCGACGAGGTCGCCGAGGCGCCCATCGCGCTGACGGTGAGCGGCGGCCGCGTCACCCACCGCCTCGGCTGAGCGCTCGAGGGGCGGCTAGGCCAGCCGGAACGCGACCCGGCGCTGCCGCACGTCGGCCTCGGCGAGCGTGACCGTCACCTCCGTGCCGAGCGGCAGCGGACCGCTGTCGGCCGGACCGGTCACGGCCGCCTCGATCGCCGGGTCCTCGATCGTGACGGTGCCACGGGTGGGGTCGCGGTCGTCGAGGTCGGTGATCACGCCGCGGAACCGCTCCCCCACCCGTGGCGCGAGCAGCCCGGCCTCGACCAGGTTGAGGATGGCGCGCTCGTAGGCGCCGGCGCGGCTGCCGGAGGCGCGCATCGCCTCCGGCAGGCCGGCCAGCGCGGCACGCACCCACTCGGGCACCGGCTGGTCGGCACAGAGCGCGACGCAGACCTCGCCGGCGTACCGGTCCACCAGGCGCCGTAGCGGGGCGGTGACGTGGGCGTACTCCGACGCCAGTGCGCTGTGGGTGGTCAGCTCGGGCAGGGCGCCGTCGAAGGCGGCGTACCCGCTGCCGCGCAGCAGCCGGGTGGAGGCGACCACCATCGCGGCCTGCCGGGGGTCACGGGGGTCCAGGCCGCGGATGAAGTCGGGGTAGAGCTGCTCGGCGGGCCACTCGATGCCGAGGGCGCGGGCGGTGCGGTGCAGCGCGGTGACGTCGTGCGGGTCGGGCTCGGGCAGGGTGCGCAGCACGCCGATGCGGGCGTAGACCATCAGGTCGGCGGCACCGAAGCCGGTCAGCAGCGACATCTGGGCGTTCCACTGCTCGACCGGCAGCAGGCTGCGGTAGTCCAGCCGCCACCGGTCGTCCTCGATGACGATCTCCTGGTCGGGCAGTGGCAGCGACACCCCTCCTCGGGCCGCCTCGTGCGCGAGCCGCAGTCCGCCGAGCTCGCGGAGCAGCCGCAGCGACTCCGGCGCGGTGCCGTCGTCGACCATCCGCTGCGCGGTGGCGTAGTCGAGCTTCGCCCGCGAGCGGACCAGCGCCCGCTCGACGTACGTCGAGGTCGCCTCGCCGTCGGCGTCCACCCGGGTGGTCCACAGCAGCGCCGGACGCACCTGGTCGGGCAGCAGCGAGGCGGCCCCTTCGGAGAGCACCTTCGGGTGCAGCGGCACCTTGGAGTCCGCGCCGTAGAGCGACTCGCCGCGCCGGTGCGCCTCGACGTCGACCGGGTCGCCCGGTGTGACGAACGCGGCCACGTCGGCGATCGCGTAGCGCAGTGTGAAGCCGCTGCCGTCGCGCTCGATGTGGAGCGCCTGGTCGAGATCCATCGAGCCGGCCGGGTCGATCGTGACGAGCTCGAGGTCGGTGCGGTCGAGCTGAGGCAGCCGCGGGTGCCTGGCCGCCTCGGCCGCCGCCGCCTCGACCTCCGGCGCGAAGCCGGGCGTCACCGCCAGCTCGGCCTGGATGGCCGCGATCCCCCCGCGCAGCGTGGCCGCGGCGACGGAGTCCTCGGCCGCCTCAGGGGCGGCGCCACCAGTACGGACCCGGATGACCTGGTTGCTGGGCATGGTGTGACCATAGGGCACCGTGCTGATCCTGCTACCGCCCAGCGAGGGCAAGTCCGCCCCCGCACGAGGCCGCCCGCTCGAGCTCTCCACGCTCTCCCTGCCGTCGCTGACGCCCGCCCGCGAGGCGGTCCTGGACGCGCTCGTGGAGCTGTGCGGCGGCGACCCCGCGGTGGCGGCGGCGACCCTCGGCGTGCCGAAGACGCAGACCGACCTGGTGGACCGCAACGCGCGGCTGCGGGCCGCGGCGACGGCCAGGGCTGACCAGGTCTACACCGGTGTCCTCTACGACGCGCTCGGCTTCGGCACGCTCAGCACGGCCGCCAAGCGTCGCGCCGCGGCCCGGGTGCTCGTGGCCAGCAGCCTGTTCGGGCTCGTCGCGCCCGGCGACCGGATCCCGGCGTACCGCCTCTCCGGCGACGCCGTCCTCCCGACGCTCGGCGGCGTCGCCGCGCACTGGCGCGCCCACCTCGACGCCGCCGCCCGCGAGGCGCTCGGCGGCGGGCTGCTGGTCGACCTGCGGTCCGGGATGTACGGCGCCTTCTGGCGCCCGGCGCCGGACCTCGCGCCCCGCGTGGCGACGGTCCGGGTGCTGCACGAGCACGACGGCACCCGCAAGGTCGTCAGCCACTTCAACAAGGCGACCAAGGGCCGCATCGTGCGTGCACTGCTCGAGGACGGCGCCACGCCGCGTACCCCGGCCGCCCTGGCCGACGCGCTGCGCGACCTCGGCTGGAGCGTCGAGCCCGGTGAGCCCGGCAAGGCCGGCACCCAGCTCGACGTGGTCGTCACCGAGATCTGAACCGTCCCCCGCTGGTCGAGCAGTGAGGCCACCCGCGCCACGTCGCCAGTCGAGCAGCGAGGCCGCCCGGCCACCGTTGGTCGAGCAGTGAGGCCGCCCGGCCACCTCGTTGGTCGAGCAGTGAGGCCCGCTAGGGGCCGAAACGTGTCGAGACCACCGCAACGTCCGCACCCCGCCGTACCCGGCACCCAGCCCCACCCACCGAGGTCTCGACACGCCTCGCCTAGCGGCTCGGCGGCTCGACCAACGAAGAACGCCGCTCGACCACCGCCGGTCGAGCAGTGAGGCCCGCTAAGGGCCGAAACGTGTCGAGACCACCGCAACGTCCGCACCCGCCGTACCCGGCACCCAGCCCCACCCACCGAGGTCTCGACACGCCTCGCCTAGCGGCTCGGCGGCTCGACCAACGAAGAACGCCGCTCGACCACCGCCGGTCGA
>NZ_DASWXC010000085.1:0-5445 GCF_036405735.1 Nocardioides sp.
GGCCGAGCGGGGCGAGCAGCCGGCCCGCGCCAGCGTGGGCGCGACCGGTCCGCTCTGGGACCGCTGCCCGGCCGGCTGCTGTGCGACCGGCCGCGAGCGACCCGCCCTGTGCGGTGAGGACACGCCGGTGCTGCCGGGGCGGACCGCGTGAGTGACCCCGAGCCGGCCCCGGAGCTGCTCGCCGTCGCCCGGGAGGTGGCACAGGAGGCGGCGCAGCTGGTCCGCGACCGAGCGGCCGCCGGCGTCAGCGTCGCCGCCACCAAGTCCAGCGACACCGACGTGGTCACCGAGGCCGACCGGGCGGCGGAGGCGCTGATCCGCGAGCGGCTGCGGCTGCGTCGTCCCGACGACGCCGTGCTGGGCGAGGAGGGCGACGACGTGCCCGGCACCAGCGGGGTGCGGTGGATCGTCGACCCGATCGACGGCACCGTGAACTTCCTCTACGGCCTGCCGGAGTTCGCCGTCTCCGTCGCCGCGGAGGTCGACGGGGTCGTCGTCGCCGGCGTGGTGCGCAACGTCGCGACCGGCGTCGAGTACGCCGCCCACCGGACCCGCGGCGGCGTCGAGGCCCGGCGCGACGGTCGCCCGGTCGCCGTACGGCCCGCGGTGCCGCTGGGCCAGCGACTGGTCGCCACCGGGTTCGGCTACGACCCGGCGCTGCGCGAGCGGCAGGGCCGTGCGGTCGGCCGGCTGCTGCCCCGGGTGCGCGACATCCGCCGGCACGGCTCGGCGGCCCTGGAGCTGTGCCACGTCGCCGAGGGCACCGTGGACGCCTACGTCGAGGAGGGCGTCAACCTCTGGGACTACGCCGCCGGCGCACTGGTCGCCGAGGGGGCCGGAGCCCGGGTAGCGGTGCTGCCGGGAGCCAGTGGGAGGTCCCTGGTCGTCTGCGGCGGCGAGGCCGGATTCGAGGAGCTGGTGGACGCCGTCGAGCAGGCAGGTTTCGTCGCGTCCTGAGCGGGAACCGGCGGCGGGAACGGCCGAAGCGGACCAGGGAATAGCGCGACCAGCTGCGATGTTCACGGAACGCATCACCGGCCCGGTGTGTACGACGCCAGGGCGATGGTGCACAATCTCGCCCCGACGATCGGGCGGGGGGAACCGCCTGGACGGGCTCGACCCGAGCCCCGCCACGGCCTCAGAAAAAGGAGTGTGACGCATGGCGACGGACTACGACGCCCCGCGCAAGACGGACGAGGAACAGTCCGAGGAGAGCATCGAAGAGCTCAAGGCGCGCCGTCACGACAAGAACTCCGGCAAGGTCGACGAGGACGAGGCCGAAGCGGCCGAGTCCTTCGAGCTCCCGGGTGCGGACCTCTCGCACGAGGAGCTCGCTGTCGAGGTGAAGCCCAAGCAGGAGGACGAGTTCACCTGCATGAGCTGCTTCCTGGTGCACCACCGCAGCCAGCTGGCCGATGAGAAGAAGATGATCTGTCGCGACTGCGCGTGACGCGCGAAGCGCGTCACGACCGCAGTCGGGTCGAGCGAGCGCGCGGCTGAGCTTGCGAAGCCGCGACCGCGTGTCGAGACACACGAGTCGGCCCTGAGAGCGACTCGAGGACGACGCGCCGAGACGACAAGCAGAGGGACCGCAACCCCACCTCGGGTTGCGGTCCCTTCGCTGTGTCGGAGGCCTACTGCCCGTCCCGGGACAGCTGCGGCGGCAGGTGACCGGTCGACTTCGCGTAGTAGCCGGCGGCCCGGCGCTGGGCCAGCATGCGCGCGAGCGCGACGCAGGCTCCGGTGACGGCAGCCCAGCTGACCGCCTCCCACAGGTGCACGTCGGGGTCGGCCGGGTTCTGCGGCGGCTTGCGACCGGTCGCCACCTTCCAGCCGGCGTCGAGGCCCTTGCGCGCCACCGCGGCGGCACCGAGGGCGGCGACGAGGGAGAACACGGACCACATCTTCGAGCCGGAGCTCTTGCCCTTAGCCATGGGGCCAGCCTAGGGGCAGGCGCCATGCCGCCCCCCTACGACGCTGCCACGCTTCGCTCGGCTCAGCGTCGGCTGGTGAGCTCGGTGAGCGCGGCGGCCAGGCCGTCGGGGTGGCGGGTGCTGACCAGCCAGTACGGCGTCGGGTCGGCCGGGTCGACGATCTCGATCCGCACCGCGCGCTTGAGGTAGGGCCGCAGCAGCAGGTACGCCCGCGCGTCGGCGTCCACGCCCGCCGTGCGCCGGGTCGCCTCGGGGTCGAGCGGCTCGGCGCGGCCGAGGTACGCCGCGTCGATACGAGCACGACCGGCCTGGAGCCGCCCGTCGGCGATCACGATGCGGGCCGAGCCGTAGGCCACGAAGGCGAGGGCGAGCAGGGCCAGGATCGCGGCGGTCAGCGACCAGGCCCAGCTGCCCGGCATGGCGACGACCATCGCGAGCCAGACGGTCGCCACGAACATGACGCCCTGGACCCACCAGCGCAGCGGGACGGAGAGCCGCTCGTCGTAGACGGCGCTGGAGGTGGTCACAGCAGGAGAGTTTCCCATCCGGCCCCAGCGGTGCGCGCGGTAGGGTCCGCCGCGTGTCCGAGACCGCCGCCCGTCCCACCCGCCTGACCGTCCACCTGCGTCGGCTCGACGACGGGCTGCCGGCCCCGGCGTACGCGCACCCCGGCGACGCCGGCGCCGACCTGCACACGGCCGTCGACGTCCGGTTGGGGCCAGGGGAGCGCGCGCTGGTGCCGACCGGGATCGCGATCGCGCTGCCCGAGGGGTACGTCGCCCTGGTGCACCCACGCTCCGGACTGGCCGCGCGGCACGGGCTGTCGATCGTGAACACCCCCGGAACCGTCGACGCGGGGTACCGCGGCGAGATCAAGGTGCTCCTGGTCAACCTCGACCCGCGCGAGCCGGTCGAGCTGCGACGCGGCGATCGGGTCGCGCAGCTGGTCGTCCAGCGGGTGGAGCACGCGACCTTCGTCGAGGTCTCCGAACTTCCGGACTCGGTGCGTGGCGAGGGAGGCTACGGTTCTACTGGTGGGTTCACCGGCCGCTGACGCGGTCCGTGACACCCCGGCCCACCGCGCGTCCCACCGCCAGTCCCACCGCCAGTCCCACCGCACAGGGAGACCAGTCCGTTGAAGTTCCGCCGCAAGTCCGACGCCGACGCAGCTCCCGCGACCCTGGACGGGGCGGAGGGCACCGACGGGGCCGACGGCACCACGCCCGCGGGCGGTCCCTTCGACATCGACGAGGTGCCCGCCGACCTGGCCGACGTCGAGCGGGTCGATCTCGGCTCGCTGCTGATCGCGGGCACGCCGGGTCTCGAGCTGCGCCTGCAGGTGGACGAGAAGAGCGGTGCGGTGCAGTCCGCCCTCGTCACGGGGGAGGAGGGCGCCATCGAGCTGCGCGCCTTCGCGGCGCCTCGCAACGGCGACCTCTGGGAGGAGGTCCGTCCCCAGTTGGCGGCCGACGTGGCGAACCGCGGCGGCACGACGACCGAGCGGGAGGGCCGGTGGGGCACCGAGCTGCTGTGCCAGCTGGCCGTCACCCTGCCCGACGGCCAGACCGGCACCCAGGTCTCTCGCATCATCGGCGTGAACGGCCCCCGGTGGCTGCTGCGCGCCACGCTGCTCGGCCGGCCCGCGGTCGACGGCGAGGTCGCCGCGTCGTGGGAGGAGAGCATCAGCACGATCGTCGTCCGGCGCGGCGAGGCCGCCATGCCGGTCGGGGAGGCGCTGCCGCTCACCCTCCCGCCGCAGGCCAAGCGAGTGAGCTGATGGCCAAGAGCAGGCTGCGGCGCGCGCTGAGCGACTGGGCCAACAGCGCCGAGGCGGAGGCTCGTGACCTGCGGGCCGCCTACGCCGGCGGCGACGTGGTCCGGATCGCCGAGGCGCCCGACCGGGCCAGCGTCACGCTGCGGGGCCGGCTGCAGACCGTCACCCTTCGCCCGCGCGGCGGTGTCCCCGCGCTCGAGGCGGAGCTGTCGGACGGATCGGGCATCATCACCGTCGTGTGGCTGGGGCGGCGTCGCATCGCCGGCATCAGCCCGGGCCGCTCCCTTCAGGTCCAGGGCCGCATCGGCGTCCACGACAACGTCCGCATCATCTACAACCCCCGCTACGAGCTGATTCCGTGACCCACGAGCAGGACACCCCCACCCTCGACACCGTCGAGGCCGTCGTACGCCGGCAGATGGCCCAGTCCCTCGGCGGCCGGCGCGGCCTGATCGAGGCCGGCGTGCCGGGTCTCCTCTTCACCCTGACGTGGCTGACGCTGAAGGAGCTCCAGCTCGCGCTGCTGCTGGCCGGCTCGATGGCCGCGGTGCTGCTGGTGCTGCGGCTGCTGCAGCGCTCCACGGTGCAGTACGTCATGAACGCCGTCATCGGCGTCGGCATCGGCTGGCTCTTCGTCCGCTGGGCCGGCAGCAGCGGCGGCTCGGAGGCCGAGCAGGCGCTCGCGTTCTTCCTGCCCGGCATCGTGTGGAGCGGCGCCTACACGCTCGTGATGGTCGGCTCGGTGCTGGCCGGCTGGCCGTTCGTGGGGTTCCTGGTCGGGTCGGTCACCGGCGACCCCACCGCCTGGCACGACGACCCGCAGATCGTCCGGCTCTGCTCCCGGCTGACGTGGCTCTTCCTGGCGCCGGGCGCGATCGGCGTGCTGCTGCAGGGGCCGGTCTACGTGCTCGGCGCCACCGGCGCCATCGACACCGACCTGGCGGTCGGCATCATCGGCGTGCTGCGGCTCGGGCTCGGGTGGGCGCTGCGGATCGCCTCCTGGGGCGGGATGGTGTGGCTGCTGGCGCGCGACGCGACGCCGGTGCAGCGCGTGGCCCCGGTCGAGCCGGACCGCCCGGGCGAGCGGCCCTGACTCAGCCGCGGTGGGAGGACGGCGAGAGCAGCCGCTCGAGCTCGTCCTCCTTCTCGGACGGGACGACGAACAGCAGCTCGTCGCCGGACTCGATCGGCTGCTCCGGGGTGGGCACGTAGACCATCCCGTCGCGCAGGATCGTCACCAGGGCGCAGTTGTCCGGGAAGGGGATCAGTCCGATCGGCTTGCCGACGTACGGGCTATTGCCCGGCAGCGTGATCTCGACCAGGTTGGCGTTGCCGCGCCGGAAGGTGAACAGCCGCACCAGGTCGCCGACCGTGACGGCCTCCTCGACCAGCGCCGACATGATCCGCGGCGTGGAGACGTTGACGTCCACGCCCCAGGCCTCGGTGAACAGCCACTCGTTGTTGGGGTGGTTGACCCGGCCGACGGTGCGGGGGACACCGAACTCGGTCTTGGCGAGCAGCGAGGTGACCAGGTTGGCCTTGTCGTCGCCGGTGGCGGCGATGACCACGTCGCACTTGCCGAGCTGGGCCTCGGCGAGCGAGGACAGCTCGCACGAGTCGGCGAGCAGCCACTCGGCGTTGGGGACGCGCTCGGGACGGATGGCCGAGGGGTTCTTGTCGATCAGCAGGATCTGGTGACCGTTCTCGATCAGCTCCCGGGCGATCGATCGACCCACG
>NZ_DASWXC010000086.1:0-44703 GCF_036405735.1 Nocardioides sp.
GCGCCCGCCGCTGCTCAACCGGGCGGCCTGGGGTGCGGATCCCTCGTGGCGCAACGGGCGGCCGTCGTACAACCGGAAGGTGCGGCAGGTCCACCTGCACCACACGGCGACCGCCAACGCCTACGCCCCCGGCGACGTGCCGGGGATCCTGCAGGGCATGTACCGCTACCACACCCGGACGCTGGGCTGGTTCGACCTGGGGTACAACTTCGTCGTCGACAGCTTCGGCCGCGCCTGGGTGGGTCGCTCCGGCGGCTTCTGGCGGCCCGTGCGCGGCGCGCACACGCTGGGCTTCAACCACAACTCGGTCGGCATCGCCGTGCTCGGTCGGTTCGGCAAGCGGCCGCCGACGCCGCAGGCCGTGACGACGGTGGTGCGGCTGGCGGCCTGGAAGCTGGACCGCTACGGCGGCCGCCCGCGCGGCTGGGTCCGGGCGCAGTCGCGCGGCAGCGACCACTACCCGGCCGGCACCTGGGTCCGGCTGCCGGTGATCGACGGCCACCGCGACACCAGCCAGACCGCGTGCCCGGGCGCCCAGCTCTACGCCCAGCTCCCGGCCATCCGCGAGCGGGCCGGGAAGAGGGTCCATCGCTACGACCCTCCCGGCGAATAGGGACCGGTCGCACGGTCACTAGGATTCGTCCGTGAGCAACGTCCTCTCTGCCGTCGCCTGGCCGTACGCCAACGGCCCGCGCCACATCGGTCACGTGGCCGGTTTCGGCGTGCCCTCCGACGTGTTCAGCCGGTACATGCGGATGGCGGGGCACGACGTCTTGATGGTCTCGGGGACCGACGAGCACGGCACCCCGATCCTGATCGCCGCCGACGAGGCGGGGCTCACGCCGCAGGAGCTGGTGGACCGCAACCACCGCCTCATCGCCGAGGACCTGTGCGCGCTGGGGCTCACCTACGACCTCTACACGCGGACCACCACCCGCAACCACCACGCGGTGGTGCAGGAGCTCTTCCTCGGGGTCTACGAGAACGGCTACTTCGTCGAGCAGACGGCGTACGGCGCCATCAGCCCCTCCACCGGACGCACCCTGCCGGACCGCTACATCGAGGGCACCTGCCCGATCTGCGGCGCCGATGGCGCGCGAGGCGACCAGTGCGACAACTGTGGCAACCAGCTCGACCCGCACGACCTGATCAACCCGAAGAGCAAGATCAACGGCGAGACGCCGGAGTTCGTCGAGACCCAGCACTTCTTCCTCGACCTGCCGGCGCTCGCCGAGGCGCTTGCCGCGTGGCTCGACGAGCGCGAGAAGACCGGACTGTGGCGCCCCAACGTCATCCGGTTCTCGCAGAACATCCTCAAGGAGATCCGGCCGCGCGCGATGACGCGCGACATCGACTGGGGCATCGCGGTGCCGCTGGAGGGCTGGCGCGAGAACCCGACGAAGAAGCTCTACGTCTGGTTCGACGCGGTCATCGGCTACCTCTCGGCCTCCATCGAGTGGGCCCGGCGCTCCGGGAAGCCCGACGCGTGGCGCGAGTGGTGGAACGATCCGGAGGCCCTGTCCTACTACTTCATGGGCAAGGACAACATCACCTTCCACTCCCAGATCTGGCCGGCCGAGCTGCTCGCCTACGCCGGCAAGGGCGCCAAGGGGGGTTCGCCGCGGGAGTACGGCGAACTGAACCTGCCCACCGAGGTGGTCTCCAGCGAGTTCCTCACGATGGAGGGTCGGAAGTTCTCCTCCTCCAAGAAGGTCGTCATCTACGTCCGCGACCTGCTCGCCCGCTATCAGGCCGACGCCTTCCGCTACTTCGTGGCGGCCGCCGGACCGGAGACCAACGACTCCGACTTCACCTGGGCGGAGTTCGTCCGGCGTACCAACGACGAGCTGGTCGCCGGCTGGGGCAACCTGGTCAACCGCACCGCGAACCTGATCGCCAAGAACTTCGGCGAGATCCCGCCCCGCGGCGAGCTCACCGACCAGGACCGGGCCGTGCTGGACCTGGTCGAGGACGCTTTCGCCACGGTCGGCGGGCTGATCGCCCAGCACCGGCAGAAGCACGCCATCGGGGAGGCGATGCGAGCGGTCGGCGAGGTCAACCGCTACCTCGCCGACACCGAGCCGTGGAAGCTCGCCAAGGACCCGGCCGACGCGGTGCGGATGGGCACGATCCTGCACGTGGCCGCCCAGTGCGTGGCCGACCTCAACCTCGTCCTGTCACCGTTCCTGCCCTTCTCGGCCAACGAGGTCGACAAGGTGTTCGGCGGTGCCGGCGAGATCGCGCCGATGCCGCGGATCGAGGAGGTCGACGACCTCGACGGCGGGCCGGGCTATCCGGTCATCACCGGCGACTACTCGACCGCACCGGCCTGGCGACGCCGCCCCATCACGGCCGGTACGCCGGTCGCGAAGCCGACGCCGATCTTCACCAAGCTCGACCCGTCGGTGGTCGAGGAGGAGCTGGCCCGACTGGGTCAGTGACCCTGGACCGACGGACGCTCAGTTCCTACGGATCATCGGGCCGAGCGGGAGCCGCGCGGCCGAGGAGTTGAAGTACTTCTCGCTCATGCCCGCCATTCCGGCCACGTCGGCGAAGAACTTCAGGTCCTCGAAGGCACCCGGCCAGGCCAGCTCGGCCGGCGACGGGAAGCTCAGCGCCGTCATGGCGACGGCGCTGCGGATCCACCGAGGGGATCCCACGCACGTGGCGGGGATCCGGACCACCAGCGTCTGCTGTCGCGGACGGGCGCGCACGGTGAGCCCGTCGCAGGGCAGCACGGTCTCGCTGTCCTTGCCGCGGTAGAGGGCCACCTCCGCGGCCTTGCCGCGCCCGGAGGCGAGGACGCCGTAGCGACGGCCCCCGGCGGAGGTGCCGAGCTCCGCGAGGGCGATGAACGAACGGGGGATCTCCCGCATCCGCGTGGTGAGGGTGATCGTGCCGCGCGCGTAGGCGGTGCGCACGCTGGTGATGTCGCCCCGGCGGCGGGCGTGTGCCTGCGCGACCTCGTCCGACTCCGAGAGGAGGCTGACGACCGAGACGTCGCCGGTCTTGTCACGCACGACGTCGGACCCGGCGACGGCCGCACCGGAGGGCGCGAGCATGGCAACGGCGAAACCGGCGGCCAGCGCCGCGCGAGCCTTGGTCATCACGATCACTTCCACCCGTCCATCGCGCGGCCGGCGAAGGCGCCCTCCATGCCGGGCTTGGGTGCGCCCGGTGCCAGCGCCTTGGTGCCCTTCGGCAGCCGGATCCCGCGCACGGCGCCGACCTTGAACACGTCCTGGCGGAGGTTGGCGGCGGCCCAGACGATCGAGGGCCGCCTGACCTTGATGACGACGGCGCGACCCGGCCGGATCCAGCGGGAGCCGTCGGCCTTGTCCTCCTTGACCGAGCCCCAGGCGAAGGACACCTGGAAGGCGCTGCGGTTGACCACCCGGAGCTGTCCGGGCTGAGGGAGCTTGCGGATCCGCAGGCTGATGACCACGGCCGGCGTGACGACGACCGTGATCGTGCCGCGCGTGAGCTGCTCGAAGTCGCAGGCGTAGTAGTCGAGGGTGTACGTGCCGGGCTGCGACGCGATCACGATCACGGTGTCCTCGATGATCTCCGCCATCATGCCCGGGGGCACCGTGCCGAGCCGGCACAGCGCCAACGCGTCACCGTCGGCGTCGGAGTCGTTGCCCAGCGGCTCCACCTCGAGGAGGGAGCCGGCCCGGCCCTCGAGCCGGTCGGCCACGGTCACCGGCGCGCTGCCACCCGCGGCGACGGCGGCGGGGCTGGTGGCGAGGACCGTGGTGACGCCGGTGGTGAGGGCGAGGACGGCAGCGACGAGCGCGCGACCCAGATGCATCCCGTTGTTCCTTCTCATCCGGGTCGCCCAGGTGCGACCGACTGCGATGGAGGGACCGTAGCGCTGTGACACGCTCCGGCGCAGGACTTTGCGGTCTTCTGGTCCCGGCGCGCGTGGTCAGCGGCCGACGGCCAGCCCCAGCCAGGCCGCGAGCGCCTCGATCTCCGCCTCGACGGCGTTGCCGACCTCCGGCGTCCACGGGCCGTCCTGGTGGACCGCGAACACCCGCAGCAGACCCGCCTTGCGGTCGGCCTTCGCGTCGAGCTTCCCCACGAGCCGGTCGCCGACCAGGATGGGCAGCGCGAAGTAGCCCCAGCGGCGCTGGGCGGCGGGCTTGTACATCTCCAGCACGTACTCGAAGTCGAACAGGTCCAGGGCCCGGTCGCGGTCGTAGACCAGCCGGTCGAACGGCGAGAGCAGCGCGCACCGCCCGTCGAACGGGTCCTCCAGCGCGGCGTACGCGTCGGGGTCGATGCGCCAGGTGCCGGCCACGCCGTCGACCACGGCCTCGAGTCCGAGGTCGCCGAGGGGCGACGGCTCGCCGGGGGAGCGCAGCGGCTTGGCGCGCGCGATGCCGAGCGACGCCAGGCGACGCTCGTCCCGCAACCGCCGCGCCTCCTCGGGCTCGGGTCGGTAGAGGTCCTCGGGGTAGATCCGCTCGGCGAGGTCCCACAGCCGGGTGCGACCCTGCCGCCCGGCGACCGCGACCTCCCCGCGCAGGCACAGCACGTCGAGCATGCGGCCGGCATTCTTGTCGTCGTTCCAGCCGGTGGAGGCGTACGGCAGCTCCGGGTCGTTGGGGAGCGCCGTCGCTGGCACCGGCCCGTCGCTGCGGAGCTGGTCGAGCAGCCGCTGCCGGAACCGCGGATTGGCCGCGACCCAGGAGAGCGTCGAGGGGTGGAGCCACTCGTCGGCGACCGACAGATGGATGCCGATGTCGTCCATGGTGCGGATGAACGTCACGTGCTCCACCAGCGACCGCTCGGTCTCCAGCGCGAAGACCAGGTCGGACGGCTCGTACGCCGGCCCCAGCCGTGACCACAGCACCAGGTCGGGACTGCGCACGATCGCGGTGGTCGGGTCGATCTGGACCAGCGTCAGCTGGTCGACCACCTCCACGAGGGACAACGGTCGCTCCGCGTCGAGGAGCTGCGCCCGGACCGCGATCCGCCGGGCGTCCTCGCGGCTCAGCCGGATGCTCACCGCGGCGTCACAGCCGGGCCAGCGCCGCCTGGAGCGGGTCCAGGCCCAGCGAGCCGAGGTCGAGCGCGGCGGTGTGGAACGCCTTGAGGTCGAAAGCTCGGCCCTCGCGCGCATGCCGGGCCGCGGCGGCGGCGCGAGCGTCGAGCCAGATCTTCTCGCCGACCTTGTACGACGGTGCCTGGCCCGGCCACCCGAGGTAGCGGTTCACCTCGAAGCGCACCGAGCCCGGGTCCATCCGGCTGTGCGCGAGCATGAACTCCAGCACCTTCTCGGCGTCCCAGACCTCGCCCGGGCGCCAGCCGAACGGGTTGTCCTTCGGAATGGTGAGCCCGAGGTGGACGCCGATGTCCACGATCACCCGGGCCGCCCGGAAGCCCTGCATGTCGAGGAAGCCCAGCCGGTCGCCGGCGTCCGCGAAGTAGCCGAGCTCGTCCATCAGCCGCTCGGCGTACAACGCCCAGCCCTCGCCGTGCCCGCTGACCCAGCAGAACAGCCGCTGCCAGCGGTTGAGCCGGTCGGCGCGGTGGACCGCCTGGGCGCACTGCAGGTGGTGGCCGGGCACGCCCTCGTGGAAGACGGTCGTCGTCTCGCGCCAGGTCGAGAAGATCTTGTGGTCGTCGGTGAACGAGAACCACATCGTGCCGGGCCGGGAGAAGTCCTCGGAGGGCGGCGTGTACCACGCCCCGCCGTCGTTGACCGGCGCCACCTTGCAGGCGATCTCCCGGATCGGCTCGGCGATGTCGAAGTGCACGCCGTGGAAGGTGGTGAGGATGTCGTCGGCCTTGGCCTGCATCCACTCGGCGAACGCCTCCCGACTGCCGCAGTCGCGGGCGGGGTCGGCGTCGAGGGCGGCGACGGCGTCGGCGACGGTGCCCCCGGGCGCGATCCGCTGGGCGGTCGCCGCCAGGTCGCCCTCGATCCGGGCCAGCTCCTCCCAGCCCCAGGCGTAGGTCTCCTCGAGGTCGACCGTCGCCCCCAGGAAGCGGCGCGAGGCCAGCGCGTAGTGCTCACGGCCGACGCCGTCGGCCTCCCGGCCGCGCGGCGCCAGGTCGGCCTCGAGGAAGGCCGCGAAGTCGGCGTACGCCGCGCTGGCCCGCTCCGCCCGGGCGAGGACCCGCTCGCGCACCGGCTCAGGCGCCTGCCCGGCGAAGGTCAGGAAGTAGTTGCCGCCGGCTCCCTGCTGGCCGGTCCAGCCCTTGATCTGGGCCGCGTGCTCGACGTACTGGCGCCGGGCCGCGACGCGCCCGGACCCGGCCTCCTCGAGCAGGGTGCGGCGGTAGTCGGCCAACGCCGCAGGGATGCCCGCCAGGCGGGCGTCGATGGCCTCCCAGTCCTCGGCCGACTCGGTCCCCATCAGGTCGAGGACCTCGCGCAGCTCGTGGGAGGCACCGGTGATCACCGAGAGGTCGTGGCGCGCCAGGCCGGCCTCCACCTGCTCCACCTCGAGGCCCAGCCGCTCCAGGAAGGCGTCCTGGGCGATCTGCTCACGCTCGTCGACCGGGCGCAGCGCGGCCACCTCGGCGTGAGCGCGCCGGGTGAGCTCCTCCCGGGCGGCGAAGCCGTCGGGGGAGAGGTCGGGGAGCTCGTGCTCGTGACCGGGGATGCCGACCGACGTGGCCGCGATCGGGTCGAGGGCGGCGTACTCCTCGACGTACTGCTCGGAGCGGGCGTCAACAGATCGGGTCACGTCAGCCGACCCTAGCGGCAGCTCACTCGGTGCCGATGTCGAACATCCACGAGATGCCGAACCGGTCGGTGAACTGGCCGAAGTAGTCGCCCCAGGGCGCCTTCTCCAACGGCATCCCGGGAGTGCCGCCCTGGGACAGTGCCTCGAAGGCGCTGCGCAGCCGGTCGAGGTCCTCCGGCCCGCCGGTCATGGCCACCGTGACGCCGCTGGTCGCCGGAACGTGCTCCATCCCGCTCGGGGTGTCGGCCGCCATCAGCACCAGCCCGTCCTCGAGGGTGAGCTGCCCGTGCATGACGAGGTTCTCCTCGCCGGGAGGAGCCGGCATCGCCTCACCCATGTCGCCGAACGCCATGATCGACAGCTCGCCGCCGAGCGCCGAGTGGTAGAACTCCAGCGCCTCGCGGGCGTTGTCCTTGAAGCCGAGGTAGGGGTTGAGAGTCGCCATCGATGCCTCCGGTCCGAAGTCGGGGTCGGCGAACTGCCGACCCCGCCACGCTAGGACGGACCGGGTGCGGGCCGGAAGGGGCCAGTTTCAGCGGGGCAGGCCGCTGGCGCGCCACGACGGCGGCAGCGGGCCCCGCAGCTGACGGGCCGGGCTCGCCCAGGTGCTACGCGGCTTCCTCGGTGCCGGTGCGGCACCGCCGAGCGCCGAGAGGACCGCCACGATCGCGGCGACCTCCTCCGGCGTCGCGTCCGGGTTGACGACCCGCAGCACGGGCGTAGCCTCGGCGCTCACAGCGGGATGTTCCCGTGCTTCTTCGGCGGCAGCGTGTCGCGCTTGGTCTTCAGCAGGCGCAGTGCCTTGACGACCTCGGCGCGGGTCTCGTGCGGACGGATGACCGCGTCGACGTAGCCGCGCTCGGCCGCGATGTACGGGTTCGAGAGGGTGGTCTCGTACTCGTCGATCAGCTCGGCGCGCTTGGCCTCGACGTCGCCGCCCTCGGCCTCGACGGCCTGGAGGGTACGCCGGTGAATGATGTTCGCCGCGCCCTGCGAGCCCATCACCGCGATCTGCGCGGTGGGCCAGGCGAGGTTGATGTCGCCGCCCAGGTGCTTGGAGCCCATGACGTCGTAGGCGCCGCCGAAGGCCTTGCGGGTGATGACCGTGACCAGCGGGACGGTCGCCTCGCAGTAGGCGTAGATCAGCTTCGCGCCACGGCGGATGATGCCGGTGTGCTCCTGGTCGGAGCCGGGCAGGAAGCCGGGGGTGTCGACGAAGGTCAGCACCGGCACGTTGAAGGCGTCACAGGTCCGCACGAAGCGGGCCGCCTTCTCCGAGGCGTCGATGTCGAGGCAGCCGGCGAACTGCATCGGCTGGTTGGCCACGACGCCGACGGGCTTGCCCTCGACGCGCCCGAAGCCGACCACGATGTTGGGGGCGAACAGCGGGTGCACCTCGGTGAACTCGCCGTCGTCGAGCACCTTCGCGATCACGTCGTGCATGTCGTAGGGCATGTTCGGCGAGTCGGGGATGAAGGTGTCCAGCGCCAGGTCGTCGTCGGACGGCTCCAGGTCCGCCACCTCGTCGTACGCCGGCGGCTCGTCGAGGTTGTTGCTCGGCAGGTAGGACAGCAGCGCCTTGACGTACTCGATGGCGTCCTCCTCGTCGGAGGCCATGTAGTGCGCCGCGCCGGACTTGGTGTTGTGGGCCCGGGCGCCGCCGAGCTCCTCCATCGAGATGTCCTCGCCGGTGACGGTCTTGATGACGTCGGGCCCGGTGATGAACATCGCCGAGGTGCCGTCGACCATGACGGTGAAGTCGGTGACCGCGGGGGAGTAGACGTGGCCGCCGGCGCAGTTGCCCATGATCAGCGAGATCTGCGGGATCACGCCCGAGGCGCGCACGTTGCGGCGGAAGATCTCGCCGTACAGCCCGAGCGAGACCACGCCCTCCTGGATGCGGGCGCCGGCGCCCTCGTTGATGCCGACGATCGGGGAGCCGGTCTTGAGGGCCAGGTCCATGATCTTGACGATCTTCTCGCCGTAGACCTCGCCGAGCGAGCCGCCGAAGATCGTGAAGTCCTGGGAGAACACGCACACCTGGCGGCCGTCGACCGTGCCGTAGCCGGTGATGACGCCGTCGCCGTAGGGGCGGTTCTTCTCCAGCCCGAACGCGGTCGAGCGGTGCCGGGCCAACTCGTCGATCTCGACGAAGGAGCCCTCGTCGAAGAGCATCTCGATCCGCTCGCGGGCCGTCTTGCGGCCCTTGGCGTGCTGCTTCTCGACGGCCTTGGCGGAGCTGACGTGGATCGCCTCGTCGAGGCGGCGCTCCAGGTCGGCGAGCTTGCCGGCGGTCGTGTGCAGGTCGATCTCGGGGGCCGACTCATCCTTGTGCGCAGTCACGACTGGCACCCTAGTGGCCATGACCCAGGAGCCGAACGGGCGAGCCCCGCTGGATTTTGTGAGGATCGCCACGGAGCTGGCCGGTTTGCCGGTGCCGCTGCGGGTGGAGATCGAGCAGGAGACGGCGTCGACCAATGCGATCGTCGTCGAGCGGGCACGCGCCGGCGAGGCCGAGGGACTGGTCCTGGCCACCGAGCACCAGACCGCCGGTCGCGGCCGGCTGGACCGGACCTGGGAGACGCCCGCGCGCAGCGCGCTGACGTTCTCGGTGCTGCTGCGCCCCCCGGCGGAGGTCCCCACCGAGCGCTGGCCCTGGCTGCCGCTGATGACGGGCCTGGCGGTCGCCGAGACACTGCGCGAGGAGGGCTTCCTGGCCGGGGTGAAGTGGCCCAACGACGTCCTCGTCCACACGGCGGACGGGGAGCGCAAGGTCTGCGGGATCCTGGTCGAGCGGATCGAGGCGCCGACAGGCTCGACCAGCGAGGTCGGTCCGGCCGCCGTGATCGGGATCGGGCTCAACACCTCCCAGCGGGCCGGCGAGATCCCGGTCGAGACCGGCACCTCGCTGGAGCTGCTCTCGGCAGCGCCGGTGGACCGCAGCACGCTGCTGGCGCGACTGCTGCGCCGTCTCCTGGATCGGTACGGCGACTGGCAGGTCGACCCCGACGGCCTCGCCGCGGCCTACTCCGCCGCCAGCGTGACCCTGGGGCGTGAGATCCGCGCGGAGCTGCCTGGCGGCGACGCGCTGCTGGGGACCGCGGTGGCGATCGACCCGATCGGCCGGCTGGTCGTGCGGACGCCCGAGGGCGAGTCCGCGGTGGGGGCCGGCGACGTCGTGCATGTGCGCCCCGTCACGGGCTGAGCGCCGGATGAGATGATGCCGCCGTGGCCATCTCGACCGACCAGGGGAGCGAACCGACGCACTTCACCGCGGTGGAGGTCGCCGAGCGCACCGGCATCACCCTCGAGCAGGCCAGGAAGCTGTGGCGCGCCCTCGGCTTCCCCGAGGCGGGCGAGGAGGCGGTCTACTCCGAGGACGACGTCCGGGCGCTGCGGGTGCTCATGGACGTCATCGACACCGGGCTGATCGACTTCGACCTCGCGGTGAACCTCACCCGCGGCATGGGCCAGACGATGGCGCGGCTCTCGGACTGGGAGTTCTCCGCACTGCTCCACCGCATCGAGGAGACCGGCGACGCCGCCGGCGCGGCCGCGATCGTGCACCAGGCCGGAGAGCTGGCCGGGGAGTTCAACAAGACCTTCGAGGAGCTGCTGGTCTACGCCTGGCGCCGGCACCTCGCCGCGGCGCTGGCGCGGCTCGAGGCATCGCAGGCCGACGACGTGGGCACGACCCAGGTGACCGTCGGGTTCGCCGACATCGTCTCCTTCACCGCGCTGTCGAACACCCTGACCGAGGCCAAGATCGGTGACCTCGTCGAGCTGTTCGAGTCCCGTTGCGCCGACGTGGTCGCGGTCCAGCACGGCCGGGTGATCAAGTCGCTCGGCGACTCGGTCCTCTTCGTCAACGACGACCCGATCCGGGCCTACGACACCGCCGAGGGCATCATCAACGTCATCGGTCGGGACCCCCGGATGCCCGACGTCCGGCTGGGCCTGGCGACCGGCTCGGTCGTGATGCGCCTGGGTGACGTCTTCGGGCCGCCGGTCAACATGGCCGCCCGGCTCACCGCGGTGGCTCGCCGCAACCGGATCATCATCGACGAGCGGACCGCTGCGGTGCTGCCGGAGGACCAGTTCGAGACCCGTCGGCTACCGGCGCGCCCGGTGCG
Source organism: Nocardioides sp. (assembly GCF_036405735.1). Lineage (GTDB taxonomy): Bacteria > Actinomycetota > Actinomycetes > Propionibacteriales > Nocardioidaceae > Nocardioides. Next base: position 10,835 of record NZ_DASWXC010000086.1, read on the forward strand.
CGGGTTCGGGATCGTCGAGCCGGTCGCCGTACGCCGTCACTGAGGCTCTCGCGCGCTGTCACCACCCTGTCACCGGTCTGTCACCAACCTGTCAATGGCAGGTTGGTGCAATTCTTTGCCGGGGGCCGTCCGCGCCTCCTTATCGTTCTCGGGTGATCGAGGTGCAGGAGATTCGGCTCGACCCTGAGACGCGGCGTGCCTGGCGAGGTGGCGACGAGATCGCCCTGTCGCGCAAGGAGTTCGACCTCGTCCACAAGCTGATGAGCAACGCGGGCCAGATCGTCAGCCGCGAGGAGCTGATGCGCGACGTGTGGCACGCGAGCTTCTGGACCTCGTCGAAGACGATCGACGTGCACCTGGGCTGGGTCCGGCGCAAGCTCGGCGACGACAGCCGGCAGCCGCATCTCATCACCACGATCCGCGGCAAGGGCCTGCGGTTCGAGAAGGCGTCGGCCCGGGTCAGCTAGCGCCACGGACGCGGTGCGGCAGCTGGCCAGGACGCCGCTAGGCTCTGCGCGTGTCCGCGACGAACCCCGGCCTCGCGCCGACCCTCGCCGTGATCGGTGGCGGCCAGCTGGCCCGGATGATGGCGCAGCCGGCGATCGCCCTGGGCCTGCCGCTGCGGCTGCTCGCCGAGGCCGACGGCGTCTCCGCCGCGCAGGTCATCCCCGACCACCTCGTCGGCGACTACCGCGACCTGGCCACGCTGCAGAAGGTCACCGACGGCTGCGCCGTCGTCACGTTCGACCACGAGCACGTGCCGACCGAGCACCTGCACGCCCTGGCCGCGTCCGGGCTCGCGGTGCGGCCCGGCCCCGACGCGCTCGTCCACGCCCAGGACAAGGGACTGATGCGCGAGCGGCTCGCCGAGCTCGGCGTACCGTGCCCGCGCAACGCGATCGTGGGCTCCGTCGCGGAGGTCGAGGCGTTCGGCTTCCCGTGCGTCCTCAAGACCACCCGCGGCGGGTACGACGGCAAGGGCGTCTGGGTCGTCCGCTCGGCCGCCGACGCCGCGGAGCCGTTCGAGGTGGCCGAGCGCACCGGCGTGCGGATCCTGGCCGAGGAGCTGGTCGACTTCACCCGTGAGCTGTCCGCGATCGTGGCGCGCTCGCCGAGCGGCCAGGCCGCGGCGTACCCCGTCGTGCAGACCACCCAGCTCGACGGCATCTGTCACGAGGTGATCGCGCCCGCACCCGGGATCTCCGAGCAGCTGGCCGGCCAGGCGCAGGCGATCGCCCTGCGCATCGCGGGCGCGCTCGACGTCACCGGCGTGCTGGCCGTCGAGCTGTTCGAGACCGTCGATGGCCGCATCCTCGTCAACGAGCTCGCCATGCGGCCCCACAACACCGGCCACTGGACGCAGGACGGTGCGGTCACCTCGCAGTTCGAGAACCACCTGCGCGCGGTGATGGACCTGCCGCTCGGCTCGCCGGCGCCCCGCGCCCGCTGGTCGGTGATGGTCAACATCCTCGGCGGAGCCAACTCGGATGTGGGCCGGCTGTACGACGGCTTCCCCCACGCGATGGCCCGCGACCCGCACCTGCGGGTGCATCTGTACGGCAAGGAGCTGCGGCCCGGCCGCAAGGTGGGGCACGTCAACACCTACGGCGACGACCTCGAGGACTGCCTGGAGCGGGCGCGGCACGCCGCCGCCTGGTTCCGCGGCGACCTCGGCAACCAGAGCGAGTGAGCATGACCGACAGGGGTCTCGACAAGCTCGACCAACGGGCGGTGGTCGGCATCGTGATGGGCTCCGACTCCGACTGGCCGGTGATGAAGGCGGCCGCGGAGGCGCTGGAGGAGTTCGGCATCGGCTACGAGGCCGACGTCGTCTCGGCGCACCGGATGCCGGAGGAGATGATCGACTACGGCAAGCGTGCGCACGAGCGCGGGCTGTCGGTGATCATCGCCGGTGCCGGGGGAGCGGCGCACCTGCCCGGGATGCTCGCCGCGGTCACGCCGCTGCCGGTGATCGGCGTGCCGGTGCCGCTGAAGTACCTCGACGGCATGGACTCGCTGCTCTCGATCGTGCAGATGCCGGCCGGCGTCCCGGTCGCGACGGTCTCGATCGGGAACGCCCGCAACGCCGGGCTGCTGGCGGTCCGCATCCTGGCGGCCACCTCGCCGCAGCTGCAGCAGCGGGTCGTGGAGTTCCAGGCGTCGCTGCGGACCGTCGCGCAGCAGAAGGGCGCCGTCGTGCGCGGTGAGGCCGGCTCCTGACCGGCCGACTGCGGCAGCGGGTCGAGGGCCGCCTGGTCGGCCTCGACGTCGCGCGCTGCCTGGCCCTGCTGGGCATGGTCGCGACGCACGTGCTCGACGAGCGCACCGCGGGCGGCGACCTGGTCACGGCGCAGTGGCTCGCCGGTGGCCGAGCCTCGGCCCTGTTCGCGACTCTGGCCGGGGTGTCGATCGCCTTGATGACCGGCGGCCGCACGCCGGTACGGGGCAGGGCGCGCGGCCGTCGTACGGCGTCGCTGGCCATCCGCGCCGTGCTGGTCGCCCTGGTGGGGCTGGCGCTGGGCGAGCTCGACAGCGGGCTGGCCGTCATCCTCGCCTACTACGGCGTGCTGTTCCTGCTCGCTCTGCCGTTCGTCGGGCTGGGTGCCCGCGCGCTCGCGCTGCTGACCGTGGCATGGGTGGTCGTGGCACCGGTCGTGTCGTGGGCCGTCCAGCCGGAGCTGCCCGCCCGCGACTTCGCGAGCCCGTCCCTCGGTGACCTGGCCGATCCGGGCGGCCTGGCCGCCGAGCTGCTGTTCACCGGCTACTACCCGGCCCTGCCGTGGCTGGCCTACCTGCTGGGCGGGATGGCGCTGGGCCGTGCCGACCTGCGCAACCGGCGGCTGCTGGCCGCGCTCGCCGCGGGCGGCGTCGCCGTCGCGGCGGCCGTGACGGCGCTCTCGCGCCGGCTCACGGCCGGCGCCGAGGAGCTGCTGGTGGGCCAGCCGTTCGAGGACGTCGACAGCCTGCTCGACGAGATCGCCACCGGGATGTTCGGCAACGTGCCCGTCGGAGGCTCGTGGCAGTGGCTCCTGGTGGTGGCGCCGCACTCCTCGACGCCGTTCGACCTGGCCCAGACGCTGGCCAGCGCCGTGGCCGTGATCGGGGTCTGTTGCCTGCTGGCCCGGTTGCTCCCGTTCCCGGGCCGGGTGTTCCTGGCGGTGCTGTTCGGAGCCGGGACGATGACCCTCACCCTCTACAGCCTCCACGTCGTGATGCGCACTCCGGACGTGTGGCCGGACGAGCAACCGGCCGCCTTCCTCGAGCACGTCGTGGTGCTTCTGGGGATCGGGGCGGTCTTCGCCGCCGCGGGACTTCGCGGCCCGCTGGAGTGGGTCGTGGCGACGGCGAGCGGGTACCGGTACTTCATGACCACGACCCCCGTCCCGCCGACCGAGCCCGGGACCGACCCCTACCCGGGCGGCATCCCGGAGCCCGGCCCCGACATTCCCGACCCCTTCCCGGACACGCCGCCGGTGCCGACCCCGCAGCCGGGGGAGGACCCGATGCCGCCGGAGCCGCCGGACTGACCTGTGCCTCCGGCGCTCAGTGGCGCCGACTGCTCCACTCGATGGCGGGGCAGGCGTCCATCACCATGGGCACGCCCGCCTGTGTGGTGCGCTCGAAGGCCGCCGCGTCCACGACCCCGAGCTGGAACCACACGCCCTTGGCGCCGATGGCGACCGCCTGGTCGGCGAACTCGCCCGCGGCCTCCGAGCGACGGAAGACGTCGACGACGTCGATGGCGAACGGGACGTCGGCCAGCGTGGGATAGGCCCGTTCGCCCAGCACCTCCATCTCGCCGTCGGCGGCCGCCGGATGGATCGGGACGATGCGCTTCCCGCGGCTCTGCAGCAGCCGCGCGATGGCGTACGCCGTACGGCTGGTGTCGTTGGACAGCCCCACCACGGCCCAGGTGTCGCCATCGTCGAGCATGAGGTCGACCCACTCCGGATCCTGCCAGCTGCGCGTCACCTCGCCACGGTATCGCGGGCCGTTTGAAGACCGTTCAACGAATTCTTCCGAAACCGGGACACGGATGTGAGGCAGGTCACATCATGAATCTGGGGGGAATGGGGCACCGCTGGGGCCCGTGCTGAGGGGCCCGGGGAAGGGGAGGAAGCAGATGAGGGCTGTTCGTGCGCGCCTGATGGGCTGGGGCGCTTGTGCTGCGTTGGTCTCGGGAATGCTGGTCGCCGCGCCGCCGCCGGCGGTCGCTGCAGATGTATCGAAGGTGCTGGACTACACGTGTACGCCGAACGGGCTGCTGAGCTCGCTGCTGGGTAGCGAGCCGTTCTCGCTGCCGATCGAGCTGGACGCGCTCGACGAGGTCGAGAGGGAGATCGGCGCCGCGCCGCTCGACCCGATCCTCGGCAGCTCGACCGGGCTGTCCGAGCTGCTGGGCGAGCTCGGCGTCACCGGCGCCACCCTGCTGAGCTCGGTCGAAGGTCTGGTCTTCACTCTCGAGGAGGCCACCTACCGGCCCGAGGTCGAGCTGGCCACCGGCGCACTGTCGTTGCCATCGTTGCCGATTCCGTCGGAAGCCGGGACCTATGAGCTGACGGCTCCGGATTCGTTCACGGTCACCAGCATGCTCTCCGTGCTGACCGGCACGGTGACCTGCGCGCTGGACCCGCTCGACCCGCTCGACCCGGTCGTCACGCGGCTTCTGGTGCGTGCGCCCGGTCCGGAGACCGATGGTCCCGTCGTCACGCCCGGCCCCGAGACGCCCGGAACGGGCACCCCCGGCACCGGCGAGGACGCGACCACTGCGGTGGACCCGTGCGTCGCCGTACCGGCGCCGCGGGCCGGCCAGCGTCCCACGACCTTGAAGGCGAAGGCTGAGGCCCGGTCGTGGAAGAAGAAGCCGGCCGTCGCGCTCACCGTGAAGGCACGCAAGAAGCCCGCTCGCGGCACCGTCGTCGCATGCTACGGGACGCTGAAGATCGGCCAGGCGACCCTGAAGAAGGGGAAGGCGACGCTGCGCACGGTGCGGTTCTACCCGGGCCGGTACCGCTTCAAGCTGGTCTACCTCGGCAGCGCCACGGCCAAGCCGAAGGCGAAGACGGTGCTGGTCAAGGTCAAGCGGCGCTGATCGGCGCTGATCGGCGCTGGCCGGCAGTCAGCCGCGTGGCTGTGACGGGTTCGTGGGGACGCCCTGCGAGGGCGGGTTGATCGGCGGCCCGGTGGTCTCCGGACTGGCCTTGCCGGGCGTCTCCGCGTGCTGCGCGGTCTCGGGCCGTGCGGCGTCCGGCGACCCGCCGGTCGGCTCGGCGCCGGCCTCGAGCTGGTCGATCCGGGTCTGGAGGATGCGCAGGACCAGTGGTCGGGCGGCGTGCTCGCCTTCGTAGGCGAGCAGGGTGCCGACCTGATCGGCGGTGAGGCTGCGGATCCTTACCTCGAGCGAGCCGGTCGGCAGATGGTCGTAGTCGGGCAGGGGCAGGTCGTCGTGCTCGGTCATGTCGTTCCGGTACCCGGCGGGTCCGGCGTGATCCGAATGCTCTGCCTCTGCCTCTGCCCGCACGCGCAGCTCCGGATGCGATCGGCGCAGCAGGGCGTGTCGCTCCAGCTTGTTGGACGCCTCGGAGCGGTGTTGGTTGAGGCGGTGGACGACGCGGTCGACCCAGTTCCGGCGAGCGACGAAGCGAGCCTCCAGGATCGGGCGGTCGCTGAGGCGCAGCCTCGGTGTCTCCTTGAAGTGCGCTGCCCCCGACCACCCGTCGGTGCCCCGCATCTGGACCGAGAAGTAGGCGTCCGGAAGCCGTAGGTAGTCCTCCAGTGAGCGGTCGGCTCGCTCTGCGATGTCGTAGCCCCAGGCACGAAGGCGGTCGTTGCTCTCCGAGCTCAGTGCGGCCGGATCGATCCGGAGGATCACGTGCTCTCGGGGCAGGATCCGGAAGACGTCGGATGGCCACGTGCCGAGCCGCAGGTTGCGGCCGGTCGTCGAGCCGCTCTCGTTGCGGTGGCGCATGTAGACGCGAGCCTGGAGCCGTACGTCGGCGAGCGACCTCAGGAAGCTGGCGTTCTTGATCTTGACGCGGTAGGCGTAGCCGCAGGGTGCGCTCGGGTTCGGTTGCTTGCTGATGTGGAGCGAGCACCTGATGCGTGGCCGCAGCAGAGCCTGGGCAGCGGCCCACGCCACCATGCCGCCGAGCAGGCCGAGCCCGAGACCTTCGAGGAGTCCGTCCACGTCGGGATAGTGACGGATCCGACGGGGTGTGCTGACCGGAATGCCGGGATTTCTGGACGACCGTTACGGGCCCGGGCCTACCTCGGTGGTGCCCTGCCGGTCACGCAGGTAGCGCCGTCCGCCCGGGCTGGTCCAGCGGTACCGGCCCCGGCCGACCCGCTCGTAGCTCCAGCCTCCGAAGGTCTTGAGTCGGTGATGACGGCGGCACAGCGGCGCGAGGTTGGCTGAGGCGGTCGGGCCGCCCGCCAGGGACGGCTCGATGTGGTCCAGGTCGCAGGCGCGGGCCCGTCGAGTGCAGAACGGATGGACGCAGGTGCGGTCGAGGAGCGCGGCCTGCTCCCGCTGGAGGGGGCTCGGCTGGTAGCCGTCGCGGTGGAGGTCGTCGTTGAGGTCGACGACCGGCGTGACCCGCACGTTCGTGCCGGCGGTGGTGCACCACTCGCGGACCCGCTCGATCGTGGCGAGGGCGGGGGAGCCCTCCACGTCGGCGAGTCCTGAGGCGTCGCCGGCGGCGACGTGCACGTCGAGCTGGACCAGACGCCCGCCGCCGGTCTGGCGTCGGGCGAGCTCGCCGAGCGCCTTCGAGCGGCGTACGTCGAGCGGCGACTCGTCGCCGGCCGTTCGCAGCTCCTCCGCGACGGTGGCGAGCGCAGCGCGGCCTCGAGGTCGAGCGCGTCCGCGTAGTCGAGGCCGGCGACGACCTCGACCACGCCGTTGATGGGCTGGTCGCGGTAGATGCGCACCTCCCGGTGCTCGGCAGCTCTCTCGGCGCGCGCCCGGGCCCCGGCCGGATCGTAGAGGGCGCGGGCGGCGTCGACGATGCGCATCAGCTGGGTCGGACCGACCTTGTGCGCGATCGGCGCCACCTCCCGGTCCACGTGGTTCGCGGCATCGGGCGGGAGCGAGTGCGTCTTCTGCGCGACCATGCGTGCCCGGAACACCGGCACGTCGCCGGACTGGACCCGTTCCCAGGTGGCGGGAAGCCGGAAGCCCAGCTCCAACGTGTCGGCGAGGTAGGCGCGCGCGGCGTCAGTTGGTGGCGGGCGACTCGCTGGCGCCCTCCGCGGGGGCCTCCGTCTCGCCGGTTCCCTCGGCCGAGGGGGAGGGCTCCGCCGGCGCCAGGCCGTCGACGAGCTTCCCGACCCTCGCGACGACCTCGGCGACGGCGTCCCTCGCCTCGGGGAGGGTCCGGCCGTCGAGCTCGGTGACGCACCGCTCGGTCGCCGCGGAGAGTGCGCTCGCAGTGGCGTCGGCGTACGCCTCGCTCAGCCGGTCCCGGCACAGCGTCTCCAGCTCGGCCTTCGTCGCGAGGTCCGGGGTCGGCGGCGGGGGTGTGGGCTCGGTGCTGGGCTCGGTACTGGGCTCGGTCGGCGGCTCCGCCGTGGGCTCGGTCGTCGGGTCCTTCGTGGGCTCCGGCGTGGGGTTCGCGGCCGGCGGCGTGGTCCCCGCAGGCGAAGTGGGCGTTGTCGGCTGCAGCGACGCCGCCGAGGTGTGGTCGCCCCGTCGCTTCTTGCCTGGGTGGGCGGCCGCGGCCTGCGCGGTGGCGGAGGCGGCCCCCGCACCGGTCGTCGGCGTGAAGGCGACGCCCCGCACGAGCACCGCGGCGGGAGCGATGGTCGTGACCGGCGGGACGACGCGGTAGGCCGCCGCGGCGGCCAGGACGGCGTCGGCGAAGCCGGGCGTCGGGTCGTACGCCGTGACGGCCGCGCGCTGGGCGTCCGGCAGCGCCAGGTCCGCCTCGCCGGCGCACAGGAAGACGGCCGCCGCGAGGGCGGCGTCGTCGACGTCCCGCGGATCGCGCTGGCCGTCGCCGTCACCGTCCACGCCGATCGCGGCCCAGGTCGCCGGCAACAGCCGCAGCGGCCCGATGGCCCGGTCGTGGGCGGCGTCGCCGTCGTACTGGCCCGCGTCGGTGTCGGCAGCGGAGCCCGCAGCCTCCGGCAGGCGTCCGTGCTCGGAGGCGACGTGCCCGATACCGGCCAGCAGCGCCCAGTCGAGGTGGCAGGTGGGGTCGGCGGTGCCGACGACGGTCGCGGCACGCTGGTAGGCGGCGAGCGCGTCGTAGGGGATGTCGGCGGCCGTGACGGCGGCGACCTGGGCGACCGTGGCGATGGTCGTCGGCGCGACGCTCGCCGCGAGGCCGGCGCCGACCACGCTGGCGGGCGCGAGCGGCTGCCGGACGAACGGGGACGACGCCGAAGGTCGTGGCGTGTGAGCAGTCGTCGCGACCGTCGCGGTCGAGGCGGGGCCGGTCTGGGCGAGGTGCACGGTGGCGGCGGCCGAGATCATGGCGAGCGGGGCGATCCCGAGGGCGGCGCGAACGCGCGACGATGCTGCTCTCATCTTTCGAGTGTGCATGTGACCTCGCCGTGCCGCATCAGAACGGGCGACGAAATCCCCATCAGCGGGGGAAGTTGTCAGATCCGTGACGAAATCCGGTGCCGACGATGTAAGGGAGGCAAGGGAGGCCGCTGGGACAGATGGGTACCGAGGCTCGTGACGACGACAACCGAGGCGGCGCCGGCCCTGCGCGTGGACTCCGAGGTCGGCGAGCTGCGACGGGTGCTGCTGCACCGCCCGGGGTTGGAGCTGGCCCGGCTCACGCCGAGCAACAAGGACGCGTATCTCTTCGACGACGTGGTGTGGCTCGAGCGCGCGCAGGAGGAGCACGACGCCTTCGCCGCCGCCCTGCGCGACCTCGGCGCCGACGTGCTGCTGCTCGACGAGCTGCTCCGCGAGACGCTCACGCTCCCGGAGGCGCGCAAGCACGTGCTCGACCGGGCACTGGACGAGGCGACGCTGGGACCCATCGCCCTCGACGCGGTCTACAACCTCCTCGCCGGGGCGGACCCGGATGCCCTCGCCGGCCACCTCATCGGCGGGCTGACCAAACGTGAGCTGCTCGAGCACGTCGACGAGCCGGGCTCGGTGCTGGTACGCAGCATGGCCCTCGACGACTTCCTGGTGGCTCCGCTGCCCAACCACGTCTTCACCCGCGACACCTCGGCGTGGATCTACGACCGCGTCAGCGTCAACGCGATGAGCCGCGCGGCCCGGGTGCGCGAGGCGGTGCACTACGAGGCGATCTACCGCTGGCACCCGCTCTTCGCGGGCCGGGTGCGCCATTGGAGCGGTGGCGCCGGCGCGGGCACCACCGAGGGCGGCGACATCCTCGTCCTCGGGGGCGGCACGGTGCTGGTCGGCATGAGCGAGCGGACCACCGCCCAGGGCGTCGAACGGCTCGCGCTGCGTCTCTTCGACGCCGGCAGCGCCCATCGCGTCGTGGCTCTCGCGCTGCCGCGCCAGCGCGCCTTCATGCACCTCGACACGGTGATGACGATGGTCGACGACCACACCTTCACGCAGTACGCCGGCCTCGGGATGCTGCCGTCGTACACGATCGAGCCCGGCGACAACGCCAAGGAGCTGCGGATCACCGCCCACCCGGCGGAGGCGATGCACGCGGTGATCGCGGACGCGCTCGGGGTGGACCGGATCCGCGTGCTCACGCCGGGCCAGGACCTGCTGTCGGCGGAGCGCGAGCAGTGGGACGACGCCTGCAACGTGCTCGCGGTCCGGCCGGGAGTCGTCGTCGCCTACGAGCGCAACGTGGCGACCAACGCGTTCCTGCGGCGCAACGGCGTCGAGGTGGTGACCGTGGCCGGCAACGAGCTCGGCCGGGGACGCGGCGGACCGCGGTGCATGACCTGCCCGATCGAGCGCCGGGGCTGACGGAGATCACGTCCGCCGAGCGGGCCGACCCGGTTTCCTCCGCGTCCGGACGGCCTACCGGCATCCTCGTGAGCTTCACCTGGATGGACTTCGTCACCACCCTCGCGACGGCCGCGGTCACCGCCGTTCTCGTGATCGCCCTGGGCAGGCTGGCCTTCTGGGTCGTCGCCCGCTACTGGTCGCGCGGCGCGACGCTGAGGAGGGCGGTGCGTGCGCCGTTCCGGGTGTTCGCGCTCGTGTGCGCGGCCGCGGTCGCCGCCCGGCGTACGCCCGCAGGGGCCGAGGAGTGGTGGTCGGTGGTGCAGCACGGCTGCCGGATCGCGCTCATCGCGGCGTCGGCGTGGTTGATCGGCGCGATCCTGCTCTACCTGGAGGACATCAGCCTGCGGCGCCACCGCATCGACGTGCCCGACAACCGCACCGCCCGTCGGCTGCGCACCCAGGTGCTGCTGCTGCGTCGGCTCACGGTCGCCGCCGTGCTGCTGGTCGCCATCGGGGCGATCCTGTTCACCTTCCCCGCGGTGCGTGTCGCGGGCGCGAGCGTGCTGGCCTCCGCGGGCGTCATCTCGATCGTCGCGGGCCTGGCCGCGCAGTCGTCGCTGGCGAACGTCTTCGCAGGGCTCACGATCACCTTCAGCGACGCGCTGCGCATCGACGACGCGGTGATCGTCGAGGGGGAGTGGGGGCAGGTCGAGGAGATCACCCTCACCTACGTCGTCGTGCGGCTGTGGGACGACCGCCGGCTGATCCTGCCGTCGACCTACTTCACCCAGACGCCCTTCGAGAACTGGACGCGGCACACCTCCGAGCTGCTGGGTGCGGTCGAGCTCGACCTCGACTGGCGCGTCGACGTGCCCGCCCTGCGCGCCGAGCTCGACGCGATCCTGGAGCGCTGCGAGCTGTGGGACGGGCGCGTCAAGGTGCTCCAGACGACCGACGCGGTGGGCGGCCTGATCCGGATCCGGGTGCTCGTCACGGCGAAGGACGCACCCACGCTGTTCGACCTGCGCTGCCACGTCCGCGAGGAGCTCGTCTCCTGGCTGCAACGGCGCCAGCCCGACGCGCTGCCGCGCCAGCGCATGGAGCTGGTCGAAGGCAGCGCGCGGAGGCAGCGGCGACCTCGCTCGACGGCGCCGACGGGGCTGTTCACCGGCGACGCCGAGGCCGAGGAGCGGGCCGCGCGTGCCGGCGGCGCCGCCGGCCGGGAGGAGGACCCACCGGCTCGCTAGCGTGGCGTCATGGATCCGGTGCGCACCGTGACGATCGAGACCGACGACGGCCCCTCCGAGGCCTATCTCGCCGGAGCCGGCCCCGGTGTGCTGTTCTACATGGACGCGATCGGACTGCGGCCCCAGATCGCGGCGATGGTCGGGCGGATCGCGTCGTGGGGCTACACGGTGTTGGCGCCCAACGTCTTCCATCGCGACGGTACGGCGGCACAGCTGGCGCCCACGCAGGACCTGACGATCCGCGCGAACCGCGACGCGTTCTTCGCCGGTGGCGTGATGGGCCGGATCCGCTCGCTGACCCCCGACCGTGCCGGTCGTGACGCCCGGGCCTGGATGACCACGCTCGCCGGTGTCGCCACCGCGGGTCCGATCGGCACCACCGGCTACTGCATGGGCGCGCGGCTCGCGGTGCGCACCGCCGGGTGGTTCCCGGACCGGGTCCGCGCGGTGGGCGGGTTCCACGGCGGCGGACTCGCCACCGGCGCGAGCGACAGCCCGCACCTCAGCGTGGCGGGCACGACGGCGTCGTACGTCTTCGGGCACGCCGACAAGGACCGCTCCATGACGCCGCCGCAGGTCGAGCTGCTGGAGCAGGCGCTGACACAGGCAGCGGTGCCGCACCGCAACGAGATCTACCCCGGCGCCGCGCACGGCTACACGATGGCCGACACCTCCGAGTGGCACGAGCCGTCGGCCGAGCGGCACTACCGGGAGCTGCGCGAGCTGCTCGACGCCACGCTGCCCGGCGAGGGTGGATGAGCCTCAGGCGTCGGGGTCGGTGAGCTCCACGCGGCGCTGGTCGGCGTCGGGGAAGTTCTCCTGCTCCTCGGGCTCGAGGTCGAGCCGCTCCACGGCGTCGGCCTCGTCGACGCCCTCTTCGGGCGGGACGCCCTCGACCTCGATCGGCCGCTCGTCATCAGGGTGGAAGACCATGTCGGCCCGTTACCCGCTCCTCAGTCGGCGAACACCTGCGGCAGCTCGCTGGCCCGCCCGGTGAACTGCGGCGCACGCTTCTCGCGGAACGCGGCGACACCCTCCTTGCCGTCCCCGATCGAGGTGTAGAACATCGCCAGCGAGTCGGCCACGTGGGCCTCGAGCGGATCCGGGACGGCGCCGTTGCGCTGGATCAGCTGCTTGGCCAGGCCGAGCGCGACCGGCGACCGGTCCACCACGAACGAGCGGGCGAGGTCCTGTGCGGCGGGCAGCAGCTCGTCGGGCTCGTGCACGCTGCGCAGCAACCGGCCGGCCAGCGCCTGCTCGGCGGTGAGGATGTCGGCGGAGTAGACCCACTCGAGTGCCTGCTGGACCCCGACGATCCGCGGCAGGAACCAGCTCGAGCACGCCTCCGGCACGATCCCCAGCCGCCCGAAGACGAAACCGATCCGGGCGGCCGACGACGCCATCCGGATGTCCATCGCCAGGGTCATGGTGGCGCCGATCCCGACCGCGGGGCCGTTGATCGCGGCGATGACCGGCTTGGGCAGCGCGTGGATCGCCAGCGTCACCTTGCCGCCGGTGTCACGGACGCCGTCGGCGTACTCCGGGTGGCGCGAGGGGTCGGCGAGGTGGGCGCGCAGCTCGGTCGGCGTGGGGCGGACGCTCTCGTCGAGGCCGAAGACGTTGCCCTGCGCCGAGAGGTCCATCCCGGCGCAGAACGCCCGACCGGCGCCGGTGACCACGATGGCCCGGATGTCGTCGGCCGTGGCGTCGGTGGTGAAGAACTGGGCGAGCTCCCGGGCCATGGTGAGGTCGAACGCGTTGAGCGCGTCGGGCCGGTCCAGGGTCAGGGTCGCGACGCCGTCGGCGTCCACCTCCAACGACAGGGTCTGGTAGTCAGGCATCAGCCGGTCACGCTCTTCGGTAGGCCGGTCGGGGTGCACAGCCCCTCCGGGATGTTCTGGGTCTGGTCGGCGATCACGAGGTCGAACATCTTCTTCGACCGCTTCTCGTCCCAGTGGATGTACATGTCCGAGATCGGCACGCCACAGGTCAGCGCCGAGCCGCCGGCCACGGACTTGAAGGCCCAGCCGAACCGGGCGATCTGCAGCGTACTCATGCCCTCGCCCACGCTGATGCCCGAGGCGGCGTCCTTGAGCCCGTTGAGCTTGAAGGGGTTGGCCACGGTGCCGACCGAGACGGCCTTCTTGCCGATCTGCCCGATCACCTCCGACTGCGCCTCCCCACGCCCGAGGTCGCCGTACTTCTGCGCGTGCCGGGAGCGGGAGTAGGCCAGCGCCTTGACGCCGTCGGCGGGCTGGCAGCCCTTCTTCACGCGCAGGTTCGCCAGCGGGTCGACCATCTTCGTCTTCGGGCAGATCGTGATCCCGCCGACGCCGTCGACCAGGTTGACCAGCCCGCCCATGCCGATCTCGACGTAGCCGTCGATCCGGATGCCGGTGTTCTGCTCGACGGTCTGGACGAGCAGCTTCGGGCCGCCCCAGGCGAACGCGGCGTTGATCTTGGAGCTCCCACGCCCGGGGATCGGCACGTAGGAGTCGCGCGGGATGGTCATCATCAGGTTCGGGCCGTCGCCGGTGTGCAGCAGCTTGATGGTGTCCGTGCGCTGGCCCACGTCGTCGCCCGTGTGGAGCTTCCTGCGCTCCGCCTTGGACAGGCCCTTGCGGGAGTCGCTCGCGACGATGAGGTACGTCGAGCCGGGCTGGTCGGCCGGTCGCGCGCCGTCGGGCTCCCAGTCGACCCGGGTCATCGCCCCGGGGAAGGAGAGGCCGACCCAGAGCAGGCTGGCGAGCCAGGCCACGACGAGGAGCAGCACGATCCGGCGTACGGTCTTCAGGCGCGGGCGACGACCTCGCGGGCGGCCCGGTCCGGGCGCGGGCGCCGGCGTCGGCGGCACCGGACGCCGCGGAGGCGAGTCGGCCCCGCCGCTCTGGCGGGAGGGCCGCTGCTGCACCGGCATGACGCGGGTCGCCTCGGGCTTGGCCCGGCCAGCGCTGTTGCCGGTGCCGTTGCGAGCACCGTTGCCGGGGGTGCCTTGTGCCGCCGCGCCCTTCTGCTTGCCGTAGAGCCAGTCGAAGTCGGGTCCGCCGTCGCGTGGGTCGCGGGGACGATCTGCCATGCGCCCGAAACTACCGTGTCGCTGCGCGCTGTGACGCCTGTGACTGGTGATACTGGCGAACAGTCCTCCGGGGCCAGTCCTGATCTTCCCCTCAGAACGCAGCAGAGAGCATCCCGATGGTCGAGACCCGCATCAGCACCGCCGAGCGCGCTGCTCGCGTCCGTTTCCGCCGGGCCATCGCCCTCATGGTGATGACGTTGGTGCTGCCCGGCTCGGCGCAGCTCGTCGCCGGCAACGCCCGGGTCGGCCGGATCGCGCTGCGCGTCTGGCTCGGCCTCGTGCTGCTCGGCGCGGGGTCGCTGGTCGTCTCGGCGCTCCATCACGACTACGCGTTCTGGATGGTCTCCAGTCCCACGGCTCTGCAGGTGCTGCGCCTCGGACTCATGGGCCTCGCCGTCGGCTGGGCCCTGCTCTTCGTCGACGCCTGGCGGATCGGCCAGCCGCTGAGCCTGCTGCTGCCGCACCGGCGGGCCGTGCTGGGCGTCAACGGCGTGCTGTGCCTGACGGTCGCCAGCGCGCTGCTGTTCGGCTCCCACGTGGTCGGCGTGCAGCGCGGAATGATGCTGTCGATGTTCTCGGGCAGCGAGGTGGTCGGCGCCCACGACGGCCGCTTCAACGTGCTCCTGCTCGGCGGCGACGCCGGGGCCGGCCGCACCGGCCTGCGCCCTGACTCCCTCACCGTCGCCTCCATCGACGCCTCGACCGGTCGCACGGTGCTGGTCGGCCTGCCGCGCAACATGTCGGGCTTCACCTTCCCCGAGGGCTCGATCATGGCCGAGCAGTTCCCGCAGGGCTGGGACTGCGACGACTGCTACCTCAACGCGCTCAGCACCTGGGCCACCGACCATCGGCAGCTGTTCCGCGGCCACCACAACCCCGGCGTCGAGGCGACCATCGAAGGCGTCGAGGGCATCACCGGCCTGAAGATCAACTATTGGGCGATGGTCGACCTGCGCGGCTTCCGCACCCTGGTCGACGCGGTCGGCGGGGTCACGCTCAACGTTCGTGACCGGATCCCGGTCGGTCTGCCGCACGACGACTTCTACACCCACATCGAGCCCGGCGTGCAGAAGCTCGACGGCTTCGAGACCCTCTGGTTCGCCCGCGCCCGCTACGACTCCGACGACTACTCGCGCATGGCGCGTCAGAAGTGCGTCATGGCCGCGATGCTGGACCAGCTCAGCCCCAAGGACGTGCTGACCCACTTCTCCGACATCGCCGCGGCCAGCTCCGCGATGGTCTCCACCAACATCCCCGCCGGCGAGGTGGACCGGTTCATCGGGCTGGCGCTGAAGGCCAAGGGACAGAAGATCTCCACGGTCTCGCTGGTGCCGCCGGCGATCGTGACCAGTGACCCCAACCTGCGCAAGGTGCACCGGATGGTGCAGCGCGCCATCGACCGCGCCGAGGGCAAGAAGGTCACCCAGCGCAAGGGTGCGAAGAGCGAGCAGGTGAGTGCGTCGGACGAGGCCGACGCCAAGGCTAGCGAGGAGTCGTCCGAGTCGTCTGGGCAGGACGAGTCGGCCGAGTCGGTCGCGCCCAGCGAGGTCACCGGCGGCTCCATCGGCTCGATGAGGTCCGGGTACGCCGCCAACGAGGCCGAGGACCTGGCCTCCGCCTGCTGACCGGTCAGCGCAGCGCGAACCGCACCAGCACCGGCGCGTGGTCCGAGCCGTAGCCGACCAGTGCCTCGTGGGAGGCGAACTCCAGCCAGCCGTTGGCCAGCGAGCGTGCCGAGGCATGCACGCAGTCGTAGACGAGGTCGTCGCGGCCGGTGGCTGGGATGGTCACCGTCGAGAGCACCTGCTCGGCGCCGAGCACCGCCCAGTTGGCCACTGCGAGGTTCGACCACGCGCGGCTGGGCCCGCCCGGCGGGCGGACAGCGGCCTCGGAGCGGAAGTCCATGTTGAGGTCGGCCGTGCCGACGACGTACCGCCCGGGCACCGCACGCCACATCGCGGCCTGACGGGCCAGGTGCTCGCGGGCCCGCTCGGCGCTCATCGTGGTGCGCCAGTGACCTGGCCGCTCCCAGTCCTCGGTGCGGGGCGCCAGATGGGTGTTGAGGACGGTCACCAGGAAGCCGCTCGCGCGGTGCCGCAGGGTCACCCGGGCGACGTAGCGAGCGGGCTTCATCCGCTTCCGTCCGGGCCAGCCGGGGTGCATCAGGTGCTGCGAGGAGTCGACGTACTCCAGGGCGCCGGTGCGCCAGGACACCGGCAGCTCCCGCGCGCCCTCGTCGAAGTACGCCGTCTCCCAGCCGTCCCGAAGCAGCGGCGGGAACGCCGCGCGGTGCGTGAACGCCTCCTGCCAGCCGATGACGTCGACGTCCGGTCGCCTCGCCAGTCGCCGGGCCTCGGCGAGGATCTCCTCCGGTGACCGGCCGCGGTGGATGTTGAAGGTCACCACCCCGAGGCTGCCGAGCGGGTGAGGCGCGGCCGGGACCCGTTCGGCGGTCGGCAGCAGCACCGGTGCGAACGGGGTCGGGGGCGGCATGGCGAGGAGCCCGTCGGGGTCCCGGGGATGGGTGTCGACGGACAAGCTGTACGGCGCGGGGTCGGCGGCTGCCACGTCCTCGATGCTGACACTCCCATGGTGACCCCTAGGGTGGTCGCCGTGGAACAGTTGGTGGCGGTTGTGGTGACCTTCAACCGACTTCCGCTGTTGCAGCGGCTGCTGGAGCGTCTCGACGGCGTCGAGGGGTTGAGCGAGGTGCTGGTCGTCGACAACGCCTCGACCGACGGCACGGGGGAGTGGCTGGCCGCCCTCGCGGACCGCGACCCGGGCGACGAGCACGCCCTCACGCCGGTGGTGGCGCGCACGCTGACGACGAACACGGGCGGCGCGGGCGGCTTCGCGACCGGTCTGGCGTGGGCGATGGAGCGCGGCGCGGACCTGGTGTGGTTGATGGACGACGACGGCGTGCCCGCGACGGACTGCCTGCCGACCCTGTTGAGGGCGCGTGGGCAGGCGCCGGATCTGGAGTTCTGGGGCCCGGTCGTCGTGGACGAGGTCGACCCCGACCGACTGGTCTTCCCCATCCGCCTCCCCGGCGGGACCCGGGTGGTGCACGACGTCGCGGCGGTCACCGCCGCGGCGAGCGGCGGACTGCTCCACGACATCGTGATCCCGTTCAACGGCGTGCTGGTGACCCGCGCACTCGTCGAGCGGATCGGCGTGCCGCGCGCGGAGTTCTTCATCTGGGGCGACGACCACGAGTACCGGCTGCGGGCCGAGGCGGCGGGCGCCCGGATCGCCACCGTGGTCGACGCGCGCTTCCTGCACCCGTCGGTGGGCGAGCTCGGCACGCCGATGCTGGCGGGCCGTACGACGTACAACCACAGCCCCAGCGACCTGAAGCACTACTGCATGGCCCGCAACAACCTGCTCAACCTGCGCGCCTACCGCGGCTGGCCGCACGCCTTGGCGTTCGTCGCGAAGACGCTGTGGTTCTACCTGTTCACGCGGCCCCGGCCCGGGCGGCTGCTGCTGAGCGCGCGGGCGTGGTGGGCCGCGCTGCGCGGTGACTTCACCGGGCACGAGAGGTATCTGCGATGACCGGGCCGACGGAGAGCGTCGCGATCGTCGTCGTGACCTACAACCGCGCGGACCTGCTCGAGCGCATGCTCGCCGGGCTGGAGCGGCTGGAGCGTCCCGCCGACGCCGTGATCGTGGTCGACAACGCCAGCACCGACCGCACCCCGGACGTGCTGGCGGCGAGGGTCTCGACAGGCTCGACCACCGGGATACGGCTGCAGGTGATCCGCAGCGAGGAGAACCTCGGCGGCGCGGGCGGCTTCCGGTTGGGGGTGAAGACGGCCTACGACCAGGGCTTCGACCGGATCTGGCTGATGGACGACGACGTCGTCCCGGAGCCGGAGTGCCTGACGACGCTGCTCGCGCAGGACGCCGACTGCCTGATGTCGGTCCGAGAGGACACCCGCGGCCGCCTGATCGAGCTCGCCGCGACCCGCTTCGACCTGGAGAGCCCGCTGGCGATCAAGCCGAAGCGGGCGAGCGTGGTCTCGACGTACGCCGACCGCGCGAGCATGCCGGAGCGCGTCGAGCTGGAGAACGTCGCGTTCGAGGGCTTCATGGTGCGCCGGCGCGTCATCGAGGCGATCGGGCTGCCCGACGCGTCGTACTTCATCTTCTACGACGACGTGGACTACGCGCTGCGCGCCCGTCGCGCGGGGTTCCGGATCTGGGCGGTCCGCGACGCGGTGCTGGTGCGCCAGCTCGACTTCAGCCAGCAGCACGACCTGAGCAGCTGGAAGGGGTTCTACATGTACCGCAACCTCTTCGTCGTGCACCTGCGGTACGGCGCCAACCGGCTGGTCCGGGCCAAGCCGTGGCTGATCGCCGCGATGGTGGTGCTGCTCAGCCCGCTGCGGGGCGGGCGGCGTGAGGCAGCCAACGTGATCAACGCCCTACGCTCGGCGCGGGGAATGCGGAGCCTTCCGCCCACCTCCGTAGACTGACCGATCGTGTCCACCCCTGATCTCGCCCCCGATCTCGACCCCGGTATGCCTGACCTGCTCGTCGTCGGGTCCGGCTTCTTCGGTCTGACCATCGCGGAGCGCTGCGCGACCGAGCTCGGGCTGAAGGTTCTCGTGCTGGAGCGCCGCTACCACCTCGGCGGCAACGCCTACTCGGAGTTCGAGCCGGAGACCGGCATCGAGGTGCACAAGTACGGCACCCACCTCTTCCACACCTCCAACGAGAAGGTGTGGGAGTACGTCAACCGGTTCACGACGTTCACGAACTACCAGCACCGGGTCTTCGGCAAGTACCAGGGCCAGGTCTACTCGCTGCCGATGAACCTCGGCCTCATCAACCAGTTCTTCGGCCGCAGCCACACCCCCGACGAGGCGCGTGCGCTCATCGCCGAGCAGTCCAGCGAGATCCGCACCGAGGACGCCACCAACCTCGAGGAGAAGGCGATCAGCCTGATCGGGCGCCCGCTCTACGAGGCGTTCATCAAGGGCTACACCGCCAAGCAGTGGCAGACCGACCCCAAGGAGCTGAGCGCGGACATCATCACGCGCCTCCCGGTCCGCTACACCTTCGACAACCGCTACTTCAACGACAAGTACGAGGGCCTGCCCACCGACGGCTACACCGCGTGGCTGGAGCGGATGGCCGACCACCCGAACATCGAGGTGCGGGTCGACACCGACTTCTTCGACGTGGCCGAGGAGTTCAAGGGCCGCGTCCCGATCGTCTACACCGGCCCGGTCGACGAGTACTTCGGCAACTGCGAGGGCCGGCTCTCCTGGCGCACCGTCGACCTGGAGTCGGAGATCCTCGACGTCGACGACTACCAGGGCACCGGTGTCGTGAACGCCAACGACGAGGACGTCCCGTTCACGCGTGAGCTGGAGTTCAAGCACCTGCACCCCGAGCGCACCTACAAGCCGGGTCGCACGGTCGTGGTGCGCGAGTACAGCCGCTTCGCCGAGGAAGGCGACGAGCCGTACTACCCGATCAACACCGCCGAGGACCGCGCCAAGCTGCTGAAGTACCGCGACCTCGCCGCCAAGGAGCCGCAGGTGCTCTTCGGCGGCCGCCTCGGCACCTACAAGTACCTCGACATGCACATGGCGATCGCCTCCGCGCTGTCGATGTTCGAGAACAAGCTGGTCCCGCACTTCCGCGACGGGGCCGAGCTGAAGAGCGGGGGAGTGGACGCCTGATGGGCTCGACCGGATCGACCACCGCCGTACGTCGGCTGCTGCAGCGGCAGATCATGCCGATCGACCGCGACGTCGACGTGCTGGCGCTCTACGTCGACCCCGAGGAGGCCCGCCTCGACGCCGACAAGTACGAGATCGGCGGCAACCGGGCGGCCAAGGACCTCAACAACGCGGCCATCCGGCAGTCCACTTCGACCGGACGGCGGGTCCACCCCGACCAGCTGCTGTCGCGCACCGCGATTCGCGTCGACTCCGGTGACCGGCTCTCCTTCGGCACCTACTTCAACGCGTTCCCGGCCAGCTATTGGCGGCGCTGGACCGTCGTCTCGTCGGTCACGCTCAGCGTGACCGTCCGTGGGGCCGGCGCCATGGTCATCGTCAACAAGTCGATGGCCAACGGCCGCTCGCAGAAGGTCGAGTCGGTCACCACCGACTCCGACGAGCCGACGACGTTCACCTTCGAGCTGAGCCTGAAGCCGTTCGTCGACGGGGGCTGGTACTGGTACGACGTCGTCGCCGGTCACGGTGACGTCGTCGTCGAGTCGGCCGAGTGGACCGCCGAGGTCCCGGCCGACCGCCTGCGCGAGGAGGGGCACGGCACGGTCGACATCGCGATCACGACGATGAACCGGCCCGACTTCTGCGCCGCCCTGCTCGCCCAGCTCGGCGAGCCGGACCTGCTGCCCTACCTCGACACCGTGTACGTCATGGAGCAGGGCACGGACAAGGTCGTGGACAGCGAGCTGTTCCCGGCCGCCGTGAAGGCCCTCGGCGAGCGTCTCCAGGTCGTCGAGCAGGGCAATCTGGGCGGCTCGGGCGGCTACGCCCGCGGGCAGCTGGAGTCCCTGCGCAAGGGCACCGCGACGTACACGATGATGATGGACGACGACGTCGTCTGCGAGCCCGAGGGCATCATCCGGGCGATCACGTTCGGCGACCTGGCCCGGCGGCCCACGATCGTCGGCGGCCACATGTTCAGCCTCTACGCGAAGAGCCGGCTGCACAGCTTCGGCGAGATCGTCCAGCCGTGGCGGTTCTGGTGGATGTCGCCCCTCGACACCTTCTCGGACTGGGACTTCTCGGCGCGCAACCTGCGCTCCTCGCGCTGGCTGCACAAGCGTGTCGACGTCGACTTCAACGGCTGGTACATGTGCCTGGTCCCACGTGAGGTGATCGCCGAGATCGGGCTCTCGCTGCCGCTGTTCATCAAGTGGGACGACTCCGAGTACGGCCTGCGCGCCAAGGCGCACGGCTACCCGACCGTGACCCTCCCGGGCGCGGCCGTGTGGCACGTGCCGTGGACCGACAAGAACGACGCCGTCGACTGGCAGGCCTACTTCCACCTGCGCAACCGCTTCATCGCCGCGCTGCTCCACTCGCCCTACCCCAAGGGCGGGCGGATGATCCGGGAGAGCGTCAACCACCAGATCGCCCACCTGGTCTCGATGCAGTACTCCACCGCCGAGCTGCGGCTGATGGCGCTCGAGGACGTGCTGGCAGGGCCGGAGGGGCTGCACGAGATGCTCCCGACGCGGCTCGCGGAGGTCAACCAGGTCCGCCGGCAGTTCACCGACGCCCAGCTCAAGGCGGACCGGGACGACTTCGCCCCCGTACGCCGCCAGAAGCCGCCGCGCAAGGGCCGCGACATCGTCGAGGTGCCCGGGCGGCTCTCCCAGCTGATGACGGCGGGACTCGCCCCGATCCGCCACCTGAAGAAGCCGCGCGAGCTCTCCCGCGAGTACCCCGAGGCGGAGATCCGCGCCATGGACGCCCGGTGGTACCGGCTGGCCAGCTACGACTCCGCGATCGTGTCGATGAACGACGGCACCTCGGCCGCGCTCTACCAGCGCGATGAGAAGCGGTTCCGTGAGCTGGCCAAGCGCACGTTCGCGATCCACGAGCGCTACCGCCGCGAGTGGCCCGAGCTGGCACGCCGCTACCGCGAGGCGCTGCCCGCGATCACCTCCCCGGAGGCGTGGGAGCGGACGTTCGAGCCGTGGACGGGGGAGCGCGATGACTGAGGGCCTTCCGGCGAGCACCGAGACCGGCGTACGGCACGTCGAGGGCGACCTCCTCCCGCCCTCGTCGAACCAGGGCCTGCTGGAGGTCTTCCGGCGCCGCTACCTGCTGCGGTTGCTGGTCAAGCGTGAGATCAGCGCGCGCTACGAGGGCTCGTTCCTCGGGCTGCTGTGGTCCTACATCAACCCCGCGTCCCAGTTCTTCATCTACTGGTTCGTGATGGGCAAGATCATGCGGCTCCACGACTCGATCCCGAACTTCGCGATCCACATCTTCTCCGCGATCATCGTCGTCCACTTCTTCACCGAGACCTTCGGCGCCGGCACCCGTTCGATCGTCCGCAACAAGTCGCTGGTCGTGAAGATGGCGATGCCGCGGGAGATGTTCCCGGTGGCGGCGATGCTGGTCTCGCTCTACCACGTGCTGCCGCAGCTGCTGATCCTGGTCATCGTGCTGCTGTCGACGGGCTGGGTCCCGACCGTGACCGGCGTGGCGGCGATGCTGCTCGCGCTCGCGATCGCGATGACGCTGGGTACGGCGCTCGCGCTGCTGTTCAGCACGGCCAACGTGTTCTTCCGCGACTTCGGCAGCTTCGTCGGGATCTTGACCAACTATGTCCGGTTCGGCGTCCCGATGCTCTACAGCTTCAGCTTCATCGACCCGATGGCGACCTGGGTCAAGGAGCTCTACCTGGCCAACCCCATCGCGAGCGCGGTGCTGCTCATGCAGGAGACGTTCTGGGTCCCGGCCGTGGATGCGGCCGACCAGGCGCTGGTCGTCATGCCGGACCACCTGCTCTCCCGTGGCCTGATCGCCCTCGGCGTGAGCGTCGTGGTCCTCGTCATCGGCCAGCTGGTCTTCAGCAAGTTCGAGAACAAGATCCCGGAGCGCATCTGATGGCGACGTCGATCAAGGTGGAGCACGCGACGAAGGTCTTCACCCTGCGCTACCACAAGACCTTCAAGCAGGTCACCGTCGCGAAGCTGCGCGGCCAGAAGGTGTCCGACACCTTCCACGCCGTCGACGACGTCTCCTTCGAGATCGAGCAGGGCGAGTCGATCGGCCTGATGGGCCTCAACGGCTCGGGCAAGTCGACGCTGCTGAAGATGATCAACGGCACGATGCGGCCCGACGCCGGCACGGTGCTCACCCGCGGACGCATCGCCGGCCTGATCGCCACGGGAGCGGGCTTCCACCCGCAGCTGACCGGCAAGGAGAACATCTTCCTCAACGCCGCCATCTTGGGGATGAGCGAGAAGGAGACGGCGCGGAAGTTCGACGACATCGTCGAGTTCGCCGACATCGGCCGGTTCCTCGACACCCCGGTCGGCAACTACTCCAGCGGCATGTACTCCCGGCTCGGGTTCTCGGTCGCCGTACACGTCGACTCCGACATCTTCCTGGCCGACGAGGTGCTGGCCGTGGGGGACAAGCCGTTCAAGAAGAAGTGCATGGCGAAGATGCAGGAGATCCGCCGCAGCGGCGTGACCCTGGTCTACGTCTCTCACGCGGCCGCATCCGTGCAGCGGATGTGCGACCGCGTCATCGTGCTGGAGAAGGGCAAGCTCGGCTTCGACGGTCCGACCGACGAGGGCATCCGCTACCTGCACTACGACGAGCCGGACGACGAGCCCGGCAGCCTCGACCAGGCCGACGCCGAGCTCGGGGCGGACGTCTGACGTCGCCCTGTTCCATCAGCCGCGGAATCCCCGGTGAACCGGGGATTCCGCGACCGAACTACACGCGTGTAATTTTACCGTTCATTCGGATTCATCGGCGTGTCGAGTAGAAATTACATGTTTGTAGTTACTCGCGAACCCTTCCCAAGGTTCTGTGACTGATGTGAAAGTTGAGCCCTCGTGTGACTCTTCCCCGCACACCTGGAGCCCTTCATGCATCCCCAGAAGTCCCGTTTCGTCGCCCTGTGCCAGCAGTTGCTGGTGCTGGGTGCGGTGTTCGCCGCGCTCGTCCCTGCCGCCTCCGTGGTGAACCTGGACGTCGTGCGGGAGGCCCCGAGCGAGCGCGTTGACGCGACCAGCGCTGCCCTTGCCGCCTACCGTGCGGTCGCCGGGCGCCCGTCGGAGGTCCCGGCCGAGAGCGTCGACCCCGAGATCCGGGAGGTGGCGCTGACGCCGGCCGTACCGGCGCAGACGGGCCGGGCCACCGCCGCGGCGTACGTCCGCCCGGCCGCCGCGAGCGCCCGCATCCAGGCCGTCGCGGACACCGAGGACGGCACGACGACCGTGACCAGCACGCCGCAGGCGGTCGAGGGCTTCGGCACGGTCGGCCTGACTTGGGCTCCGGAGTCCGAGGTCGAGGAGGGTGAGGTCAGCTTCGAGGTCCGCACCCGCACCGATGGTGAGTGGAGCGACTGGCAGGAGCTGGACTACCACGACGAGCACGGCCCCGACCCGCGCAGCGACGAGGCTCGCAACGACCGCCCGGGGACCCAGGAGGCGCTCGTCGGGCACGTCGACCAGGTGCAGGTGCGTGCGCAGGGCGCCCCCGAGGCGATCCCCGCCGACCTCGAGCTCGCCGTGATCGACCCCGGCAACCCCACCGGGACGAAGGTGGAGACGCCCGACATCGACACCAGCCAGCTCCCCGTCGTCCCGGACGCCGTCCCGAACGGTGACGGCGGCCTCGTGGAGGCGCCGACGACCGAGGCCCCCGCCACGGAGACGCCCGCCACGGAAGCCCCCGCCACCGAGGCCCCCGCCACGGAGCCGGCACTCGACGAGGCCGACGACGAGGCCGACGACGCCCAGGGCGGCGACGGCATCGTGCTGGCCGCGGCCACGGCGGCCACCAAGCCCGTCATCTACAGCCGCGCGCAGTGGGGCGCCAACGAGAAGCTCCGTGAGCAGCGGGCGGCCACGATGGGCGTGATCCAGGGCGGCTTCGTCCACCACACGGTGAACGCCAACAGCTACACGCCCGCCGACGTGCCCGGCATCATCCGCAGCATCTACGCCTACCACGTCAAGAGCCGGGGCTGGTCGGACCTGGGCTACAACTTCCTGATCGACAGGTTCGGCCGGATCTGGGAGGGCCGCGCGGGTGGCGTGGACCGCCCGGTCGTGGGCGCCCACACGGAGGGCTACAACAGCAACTCCTTCGCCGGCTCCGCCATCGGCAACTTCGACATCGCGGCCCCGCCGCAGGAGGTCGTCGGTGCGTTCGGCGCCCTGATGGCGTGGAAGCTCTCCATCAGCGGTGTCTCGGCCGCCGCCACGAACGTCCGGATCGGCAAGAAGGTCTTCGCCTCCTCGATCATGGGCCACCGCGACACGAAGGCGACCGCCTGCCCCGGCAAGCACCTCTACGCCCGGATCCCCGACATCCGCCGGATCGCGACCGCCGCCCAGACCCCGGTCAGCTACGCGCCGCGCACCACGAACCTGGTCGGCTCGGCGCACCCCGACATCATCGCCCGGCGGGCGAGCGACAAGCGGGGCGTGATCCTGCCGACGACGGGTCTGAGCGGCTTCGGAGCGCGCAGCAGCGCCGGCTTCCGGGCCAGCAACCGCGCCGTGGTGTCCGCCGACCTGACCGGCGACCGCCGGGCGGACCTGCTGGTCGTCTCCCCGCGCGGCAAGGCCGTCGTGCGGCCCGGCAACGGCCGCGGCCGCTTCGGCAAGGGCATGCGGACGGTCTCCTTCGCGGGCCGCAAGCAGATCACCGCCCTGGGCGACGTGAACCGGGACGGTCGCAACGACGTGTTCGCCGTCGACCGCCGGACCGGCAAGGGCGTCGTCTACTTCGGGCAGCGCCGCGCCGCCTCGTTCACGGCGCGCACCCTGAAGAGCAGGATCTTCGGCGGCTACGACCTCATGTCCGCCGGCGACGTCGACGGCAACGGCACCGTGGACCTGCTCGGTCGCGACGCGGCCGGCCGGCTGTGGGTGCACCCGGGACGCGGCAACGGCGGGTTCCCCCGTCGGGCGCAGCTCACCGGCGCCGCGTGGCGGACGCTGGACGCGATCCTCCCCGGCGACTTCACGCGCGACGGGCGGCTGGACCTGCTGGTCCGGATCAAGGGCTCCGGCAACTCCTACGTGCTGCCCGGCCTCGGCCGCAACGCCTTCGGGCGCGGCATCGGCCCCCACCCCGTGCTGCGCAAGCAGACCGCGTTGCTGGGCGCCGCCGACGTCACCAGCGACGGCCTCCCGGACGTGGTCGCCACCTACGGCAACCGGCTCGACGTGCTGCCCCGTGCGGCCGGCACCGACGTGGGGGCACCGGTCGTGACGAACCTCGACCTCTCCGCCGCCGACCTGGTGCTCAACGCCGGCGACTGGAACCGCGACGGTCACGGCGACGTGCTCACCCGCGAGCGCGACAACGTGGTCCTCTACCTGGGCAACGGCCGGGGCGGCTTCAGCCGGGCCGGCGTCTTCGGCGGCGGCTGGGCCGCGATGTCGATGATCGCCGCCGTCGGCGACATGACCGGCGACGGGAAGCCCGACCTGATGGCGCAGGGCGGCGGCGCGGTGCGCCTGTACCCGGGCAACGGGGCCACCGGCGTCGGCACGCCGTACGCCGTGCACAGCGCGGTCGCCGGAACGCAGCAGATCGGCGTCGGCCGCTGGGACGGCGACGGCGCCCCGGACGTGATGGTGCGCAACGGAGCGGGCCTCACGCTCTACCCGGGCAACGGTCCGAGCGGCTTCGCGCTGCCGCGGCCCGTGTCGTCGGGCCTGGCGCCGTACGACTGGGTGATCGGCGTCGGCGACCTCAGCCTCGGCGGCCCCGCCGACCTGGTGGTGCGCGAGCGCGGCTCCGGCCTGCTCTACGCGCTGCAGGGCAAGGGTGACGGCACGGTGGCCGCCCCGCGGCTGCTGGGCTACGGGTTCGAGGGGTACGACCTGGCCGGCTGAGTCGGAACCGAAGCGCTGGTCCTCAGGCGGGGAAGCGGTGCGTGACGCGCTCCGAGGCGGCGATCGCCTCGAGCCGGTCAGCACCGGCGTCGACGACCAGGACGACCGAGCCGCCCGTCGCGAGCGGCTCGGTGAAGGAGGAGAGCCCCGGTGGGGAAGCCGGGTTCGCCTCCGAGAGGAGGCGGCCGCCGCTGGCGGGCGAGAGCCCCGCGGCGGCCGCCTCCCACATCTCGCGCTGGGTCAGCACCACCCCACCGGCGTCGTACGCCGGATCGTCGGGCTCGGCAGGGTCCCACGGGGTGAACGCGTCCGGCTGGGACCAGATCTCCACGCCGACGTCGTGGACGCCCGCGGGCAGCGGCTCGGCGAACCGGACGCCGAGCGGGCGTAGCGAGCAGGCGAGCACGGTCCGCCGGGACGCGGCGGGCGCCCACCGGTCGAGGCCTGCCGGACCCGTGACGACGGCGTCCGCGTTCTCGCCGCCCTCGCCCGTGGTCACGACCAGGCCGGCGTTCCAGGCGCCGCCGAGGAAGACGCAGCCCAGCCAGTGTGGCGGCAGATCCACGGCGAGGGTGTCGCCGCGCTCCAGGCCGAGCTCGTCCACGAGCAGCGAGCTGGCCTTGGCCACCCAGTTGGCGTAGGTCGTGACCGAGAGCTCGACGCGCTCCTCGGCGCCGTAGTACGTCACGAGCGGGCGACCGGGCTCCCGGCGCAGCTGTCCGGCCAGGACGGTGGTGAAGGTCGTCACTCGGCTCACCTTAGGCCGCGGCCGTCGGGACCCGTCCCCTAGGCTGCCGCGCATGGCTGGGAAGCTGAGCATCGACAACTTCTGGGCGGTGATCCCCGCGGGCGGCGCCGGGACGCGACTGTGGCCGCTGTCGCGGCAGACCGCGCCCAAGTTCCTCCGCGACCTGACCGGGCACGGGCGTTCGCTGCTGCAGGAGACCTACGACCGGCTCCACCCGCTGGCCGAGGGCCGGATCGTGGTGGTGACCGGTGCCGCGCACCAGCACGCCGTGCACGAGCAGCTCCCCGCCCTCGGGACCGACGGTCTGCTGGCCGAGCCGTCGCCGCGTGACTCGATGGCCGCGATCGGTCTGGCCGCCGCGGTGCTCGAGCGGCGCGACCCCGATGCGGTCATGGGATCCTTCGCGGCCGACCACGTCATCACCCGCGCCAAGAAGTTCACCGAGGCGGTGCACACTGCCACGGCCGTCGCCCGCGACGGCTGGCTGGTCACCCTGGGGATCGCCCCGACGTTCGCCTCGACGGCGTACGGCTACGTCCGGGCCGGCGCGCCGCTGGCAGGCCACGACGGCGCATACGTGCTGGAGTCGTTCGTGGAGAAGCCGAGCGCCGAGGTGGCGCAGCGCTACCTCGCCGACGGTGGCTACCGCTGGAACGCCGGGATGTTCGTCGTCAGGCCCAGCGTGCTGCTGGAGCTGCTCGAGACCTGGCACCCCGACTTCGCGGCGACGCTGCGGGCGATCGCGGCCGAGCCGGCCCGGATGGGGGAGCTGTGGCCGCTGCTGCCCAAGATCGCCATCGACAACGCCGTCGCCGAGCCAGCCGCCGAGGCCGGCCGGGTCGCGGTGGTGCCGGCCGACTTCGGGTGGGACGACATCGGCGACTTCGACTCGCTCGCCACCCTGCTCGACGCCGCGATGAAGGTGGACTCCGAAGGCCCGACGGTGCTCGGCGACCACAGCCTGGTGCACTCCGTTGACAGCACCGGCCTGGTGGTGCCGCACGGCGGCCGCACCATCGCCGTCGTGGGAGTCGAGGACATCGTGGTGGTCGACACCCCCGACGCGGTGCTGGTCACCACCCGGGCCCACGCCCAGCAGGTGAAGCAGATGGTGGCCGGCCTGCAGCGTGAGGGCCTGGTCGACCTCACCTAGCAGGCGAGCGTCACATCGCGGTGGGCTCGGGGGAGTCGAGGTAGGGGTACTTCTCCATGAAGGACTTCAGCGCCTCACCGGAGACCTCGCTGCAGTACTGCGTGACGGCCAGCTGCTTGCTGGCGTCGGTCTCGCCCTCGCCGCCGGCCGACCAGTGCGTGTAGGCGATGTGCTGGCCGTCGGGGAACGGCTCGCCGTCGCTCTCGAGCCAGGGCACGACCTTCATCTTGTAGCGCATGTTCGAGTCACCGGGGAACTTGCCGGCGATCGCGCGCAGCTCGGCGAGCTCGGCGCTGTCGGCCGCGGCGGTCTCGTCGTACCAGACGATCGTGTAGCCGTGCTCGGAGTTGTGGACCAGCGCCTCGAGCTCGGGACGCTCCTCGGCACTGTAGAACTTCTTCTCCATCGCCACCGGCGCGACGCCGGCCTCGTTCCAGTGGTTGCCGGTCACCGCGGGGGAGGACTGGTACGTCACCTGGCTTCCGGTGGGCACGTGCTCCTGACCCTCGGACGGCTTGGTCTGGATCTCGCCGCAGGCCGACGCCGGACCGCCGATGGCCGCCAGGTCGACGTCGTTGAACTTCCGCTCGTCCCACCAGTCCTTGACGGGCCGGTAGGCGGCGGCGACGACGATCAGCACGGCGATGGTGGCGCACACGCCCACGATCGCGAAGCCGCGCCGGCGCTCGGCGCCCTTCTGCTTCTTGCGGATGTCGTCGATGACCGCCCGACGGGAGGTCTGGGCAGCGGTCTTCTTGGCCACGGTCGGCAATCCTCGGTGTGGGTCGGGTCAGGTCGCGCAGAGTCTACGGAGTGACGGGTCGGAGTACAGCAAGACCGGCCCGGAAAGCCGCGACCTCCCAGCCGTGGGCGAAGGCCAGTGCCGCGACGGCCGGCCCGTCGGCGGCCACCCGGAGGCCGCCGGCGACCGACTCGGCGGGCGTCCCGGTCACCTCGAGCAGCGCCTCGGCGAGCTCCTCCGCGGGTGCTGCGGAGCCGAACGGCGCCCGGTCCGCGGGGTCCCCCCTCAACGCGCGTACGACGGCCTCGCGGGCGCCGTACCCGAACAGGTCGGCGCCCTCGGCACGCACCAGCGCCCGCGCGCCCGGCCCGTCCTCACCGGGCGGCAGCACCAGGTCGGCGCGACCGCTGACGACGGCGAACGGGCGTGAGCCGAGCTTGCCCTGCCCGAGCTCGGCGGCCGCGGCGAGCTCGTCGGCGACGGCGGGAGCGGTGACGGCCAGCGGGTTGCCGTAGGCGTCGGTGCGGCCGGCGAAGGACTCCAGCACCCTCACCCCGGCGGCGCCGATCGCGATGTCGGTCTGGCCCTCGCGCCATGCCCGACCGGCGGTGTCGGTGACGACGACGCCGATGTTGACGCCGGTCCGGTCGCGCACCGCTGTCCGCAGCCGACGCGCCGACGCGTCAGGGTCCTCGGGCAGCAGCAGCACCCAGCCGGCCGCGACGTTGGAGGCGTCGATGCCGGCGGCGGCCATCGTCAGCCCGAGCCGCGTGCGGACGATCTGCGTCGGGCCGCGTCGGGCCACGACCCGCTCGGTCTCGCCGGGCAGCTCGGCCTCGCGGGTCGAACGGCGCGCCCGGCCCTCGGCCTTGCTGACGACCTTGCTCGTCACCAGGAGCACCTCGCCGTCGGCCAGCCGCCGGTCGCTGCGCTCCAGGGCGGTGAGGACGACTGCGGCGAGGTCGTCGCCGGCGCGCACCTCGCCCACGCCGTCCGGCGACCAGACGGTGATCACGCGCTCACCCCGCGGCCAGGCGCACGGCCTCCGCGGCCATGACGGCCGTGGCGTCGCGGTCGCGCATCCACAGCGGCACGGCGGCCGCTCGGAGTCCGGCGTCCTGGAGCGTGGCGAGGCCGGCGGCGTCCACGCTGTCGACGAGCCAGCCGTCGAGCACCCCGCCCGCCGACCGGGCGCCGTAGTGCAGGCCGACCGCCGTGGCGCTCACCTCGACGCCGATGGCCTTCAGCATCTGCTCGGCCATGCCGCGCACGTGCGTGCCGCCGATGATGGGGGAGACGCCCACGACCGGGGCGGCCGTCGCCCGCACCGCCTCACGGACACCCGCGACGCCGAGGATCGTGCCGACCGAGACGACGGGGTTGGACGGCGGGAGGATCACCAGGTCGGCGTCCGTGATCGCCTCCACGACGCCGGGTGCGGGTGTCGCCTCATCCAGTCCGACGAAGACGAGGCGCTCGGCCGGCACCTGCGCCCGCAGCCGGATCCAGTACTCCTGGAAGTGCATCACGCGGCGGCCGCTGGGCGAGCGCTCGAGATCCGGGTCCGCCACGGCCACGTGGGTCTCCACCCGGTCGTCGGTCATGGGCAGCAGCCGGACCCCTGGCGTCCAGCGCTGACAGAGCGCCTCGGTGACCTGCGAGAGCGGATACCCCGCCTCGAGCAGCTGGGTGCGCACCAGATGGGTCGCCACGTCGCGGTCGCCCAGTCCGAACCAGGTCGGCTCCACGCCGTACGTCGCCAGCTCGGTCTTGACGCTCCAGGTCTCGTCGCGCCGGCCCCAGCCCCGCTCCTCGTCGAGGCCGTCGCCGAGGGTGTACATCACCGTGTCGAGGTCCGGACAGACCTTCAGGCCGTGGATCCAGATGTCGTCGGCGGTGTTGGCGATGACGGTCACCTCCGCATCGGAGGCGACGCCGGGCAGGGAGCCGGAGGCGATGGCGTGCAGCAGTCCGCTGATGAACCTCGCTCCGCCCGTGCCACCGGAGAGCACCGTGATGTTGCGCATGCCCCCACTGTCTCGCATCGCGGGGACCGGTCCGGAGCCGACCCTGGCCTGAGCAGAACGGCCAGAACCGGCCAGAACCGCCCAGAACCCCACGAAATAGGACGATCTGGTCCTTGTACCAGATCTCGGGCTTGACTTGTGGGTACGACAGGCATGTAATTCCAATAGTGTTGTTTTCCTTCACCGCGGGGGTCGCCCACCGATGGGCACGACACCAACGTGATGCTCCGAAGTTTCAGCACAGGGTCGAAAGGGCGAGTGACGTGCGAGAGCTATTTCTCCTCGAGCCGGACACCGAGGACGGTGGCTGGCAAGAGCGGGCGCTGTGCGCGCAGACCGACCCGGAGGCGTTCTTCCCCGAGAAGGGCGGCTCGACACGGGAGGCCAAGAAGGTCTGTCAGACCTGCGAGGTGCGCACCGAGTGCCTCGAGTCAGCGTTGATGAACGACGAGCGGTTCGGCATCTGGGGCGGGCTCTCCGAGCGCGAGCGCCGCAAGCTCAAGAAGGCAGCCGTCTGAGCAGCAGACCCGGGCCCCGTGGCCCGGGTCGCTGCGTTTTCAGGGGGTTCCAGAGGTTCCCGGGCTTCCCAGGGCTCCCGGGCGGTTTCCGGCGGGCGGCTAGGGTGGCCGATCGTGCATGACTCGGTCGCCCTGCTCCTCGTCAGCCACGACGGTGCGCGGTGGCTGCCGACCGTGATCGAGGGCGTCCGGGCACAGCGCGCGCCGATCGCCCGCATCGTCGCGGTCGACACCGGATCCAAGGACGAGAGCCGGGAGCTGTTGCGCGCCGGGTTCGGTGACGAGGCGGACGTCCTCGCCCTCAAGGGGTCCACCACGTTCCCCGAGGCGGTCGACGCCGGTCTGGACCGGCTGCGCGACGAGCCGGTCGAGTGGATCTGGCTGCTCCACGACGACGCCAACCCCGATCCGGGCGCCTTGGAGGCGCTGCTCGCGGCCGCCGAGGCGGAGCCCGACGCCGCCATCCTCGGCCCGAAGCTGAGGGAGTGGCCGTCGCTGCGCCGCCTCCTCGAGCTCGGCGTCACGATCTCGGGCACGGGTCGCCGGGAGACGGGGCTCGAGCGCGGCGAGTACGACCAAGGACAGCACGACCGGGTCCGCACGGTCCTGGCGGTCAACACCGCGGGCATGCTGGTGCGTCGCTCTGCCCTGGAGCGCCTGGGCGGATTCGACCCGCAGCTCCCCATCTTCGGCAACGACATCGATCTGGGGTGGCGGGCGGCCCGCGCCGGACTGCGCACGATCGTCGTGCCGCAGGCCGTGGTCTTCCACGCCGAGGCCGCTCACCGCGGGGCCCGCCGCACGTCGCTCACCGGCCGGCACACGCACTACCAGGAGCGGCGGGCCGCGCTCTACACGCTGCTGGTCAACTCCCGGGCCCGCACCCTGCCCCTCCAACTGGTCCGCATGTTCGTCGGGACGCTGCTGCGGATGGTCGGCTTCCTGCTGGTCCGCTCCGTGGGTGAGGCGCTCGACGAGCTGGCGGCCCTGGTCAACATCTACGCCAGCCCCCGCCGGATCCACCAGGCCCGACGGGAGCGGCGCGAGCTCGACTCGGCGGGTCCCACCGACCCCGCGCACGTACGCCGCCTGCTCGCCCCGCCGTGGCTGCCCTACCGCCACGGGCTCGA
The DNA here is from genome assembly GCF_036405735.1 of Nocardioides sp. GTDB lineage: Bacteria > Actinomycetota > Actinomycetes > Propionibacteriales > Nocardioidaceae > Nocardioides. The sequence continues at coordinate 43,969 of NZ_DASWXC010000086.1, forward strand.
CCTGGTCGGTGACGTGGTGGCGGCCGCGACGAACCAGGCCGCCGACGTCGCCGAACGGCGCCGCGCCGCGGCGGCCGAGCGCGACCCCGCGTCGTTCGCCGCCCGCGCCCGGGAGGCCAGCGGGCTGGCCGATCCCGACGATCCCGACGCCCTGTTGCAGGACACCGGTGTGGTCGCGCGCTTCCTCACCAACCCGGTGGCGCTGCTGCTGGCGGTGACCGTCGTGATGCTCCTCGTCGGCGCCCGCGACGCCCTGGGCGAGGTGGCCGGAGGTGGGCTCTCGCGGACGCCGGCCGGGGTGGGCGACTGGTGGCGGCTGCACGTGTCGGCCGGCCACCTGGTCGGTCAGGGCTCACAGGTGCCCGCGCCGCCGTACCTCCTGCCACTCACGCTGCTGGCCAGCGTGCTCGGCGGCAAGCCGGGCCTGGCGGTCTCGCTCGTGCTGCTGCTCGCGTTGCCGCTGGCGCTGTGGGGCGCCTGGCGGCTGCTGCGGGTGCTCGGCCGGCTGCTCTCCATCAACGGCGCTCCGCGCTGGCTGGTGCTGTGGGGCGCCGCCTCGTACGCGCTGGTGCCCGCGGTCGCGGGCGCCTGGGGCGACGGCCGACTCGGCCCGGTGGTCGCCGCCGCCGCGCTTCCGTGGCTGGCCCACGCCGCGCTCGGCTTCGCGGACCCGGAGGCCGACCGGCGCTGGCGGGCCGGGTGGCGCGCCGGGCTGCTGCTGGCCCTGGTGGCCGC
>NZ_DASWXC010000087.1:0-39319 GCF_036405735.1 Nocardioides sp.
GACCCCGCGGGGTGCGGCCCACTAGGGCCGCACCCCGTTCTTCTGACCCGACTCGAGTCTTGAGTGGTCCATAACTAGAGAGTTGCCAAAATTTGCCAATTGGCGATGACGCTGATTTGTGACGCAGATGACAATCGAGGCACATTCTTCATCGATCCCACTCGACAACGCCGACGAATCGGAGCCTCCTTGGTTCTGGCGGGAACACCCGTCTCTCCACCCCTCTCGGATAAGGAGTCCTCTCATGCGTCTTGGACGTCTCACCGCAGTAGGCGCCGCCGCCGCCGGCCTCGCCCTGATCGCCGCTCCGGCCAACGCCTTCACGGTCACCAACAGCGGCAGCAACTCGGTCACCGGTACCGCGAAGGGCGTCACCACGCTCACGGCCAACGGTCAGGTGCTGAGCTGCCAGACCTCGAGCGTCAGCGGCACGGTCAACCCCGGCAGCAGCAACCCGGTCGCCAACATCACCTCCGCGAGCTGGAACACCTGCGACTGGAACGGCTACCCCGCCTCCGTCACCGTCACCAACCCGAACTGGCAGCTCAACTACGTCAGTGGTGCCACCAACAACGCCAACGACACCAACATCGCGGGCACGATCACCAACATCAGCAACGTCCTCGTCACTATTAACGGCCCGGCCGGCGTCTGCACGTTCAACGTGACGGGCTCGGTCAACGCGATCTTCAAGGAGAACAACGGCAAGGGCGGCCAGGAGATCACCGTCCTGAGCACCGGCTCGACGCTGACGATCAGCAACCGCAACAACTTCTTCACCTGCGCGGGCCTGGTCAACAACGGCAACACCGCCACCTTCTCCGGCTCGTACAACCTCAACACGCTGGCCGGCCAGATCAACGTCCTGCCCTGACACCATGATCCCCGGCCCCATCGGCTGAGGACCCCGCGGGGTGCGGCCCACTCGGGCTGCACCCCGCTTTCCTTGGGTTGGAGCATGCTTCGCCTTCACCGTCACCAACAGCGGCAGCAACGCAGTCACCGGGACCGCCAAGGGCCCGGTCACGTTCACGGTCAACGGCCAGACGCTGGCACGCCTGGCACGCACCAGTTCGACCACCGGCTTGACGGTCAAACTCGCAGCGCCAATCCGGTCGCCAACGTCACCTCCGCGACCTGGTTTGGCTGCACCTGGACCAGATGAACATCCAGCCCTGAGGCATCAGAATCACCGGCGGCGACGGCGGGCGGCGTCCTGCCACTCGGGGAGCGCCGCGCCGAGTGCCATCAGCAGCCGCATCCGCTCCTTGGGGTCGCCGAGCCGATCGCCGAAGAGGTCGCGCAGCCGACGCTGCCGGTAGCGCACCGTCTGCTCGTGCACGCCGAGCTCCTTGGCGATGTGCTGGGCGCCGGAGGTGCTGGTCAGCCACAGCTGCAGCGTCCAGGCGAGGGCGTGGCGGTTATGCGGTTGCAGAACCGCGAGCGGCGCCAGGCTCGAGGCGACCAGGAAGTCGCGCAGGGCCGGGTCGGCTGCCAGCAGCAGCAGCTCGGTCCACTCGGTGCAGTCGATCACCGGCGCCGACGGCAGCTGACCGGTGCGGCGCAGGTGCAGCGCCCGCCTCGCCCAGCGGTGGGCGTCGGGTGCCGAACGCAGCCGGACTGGACCCATCAGAGCGATCGGGGCGGGATGCACGGCGGCGAGCAGCCGGTCGCGCATGCCGTCGTACGCCGCCGCGTCGACGATGACGGTCGTGCGGTTCGTGTCGTCCCAGGTGAGCAGTCCGCGGCCGAAGCGGACGAGATCGAGCTCTGCCGTCCGCGCTGAGCGCTCGACGACGGCGACCATCACCTGCCTCGGCATGGGCCAGTCCGCGGCCGCCGCCAGCTGCGGCACCGCGGGGCTGTCCGGAGCCAGCAGGAGCGCTCGGCCGAGCCGGGCCCGCACGTCGTGCGGTCGCTTCGCGGCGAAGAAGCCTGCCTCGACATGGAGGAACAGCTCGTCCATCAAGGTGTGCAACAGGTCGCCCAGCTCGGAGAGCGTCCTCGTGCCGGCCTCGACCTCGGTGCAGTAGCGGGAGATCTCCCGCCAGGCCTGGCGGGTGGCGACCTGCCAGGCAGCCAGCATCCGGTCCAAGTGGTGACGGTCCTCGGCCTCGCCTCGACCCAGCCGGCCGAACAGCTCGGCGAGGTCCGGTCGCCGCGCCCGTTTGCCGGCGGCCAGCTCCAGGAAGTGGGCGACGGCCGCGTCGATGGCCGCCTTCATCAATTGATGTCGCCGTCGCCCCGGTCTGCTGGCGTAGACGGTCACCTCGGCCTCGATCCCACGCAGGATGATCCCGGCGATCTGCTTGCTGAGGCCGCGGAGGCCCGCCACCACCTCGTCGGGCACCGCGGACGGCACGATCGGGTCACTGCCGCTGCGCTGGTGTGGCGGACCAAGTCCCTCGTTCATGAGCCCTCCAAGAGGACTCCGGCACCCTCGCGTCCGTCGTCCCCGGGTCAGGGGACTCCTCGCGTCCCGAACCGGCCACCACACAGGTATGACGGCGGGCGTGTCGGTGAGAGAGTTGTCACCGTCGTGACAAGAATCGGCACGTCGGCGTCGCAGTCGCCCGCAACGGCTCCCTGTGACGAGAGTCGGGTCGAGGGGTGTGGCCGGTCGCCCGCGTCGGAGCGCCCGGACCGGCTTGACGACGGGTTCTTGTCAGGCCGACCACAACTGAAGATAACGAAACGATAACGACGGCGGCGATCTGGGGCGCTCAGACCCTTGTGACAGCAGGCACACCTAACGTCTCGTTCTGGCACCGGCCCACCGTGGGGGGTTGGCCGGTGCCACTAAAGCAACCACTCGCACACACCAGGGAGAGCCCGTGGGCGGCACCGTCGAGGTCGAAGGCCTCACCAAGAGCTTCGGGGCGCAGAACATCTGGAGCGACGTCACCCTGACGTTGCCTCCGGGTGAGATCACTGCGCTGCTGGGGCCCTCGGGCACCGGCAAGTCGGTCTTCCTGAAGTCCCTGATGGGCCTGATCCGGCCCGAGGCCGGCGTCTGCCAGGTCAACGGCGTCGACATGGTCCGGGCCAAGGAGTCGCAGCGTCTCGAGCTGCGCAAGCGGTTCGGTGTGCTCTTCCAGGACGGTGCGCTGTTCGGGTCGATGAGCGTCTACGACAACGTCGCGTTCCCCCTGCGCTCGCACACCCACAAGACCGAGCGGGAGATCCGCCAGATCGTCTCCGACAAGCTCGACCTGGTCGGGCTGCTCGGCCAGGAGCACAAGCTGCCCGGCGAGATGTCCGGCGGTATGCGCAAGCGCGCCGGCCTGGCCCGCTCCCTGGTCACCGATCCCGAGATCATCCTGTGCGACGAGCCCGACTCCGGCCTCGACCCGGTCCGCACCGCCAACCTCGCCCAGCTGCTTCTCGACGTCAACGCCGCCACCGACGCCACCATGCTGGTCGTCACCCACAACATCGAGCTGGCGCGCACGCTGCCCGACAACCTCGGCATGCTCTACCGCCGCCGGCTCGTGATGTTCGGCCCGCGGGAGGAGTTCCTCCTCACCGACCACCCCGTCGTGTCGCAGTTCATGAGCGGCGACCCGGTCGGCCCGATCGGCATGAGCGAGGAGGTCGACCACAGCGTCAACGAGGACCTCGACGGGCCCGAGGGCGGCTTCCCCGGCGGGGGAGTGGCCACCATCCGCGCCGGCGCGCGCGCCATCGAGGTGCTCCCGCGCCAGCTGGTGCCCGCCGGTGGGATGGTCCGCGCCGCCACCGAGCGGCACAGTCACCGGGTCCGCTCCGGCACCGCGCCGCTCTACGTCGACGACGAGGAGGCTGACCGAGCGCCCGTCGTACCCCGCCCGGACCCGGTCAGCCGCGCGCTCGGCCAGGTCGGCAACCTCTTCGCGCTCGCCCTCGACACCGTCCGGGCCACGTTCCGGCGGCCGTTCGCGGCGCGTGAGGTGCTCGAGCAGTTCTGGTTCGTCACCAACGTCTCCTGGATCCCGGCGATGCTGGTCGCGATCCCGTTCGGCGCGGTCATCGCGCTGCAGCTCGGCAGCCTGACGGTGCAGGTGGGCGCCCAGTCGTTCACCGGCGCGGCGTCCGTGCTCGCCGTGGTGCAACAGGCAGCGCCCATCGTCACGACACTCGTGATCGCCGGCGCCGGAGGCGCGGCGATCTGCGCCGACCTCGGAGCGAGGACCATCCGCGAGGAGATCGACGCCCTCAAGGTGATCGGCGTCGATCCGGTGCAGCGGCTCGTCGTGCCGCGCGTGATCGCCTGTGTTGCCGCGGCGATCCTGCTCAACGGGCTGGTGTCGGTCGTCGGCGTGCTCGGCGGCTACTTCTTCAACGTCATCGTCCAGGGCGGCACCCCCGGTGCCTACCTCGCCAGCTTCACCGCCCTCGCTCAGATCTCCGACCTCATGGTCAGCGAGCTCAAGGCTGCCATCTTCGGCTTCCTGGCCGGCGTGGTCGCCGCCTACCGCGGCCTCAACACCCGCCCCGGTCCGAAGGGCGTCGGCGACTCGGTCAACCAGTCGGTCGTCGTGACGTTCCTGCTGCTGTTCTTCGTCAACTTCGTCATCACGACGCTCTACCTGCAGCTGTTTCCCGGAAAGGGGGCGTGATGACTGCGGAGGTTCCTGTGGCCGGGCGGTCTCGCCACGCGTCGCCTCGGGGATCGGCGCCTCGACCTGCGGCGAAGCTGCTGGCGCGACCGGCGGAGAACGCCGTGGACGCGCTGGCGCGGACCGGTCGTGACCTGCGGTTCTACGGGCGTGTCCTCGCGGCGGTTCCCTACGCGCTGCGGCGCTTCCCGAAGGACGTGCTCGCGATCCTGTCCGAGGTCAGCTTCGGCTCCGGCGCGCTGGCCGTCATCGGCGGCACCATCGGCGTGATGGTCGGCATGTGCATGTTCGTCGGCACCGTGGTCGGCATGCAGGGCTACGCCGCCCTCGACCAGATCGGCACCGCCACCCTCAACGGCTTCATCTCGGCGTACTTCAACACCCGCGAGATCGCGCCGCTGGTCGCCGCGCTGGCCATGTCGGCCACCGTCGGCGCCGGCTTCACTGCCCAGCTCGGCGCGATGCGGATCAACGAGGAGATCGACGCCCTGCGGGTCATCGGCGTCCCGGCCGTGCCCTATCTCGTGACCACCCGCGTCATCGCCGGGTTCGTCGCGATCATCCCGCTCTACGTCGTCGGGCTGCTGACGTCGTACGCCGGCTCCCGGATCGTCACCGTGTGGTTCCGCGGCCAGAGCGCGGGGACCTACGACCACTACTTCGGGCTGTTCCTGCCGCCGGTCGACATCCTGCTGTCTTTCGGCAAGGTGCTGGTCTTCTCGGTGCTGATCATCCTCATCCACTGCCGCATCGGCTACCAGGCCAGCGGTGGCCCGGCCGGCGTCGGCATCGCCGTGGGCCGCTCGGTGCGCCGCAGCATCGTGACCGTCGCCCTGCTCGACCTGGTGCTCTCGCTGGCCATGTGGGGGAGCACCACGACGGTAAGGATCGCTGGATGACCGACCTCCGGAACTCAGCCCCGACGACGCTGGTGAGTCGCCGGGTCGTCGACGCCATGCTCGGCTGCTGCTACCTGCTGCTGGTAGGGGCGCTGCTGGCCGGCGCCGTCCTCGTCTACGACAAGGCGTTCGTCGACCGCACCTCGGTGGTGCTCAACGCCGGGACGCTCGGCAACGCCATCCAGACCGGCTCCGACGTGAAGCTGCGCGGTGTGCCGGTCGGCACCGTCGACGCGATCGAGCCGACGGCCACCGGGGCCCGGCTCACCCTCGCCCTGGAGCCCGAGGTCGCCGAGACACTGCCCTCCCACACCACCGCCCGGCTGCTGCCCAAGACCCTGTTCGGGGAGCGCTACGTCTCACTGGTGGTCTCGACCAGCGAGGACACCAACGCCTCTAGCGGCGGCCTCCGTGCCGGTGCGGAGATCCAGCAGGACTCCTCGGCCGAGGCGGTCGAGCTGCAGGAGCTCTTCGACGAGATGCTGCCGATGCTGCAGGCGCTCCAGCCCGACAAGCTCACCGCGACCCTCGGCGAGCTGGCCGCGATGCTGCGGGGCCAGGGCACCGCGATCGGTGACTCGATGGCCGCCTGGAACGCCTACCTCGCCAAGCTCAACCCGCTGGTCCCGCAGATGGCCGACGATCTCGGCGCGCTCGGCCGTGTCGCCACGCAGTACGCCGACGCCATGCCGGACCTCCTCGACGCCCTGGACACCATGACCACCACCGCGGCCACGATGGTCGACCAGCGCGACCAGCTCAGCCAGGTCTTCGCGACCGTCATCGACGCCTCCGACGCCAGCACGGGCTGGGTGCGCGCCAACGACCAGACCATCGAGGTACTCGCCGAGGAGAGCCGCGCGGCGCTGCAGGCGGTCGCGCCGTACTCCCGGCAGTTCCCCTGCCTCCTGCGCGCGGTGCGCGACTTCGTGCCGAAGATGGACGCGACCCTCGGCAAGGGCACCGACGAGCCGGGCATGCACGTGGTGCTCAACGTGGTCCCGACCCGGGGCAAGTACGTCGCCGGACGCGATGCCGTGAGCTACCAGACGGGCAAGGCGCCGCGGTGCCCCTACGTCACCGGGCAGACCGGTGCTCAGCCGGTCGGCCGAGCGGCGAGCGGCGGTGACGCCGCTGGTCGTGCCGAGACCCCGACCGACGCGGAGCCGGCCGCCATCGCCCCGCCGCCGAGCAGCAGGCTCGCGCAGGTCGACTCCGACCTGGGCGAGGCCAACTCACCGGCGGAGAACCAGCTCATCGCCGAGCTGCTGGCCGCCAGCGAGGGGCTGGCGCCGACTGACTATCCCGACTGGGCCAGCCTGCTGGTCGGCCCGACCCTGCGCGGAGCGGAGGTGACGCTGCGATGAGCCGCCTCCACGGCCTGAGGGCCACCCTGGCCAAGAGCGTGCTGTTCACGGTCGTCACCGTGCTGGCGACCCTGGCGCTGGCGGGCACGATCCGCAACAGCACCAGCGGGACCGGGCAGACCTACACCGCGCTGTTCACCGACGCGACCAGCCTGCACAGCGGCGACGACGTCCGCATGGCGGGCGTCAAGGTCGGCACCGTCAAGCAGGTCGAGGTGGCCGAGGACGCCGCCGCGGGCGACGTCGCGAAGGTGCGGTTCACCGTCGTCGACAGCGCTCCGCTGGCGGCCGGCACCACCGCCGAGCTCCGGTTCCGCAACCTGGTCGGCCAGCGCTACATCGCGCTGACGCCGCCGGCGACGCCGGGGGAGAAGCTGCCCGCCGGCCACACCTTCGCCGTCGACCAGACCCGTCCCGCGCTCGACCTGACCCTGCTGTTCAACGGCTTCCAGCCGTTGTTCCGGCTGCTCGACCCCGAGGACGTGAACGCCCTGAGCGCCCAGATCATCGCCGTCTTCCAGGGTGAGGGACCCACCGTGGAGGACCTCCTGGACAGCGCGGCCGAGCTGACCTCGACGCTCGCCGACCGCGACGCCGTCATCGGCCGGCTGATCACCGACCTGGACGCGGTGCTGCAGGTCGTCAACGGCCGCTCCGACCAGCTCGACACCACCGTCGTGACACTCCAGCAGCTGGTCAGCGGCCTGGCCGAGGATCGCGCCACGATCGGCGAGAGCATCGCCGGGATGGGCGAGCTCACCGAGAGCGTCGCCGGCCTCCTCGAGAACGGCCGCGCCCCGCTGAAGGACTCCATCGCCGGGCTGGGTGAGGTCTCGGCCAACCTGGCCGACTCCGAGCAGGTGGTCGACAGCTTCCTCAAGACGCTGCCCACCAAGCTCGACAAGATCGGCCGGCTCGGCAGCTACGGCTCCTGGCTCAACTTCTACCTCTGTTCGATCGAGGGGCGGATCCCGCTGCCCGAGGGCTATATGGGCGACCTCGGTGCCAACCCGGTCGCGGGGAGGTGCCGCTGATGGCCCGCCGTTTCCCGACCTCCTTCGCCGAGCGCAACAAGGTCGTCATCGCCGTGGTCGGCCTGCTGGCTCTCACGCTCACCTTCCTGGCCGCGTTCTACGCCGAGTCGCTCCCCGTCATCGGCGGTGGCGCGAAGCGCAGTGCCTACTTCGCCGAGGCGGGCGGGCTCAAGGTCGGCAACGAGGTCCGCGTCGCCGGCGTCAAGGTCGGCAAGGTCACCGGCATCGACCTCGAGGGCGACCGGGTCGAGGTCACCTTCCGCACCAAGGGCGTGGAGCTGGGGGACCAGACCGCTGCCGCGATCCGGGTGAAGACGCTCCTGGGCCAGAAGTACCTCGCCCTGGACCCCGCCGGCACTGGTTCCCTGGACGCGCCGATCCCGGTCACGCGCACCACGACGCCGTACGACGTCAACGCGGCGCTGTCCGACCTGGCCAGCACCGTCGACGAGATCGACACCGCCCAGCTGGAGCAGAGCCTCGACACGCTGTCGGAGGCCTTCGCCAACACGCCGGACTCGGTGCGCGCGATGGTCAGCGGGCTCACCGATCTCTCGCGGACGATCTCGACCCGCGACGAGGAGCTGGTCTCGCTGTTCTCCCAGACCCAGCAGGTCACCGGCACGCTCGCCGAGCGCAACGAGGAGATCGGCGCGCTCATCGAGGACGGCGACGCCCTGCTGACCGAGCTGGCCCGGCGCCGTGAGGCGGTCAACGCGATGCTCAGCGGCACCGCACGGCTCGGCACCCAGGTGCGGGGGCTGGTGGCCGACAACGAGAAGCAGCTGCGCCCGGCGCTGGCGAAGCTCGACCGCGTCACCGCGATCCTGCAGCGCAACCAGGCCAACCTCGACGACGCGCTGGCCAAGGTCGGCCCGTACTACCGGATGCTGACCTCCGCGCTCGGGAACGGCCGCTGGGTCGACGCCTATCTGTGCGGTCTCTTCGACGACCAGGTGGCTCCGGTGCTCGAGAACGACGTGGTCCGCGACTGCCAGCCGGGAGGTGCCCGATGAGCCTGCTCTCGAAGCGTTCCGCGATCGTCGCCGTGGCCGGCGGTCTCGCGCTCACCGCCGTGGCCGGCGCCGGCCTGGCCACCGGTGCCGACCTGCCCGGACTGCCGGGCGAGACGGTCGAGGTGTCGGCCACGTTCGCCTCCGCGGTCGGTCTCTACCCCGGCTCCGACGTCCAGGTGCTCGGCGTCAAGGTCGGCACCGTGACCGCCGTCGAGCCGAAGCGCGACGGCGTGCTGGTGAGCATGGAGCTCGACGACGACGACGTGGCCGCCGCCGACACCGGTGCGGTGATCGTCGCACCGACCATGGTCAGCGACCGGTTCGTGCAGCTCACCTCGCCCTACACCGGGGGCGCCGCCCTGAAGGCCGGCGCCACGATCGAGGAGACGGGCGTGCCGGTCGAGGTCGACGAGCTCTACTCCAGCCTCACCGACCTGGCCGAGCAGCTCGGCCCGGAGGGTGCCAACAAGAACGGCGCGCTCTCGCGGCTGCTCGAGACCGCTGCGGCGAACCTCAAGGGCCAGGGTGGCGACATCAACCAGATGATCGACGAGTTCGGCAAGGCCACCGGCGCGCTCGCCAACTCCGACGACGACTTCTTCGCGACCGTCGGCAACCTCGACCAGTTCAACAGCATGCTTCTCGAGCACGACGAGGGCGTCGCCTCCGCCAACCGGCAGCTCGCCGAGGTGAGCCGCTACCTCGCCGAGGACTCCGATGATCTCGGTGCCGCGATCGCCAATCTCGGCGACGCGCTGGCGGTGCTCGACGACTTCATCGACGACAACCGGAGCAACCTCAAGTCCAGCGTGGAGAAGCTGCGCGGCCCCACGCAGGTGCTGGTCAACCAGAAGAAGTCCCTCGCCGAGGCGGTGCGGACCATTCCGGTGGCGCTGCAGAACTTCCTGGCGGCGTACAACCCCACCTACAACACCGTCGACGGCCGCGGGAACCTCAACGAGCTCACCGTGTGGTCCACGGACGGTCTCACCGCCCGTACCTCGCCCAGCGCCCCGCCGGTGCTGCTGCCCGGGATCGGAGAGGGCCAGTGATGTTCCGAGGGATGCGCCGAGGGCTGCGCCGCTCCGCGATCGTCGCGCTGCTGCTGTTCGTCTGCAGCGGGTGCGGACTGACCAGCGGCTGGGTCTACGACGCGCCGCTGCCCGGTGGCGCCGACGTGGGCGACCACCCCATCACGCTGACCGCCGACTTCGGCGACGTCCTGGACCTGGTCCCGCAGTCCAGCGTCAAGATCGACAACGTCCCCGTCGGCCGGGTCAGCGACATCGAGCTCAACGACGACGGCCACAGCGCCCGGGTGACCCTGGTCGTCAACGGTGACGTCGACCTGCCTGCCGGCACCACCGCCCGGCTGCAGACCACGGCCCTGCTGGGGGAGAAGTACGTCGCCCTGGTGCGCCCGTCCTCGGGCACGGGCACCGCTGCCGCGGCCTCGTCCGGCACCCAGCTGGTCGACGGCGCCCACATCCCGCTCGACGGGACCTCCGCGGCGGCCGAGGTCGAGCAGGTGCTCGGCGCACTGTCGATGGTGCTCAACGGCGGTGGCATCGGGCAGTTCCAGGAGATCTCCCGTGAGCTGCAGGCGATCAGCACCGACCGTCCCGAGGAGATCCGTGGGTTCCTGCGCCAGATGGAGCGCTTCGTCACGACGCTGGCGGACCGCAAGGACTCCATCACCGCGGCGATCGACGGCCTCGCAGCGCTCTCGACGCGCCTGGAGCAGGACAAGGACAAGCTCGCCAACGCGCTGGACGGGCTCAGCCCCGGCATGCAGGTCATGGTCGACCAGCGCGAGGAGCTGACCCGGATGCTCGCCTCGCTGGAGGAGCTGTCCGACGTCACGGTCGCGACGCTCGACGCCTCCCAGCGCGACATCGTCGCGGACTTCAAGGCCCTCGACCCGATCCTGACCCAGCTCGCCAAGGCCGGCTCGGACCTGCCCAACTCGCTGCAGATCCTGCTGACCTATCCATTCCCCGACTCGGTGCTCGGGGCGATCAAGGGTGACTACTTGAACGTCTTCGTCACCACGAACTTCCGCACACTTCCCACCGGGTGCGCGGAAGGGGGCTGCGCGTGGCCCCAGGTGGGTAGCGGGTCGGCTGGCGCCGCCGCGCGTCGGTCCCTTCCCTCAGGGATCGGCACTGCTGCGACGGCGCCGCCGGCCCTGCTACCCCCCACCAGCTCGCCCGTCGCCGGCGCATCATCCTCGAGCGTGCCGGCGCCGAGCCTATTGCCGTCCGTCGCGGCCGGAACCCCGCATGCGGCCGCTTCCTCCCAGGCGCCCACCCCCAGTGGGTCGGCCTCACCGTCATCTCCTTCTTCTTCGACGGCTGAGCCCACCCCACTGCCGAGCGGGAGCCCGGCCGCGACGGACCCCACCCCTGAGGAGCAGCCGTGATCAAGAGGAGCACGCGCGTCAAGATCGCCGCGTTCGTCACCCTCGGCCTCGTCGGCACCTCCTACCTCGGCCTGAAGTACGCCGGGCTGGACTCCTTCGGGGCGGGGTATGAGGTCTCGGTGTCCCTTCCGGACGCCGGAGGCCTGTTCGTCAACGGCGAGGTGACCTACCACGGCGTGCCCGTGGGCGAGGTGACCTCGCTGACGGCGACCGGCTCCGGAGTGCAGGCCCGGATCCGGATCGACGGGGACGCGCCGGCGATCCCCGCCGACGTCACCGCCGCGGTCGCCAACCGCTCCGTGATCGGTGAGCAGTACCTCGACCTGCGCAGTCCCGGCGTCTCAGGTGCGTCCGGCACGTCTGGCACCGCCGCCGACTCCGCCGCCGGTTCCTCGGAGCTGGGCGATGGCGACCGGCTCACCGTGGCCGACGACGCCCTGCCGCCCGACATCGCCCGGCTGCTGCGCAGCGGTCGCGACTTCACCGCCTCGGTGCCCGCCGACGCGCTCGACACGGTGATCGACGAGACCTACGAACTGGCGCGCGGCAGCTCCGGCGACCTGCGCCGGCTGGTCGAGACCTCGCTGTCCTACCAGCAGGCCGCCGACCGCAACTTCCTCACCAGCGCCTCCCTGATCCGCAACTCCGAGGCGGTGCTGCGCACGCAGGAGGCCTCCGCGGACAGCCTCCGCGCCTACAGCCGCGACCTCGGCGTCCTCGCGGACACGCTGCGCGACTCCGACGGCGACCTGCGAGCGTTGATCGCGAACTCGCCGGCCGCCGCGCGGCAGATCGGGGCGCTCATCGACGACGTCGGCCGGCCGCTCGGGACCCTGATGGGGAACCTGGTCACGACCGCCCAGGTGTTCGGCACCCACTCCGCGGGGGTGGAGGACACCATGATCCGGCTGCCCGAGGCGATCTCGATCGGGTGGGCCATCACCGGCTCCCGCGGCACGAACCTCGGCCTGGTTCCCTCGTTCTTCGACCCGCTGCCCTGTGTGAGCGGCTACGGTGGGACCCCGCTGCGACCGGGCACCGACACCTCGGACGGCGCCCCGCTCAACACCCGCGCCGGCTGCACCCTGCCGCCGTCGTCGGGTGTCGGCGTCCGTGGGCCGGGAGCGGTCCCGGCCGCCAAGCCCGCGGCGCGGCTGGACGTCGCCGACTCGCTCGGTGACCTGCTCGGAGGAGACGAATGACGACGGAGGTCTCGGACGTGACGGAGGTGCCCGATGGCAAGGACGCGCTGGCGGCATCGGACGCCACGGATGTGCCGGCCTCGGGTGCTCGGACGACGTCCTCCCCGTCGTTGTTGGCCAGGCTCTCGCACGTGGCACCCTGGCGGGGGGTGCTCCTGCCGGCTACGGCCGCGCTCGTGATGGCCGCCGGCCTGCTGGTGTGGTGGCGGGCCGCGCACGACGACTCGCTGGCGATGGCCGAGACCCGCGACGCGGTGCTGATCGCGGCGACCGCCAACATCGAGACCATGAACAGCCTCGACTACCGCAAGGTCGACGACGGCCTCGCGGCCTGGTCGGCCGTCACCACCGGCACGCTGCACGACCAGATCACGCAGATCTCCGAGGAGGACCGCAAGCTCCTCGCCGACCAGCAGAAGATCTCGGTGGGCCAGGTCGTCGACGCTGCCGTGCTCGACCTCGACGCGGCCAAGGCGACCGTCGTCGCCTCCCTCGAGGTGACCGTGTCCGACGGACTCGACCCCGACGCCGAGCCGAGCGTGAAGCGCAACCGGTTCAGCGCCGACCTGGTGCGCGTCGGCGGCGAGTGGCTGCTCGAGCGCCTCGACCAGGTGGCGGTGGAGGTCTCGTGATCACGCTCTCCCGCCGTACCCTCGTGCGGCAACTGCCGCTCATCGCGGCCGCTGTGATGGTCGCGGTCGGCGCCGTCGGGTTCTGGCAGGCCCGCGATCTGCGCACCACGCCGTCGGCCGAGAATCTCGCGGTCGTGGACGCCACGGCCACCGCCGAGGTGCAGGCCGAGGTGTCGCAGGCGCTGGTGCGGGTGCTCAGCTACGACTTCAGCGATCCCGCGACGACGCAGCAGGCCGCCGACCAGGTGCTCAGCGGCAAGGCGCGCAAGGAGTACGACACCCTCTTCGCCTCGCTCCAGGAGCGGGCGCCGGGTCAGCAGCTCGTGCTCTCCGCCCAGGTGCAGGTGGCCGCGGTCAAGCAGCTCACCGAGACCTCGGCATCACTGCTCGTGTTCCTCGACCAGACCTCCCAGCGCGCCACCGACGAGGAGGCGTCGATCTCCGCCGCCCAGCTCGCGGTGGCCGCCCGGAAGGTCGACGGCAACTGGCGGATCACCGGGCTCGACCCGCTCTGAGCGGCAGCCCGGCCGATCCCCGGGCACGGGGCCTCGTGACGTGCCTCGGGCACCGCCGTCTCCGACGGCGGTGCCCGAGCGTCTGGTCCCGGCCGAGCGCCGTTCAGTCCTTCCCGACGATGGCGAGGTCGGTAGCGCGGGTCTCCTTCGCGATCAGGGAGGCGAGCAGGGAGACCACGCCCATCGCGGCGAGGTAGGCGCCGATCGCAAAGCCGGTGTCGAACTTCGCGTAGAGCCAGATCGCGATGATCGGCGCCAGCGACCCGGCGAGCACCGACGCGAGGTTGTAGGCCAGGGAGACACCGGAGTAGCGGACCTCGGTCGGGAAGAGCTCGGCGAAGAAGGCGCCGATCACCGCGCTGAACGCGGCGAAGATGAACAGCCCGCCGGCGACGGCCACGATGATCAGGCCCGAGTTCTTGGTGTCCAGCAGGCCGAAGAAGACGAAGGCCCACACGATCGTGGCGATCGAGGCGAACAGATAGACCGGACGCCGGCCGATCCGGTCGGCCAGCATCGCGATCAGCGGGATCGCGACCACCGCGACACCCTGCCCGATCATCACCGCGGTCAGCGCCACGGACTTGTCGAGCTCGAGCATCTTGGTGACATAGGTGATCACGAACAGCGAGTAGATGTAGAAGCCGGCGTTCTCACCGAAGCGGGTGGCGGCGGCGAGCAGGACCATGCGCCAGTGC
This sequence comes from Nocardioides sp., assembly GCF_036405735.1. Lineage (GTDB taxonomy): Bacteria > Actinomycetota > Actinomycetes > Propionibacteriales > Nocardioidaceae > Nocardioides. The sequence goes on from NZ_DASWXC010000087.1 coordinate 14,384, forward strand.
TGGGTGACGACGACGCCAGCCGGCAGGCCCTTGGGCGCCCGCTCGGCCTCCTTCTGCGCCTGCTCGAACATCGGGGTCTCGGTGACGTAGAGCCGCAGGAAGAGCCCGATGACGACGAGGAGGGCAGACAGCGCGAAGGCGATGCGCCAGCCCCACGACTCGAACGCGTCGCTGGGAAGCGTGGCGCCGAGCACTGCCAGCACACCGGCGGCCATCAGGTTGCCCAGCGGTGGTCCCACGTTGGGCCACGAGGCGAAGAACGCGCGCCGGGTGGAGTCGCCGTGCTCGGAGACCAGGAGCACCGCTCCGCCCCACTCGCCACCGAGCGCGAACCCCTGGACGAGGCGCAGGAACACCAGCAGGATCGGTGCCAGGATCCCGATCGCGCCGTAGGTCGGGAGCAAGGCGATGAGGAAGGTCGCCACGCCCATCAGCAGCAGGCTCGCGATGAGGGTCGCTCGCCGGCCGCGGCGGTCGCCGTAGTGGCCGAGCACGACCGCGCCGACCGGCCGGGCGACGAAGCCCACGGCGTAGGTTGCGAAGGCCAGCACCGTGCCCATCAGCGGGTCGGAGTCGGGGAAGAACAGGGCGGGGAAGACCAGCGCCGCGGCGGTCCCGTAGAGGAAGAAGTCGTACCACTCCACGGCGGTGCCAGCCAGGCTCGACGCGGCGATGACCGGGAGGCTGGTGTGCCCGCGACGCTCCGTGCGGCGGGGGCCCGGACCGCCTTCCTTGCTAGGTTGATCGAGGGTTGAGTTGGACATGATGCTCTCCTGACGGGTGGGTGTCCGCTGACCACGCCTCGGCCGTTGTTGCCGCAACGGCCGAGGCACACGTCCCGAGGGACGTCTAGAAGAACCAGTGCTCGGGCTCGTGCCCGTGCTGCTGGATGTCGCTGAACTTGCCGCCGTAGAACCCGAGCGGCTCGCCCTCGCGCATGGTGGCGCCGAGAACGGCGCCGAGGACGATCGTGTGGTCCCCGGCCTCGACGACCCGCTCCACGTCGCACTCCAGGTGGGCCAACGCCTGCGGTACGACGGGCACCCGGTGCCCTGCGTAGTCGAGGTCGAGACCGGCGAAGTGGTCTTCGCCGCGCGCCGCGAACCGCAACGCGATCGCCTGCTGGCGCTTGGAGAGGATGTTGACCACGAACCTGCCCGACGACACCGCGGCCTCCGCGGTGCGGGCGCCGTGGTTGAAGCACACGAGCAGCAGCGGCGGCTCGAGCGAGACCGAGGTGAGGGAGTTGACGGTCATCCCGTGCGGCCTGCCGTCCTCTTCGGTCGTGATGACGGCCACGCCGGTGGCGAAGCGACCCATCGCCTGGCGCATGGCCATGGGGTCGACCAGTGGTGCGGTCATCGCGCTCATCTCCGTCAGTCCTCGCTGCGTGCGTGGTAGCGCACTTCGTACGTGGTGACGCCCTCGTCAGTGCGCCAGGGGCCGTGCGGCATGCCCGGCGGTCGGCAGGCGAACTCGCCGGCGGTGAAGGTCTTGTCGAGGGTGAGGTCGTGGAAGGACCCCTCGATGATGTAGACCTCCTCCCAGAAATCGTGGCGCTGGACGCCCAGCGGGGTCGAGTCGGCGCCCGGCTCGTAGCGCAGGATGCGCGTGGCGACACCGCCCACGGGATCGCTGGCGAGGATGCGCTCCTTGATGAGCGGGTTGTCGCCCGGGCAGAGCGTGTACTCGACGTCGGTGATCGGGGTGAACTCGATCTCGGGCTTGCTCATCGCGCGGCCTCCTCGCGGCCGGCCGGCTCGCTGACGCCGTAGGACCCGAGGAACTCCTCGACGGCGGCGACGGTGCGGTCGTAGTCGTAGTTGCGGAAGGCGTAGCCCTTCACGACGAAGGGGGCGCCGGAGTAGAACAGCTCGTAGCTCTGGTGGCGGCCGGCGAACTCGCTGCCGATGGCGTCCCAGGCGAGCTTGAAGAGCTTGACCCGATCCACGGAGGAGACACCGGGGCTGGAGACGTAGCGCTCCATGTCCTGCTCGGTCTCGGCGTTGACCAGCTCGGCGACCGACGACGGCACCTGGAGCACGCCACCGCCGACCAGCTCCCGAAGGATGCCGATGACCCGCGGGTGCAGCTCGGCCTGCAGGCCCATCGCGGCGTACAGCGACTGGGCGCCGGGCCGGAACAGGCCCTGCTCGTCGGCGGCCGCGGTGAACTGGGCGGCGTGGAGGGCCGACTCGACGACGGAGACCAGGCTGGCCAGCTCGCCGAGCTTCTCGACCACGCCGGGGAACTTGTCGACGCCGTTGACGGCGGCCACCTTGCGGGCGATGCCGGCGAGGAAGCGGAGCTTCGTGGCGAACCGGACCTGCGCCTGGAAGTTGCCGAGGACGTGGGCGCCGGTGTCGAAGAACTGCCGACGCAGCCCCGGGACGTCCTTGTAGACAAACACGTCCTTCCACGGGATGAAGACGTCGTCGAACACCAGCAGCGCATCGGTCTCGTCGTAGCGCGAGGAGAGCGGGTAGTCGAAGTCACTGGTCGTGCCCGTGGCGTAGGGCCGGCGGCAGTAGAGCTTCAGGCCCGCGGTGGCGACCGGCACCGTGAACGAGATCGCGAAGTCGGCGTCCTCGGGCGTGAGCGGCTTGATGCAGGAGACCAGGATCTCGTCGGCGACGGCACCACCGGTCGCGAGCATCTGGGCACCGCGGACGACGATGCCGTCCTCGCGCTCTTCCTTCACCCCGACCTGGATGAAGTCGCCGTCCCAGGCGTGCGCGGTGGTGGCGCGGGAGACCTGGGGCGGGATGATCGCGTAGGAGACGTAGAGGTCGTCCGCGAGAAGCCGGCGGTGGAAGGCCCGCACGTTCTCGGCCAGGTTGTGTGCGTGGGCCTCGTGGGCGAAGGCCTCGGGGTGCTGGGAGAACGCCGCGACGAACGCGCCGACGTGGTCGGGGGAGCGGCCCACCCAGCCGTTGGTGTGATCGGCCCAGACCTGAGCGGCGGCGCGCCAGGCCGCGAGATCCTCGGCACTGCGGGGCGCGACGAACATGCGGTTGACGGCGGCGCCGGTCACCTCGTCGGTGACCTGCATGCCGTTGGCCGGGTCGGCGGCGAGGTCGAAGAGCTCGCCGACGGTGCGGGCGATCGGGGCGAACGCTGGGTGGCTCGCGACGTCGTCGACCGGCTGCCCGTCGACGATGACGGTGCGGCCGTCGGACAGCGACTTCAGGTAGTCGGTGCTGGTGCGCATCAGGGGTTCCTCACGTTCACGGAGTAGGAGAGTTCGATGGGGTCGCGGCCCGGGACCTGGAGCTGCATGCGCCAGTGGCGGCCGTAGCGGAAGGTGCCGTCGAGCAGGGGGCGGGTGCCGCCGAAGAGGACGAGGGCGACGTCGGAGCTGCCGTTGATCTGGTCCCACTCGGCGAGGACCTCGACGATCGGGCGCATCGCATCCAGCGTGCCCTCCTGGTACAGCTCGCCGTCGACCCAGCTCCGGACGACGATCTCGTCCCAGTCGACCAGGGACGGCGGGTCGCCGAGCTCGATCACGGTCGACGCGATCGGCTTGGGGCAGGCGGCCTTGGAGAGGTGGATTCCCACGGTCTCCATCTCGCGGTCGGTGTGGTCCGATCCGACGGTCAGGTAGTAGGTGCCGTTCGCACGGATCAGGACGGGCTCGACCTCGCCGGAGGTGGCGGTGCCGCCGACCTCGACCTCCGCGCCGGTCGTGATCAGGTCGACGTCGATGGGGTAGAAGGCAGGGATGGTCTCCGGCTCGGGCACACCGATGGCGGCGAGCTCGTCGATGTGGTGGCGGACCGCCGCCAGGTCGCGGCCGGTGTAGCCGGCGACGACGAGGTGGGTCGGGGCGATCTCGACCTCGGCACCGTCGACGGTGTCGAGCCGCAGGCGCGTCGCAGTGTCGGTCATGTGTACTCCTTGGTGGGGGTGGGAACGGCCGTCCAACGGCGGTCGGCCAGAGCGGGGAACTCGGTGCGGAACCGGGACGGGAGTCCGGGGTCAAGTTCGGCGTAGGTGAATCCCTCGTCGGCGCCGGCCTCCACGAGCACCTCACCGGTGGGGGCGACCGCGCGGCTGTGGCCACCGAGGGCGACCCCCTGCTGCTCGCCGACGGCATTGCAGGCCAGCAGGTTGACCTGCTGCTCCACGGCGCGCACCGAGGTGAACAGCCGCCAGTGCTCGAGTCGCGCGGCCGGCCAGGCAGCGCAGACCACGAATTGCTCGGCGCCCTCGTCAACCAGGGTCCGGAACAGCTCCGGGAAGCGCAGGTCGTAGCACGTCGTGATGCCGGTCGGCTGGTCGGCGACAGGGCCGACCCCGACGCTGTCGCCGGGCGTGAGCAGCTCGGACTCCCGCGAGCCGTAGCCGAACAGGTGGACCTTGCGATACCGGGTCGCGACGCCGCCGTCGGGGTCGAGGACGACGGAGGTGTTGTGCAGGCGGCCGGCGTCGTCTGTCTCGACGAAGCTGCCGAGGTGGACGAAGGTCCGGTGCACCCTGGCCCAGTTGCGGGCCGCGGTCAGCGTCGGGCCCTCGAAGGGCTCGGCACGCTCGGCGTACTGCTCGAAGGAGAAGTAGCCGGCCGTCCACATCTCCGGCAGGACCACGAGGTCCGTGTCCTGCAAGGCACGCTCAGCGAGCACCATGCCGTTGACACGCTCGAGCCGGTCGTGGACCGACTCGTCGTCGGGACTGGCGATCTGGAGGAAGGCGATCCGCATGCCTCCACGATCACTGTGACGGCAGCCACACCGATATCGAAAGTCCGCAGCCCGACACTCGGAATTGCGACGGCACGCGACGGCTCAGCGACGCGAGGCGAGCACCGAGGAGGGTGTGACGCCGTAGCGTGCGCGGAACGCGGCGCCGAACTCGCCGAGGTGGAAGAAGCCGCAGGAGTACGCCACGTCGGTCACGGAGAGGCCGGGCGCACCGCTGTGCAGCAGGGCATGCGCGCGCTCGAGTCGCTGGGCCCGCAGCCATTGCACCGGCGAGGTGCCCAGCTCCTTGCGGAAGGCGGCCTGCAGGCTGCGCGGCGTCGTCCCGCAGGCCTGCGCCACGGCTGTGACGGTCATCGGCTCAGCGAGCCGGTCGAGCATGACGTCCATCGCCTGGCGGACCCGGGGGGAGAGCGGGTGGCCGCCGGCACCGCCGACCGGCGCTGTCTTGTTGTTCGGCTGGGAGAGGAGCAGGGTCTCGATGAGCAGCTGTTCGAGCTGCCACAGCAGTTGCGGGCGTCGGCTGGCAGCGGCGGAGTCGACCAGGCTGACCGCGGACTCCAGCAGCCCCTCCACGCCGGTGATGCCGTCGGCCAGGGCGACCTCGAAGTGGACCGGGCCGACCTCGCCCGTGAGGGTCGCAGCCACCGACTCGACACGGGCGCGGTCGAGCCGGACGACGACTTGGTCCCACGCCTCGTCGAAGGTGAACTCGAACTCGCGGTGGGGTCCGATGATGACCCCTCGGTCCGGCGTGGCGACGGCCTCCGCGCCGCCGTACCGGAACCTCGCGGCGCCGGCGATCGGGAGCGTGAGGAGGTAGTCGTCGAGCACCCCGTCGCCCGAGCTCACCGTCACCGCGGCGCCGTAGCGCAGCAGGTTGACCGAGACGTCCTGGAGTGGCACGTGCGTGAGGCACGTCGCGAGCCGGCCGCCGGCCTGGTGCACGGCCAGCGAGTGCGGGCGCAGCGCGCCGGTGCAGGCCTCGATCACCTCGTCGGCGTCACCCGTGCCCGCCAGCACCGCGCGCCCCCGATCACCGGCGAGCCTGGCCAGGGTGGGCACTCCCATGGCGACCTCCCGACGGCTCTCGGGCATCGTGCCGCCACGACCCCCTGACACTCACGATGATGAGTGGCCCGGGCGGCCCCGTCAACGCGGCCGTGGGCCAGCCAGACGGACTGCGCGCCTCCGCCTCTACTCGTCGGGACCCTCGAGAGCGTCGGTGGAGGCCGGGATCAGCCGCGCCGACAGGTCCGGGTCGAAGGTGGGCGGGTCGAAGGGCACCATGGGCCGACGGATGCGGCGATGGCCGAGCCGGAGGATGTCCTGGTCCACGCCGCCGGGCGTGAGCGCCAGGATCCAGTCGGCGGCCATGTCGTGCAGCTCCGGCTCGAGATAGCCGATCTTCACGATCACGATGTCCGCGGCGCGCGGTCGCAGGTCCAGCTCGGTGAAGTCGCGCTCCAGGTGGTACGGCTTGCGCAGCCCGGTCACGATCACGTGGAGGCCGCCGACACGGATGACGACCTCCGTCTCGGCGTCGCGGTCGCCGTGGCGGATGGCGTGCACCACCCCGGTGAACGTCACCGGACCCTCGTGGACGGCGTCGACCGCGGCGCCCGCGGTGACCGTCACCGTCGACCCGACGCCTGCCGCGACGGCGGCGTCGACCGCCGCCGGGCCTGGGATCGAGGCGTAGATGACCGTGCGGGCGGGGTCGGTGACCTCCGGGTCGGCGAGCAGCCGGGCCAGCGTCCAGGTGACGTCGCCGGAACCGCCGGCCGTGGGGTTGTCACCGCTGTCGCTGATGAAGAACGGTCGCCGGGCCGACCCGAGCGCGGCCTCGACCGCCTCGGCGAGCGTCGCGGTCGGGCCGACGAAGGCGAAGTCGGGCGCCGCCTCCCAGAACGACCGGGCGATCCGCTCCGCCTGGGCGACGACGGCGTGCTCGTCGTCGCCGGTGACCACGGTGACCGCTCGGTTGCGGGCCTCGTCGGCCCACGGGTAGCCCACCCACAGGGCCGCGTCGAGCACGCCGGGCTGCGCGGCGGCGTCGTACACCTCGGCGTAGACCCGCTTGGCGGGGTCGATCCGCGTGGAGGTCTTCTCGCCGGGCAGCAGCACGGGCACGGGGATCCACGCCTTCAGCGGGCGGCCGGCGCCGGAGTGGAGCCGGTCGACGAGGTTGCGTACGCCGCGCTCCTTGGTCTCCAGCTCGTCCTCGTGTGGCGCCATCCGGAAGCAGGTGATGAGGTCGGTGAGGTGGGCGAGCTCCCGGCTCACGTTGCCGTGGAGGTCCATGGTGGTCGAGATCAGCACCTCCGGTCCGACCACCGCGCGGATGCGGCGGAGCAGGACCAGCTCGGCGTCCTCGACGCCCTCGACCGTCATCGCGCCGTGGATGTCGTACCAGAGACCGTCCACAGGCGGCATCGCCGCGAGGCGGTCGATGATCTCGTCCGTGAGCGCGGCGAAGGCCTCGGCGGTGACGATCCCACCCGGCAGCGCCTTGCCCACGAGCGCCGGGTGCCACTCGGCGGCCTCCCGCAGGTGTGAGCCGGGACCGAGGAAGGTGTCGTAGCGGTGGAGGATCTCCTCCCCGCGCACCGGGTGGAAGGCGGCCGCCTCCGTGCGCGCGGGGGAGAACGTGCTGGACTCGATGCCCAGGCCCGCGATCGCGACGCGGGGCCTCCCGTGGGGGATCACGCGCCCGGTCGCTGCCATGCCGGCTTCCCTTCGTAGACCTCGCGGTAGTAGTCGAGCGCCCGCAGGTGGGACGCGGCTGCCGCGTCGAGGATGACGGTCACCCGGGGGTGCAGCTGCAGCACCGACGCCGGGCACGACGCGCTGACCGGGCCCTCGACCGCCGCCGCCACCGCCTCGGCCTTGGCCTCGCCCGTGGCCAGCAGGAGCAGGTGCCGGGCTTCCAGGATGGTGCCGAGACCCTGGGTCACGACATGGCGCGGCACCTCGTCGACGCTGTCGAAGAAGCGCGCGTTGTCCTCGCGGGTGCGCCGGGTGAGCGTCTTGACCCGCGTCCGCGACGAGAGAGAGGAGCCGGGCTCGTTGAAGGCGAGGTGGCCGTCGGTCCCGATCCCGAGGAACTGCAGGTCCACGCCCCCGGCATCGCGCACCTGGCGCTCGAACCGCTCCCCGGCGCTCGGCAGGCCGGCAGGGTCCCCATCGGGCCCGACCACCCGCTCGGCGGGCAGGCCGAGGTCGTCGGTGAGCTCCGCGGCGATGGTGGCGCGGTAGCTGCGCGGGTCACCCGCCGGCAGCCCGACGTACTCGTCGAGCGTGAACGCGCGGACCTCGTCGTACGACGGCCCGCGGCCGGCCCGGTGCCGGGCGATGAGCTCCTGGTAGGCCCGCAGCGGGCTCGACCCGGTCGCGAGGCCCAGCACCGCCCGCGGCGTGCGGCGCACCAGATCCTCGACCAGGTCGGCGGCGAGCGCACCCACCTCGTCGGCGTGGCAGAGCGGGACGACTTCCATCAGACCTCCTCGCCGGCGACCCAGGTGCGCCGGACAGTCAGCTCGGGGGAGAGGTGCACCAGATCGGCCCGGTGGCCGACGGTGAGGGAACCGCGGTCGTGCAGACCCAGGGCCCGCGCCGGCGTCGCCGTCGCGGCGGCGATGACCAGCCGCAGAGCGCTGCCGCCGGCCACCGCGTTGCGGACGGCGGCGTCCATGGTGAGCACGCTTCCGGCGATCGTGTCGGTGCCGGCCAGGCGCGGCGCGCCGTCGACGACGCTCACGTCGAGGCTGCCCAGCCGGTAGGTGCCGTCGCAGCATCCGGTCGCGGAGATGGCGTCGGTGACCAGCGCGACCCGGCCCGGCGCGGTCGCCAGGACCCAGCGGGTGAGCGCCGGGTGCAGGTGGACGCCGTCGACCACGAGCTCCACGACGACGGAGGGGTCCTCCAGCAGCGCCAGCGCGGGCCCGGGCGCGCGGTGGTGCAGGGGCGCCATGGCGTTGAACAGGTGGGTGCCGACCGTCGCGCCGGCCGCGACCGCGGCGAGCGTCTCGTCATAGGTGGCGGCGGTGTGGCCGACGGCGACCGTCACGCCGTGCGCGCGCAGGAGCCGGATCGCCGCCGCGGCGCCCGGCAGCTCCGGCGCCAGGGTGACCATCCGGACCGGGCCGGACTCCAGCAGCCGGTGGACGTCGGCGGGCGCAGGCGTGGTCAGCGCCTCCGGCGCGTGCGCGCCCGCCCGGGACGCGGCGAGCCAGGGCCCCTCGAGATGGACCCCGGCGATCAGCCCGGCGGCGGTCGCGTCCGCCAGCCGGCGTACGGCCGCGACGAGCTCGTCGAGGGGCGCGCTGACGAGGCTGGCCAGCAGGGTCGTGGTGCCGTGGGCCCGGTGGAAGGCGACCGCGTCGTCGGGGTCGGCGGGGTCGTCGGTCTGGAACGACGCGCCGCCGCCGCCGTGCACGTGCATGTCGACGAAGCCGGGCACCAGCCAGCCCTCGCCGAGGTCGACGACAGGACCGGGTGGCCGGCCCCGCCCGAGCTCGGCGATCACGCCGGCCTCGATCCGCAGCCAGTCGGCGCCGGCGGTGGCCTCGGTGGCGTCCAGCAGGACGGGGCCGGTGAGGATCATCGGCCGACCTGGTCGGCGATCGCGCCGCGCTCGAACGCCGCCGCGCCGGCCAGCGCCAGGCCGCCGTGCGCGGTGGCCGCCGCGGTGTCGGGGATCGAGGAGACCTCCAGCGAGGCGGTCGTGGCGGGCAGGCAGGCGTCGTACACGCTGGACCGCACCGCCGACAGGAACGCAGGCGCGTCCGCGAGCGGCCCGGTGAGGACGAGGTCGGTCGGGTTGAGGAAGCTGACCACGGTGGCCAGCACGTTGCCGACGCGCTGCCCGGCCTCGCGCAGCAGGCGGGTGGCCAGCGGATCGCCGTCGTGGGCGAGGGCGACCAGCTCGTCGGGCGTGGAAGCGGTGCCGCCGCTGCGGCGCAGCTCGGCCACGAGGGCGGAGCCGCTCGCCACGACGTCGAGGCAGCCGGATCGGCCGCACGAGCACGGCACGTCGGGCCCACCGGGCACGACGGTGTGGCTGATGTCCCCGGCCATCCCGTCGGCACCCCGGTAGAGCCGTCCGCCGACGATGAAGCCGCATCCGATGCCGGCGTCGACGGTCACCACGACGAGGTCGCCGTGGGGCTCGGCACGGCGGTCGTTCTCGCCGAGCGCGATCAGGTTGGCGTCGTTCTCGACGACCACGGGTACGTCGAACAGCTTCTGCGCCAGTCCGGCGACGTCGGAGCCGTTCCATCCCGGCATCCGAGCAGGCGCGACCACGCGGTCCCGGCCCGCGCCGACCGGCCCGGGCACGCCCAGGCAGAGGGCCTGGAGTGCCGGCCGTCCGGCGAGGAGCTCCTCCAGCGGTTCGCGGAGCCGTTCGAGGACCGCCTCAGGACCGGTGGCGACGTCCAGGTCGGCGTCGAGCTCGGCGCGGTGGCCGCCCGCGATGTCGTCGACATGCACGACCGCACGGCTGACACCGAGGTCGATGCACGCGACGCTGCCCAGGCCGGGGGCGAGCGCGAGGCGCCGCGGCCTGCGGCCGGCCCGCGCCTCACCCGCGGCCTCGTGCTCGACCAGCAGGCCCCGGCGGATCAGGCCGTCCACCCGGGTCGACGCGGTCGACGGCGACATGCCGGTGATGCGCGCGATGTCCGCCCGCGAGGCGGCTGCTCCGGTGCGCACGAGCTCCAGGACGTCTCTGCCGTGACGGCTCACTGGCGGTCCACCGCCCTTCGGTTAGGTCGACGAATTAGTTCGAAACTGCAGGAATCAAATCCATTCTCGTGCCGAACGTTATCGGTTAGGTTCGCCGTCACCAAGGCTTTGAGGAGGATTTCCGTGAGCGACCCCATCGTGCGACTGCACCAGGTGAGCAAGTCGTTCGGCGACTTCCAGGCGCTGCGCGGCATCGACCTGGACGTGGCGCCGCGCGAGGTCGTCGTGATCGTCGGCCCCTCCGGATCGGGCAAGAGCACGCTGTGCCGGACCATCAACGGCCTCGAGCGGATCGACGGCGGCACCATCGAGATCGACGGTGAGCCCCTGCCGCTCGAAGGCCGGGCACTGGCCCGCGTGCGTGCCGACGTCGGCATGGTGTTCCAGTCCTTCAACCTGTTCTCTCACCTGAGCGTGCTGGACAACGTGGCGATGGCCCCGACGCTGGTCCGCCGTACGTCGAAGTCCGCGGCTCGCCAGACCGCCATGGAGCTGCTCGAGCGGGTCGGGCTCGCCGACAAGGCCCAGCGGCGCCCGGCCCAGCTCTCCGGCGGCCAGCAGCAGCGAGTGGCGATCGCCAGGGCACTGGCGATGCGGCCCAAGGTCATGCTCTTCGACGAGCCGACCTCCGCCCTCGACCCGGAGATGATCAACGAGGTCCTCGAGGTGATGGCCGACCTCGCCCGCGAGGGCATGACCATGGTGGTGGTGACCCACGAGATGGGCTTCGCCCGCCGGGCCGCCGACAGGGTCGTGTTCATGGACCACGGCGAGATCGTCGAGATCGCCCCACCCGACGAGTTCTTCGTCAACCCCCGCTCCGAGCGGGCCCGCGCCTTCCTCGACTCGGTTATGTCCCACCACTGATGCACCACCGAAAGGAACCATCCATGGCACCCACCCGACGCTGGCGCGCCGCTGCGGCGGCTCCCGTCGCCGCTCTGAGCCTGATCCTCGCCGCGTGCGGCGGAGGGTCGGACTCGGCCGACGAGTCCGGCTCGAAGGCGACCGGCATCTTCGCCGACGCCCCCGTCGCCGAGTCGCTGCCCGAGGGCTCGACGATGGCGGAGATCAAGGAGCGGGGTGAGCTCGTCGTCGCCGCCGCGCTCGACGCGCCGCTGCTCTCGCAGCAGAACCCGACCGACCCCGACGAGGTCGAGGGCTTCGACATCACCCTCGCGAAGCTGCTGGCGACCTACATCATCGGCGAGCCGAAGGTGAAGATCGTCCCGCCGGCGTCGCAGACCCGTGAGGCGATGCTCCAGAACGAGACCGTCGACGTCGTGTTCAACACCTACACGATCACCGAGGAGCGGGCGCAGCAGATCCAGTTCGCCGGCCCGTACTTCCTCTCCGGCCTCGCGATCGCCGTGCCGAAGGGCAACCCCGAGGGCATCGACAGCATCGACGACCTCGCGGGCAAGCAGGTCATCGTGGGTGCGAACACCCCGGCCGTCGACTACGTCAAGGAGGAGGTGCCCGACGCCGAGCTGGTCACCTTCGACACCGACCCGCAGGCCATCCAGGCCCTCGCCCAGGGCCGAGGCGTCGCCTACGTCCAGGACTACCTCCTGCTCGCGACCGACGCCGCCACCAACGACGACATCGAGCTGGCCACCGGCGCGCTGACGGCTGAGCCGTACGGCATCGGCCTTCCGCCGAACGACCCGGACTTCAAGACCTTCGTCAACGAGTGGCTGACGAAGATCCAGGAGGAGGGCCAGTGGGCCCAGGCGTTCGAGGACTCGATCGGTGAGGTGACGGGCCAGGACGCGCCCGACGCGCCCGAGATCGGCTCGGTTCCCGGCTCCTGAGCCACGGGAGCGCCAGCAGCGAGAGGACCCCTGGAACGACATGGAAGCGATCACAGCCAACAGCGAACAGCTGCTGACCGCCGTACGGCAGACCCTGCTCATCGCAGGGGTGTCCGCACTCGGCGCCATGGTCATCGGCGTGCTGGTGACCGTCGCCCGGATCAGCCCCGTGCCGATCCTGCGCGCCGCCGCCTTCCTCTTCGTGCAGTACTTCCTCAACGTGCCGCTGCTGGCGCTCCTGCTCCTCGCCGTCTTCGCCCTGCCCGACGCCGGCCTGGTGCTGCCGCTGGCCCCGACCGTCGTCATCGTGCTGGCGCTCTACGAGGGCGCGTACGTCGCCGAGGCGGTCCGCAGTGGCGTCAACACCATCGCGCGCGGCGAGATCGAGGCCGCGCGCGCCCTGGGCCTGCGGTTCAACCAGATCATGCGCCGCATCGTCGTCCCGCAGGCGCTGCGGGCGGTGGTCCAGCCGCTCGGGAACATCGCGATCGCGCTGCTGATGAACACCGCGCTGGCCGCGACCGTGGGCGTCGCCGAGCTGACCGACACGGCCAACCAGCTCAACAACAGCGCCGCCCAGCCCATCCTGATCTACGGCTTCGTCGGTCTGTGCTACATGGCACTGGCCCTCGCCATCGGCCTCTCGGCCGGCCGAATCGAACGACGAGTGGCGGTGCGCCGATGAGCTTCCTGTACGACGTGCCCGGCCCGGTCACCCGCCGGCGGATCCGCATCGCGACGGCGGTGACGGCGCTCGCGATCCTCGCGCTGCTGGGCTTCGCGGCCTGGCAGCTCAACCAGCACGACCAGCTCGACGCCGAGCGGTGGACGCCGTTCCTCGACGTCGACATCATCAGCTACCTGCTCGTCGGTCTGCGGGGCACGGTGCTCGCGGCGGGGGTGGTGGCCGTCATGGCCTTCCCCCTCGGCGTGCTGCTGGCCGTGGCGCGGACCAGTGAGCACGCGGCCCTGCGGGTGCCCGCGGTCGTCTTCATCGAGCTCTTCCGCACCGTTCCGGTGCTGCTGCTCATCTTCGTCATGCTCTTCGCCCTGCCGCGCTACGGGTTCAACCCCTCGGTGCTCTGGAAGCTCGTGATCCCGCTGACCGTGGCCAACGCCGCGGCGATCGCGGAGATCGTCCGGGCCGGCATCGTCACGCTGCCCCGTGGCCAGTCCGAGGCGGGGCTCAGCCTCGGCCTGCGTCGCGCCCAGGTGGTCCGGCGGATCGTGCTGCCGCAGGCCCTGCGCAACGTCACGCCGTCGCTGGTGAGCCAGGTCGTCAGCCTGCTCAAGGACACCTCGCTCGGCTACGTCGTGGCCTTCACGGAGATGCTCTACCGGGCGCAGGTCCTGACGTCGTACAACCGGCTCCTGATCCAGACCTACGTGGTGGTGACCCTGGTCTACCTCCTCGTCAACGGCTCCATCTCGTGGTTCGCCGCCTGGTTGCGCAAGCGGCTCGACACCCCGGCCGACGTCGCGGTGGCCGAGGTGCCGGCCGTGCTGCCGGTGATGTCGCGATGACCCTGGTCGAGATCTGCATCGACGACATCGGGGGCGCGGCCGCCGCCGCGGCCGGGGGCGCCCACCGCGTCGAGCTGTGCGCCGGCCTGGGGGAGGGCGGTCTCACGCCGACGCCGGCGTTCGTGGCCTCGGCCCTGGCCCAGGCCCCCGCGCTCGAGCACCGCGTCCTGGTCCGCCCCCGTGCCGGCGACTTCGTGTACGACGACGCCGAGCTCGAGGTCATGTGCGCCGACATCGAGCTGCTGCGCGCCAGTGACGTGGGGTTCGTCATCGGCGCCTCCCTGCCCACCGGCGAGCTGGACGAGCGTGCGCTCGACCGCCTCCTGACCGCCTGCGGCGACGCGCCGACGACCTGCCACAAGGCCTTCGACGCCGTGCCGGACCCGCGACGCGCGCTCGACCTGCTGATCGACCTCGGGGTCCGGACCGTCCTGACCAGCGGTCGTCCGGGTCCGGCGCTCGACCACCTCGACGTCCTCGCCGACCTGGTGACCTACGCCGCCGGCCGGATCGAGGTGCTGGTGGGTGGCGGAGTGCGGCCCGGCAACGTGCGCCGGGTCCTCGACGCGACCGGCGCGCCGGCCGTGCACCTGCGGGCGCCGGCGGTGGAGTCGGCCGTGGACGTCGGCTTCGGCGTGCGGCGTACGACGGACCCCGTCGTGGTCGCCCAGCTGCTGGCCGCGGTGCGTGCCGTATGAGCGGACTGATCGCCCTGGACGTGGGCGGCACCACCATCAAGGGTGCCCTCGTCAGTCCTGGCGGGGTCATCGTCGAGCGGTCGGTCCACCCGACCGGGTTCGGCGAGGAGGCCGCCGCGGCCGTGGTCGCCGCCGCCGAGCTGCTCACCGCCGCTGCTGCGCGACACGGCCTGACCGTGGCCGCGATCGGGGTCGTGACCCCCGGGATCGTCGACAGCGAGCGCGGGGTCGTTGGCTACGCCTCCAACCTGGGGTGGCGCGACCTGCCGCTCCGGGACCGGGTCGCCGCGGCGACCGGGGTCCGCGTGGTCCTCGGGCACGACGTCCGATCGGCCGGCGAGGCCGAGGGACGCTTCGGTGCCGCCCGGGGCCATCGCGACTACCTGCACATCGCGATCGGCACGGGCATCGCGGCCACCGTCGTCATCGACGGCCGCCCGGTCGTGGGCTCCGCGGGCGGAGCCGGCGAGCTCGGCCATGTGCCCGTCCGCGACGACGGCGAGCCCTGCGGCTGCGGTCAGCTGGGCTGTCTGGAGGTGTACGCGAGCGCCGGCGGTCTCGCGCGGCGCTACGAGCGCATCGCGGGACGACCGGCATCCGCCGCCGAGATCCACGCACGGCTCGGCGACGATCCGGTCGCGGACCGGGTGTGGGCCGACGCCGTCGCCGCGCTGGTGCGCGGCATCACGACCCACGCGCTGGTGATCGAGCCGGATCTGGTCGTCCTCGGCGGCGGCCTCGCGCAGGCCGGTGCGGACCTGCTGCGGCCGCTCGAGGAGGGGTTGCGGGGCGCGCTGGCCTGGCGCACGCCCCCCGAGGTCAGGCTCAGCGAGCTCGGCCCGGACGCCGCCGTACTCGGCGCCGCGCTGCTCGCTGCCCGCGCGGCGGGGGTCGACATGCCGCTGTCCGCCTGATCGGTGCGTGCCTCCCGGCCCGCATGTTCGGCAAGGTATGCAGCCGAACGCGCACTTCCCATGCGGAGTTCCGCAGGGGAAGCGCCAACTCGTCTGCATACCTCGACGAACATGCAGCGGCACCGCTGCCCCGCTGCACCTCAGAGCTGGGTCAGGAGGCGGGTACGACGGAGGTCGCTGACGGGACTGCGTCGCTCTCGACCCGGCACGTGTCACGTAGGAACGCCTCCTCGCCCGGCGTGAGCACCCCGGCCGACGCCAGCCGGACGCCGAGGGTCTTGCCCTGCGACGCGCAGTGCTGCCCGGCCCAGGCGAGGGCACGCAGCGTGCCCGGGTCCAGCGTCACGACCCCGGACAGGTCGATGACCAGGTGAGCCGGGGCGTCCGGCCTGGCGCACCACGCGGTCACCTGGCTCACGAGAGCCGGAACCGTCACCAGCCCGCAGAGTGGGGGAGCGACGAGGGTGTCGTCGCTGGACTCGGAGAAGAAGATCGGTTGCTGGAGCATGGTGCGGCCCTCGCTTCATCCAGAAGGACGGGGGGCCCGCTTCTCAAGCTCCTCGTTGCGTTGCGTCATACCCGCCGGCCTCGCGCCGCAAACAGACGCAGCCGATCGCCGCGAGCGGGCTCGGTAGCACAGATCGGCCGTACGGCGGCGCCGGAGGAGCCGATGTCACTGCGCCGGCGCATGCTCTCCCGCCGCCTCGGTACAGGCCAGGTGAGGCGCCACCGAGCTGCCTCACCTCATCGACGACCTGCGTCAGGGACCGGAGGACCGCCGTGGCACACAGGCAGATGCTCGAGGCCTACCCCAAGGACCTGGGCGGCATCGACGAGGACAAGCTGGCCGACTGCATCGCCGCGTGCTTCGAGTGCGCCCAAGTGTGCACCGCCTGTGCGGATGCCTGTCTCAGCGAGGACATGGTCGCCGAGCTGACCACCTGCATTCGCACCGACCTGGACTGTGCGGACATCTGCCTCGCCACGGGCAAAGCGCTGTCCCGGCACACCGGCTACGACGCGAGCCTGACCAGGGCCATCCTCGAAGCGTGCGCGACCGCCTGCAAGGCCTGCGGTGACGAATGCGCTCGCCATGCCGAGATGCACGAGCACTGCCGGATCTGCGCCGACGTCTGCCGGCGATGCGAGGACGCCTGCCGCGCCCTTCTGGCGGTCCTCTGACGCCTCCGGCAGGGCGTGCCGGAGGTCGCGCGGACGCCGTACGCCGCCGAGGTCGCGTCGGTCACTGGTCGCCGAGGAAGACGTCCAGCGCGGGGGCCTCGTCGGTCGCCTGCGCGAGCGTGAACTCGTTGGTGGCCGTGCCGGTGTCGCCGAACTCCGCGCGCAGCAGGCCGTCCTCGTCGGTCGGGATCCGGGCGGACCATTCGAGCAGGCAGCGCGGGCTCAGCCGGACGGCGTCCTTCGGGCTGCCGTACGCCGCGACGATCTCTCCACGCGCGACCGTCGTGCCGTCGACGTCGGTGATCCGGACCCCGGTGCCGACGGCCAGCCCGTCGGCCGCGGCGACGCCGTAGCACTCTTCGCTCCACTCGTCGCCATCGTGGGGCTCGAGCTGCGTGCCGGGGACGGTCTCGTAGAGCGCGGGATCCATGACGTGGAGCGTCCCGCCGATCTTCGCGGTCGGCCGAGGCTGCGCGGTTGGCGCGGTCGGGGTCGCGGCGGGCGTCTGCTCGCTCTCGTCGGCCTCCGGCTCGCCGCTCGAGCTGGAGCTGGTCGCGGCTGCCGCGGTGGGGTTCGGCTCGCCGGCAGGCTCCGCGGACCGGCCGGTGCTCGAGCTGCAGCCCGTGACGGCGGTCAACGTGGCCGCCGCGAGGATCATCGTGGTTCTCACGGACGGCGACGCTATCGCGCGTCGCCGCACCCTTCGGGGTCCGACGCGCAGGCCGCGGCTCGCCAGCCACCACCTGCGCTGCGCGGGTGCAAGAGGGTTCCATGTCTTTCCCGACCGCGCGAAGATCGAAGCATGGCCAAGCGCATCCTGAACGTCGTCACCAACGTCGGTCACTACGACGATCCGTCGCATCCGACCGGGCTGTGGCTCTCGGAGCTGACCCATGCCTGGCAGGTCTTCGAGGAGCACGGCTTCGAGCAGACCCTCGTCAGCCCGGCCGGGGGAGCGGTGCCGCTCGAGCCGAGGGCGCTGAAGTTCCCCAGCTACGAGAAGACCGCGAAGGCGTGGCGGGCCGACCCGGCCAGGATGGCGCTGTTGGAGGACACAGCCAGCCCCGACCAGATCGTCGCCGCTGACTATGACGCCATCTACTTCACCGGCGGCCATGGCGTGATGTACGACTTCCCCGACAGTGAGGGCCTTCAGCGCATCACCCGGGAGATCTTCGAGCGTGGCGGGGTCGTGTCGTCGGTGTGCCATGGCTACTGCGGCCTGCTCAACACCCGGCTCTCCGACGGCAGCCACCTCGTCGCGGGCCGCACGATGACCGGCTTCGCCTGGACGGAGGAGGTGCTCGCCCGTGTGGACAAGCTCGTCCCCTACAACGGCGAGGAGGAGCTGAAGAAGCGCGGCGCCGACTACCGGAAGGCCACGCTGCCCTTCGTGTCGTACGCCGTGGTCGACGGGAACCTCGTCACCGGGCAGAACCCCGCGTCGGCGAAGGAGACGGCGACGAAGGTCGCAGCGGCGCTGGCCTGACCGCGACCCGTTCGAGAGGGTCGCGCTAGGCTGCGCGGGCCAGTCGTACTCCGTGCCTCGGAGTCAGGGAACCCGGTGAGAGTCCGGGACTGACGCGCAGCGGTGAGGGTGACGGGCGGGGCGGCATGCCACTGGAGCGAGAGCTCTGGGAAGGCGCCTCGCACCGGTTGATCCCGAGTCCGAAGACCTGCTGGCACTGGTGACGACCGTCGCCAGGTCGAACGCGGACCCCGCGACAGGGTCCCTGACCAGATAGGGCCAGCAGTGGCAGGCACCCGTACGCGCCCCGATCGATGCCCCGGCGTTCTGCGCCCGTGGCAGGCCGAGGACGGCCTCCTCGTCCGGCTCCGCCTCGTCGGAGGACGCGTGTCCTCGGCGGCACTGCGGTCCCTGGTCGCGACTGCCGAGGAGTACGGCGACGGCCGGGTCCACGTCACGTCGCGGACCAACCTCCAGGTGCGCGGCCTCCCCGGTCGCGACGGGCGGCTGGCGCCGGACGCGCTCGCCGCGCTGGAGGCGACCGGTCTGCTGCCGACGCGGACCCACGAGCTGGTGCGCAACGTGATGGTGTCCCCGCAGAGCGGCCTGGCCGGCGGTCGCGCCGACCTGCGGCCGGTGGCGGCCGCGCTCGATGCCGCGCTGTGCGCCGAGCCGGCCCTCGCCGCGTTGCCGGGCCGCTTCCTGTTCGTGCTGGACGACGGGCGCGGCGACCTCGTGACCCGCTCCTGCGACCTCGGGCTGGTCGCGCTCGACTCGATCTCGGCGCAGCTCCGGGTGGGTGCCGGATGGGGCCCGGTCGTGCCGATCGCACGGGCGGCAGTCCGGATCGCCCAACTGGCGTACGAGTTCGTCGTACACCGAGGGAGCGGGCCGGCAGCGCCCTGGCACGTGTCCGAGCTCGCTGGGCCCCTCGTCGCGGTCGGTCGCCCCGATCCCCGCCTGCCCGAGCCGGCGTCCGCGCTGCGCTACGGCCCTGTGCCGGGCGGCCGCCACGTCCCCGTCGGCGAGGCCGGCCTGGACCGCGGTGCCGTCGACGCACTGACCGCGGAGGTCGACCACCTGGTCGTCACGCCGTGGCGCGGCGTGCTCGTCCCCGAGGAGAGCCGATGACCGGCCACACGACCGGCTACACGACCAGCCTGCGCCGTCCGCCTCGCCGCTACGAGTACGTCGACTCTGGGCCCGAGATCTACCTCGACTCCTTCGCCACGATCCGCCGCGAGGCGGACCTGCGGCGGATCCCGGCCGACGCGGAGAAGCTGGCCGTGCGGATGATCCACGGCAGCGGCCAGGTCGACCTGGCCGACGACCTCGTCGTCCACCCGCGCCTGGTCGGCGCGGCGCGGACGGCGCTGGAGTCCGGTGCGCCGATCCTGTGTGACGCCACCATGGTCGCCACCGGGGTCACGCGCAGCCGGCTGCCGCAGGGCAACGACGTCCTGTGCCTGCTCAACGACCCGCGCGTCCCCGACCTGGCCCGGGCGTGGCGCACCACCCGCACCGCCGCCGCGGTCTCCCTGTGGGAGCCCCGGCTCGAGGGGGCCGTCGTGGCGATCGGCAACGCCCCGACGGCGTTGTTCCACCTGCTCGAGATGATCCTCGCCGGTGCCCCACGCCCCGCGGCGATCGTCGGCTGCCCGGTGGGGTTCATCGGCGCCGCCGAGTCCAAGCAGGCCCTCGTGGACCTCGCGGCCGAGCACGGCATCGACCTGCCGTACGTCACCGTCCGCGGTCGTCGCGGTGGCTCCGCGATGACGTCGTCGGCCCTCAACGCGCTGGCCCAGGAGGAAGAATGACAGGCCGCTTCTCCGTCGTCGGCATCGGTCCGGGCGACCCGGACCTGGTCACGATCAAGGCCGCCCGGATGATCGGCGACGCCGCGGTCGTGGCGTACCACGCCGGCGTGCGCAAGGAGTCGCACGCGCGCCGCATCGCGGCCGACCTGATCCCGGCGACCGCGGTCGAGGAGGAGCTGCGCTACCCGGTCACGACCGGCACCACCGACCACCCGGGCGGCTACGTCGGAGCGATGGCGGAGTTCTACGAGTCGTGCGCCGTCCGGCTCGCCGCCCACCTCGACGCCGGTCGGGACGTCGTGCTGCTCGCCGAGGGCGACCCGCTCTTCTACGGCTCCTCGATGTACCTCCACGACCGGTTCAAGGAGGTCTACGAGACCGAGGTCGTCCCGGGCGTCCCGGCCTTCGCCGCGGCGACCGCCGCCATCGCCGGCAGCTCCGGGCCGCTCGTGCGACAGACCGACGTGCTCACCGTCCTGCCCGGCACGCTGCCCGAGCCGGAGCTGGCCCGGCGGCTGGCCGACACCGAGGCGGCGGTGATCATGAAGCTCGGCCGCACGTTCCCGGCGGTGCGCTCGGCGCTCGCGCAGGCGGGTCGGCTCGAGGGCGCGTGGTACGTCGAGCGGGCCTCGCAGGCCGACGAGCGGTGGCTGCCCGTCGCCGACGTGGACGCCGACTCGGTGCCCTACTTCTCGCTGATCGTCGTGCCCGGCGACACCGCCCACCGGCCGAGCGCCGACCGGCTGCGTGCCCGTGACCCGCAGCCCGCGGCCGTCGAGGTCCACGAGCAGGGGGCGGCGGAGCTGCTGGTCGTCGGCCTCGGGCCGGGGCCGGAGGACTGGCTCACGCCCGAGGCGTCCGCCGCGCTCGCCGACGTCGACCACGTGGTCGGCTACGGGCCGTACGTCGCGCGGGTGCCGCAGCGCCCGGGGCTGACCCGGCATGCGTCGGGCAACACCGTCGAGGTCGACCGCGCCCGGGCGGCCCTCGAGCTCGCGAAGGCGGGGGAGCGGGTGGCGGTCGTCTCCGGCGGCGACGCCGGGGTCTTCGGGATGGCGGCCGCGGTCTTCGAGGCGGCTGAGGATCCGGCGTACGCCGGCGTCGCGATCCGCGTGCTCCCGGGCGTGAGCGCCGTCCAGGCGGTCGCGGCCCGCGCCGGCGCACCCATCGGGGCCGACTTCGCGGTGATGAGCCTCTCGGACCGGCTCAAGCCGTGGCACGTCGTCGAGCGGCGGCTGCGGGCGGTGGCCGAGGCCGACCTCGTGCTCGCGATCTACAACCCCGCCTCCCGCTCCCGCACCGAGCAGGTCGCGACCGCACAGCGGGTGCTGCTGGAGCACCGCAAGCCCGACACGGTGGTGGTGGTCGGACGCGATGTCGGCCGCGCCGAGGAGTCGCTGACGGTCACCACGCTGGCCGAGCTCGACCCGGCCACCATCGACATGTCGTGCCTGCTCATCGTGGGGGCGGAGAGCACCCGGGTGAGCGCTGCCGGCGTGTGGACGCCGAGGTTCGTACGGTGACGGTGCACTTCGTCGGCGCCGGTCCCGGGGCGGCCGACCTGCTGACGGTGCGGGCGACGCGGCTGCTCGCCGCGGCGGACGTCGTGCTCTACCCCGGCACCTACCTCGACCGCGAGGTGCTCGCCCACGTCAGCCCGGACGCCGAGCTCGTCGACACCCAGCACCTCGACCTGGACGCGATCACCGACCGGCTCGTCACGGCGCACCGTGCCGGGCGCGACGTCGTGCGGCTCGCGTCGGGCGACCTGTCGGTCTACTCCGCCCTCGCCGAGCAGACCCGGCGGCTCGACGCGGCGGGCGTGCCCTGGGACGTGACGCCCGGCGTGCCGGCGTACGCCGCCGCGGCGGCGCTGCTCCGGAAGGAGCTGACGGTCCCGCTGGTCGCGCAGTCCGTCGTGCTCACTCGCACCCAGGCGCGCTCGACGGCCATGCCGGAGACCGAGTCGCTGGCGGCCTTCGCCGCGACGAGGGCGACGCTGGTGCTCCACCTGGCGATCACCCGCACCCGGGCGCTGATGGCGGAGCTGGAGCCGGAGTACGGCGCCGACTGCCCGGTCGCCGTCGTCCACCGAGCCAGCCAGCCCGACGAGCAGGTGCTGCACGGCACCGTCGCCACGATCGCCGACGCGGTCGAGCGGGCGGGGCTGCGACAGGCGGCGGTCATCCTCGTCGGCCGGGCGCTCGAGCCACGCTGCGGCGGGGAGTCCTACCTCTACGACGCGGGACGGGACCGCTCCGTCACACGGTGAGTGCCCACTGGGTGACCGCGCGCGCCGGCGTCCATCCGGTGAACGTCCCGATCGGCGCGGCGGTCTCGACGGCGATCCGGGTGAGCTCGCCGCCGTGCTCGGCGTAGAGGCGGCCCAGGAGCTGCTCGGTCTCGAGGGTGACGCCGTGGACGACGAGCCGGCCGCCCGGGCGCAGGGCCGCCAGGCACGTCTCGACCACCCCCTCGCGGGTCGCCCCGCCGCCCACGAAGACCGCGTCGGGCGCCGGGAGTCCGGCCAGCGCCGCGGGCGCCCGGCCGTGGACGACCTGCAGACCGGGAACGCCGAGCCGGGAGGCGTTGCGGGCGATCCGGGCTGCTCGTTCGGCGTCCGCCTCGACGGCGGTGGCGGTGCAGGACGGATGGGCGCGCAGCCACTCGATGCCGACGGAGCCGGCGCCCGCGCCGACGTCCCAGAGGTGCTCACCGGGCGTGGGCGCGAGCCGCGCGAGCGCGCTGGCGCGCAGGTCCCGCTTGGTGAGCTGGCCGTCGTGCTCGAAGACGTCGTCGGGCAGCCCGGCGACCCAGCCGCCGCGGTGGGGGCCGACGGCGTCGATCGCGACGACGTTGAGCCGCGGCAGGTCGAAGTCCTGGCCGGTCAGGACGAGCGCCTTGTCGCACAGGAACGTGCTCTGCGACGGTCCGCCGAGGTCGCCCAGCACGGTCAGCTCGCTGTCGCCGTACCCCTCCTCGACCAGGAGGGAGGCCACCTGCCGCGGGGTGTGCTCGTCGGAGGAGAGGACCAGGATCCGGCGTCCGGGGGCGAGCTCGCGGCGTACGAGCGACACGTCGCGGCCCACCACGCTCACCACGCCGTGGCTCTCCGCGGGCCAGCGCATGGCCGCTCGCGCCAGCGCCACCGACGAGACGGTCGGGACGATCCTCACCTCGTCACGGCCGAGCAGGTCGACGAGGGTCGTGGCGATCCCGGAGACCAGCGGATCGCCGGAGGCGAGGGCGACCACGTGCCCCTCCGGGGCGTCACCGAGGGAGTCCGGCAGCGCCGGTAGGCGCTCCCGCAGCGGCGAGGGCCATGGCATCCTCCGCTGGCCGGGGATGTCCGGGAGGAGGTCGAGGTGGCGGCGACCGCCCAGCACCACCCGGGCGCTCCCGACCCAGGCCCGGCCGACCTCCGACACGCCGTCCCAACCGTCCGCGCCGATACCCACCACCGTGATCACGCGGGCAGACGCTATCGTGACGCGCACAAGGCACGAGGTGCCCCAACGGCCCAGCCATCGGAAACGGTGGGGACGGCCGGCGGGGAGAATCTGGGAAGCCGGTGAGATTCCGGCACAGGCCCGCTGCGGTGAACCGGGCCCCTCCACGGAGGGGACCCGGCAAGTCCGAAGACCGGCCTCGCGCCCGTCCATTCCATGGCGAAGCGAGCGGGAGCCTCACATGCCAGTTTCCTACCCCTTCTCTGCCGTCCTCGGCTGCGACGCCGACGCGCTCGACGACATGGGGCTCGCCCTCGTGCTGACCGCGGTCTCGCCCGACATCGGGGGCGTGCTCGTCCGGGGCGAGAAGGGCACGGCCAAGTCCACGACCGTGCGCGGGCTGGCCACGGTGCTGCCGCCCATCGAGGTGTACGACGGCGACCGGTTCTCCATCGACCCGGCCGACCCGGCCGCCGTCTCACCCGACGGCCCGTTCGCCGATGCCTCGACCGTCACCCGGCCCGTGCGTCTGGTCGAGCTGCCGGTCGGCGCCACCGAGGACCGCGTCGTCGGCTCGCTGCACCTGGAGCGCGCGCTGTCGCACGGCAAGGTGGAGTACGAGCCCGGCCTGCTCGCCCGCGCCCACCGCGGCCTGCTCTACGTCGACGAGGTCAACCTGCTCCACGACCACCTCGTCGACCTGCTGCTCGACGCCGCCGCCATGGGCCGCGTCACCGTCGAGCGCGACGGTGTGTCGGTGGCGTACGCCGCCCGGTTCGTGCTCGTCGGCACCATGAACCCCGAGGAGGGTGAGCTGCGCCCGCAGCTGCTCGACCGGTTCGGGCTGACCGTCGAGGTGGCGGCGCCCCGCGAGCCCGCGCTGCGGGCCGAGGTCGTCCGCCGGCGGATGGCCTTCGACGCCGAGCCGGCCGCCTTCGCCGAGCGCTACCGGGCCGCTGACGCCGCGCTGACGGCCCGGCTCGAGGATGCCCGGGAGCGGGTCGGGAAGGTCCGGCTCGGCGAGCCCGCGCTGCTCAAGATCGCCGAGGTGTGCGCGGCGTTCGAGGTCGACGGGCTGCGCGCCGACATCGTCACGGCGCGAACCGCCGTCGCCCATGCGGCCTGGGCGGGACGCGACGAGGTCACCCGGGCGGACATCCACCGGGCCGCGCTGCTCGCACTGCCGCACCGGCGCCGCCGCAACCCCTTCGACGCCCCCGGCCTCGACGAGGAGCTGCTCGACCGGGTGCTGGGCGAGGACGAGCTCCCTCCCGAGCCGCCCGAGGGTGGCGCGCCTGGTGACGGTGACGGTGGCCCGGGTGAGACGTCAGACGATCCGGCTGCTGGGGCGACCGACTCGCATGACGTCCGCCAGGGTTCCGAGCCGACGTCAGACGATCCGGTTGCTGGGGCGACCGACCCGTATGACGTCCCGGCCGGAGCCGACGACCCCGACCGGACGTCAGACGATCTGGCTGCTGAGGCGACCGACTCGTATGACGTCCGCCAGGGTTCCGAGCCGACGTCAGACGATCCGGCTGCTGGGGCGACCACTCCGCATGACGCTGCCACGGTGGCGGCGGACGCGCCGTACCGGCCGCGGCTGCTGCGGGTGAGCGGCC
>NZ_DASWXC010000088.1:0-1959 GCF_036405735.1 Nocardioides sp.
GCCCCGGGTGCTGGTCGAGGCCTACCGCCGCCCCGCCCCGCCGTACGACGCCGGGCTGGTCGCCGCGGAGGCCGGTGCGACCTCGATGATCGACGTCTCCGACGGCCTGCTCGCGGAGGCCGGCCACCTGGCGGACGCATCGGCGGTCTCGATCGACGTGGCGACGCACACGCTGACGGTCCCCGAGCCGTTCCACGCCGTCGCCGCCGCGCTCAACGCCGACCCCCTGGCGTTCATCCTCACCGGTGGCGACGACCACGCGCTGCTGGCGACCTTCCCGCCCGACGCCGCGCTCCCGGAGGGGTGGGCCGTCATCGGCTCGGTGGGTGAGGGCGCCGGAGTCACGGTCGACGGCGCGGCGTACGACGGACCTCCCGGCTGGACGCACTTCTGAGCGGGCTGGGTGCTGCGCGCCTGTTCAGCAAGGTATGCAGCCGAGCTGGCACTTCCCGTGCGGAACTCCGCGAGGGAAGTGCACATCCGGCTGCATACCTTGCTCAACATGCAGCCCGCAGGGCGGCACTGGTGCCGCGACGGCCAGCCGCGGATCAGCCGGCTCGGCCGAGGAACCGGTTGAGTCGCTCGCGCGTCACCGCCGGGGTGTCGTAGTCGGCCCAGATGAGTCGGATCATGGGCGCGCCGGTGATCTCACGCAGCTCGTCCTCGCGACGCTTCTCCTCGAAGACCGCGTCGCCCGGGTCCTGGCCGGGGCGGAGCAGCCGACCGTACTTCAGCTTGCCGTCGAACTCGCCGAGCTTCGCGGGGCGCGGCCAGTACCAGTCCGTGACGCCCGCGAGAGACCCGTCGGAGCGGCGTACCTCGTGCTGCAGCTCCGGCATCGGGAGCCCCGCGGCGTGGAAGAACCACTTGCCGCGTGACTCGCCCACGGACGCGGACCGACCGTCCGCGAGCGCGAGTGGGATCTCCAGGTGATGGGCGAAGGGCCAGTGGCGCATCAGGTCGAACGAGGCCTGCAGGCGCGTGAGGTCGTAGGCGCCGGCCCGCAGCCCGGCGTCCATCAGGCACAGCGCGACCTCGTTGCGAACGCGGGAGCCGGCCTCCAGCACGCACCGTTCCGGCCGCAGCACCTGCAGCCCGTCCACCACCTCGACGTCATCGTCGACGCAGAAGCCCTCGTGGTGCACGACGTCGCCCTCGACCCGACCGGCTCCGCCGTCGAGGCGCGTCACGTGCACGCGGCGCAGGTCGAGGCCCCAGGAGTCGAGGCGGTGCCGGACCACGCCGGAGGCATGACTGAGCGCGACCGCGTCCCCGAGCGAGTGCATGACGGCGGCCGAGCGGATCAGGTGGCGTTCGACGTCGTCGAGCTGGCGCCAGACGTCCGCGAAGACGTACGCCGCGCGTCGGATGCGCCGCCAGATGCCACGGCGCACCATCCGGGTGATGTCGCGGTCGCCGTACCCGGCTGACTTTGCTTCCTGCCGGGTGAAGAAGCCGACCTCGTCGGCGATGAGTCGAAGCGGGTCCATGTCGGCGAGCATCGGACAGGGCCGGTCTCCGCCGCTCGGTTCGGCGCGCTGTCTGTGGACGAGGTCGCTGCGCCGGCGACCTGTGGACAGCAGGCGGCCAGACCGGTGCTGCATGTCCGTCAAGGTATGCAGGCGAGCTGGCGCTTCCCGTGCGGAACTCCGCGAGGGGAGTGCGCATCCGGCTGCATACCTTGCTGAACATGCCTGCAGGGCGGCACCAATGCCAACGAGCCGCCGCCTGGATCACCGGGCGGCGGCTCGTCGAGAGAGCTCAGCGGGTCAGCGGGTGACCTTGCCGGCCTTCAGGCAGCCGGTGCAGACGTTGAGACGCTTCGGGGTGCCGTTGACGGTGGCCCGGACGCGCTGGATGTTGGGGTCGAAGCGACGCTTCGTGATCTTGCGCGACCACGGCCGGTTGTTGCCGAAGCCGGGCTTCTTGGCGCAGATGTCGCAGACGGCAGCCACCGTG
>NZ_DASWXC010000089.1:0-33423 GCF_036405735.1 Nocardioides sp.
CGGCGCCGCTGTTTCTCACCCATGCGGAGTTACGGCGATCGTGCCCCCGGGAACGGCACCGAAAACCGGGACCATGGTCACGATTTCGGGGAACTTCGTGTGAACGGCTGACAACCGCCACGTCGGTCGGGCAATCTTCTGCACGGAACCCCTGGTGACCCGAGACGCCAGGGGTTCCTTCAATTTCTCCCGCGGATCTCTCGTGATGGTCGGGGGTCATTCCCGAGTTCTCGGCGGTGCTTGTCCGCCACCGGCGACGGTCCTGCCGCCGTACGGCTTGTGGCCGTCTGCCACCCTCATGCCATGGACATGCCCGCCGCCGCGATGAAGCGGCTCGTGCTGGAGTCCCTCGGGTGGCTTCTCGTCGTCGCCGGTGTGGCAGCGCTCGTGCTGCCCGGGCCGGGACTGCTCATGATCTTCGGCGGCATCGCGCTGCTGGCCCCGCACTACGACTGGGCCGAGCGGCGCCTGGACCCGATCCGGCTGCGCGCGCTGCGCGGCGCCGCGGAGGGCGTCGAGACGTGGCCCCGGATCGTGCTCTCGCTGCTCGCCGCCCTGTGGGTCATCGGCCTCGGGGTGGTGTGGATGCTCCAGCCCGCCGCGCCGGGCTGGTGGCCGGTGGCCGAGCGCTGGTGGCTCTTCGGTGGCGCCTGGACCGGTCTGACGCTGGTCCTCTCCGGCATCCTGGCGCTGGTCCTCATCGGCTACAGCTACCGCCGGTTCCATGGTCGCCCCGCGGCCGTCGCCGACCTCGAGCACGAGCTGGCCGACGCGGTGGAGGACCTGAAGCACGACGCCGAGCGACACCGTGAGAGGCGTCACCCTCACGCCGGTAACGACTGACACACCTCTCCTACAGTTCGGTTGCCACTCGCGCGCTGCACTGCCGAGCGGGGCCGGGTGGCCCTATGGTCAGCGGTGGGACGCGACGGGGGGTCGCGGTGGAGGGGGACGAGCGAGATGGAAGCGACGACGGCCGACCGGCTGCGCGTCAGCGTGGTCCTTCCCGTGCGGGACCAGGCCACCAGCGTCGCGCTCGTGCTGCGTCAACTGTCGGGCGACCTCGTCCACCAGATCGTCATCGTCGACCGCGAGAGCTCCGACGGCACCCTCGAGGCCGCCCGCTCCGTGCGTCCCGACGCGACCATCCGACGGCTGCCGCGCACCGCAGGCCGACGGCTCGCGCTGGCCGAGGGCTTCGCCGCGGCCACCGGCGACGTCGTCGTCACCCTGCCGGTGGACGGCTCCGCGGACCCGACCGAGATCGAGCGGTACGTCGCGGCGCTCGCGGCCGGGGCCGACTTCGTCAAGGGGTCGCGCGTCGTCGTCGGAGGCGGTTCCACGGCGCTGAGCCCGCTCACGATCGTCTGGCTGCGGCTGCTGTCGTGGTTCGCCAACCGGATCACCGGAGCGGGGTTCACCGACGTCGCGCACGCCAGCTTCGCCCTCTGGACCCACTACGCCCGCGAGCTCGACCTCGCCGGCCTCGGCGGACGCCGTCCGCACGACACGGTCGTCGACGTGCTCTTCGCCTGCCGGGTCGCCGCCGCCGGCGCCGCGGTGGTCGAGGTGCCGAGCACCGAGCGGGTCCGGCTCTTCGGCAGTCGCCCCCAGCGGCTCCCGGCGTTCCGCCTGCTGCACGCCCTGTGGCGTGAGCGCCGCGCCGCCGATGCCGGGCAGTCGTTCCCGGCTCCCACCCCGGTGCGAGCCGTGCCGAGCCGGGCCAAGGCGAGCACCCGCTCGGTCGCCTGAGCCACCGCGGGCCGCTACGGTCGACGGTGTGACGGCCGCACGTCGCGCTGACCGACTTCCCGCCGTACGACGGCGAGCGCTGCTGCGCGCCGCGCTGGCGCTGCCGCCCGCGACGGTGCTGGCCGCCTGTGACGCCGGACGTCCTGGCACCGAGCCGACGCCCAGCGCCGATCCGCGGACGCCCACGCCTCCTACTCCCTCCACCCAGCCGCAGGTCGCGGGCACGGTGGCGACCGGGCTCGCGGTGCCCTGGGGGATCGCCTTCCTGCCCGATGGCAGCGCGCTGGTCTCCGAGCGCGACCGGGCGCGGATCGTGCGGGTCAGCGCGTCGCGCGTCGTGCCGGTGCGCGAGGTCCCCGGTGTCGAGCCCGGTGTCAAGCCGGGGGGCGCCGGCGGCGGCGAGGGCGGACTGCTCGGGCTGGCGCTGCATCCCTCCGGATCCTGGCTCTACGCCTACCTCACCACGGCCGAGGACAACCGGGTGGTGCGGATGACCTGGGACGGCGCGCGGCTCGGCGAGCCCGAGGTCGTGCTCGCCGGGATCGCGGCCAACGTGCACCACAACGGCGGTGCGCTCGCCTTCGGACCCGACGGGATGCTGTACGCCGCGACCGGCGATGCGCAGGACGGTGAGCTCGCCGCCGACCCCACCTCGCTCAACGGCAAGGTGCTGCGGCTCACCGAGGCCGGCGGGGCGCCGGGCGACAATCCCGGGGCCACACCGGTGTGGAGCCGCGGGCACCGCAACGTCGAGGGCCTCGCCTTCGACGAGCAGGGCCGGCTGTGGGCCTCGGAGTTCGGCGACAAGGCGTACGACGAGCTCAACCGGATCCTTCGCGGCGCCGACTACGGGTGGCCCCGGGTCGAGGGCCGTGGCGGTCCGGGTCGTGCCCCGCTGGCGCAGTGGGACACCGACGACTGCTCGCCGGCCGGCGTCGCCATCGCCGGGGACCGGGCCTGGCTGGGGGCGCTCCGGGGCGAGTGCCTCTGGTCGGTCGACCTCGTGACCGGCGAGAGCCGACGGCACCTGGAGGGCCACGGCAGGATCCGCATGGTGGCGGCAGCCCCCGACGGCTCGCTGTGGGTCGGGACGTCGAACCGCGACGGCCGGGGCGACGTACGCGACGGGGACGACCGGATCCTGCGCGTCACCCTCTGAGCCGGCCGACGGGGCGATGTCCGAGCCGGCCGGTAGGTTGCCACCGACATGGCGGTCCATCTCCACCGCGCACCGCGCACCGACCAGCTCGCCGACGCGCTCGGCGAGCTGCTGAGCGTGCCGCTGCCCGACCCGTTCGCCGAGGAGGTCGTGGTGGTGCCGGCCAAGGGCGTGGAGCGCTGGCTCACCCAGCGACTCTCGCATCGGCTCGGTGCCGGGGAGCGCGGCGACGGGGCCTGCGCCGGGGTGCGGTTCCTGCAGCCACGATCGCTGGTCTCCCTGCTGCTCGGACGCGAGCGGGACGACGCCTGGGACCCCGACCGCCTGGTCTGGCCGGTGCTCGCCGTCATCGACGACCACCTCGACGAGCCGTGGCTCGCGACGCTGGCCAGCCATCTCGGGCACGGCCGCACCGGCGAGGAGGCGCGGCTGCGGCAGGACCGGCGCTGGTCGGTGGCGCGCCGGCTGGCCGGCCTCTTCGCGTCGTACGCCGTGCAGCGGCCCGCCCTCCTCACCGACTGGCGGCTCGGGCGCGACACCGACGGCGCCGGTGCGCCCCTCGATGCCGACCTGCACTGGCAGGCCGAGCTGTGGCGGCGTCTGGTCGCCAGGCTCGCCGCGGCCGGCGAGGTTGCACCCGACGAGCGTCACATTCGCACCTGCGAGCTGCTCGCGGCCGGTGGCGAGGCGCTCGAGCTGCCGGAGCGGCTCTCGCTCTTCGGCCACACGCGGCTGCCCGCTACCGAGGTCGAGCTGCTCGACGCGCTGGGCCGCCATCGTGACGTCCACCTCTGGTTGCCCCAGCCCTCGCCGGCGCTGTGGGACGCGCTGTCGGGACTGGGCGGACCGGTGCCGCGGCTCGCGGACACCTCCGTCGAGCGCGTCGGCCACCCGCTGCTCGCCTCGCTGGGCCGCGACGCCCGCGAGCTGCGCCGCACCCTCGACCCGCTCGCGGCCGGGCCGTCCCCGGTGGTCGAGCCGGCGAGCGAAGCGAGCCGCGTCGAGACCACCCCCCAGCCGACGACCCTGCTCGGCCTGCTCCAGGCCGACCTGCGCGCCAACCACGCACCGAGCCCCGCCGAGCGCGCCGCCCGCGTGCACGCCGACGACGACCGCAGCGTCCAGGTCCACGCCTGCCACGGCCCGGCGCGGCAGGTCGACGTGCTGCGCGAGGTGCTGGTCGGGCTCCTGGACGACGACCCGACGCTGGAGCCGCGCGACATCCTCGTGATGTGCCCCGACATCGAGACCTACGCCCCGCTGATCTCGGCCGGCTTCGGCCTCGCTGACGTCATCGAGGAGGGCGAGGAGCATCCGGCCCACCGGCTCCGGGTGCGGCTCGCCGACCGGGCGCTGAGCAGCACCAACCCGCTGCTCGCCGTGGCCCTCGACCTCGTCGGGCTGGCCGGTGGCCGGATCACGGCCAGCGAGGTGCTCGACCTGGCCTCGGCGGAGCCGGTGCGGCGGCGGTTCCGGCTCACCGACGACGACCTGAGCCGCATCACCCGCTGGGTCGGTGAGGCGGGCATCCGCTGGGGGCTCGACGCCGACCAGCGGGCGGGCTTCCAGATGCAGGGGTTCGGTCACAACACCTGGCGGGCAGGGCTGGACCGGATCCTGCTCGGCGTCGCGATGAGCGGTGACGACCACGCGCATCTGGGACGGGGCCTGCCGCTCGACGACGTCGGCAGCGGCGACATCGACCTCGCCGGTCGTCTGGCCGAGTTGCTCAACCGGCTGGAGACCTGCCTGCGCGGCCTGGGTGCCGCCCACGGCATCGAGGCCTGGATGTCGGCGCTCCGCGACGGAGTCCGGGGGTTGACGGAGGTCGAGACCGACGACGCCTGGCAGGTGCCGCAGTTCGAGCGCGAGCTGGCCCGGGCCGTCGACAGCGAGGTCAACCGGGGCGTCAACGGGATTGGCCTGCGCCTCGCCGACGTCCGCGCGTTGCTGGAGTCGCGGCTCGCGGGCCGACCCACCCGGGCCAACTTCCGCACCGGCACGCTGACCGTCTGCACGATGGTGCCGATGCGCTCGGTCCCGCACCGGGTCGTCTGCCTGATCGGACTCGACGACGGCGTCTTCCCCCGCACCGGAGCGGTCGACGGCGACGACGTGCTGGCCCGGCGACCGCTCACCGGTGAGCGCGACGCCCGCAGTGAGGACCGTCAGCTGCTCCTCGACGCGATCCTGGCCGCGACCGAGACGCTCGTCGTCACCTACACCGGCGCCAACGAGCACAGCGGGGCGGGGCGGCCGCCCGCCGTACCCCTCGGCGAGATCCTGGACGCTCTCGACCGCACCACCGCCGCGCCCGTCCGCGACCGCGTGCTGGTGCGGCACCCGCTCCAGCCGTACGACGCCCGCAACCTGAAGCCGGGAGCGCTGGTCGGCGACGGGCGACCGTTCAGCTTCGACGCCACCGCGCTGGCCGGAGCGCGTGCGGCCGCCGGCGAGCGGACGAGTCGGGCCGCGTTCCTGCCGGGTCCCTTGCCGGCAGCGCCCAGCGGGGACGTGACGTTGGAAGAGCTCAAGCGGTTCCTCGCCCATCCGGCGCGGGCGTTCCTGCGCGACCGGCTCGACGTGTCCACGCCGCTGGAGGCCGAGGAGGTCGCCGACGCGATCCCGATCGACCTCGGCGGCCTGGAGAAGTGGGACGTCGGCGACCGGTTGCTCCGCGAGGTGATGGCGGGGCAGGACCCGACCGCGGTGCTGCTCGCGGAGCAGCTGCGCGGCACCCTGCCGCCCGGCACGCTCGGCACGCGGGCGTTGACGACGATCGCCGGTGAGGCGCAGCAGCTGGTCGCCCGCACCGCCGACCTCCGGGCGGGCCAGCCGCGCAGCATCGACGTGGACGTCGACCTGGGCGGCGGCCGTCGGCTCACCGGCACCGTCAC
This sequence comes from Nocardioides sp., assembly GCF_036405735.1. GTDB lineage: Bacteria > Actinomycetota > Actinomycetes > Propionibacteriales > Nocardioidaceae > Nocardioides. The sequence goes on from NZ_DASWXC010000089.1 coordinate 5,809, forward strand.
CGGCGTACACGGCAGCAAGGTGGTCTCGCTCGGGTTCGGGCGGCTCAAGGCCAAGCAGCGACTGCACTCCTGGGTCGACCTGCTGGCCCTGAGCGCCACCCACCCCGACGAGCACTGGACGGCGCACGCGGTCGGCAAGCACCGGGCCGGCCCGGTGCGGGCGCTCGCCGGCCCCGTCGACCACCGTGCGGCCGACTGGCTGCGCGAGCTGGTGGCGCTGCGCGACGAGGGGCTGCGGCGGCCGCTGCCGCTGCCGGTGGCCGCGTCCTGCGCGTGGGCGGAGGCACGGGTCCGCGAGCTGGCCGGACAGGACGTGTCACCGGCCGAGGCGGCGGCGCGCGAGTGGCGCACCGACCCGAACAACGCCTACGGCATCACCGGTGAGGACGCCGAGGCTCCGCACGTCCGGGTGTGGGGTGACCGCGCACCGGTCGAGTGCCTGCTCGACGCGGGGCTCGGCGACCTGGCCTGGCGGGTGTGGGAGCCGCTGGTGACGGGGCTGGAGAGGGTGGGGCCTCTATGACCCGCCCGAGCGCCTTCGACATCACCGGCCCGCTGCCCACCGGCACCACCCTGCTGGAGGCCAGCGCCGGCACCGGCAAGACCTGGACCATCGGCGCGCTCGTGACCCGGTACGTCGCCGAGGGCCATGCTCGGCTCGAGGAGCTGCTGGTCGTCACGTTCGGCCGCGCCGCCAGCCAGGAGCTGCGTGAGCGGGTGCGGGCGCAGCTGGTCGAGGCCGAGCGCGCGTTGGCCGGGGAGGAGGTGCCGGCCACCGACCTCATGGACGTGCTGCTCGTCGACGACCCCGCCGAGCGGGCGTGCCGGCACCGCCGGGTGAGTGAGGCGCTGGCCGGGTTCGACGCCGCGACGATCGCCACGACGCACCAGTTCTGCAGCCTGGTGCTGTCCTCGCTCGGCGTGGCCGGTGACACCGACATCCGAGCGCGGCTGGTGGAGGACCTCGACGACCTGCTGACCGAGGTCGTCGACGACCTCTATCTGCGCGCCTACGCGTTCGGGGACGCCGAGCCCGACTTCCCGATCGCGGTCGCCCGCCAGATCGCGCGGGCCGCGGTCGCCGACCCGCAGGCGCGGCTGGAGCCGGGCGACGCCGACCCGCAGAGTCCCGCCGGCCGCCGCGTCGCGTTCGCCCGCAAGGTCCGCGAGGAGCTCGAACGGCGCAAGCGGCGGCTCGGGATCCTCTCCTACGACGACCTGCTCAGCCAGCTCGCCGACGCGCTCGCCGATCCCGACGCCCCCGCCAGGGCTCGGATGCGGCAGCGGTGGCGGATCGTGCTGGTCGACGAGTTCCAGGACACCGACCCGGTGCAGTGGCAGGTGCTGGACCGGGCGTTCTCGGGGCACGCCACGATGGTGCTCATCGGCGACCCCAAACAGGCGATCTACGCCTTCCGGGGCGGCGACGTGACGACGTACCTCCAGGCTGCGAGCACCGCTGCCGTCCAGCACACCCTCGACACGAACTGGCGCAGCGACGACGCGCTGCTCACCTCCTTCCAGCGGCTGCTCGCCGGGGCGGCGCTCGGAGACGAGCGGATCGTGGTCCACGACGTCGCTGCCCACCACGCCGGGACCCGGCTGGCGGGTGCGCCACAACCGGCGCCGTTCCGGCTGCGGGTGGTGAGTCGTGAGCAGCTCGGCCGGCGCGGCACCCGCCCCCTGACGGTGGGCGACGTACGCCCGCACATCGCCCAGGACCTGGCGCTCGACGTGAAGGCGCTGCTCGCGTCCCGGGCGACCTTCGACGGGCGGCCGCTCGAGCCGCGCGACGTCGCGGTCATCGCCTACCGCCACGCCGACCTCGCCGCGGCCCAGCAGGCGCTGCGCGAGGTCGGGGTCCCGGCCGTGATCGCCGGCGGCGGGTCGGTCTTCGCGACCCCGGCCGCCGTGGAGTGGCTCGAGCTGCTGGAGGCGCTCGAGCAGCCGCACCGCACGGCCCGGGTCCGGGCGGCGGCGCTGACCTGCTTCGTCGGGCAGACGCCGGAGGCGCTCGATGCCGGCGGTGACCAGCTCACCGACGACGTCGCCGAGCGGCTGCGACGCTGGGCCGAGGTCTTCACGCTGCGGGGTGTCGCGGCGGTGCTCGAGGCGGCGACCGCGGCGGGCCTGACCGCACGCGTCCTGAGCACGGTCGGCGGCGAGCGCCGACTCACCGACCTGCGCCACATCGGCGAGGCACTCCACGAGGTGGCCCTGTCCGAGCGGCTCGGCCCGGTCGCCATGGTGGCGTGGCTGCGGGGGCAGATCGCCGAGGGCCGCGCCGGGCGCGGCGCCGAGCGCACCCGTCGCCTCGACTCCGACGCCGCGGCGGTCCAGCTGGTGACGATCCACGCCAGCAAGGGGCTCGAGTACCCCGTCGTCTACGTCCCCTCGCTGTGGGACCGCAACGTGCCGAAGCCGAGCACACCGCTCTTCCACGACGACGAGGGCCATCGCTGCCTCAACGTCGGTGGCAGTGGGCCCGGCTGGGGTGACCACGTCGCCCGCTGGGCGCGCGAGGAGGCGGGGGAGTGGCTCCGGCTGCTCTACGTCGCGGTGACCCGCGCCCAGTCACAGGTCGTGGCCTGGTGGGCGCCGACGCGCAACACGCCGGCGTCGCCGCTGCACCGGATGATGCAGGGCCGTCGCCCGGGGCAGGCCGAGGTGCCCCAGGAGTTCGACAACCGGTCCGACGAGGACGCCGCCATGGTCTTCCGGCACTGGCAGGAGGCAGGCGGACCGGTGCCCGAGCCGGCGCGGTGGGCGCCCGAGGCGGCCGACCCGCCGCGCGAGCCGGCGGGACAGCTCGCGGTGCGGCGGTTCACCCGCGAGGTCGACACGGCGTGGCGGCGTACGTCGTACTCCGCGCTCACCGCCGTCGCTGACACGCCCGCGCCGCTGGTCGCCTGCGAGCCCGAGGCCACCGCCAAGCAGGATGAGGGCCTGGCGGCCACCCTGACGACCACCTCGACGACCACCGTGACGACGGACCTGCCCGCCGACCCCGTGCACCCCGTGCCCTCGAGCGCATCGCCGATGGCGGACCTGCCGGTGGGTGCGACCTTCGGCTCGCTGGTGCACGGCGTGCTCGAGCACACCGATCCCGACGCTGCCGACCTGCGCGCCGAGCTGCTCGGTCAGATCGAGGAGCAGCTGGTCCGGTGGCCGGTCGATCTCGACGTGGGTGTGCTGGCCGACGCGCTCGTGCAGGTCCTCGACAGCCCGCTCGGCCCGCTGGCCGGCACGACGCTGCGGCAGGTGCCGCTGCGTGACCGGCTCCGCGAGATGGAGTTCGAGCTGCCGCTGGCCGGGGGCGACGGAGGTGGTCTCGACACGACTCGCTCCGCTCGTCGGCTCGACCACCGAGGGACCGGTGAGACGCGACTCGGCGCGCTGGCGCCGCTGCTGCGCGCGCACCTGCCCGACGGCGACCCGGTGCGTGCCTACGCCGACGCGCTCGACCGACCGGCGTTGGGCGGTCAGAGCCTGCGCGGCTACCTGACCGGGTCGCTCGACCTGGTGATGCGGGTCCGACCCGACGGTGGTGAGCCGCGCTACCTCGTCGTCGACTACAAGACCAACCGGCTCGGGGACCTCGAGCGGCCGCTCACCGCCCATGACTACCGCCCCGAGCTGCTCGCCGCCGCCATGGGCCACTCCGACTACCCGCTGCAGGCGCTGTTGTACGCCGTAGTGCTGCACCGGTTCCTGCGCTGGCGGCAGCCCGGCTACGACCCGGCGGTCCATCTCGGTGGGGTGCTCTACCTCTACGTCCGCGGCATGTGCGGACCGGACACGCCGCTCGTCGGCGGCGACCCGTGCGGGGTGTGGTCGTGGCGGCCGCCGGTCGCGCTGGTCGAGGCGGTCTCCGACCTGCTCGACGGACGCGTCACGACGGGAGCCGGCCGATGACCGGATCGACGATCGGGCCGACAACGCTGGGCGTCTTCGCGCCGACCTCCGAGCACGACAGCCGCCTCGTGCGCGGCGCCTCCGGACTGCTGGGCGAGCTCAACGTCGCCGGGGTGCTGGAGCCGGCCGACGTCCACGTGGCGGCGCGGCTCGGCGACCTGGGCGGCGAGGCCGACGAGCAGGTGCTCGCGGCGGTCGCCCTGGCGGTGCGGGCCGTGCGGCACGGCTCGGTCTGCCTCGATCCGACCACTGTGCCGGACCTCGCCCCCGATGTCGCCTGGCCGGACCCCGACGCCTGGCTCCACCAGGTGGCCGCCTCACCGCTCGCCGCCGCCGGCGCGGTCCGGGTCGACCACGGCCTTCTCTACCTCGACCGGTTCCACCGCCTCGAAGGGCAGATCGTCGACGACCTCGGCGCCCGCCTGCAGCGGCCGGCGCCGCCGGTCGACGAGGCGGCCCTGACCGCCGCGCTCGATCGGGTGCGCGGCGGTCGGCTCAGCGCGGAGCAGGAGGCGGCCGCCGTACGGGCCGTGCGGCAGTGGACCACCGTGCTCACGGGCGGTCCGGGCACCGGGAAGACCACCACGGTCGCCCGCCTGCTGGCCCTCCTCGCCGACCAGGCCGCCCAGCAGGGCCGTCGGCTCTCGATCGCGCTCAGCGCGCCCACCGGCAAGGCCGCCACCCGGCTGCAGGAGGCGGTCGACCACGAGCTCGCCGAGCTACCCACCGAGGACCGCGACCGCGTCGGCCGTCCCGACGCCGTGACGCTCCACCGGCTGCTGGGCTGGCGCTCCGACAACGTCACCCGGTTCCGCCACGATCGCGGCAACCGGCTGAAGTACGACGTGGTCGTGGTCGACGAGACCTCGATGGTCGAGCTGACGCTGATGGCGCGACTGCTCGAGGCCGTTCGCCCCGAGGCCCGGCTCGTGCTCGTGGGCGATCCGCGCCAGCTCACCAGCGTGGGTGCCGGCGCCGTCCTCGCCGACCTCGTCGCCGGGTACGACGGCCGGCCCGACTCGCCCGTGGTCGGACTCACCACCAACTTCCGCTCCGAGCGCGACATCCAGTCGGTCGCCGAGGCGCTCCGGCTCGGTGACGCCGACGGGGTGCTGGAAGCCCTGCGCCGGCCGTCGGCCGAGGTGGAGTTCGTGGAGACCGACGACCCGGGGCCGGTGCTCCGGGCCGAGGTGCTCGCCTCGGCCCTGGCCGTCCGTGCCGCCGCGGAGGCAGCGGACCCCGCCGGCGCCGTGGCCGCGCTCGACCGGCACCGGCTGCTCTGCGCCCACCGGGAGGGCCCTTACGGCATCCGGCACTGGAACCGCCAGGTCGAGCGCTGGATCGCCGAGGAGACCGGCGTCGAGGCCTACGCCGCCTGGTACGTCGGCCGCCCGATCCTCGTCACCAGCAACGACTACGCCCTGGGCGTCTACAACGGCGAGACCGGCGTGGCCGTGCAGCAGCCGGACGGCCGGCTGCGCGCCTGGGTGGCGGGGTCCGGCGGGCTGCGCGACTTCGCACCGGGCCGGCTCGAGGCGGTCGAGACGATGCACGCGATGACCATCCACAAGAGCCAGGGCAGCCAGGCCGACCGGGTCACCGTGCTGCTGCCCGAGGACTCCTCGCGGCTGCTGACCCGCGAGCTGTTCTACACCGCCGTCACGCGGGCCAGGCAGCACGTGCGGGTGATCGGGTCCGAGGCCGCCGTACGAGCTGCCGTGGGGACGCAGGCGCAGCGGGCCACTGGCCTGCGCCAGCGGCTCGCGCCCTGAGGCGGGACCATCGGCCCGAGTGCTGGTGACGCCCGGGTACGACACGGCTGCGGCGCTAGGGTCAAGGCATGCCTTACCTGCTGCGCGTCGAGCTGCCCGACGTCCCCGGTTCGCTGGGCCGCCTGGCAAGCGCCATCGGTGAGGCCGGTGGCGACATCGAGGCGATCGAGATCGTTGAGAAGTCCCACCACGGCACCGCGGTCGACGACGTGCTGCTCGAGACCGCCCCGGGCGGCATGCCGGACTCGATCGTGTCGGCCTGCAACGCCCTCGACGGCGTGCGGGTGATCTGGATCAGCCGGTACGCCGCCGGCGGCAACCTGTTCCTCGACCTCGAGGCCGTCGAGGACCTCACCGAGCGCCCCGACGAGGCGCTCACCCGGCTCGTGCACGTGCTGCCGCAGACCTTCCGCGCCGACTGGGCGCTTCGCGTCCACCGGGTGGGCGGCACGATCGCCGGCACCGAGTCCGCGCCCGAGGACCTGCCGTTCGTCGAGATCGAGGGCCCGATGCGGCTCGAGGTCGAGGGCGACGAGGAGACGCTGTACGCCGGCGCCCGGATCGACGGCAACGAGATCATCCTCATGGGCCGCCGGGGTGGCCCGGAGTTCCTCGACTCCGAGCTGGCCCGGCTCGGTCACCTGGTCAGCCTGGCGACCTCCATCGCCCGCCCCTGACCGCCCGCCCCCGCGCAAAAGGTCACCGTGACCGCTCGCGGCGAGAGTGACCCTTCGGAAGGGTCACTCTCACAGGCAACAGTCACGGTGACCTTTTGGAGAAGCGGTCAGTCGACCGGCTCGAGCAGGAAGAGCGGGATCAGCCGGTCGGTCTTCTTCTGGTACTCGCCGTAGGTCGACCATGTCGCGACGGCGTACTCCCACCACTCCTCACGCTCGGGGCCGGCGAGCTCGCGGACCGCGTAGGTCTTCTTGACCGGGCCGTCCTGGAGCTCGACCTGCGGGTGCGCGCGGAAGTTGGCGACCCAGGCGGGGTTCTCGGGGGCACCGCCCTTGGAGCCGACCGCGAGGTAGCGACCGTCGCGCTCGACACGCATCAGCCCGATCTTGCGGATCTTCCCCGACTTCGCACCCAGGTGGGTGATGACGACGATCGGGTCGTTGGTGCCGCGCAGTGTGTTGGCGCGGGCGCCGTTGCTCTTCTCGAACTCCTCGATCTGGTCGCGGACCCAGCCCCATTCGCTGGGGGCGTACTCACCCTGAAGTGTCATGTCCACCACAAGACCGCGCGGGCGGCGCGTATTCCGGGCCGATAGCCTCACGACCCATGAGCGCCATCGAGGGAGTCAGCGAGATCTTCGACCCGGCCGACTGGGACGTCGTCCCCGGCTTCGACGACCTCACCGACCTGACCTACCACCGCGCCAAGGAGCACGGCACCGTCCGGATCGCCTTCGACCGGCCCGACGTGCTCAACGCGTTCCGGCCCCACACCGTCGACGAGCTGCTGCGCACCCTCGAGCACGCCCGGACGTCGGCCGACGTCGGCTGCGTCATCCTCACCGGCAACGGACCGAGCGCCAAGAACGGTAAGTGGGCCTTCTGCACCGGCGGCGACCAGCGGATCCGCGGGCGGGCGGGCTACCAGTACGAGGACAAGGCGATCAGCGCGGGCGACACCGGGGCCGAGGAGCCGAGCGTCATCGACAAGGCACGGCTGGCGCGGCTGCACATCCTGGAGTGCCAGCGGCTGATCCGCTTCATGCCGAAGGTCGTCATCTGCGTCGTACCCGGTTGGGCGGCCGGCGGCGGCCACAGTCTCCACGTCGTGTGCGACCTGACGCTCGCCTCCCGCGAGCACGCGCGGTTCAAGCAGACCGACGCCGACGTGGGCTCCTTCGACGGCGGCTACGGCTCGGCCTACCTCGCGCGCCAAGTCGGCCAGAAGTTCGCCCGCGAGATCTTCTTCCTCGCCGAGGAGTACGACGCCGAGACCATGCACCGCATGGGCGCCGTCAACCGCGTCGTCGAGCATGCGCAGCTGGAGAAGGTCGCTCTGGAGTGGGGCCGCAAGATCAACGGCAAGAGCCCGACCGCGCAGCGGATGCTGAAGTACTCCTTCAACCTGCTCGACGACGGACTCGTCGGCCAGCAGCTCTTCGCCGGCGAGACCACCCGGCTGGCGTACATGACCGACGAGGCCCAGGAGGGCCGCGACCAGTTCCTGGAGAAGCGGGAGCCGGACTGGAGCCCGTACCCCTGGTACTACTGAGCGCCCGCGCCGGCACAGATCCGGCGGCAGATCACCTCAGCGACAGGTGTGGCTCGAAGCTGTCGAGCAGCACCTCGCGCATCCGGTCCACCGTCATGTGGGGCGTGCCGGTGAGGAGCTGGATGGCGAGGCCGTCGACCAGGGCGGTGAAGCGGGTGGCCAGCAGGTCGGCGTCCGCGTCGGCGGCGAGGCCGGTGGCCTGGCACTCACGGATCAGGCCGAGCACCACGTCGCGCCAGCGGGCGTAGGCCTGGCGCTGCGGGTCGCGGAGCGAGGGCTGGATCATGGCCTCGTTCCACGACTGGACCCAGACCGACCACTCCTCGACGTCCTCGGGCGACGCGGGGAGCTGCACGTCGATAAGGCGGCGCAGCTTGTCGACGGGGGAGGACACGGTCGCGAACTCCTCCGCGAGGCGCTGGTGGAGCCGCTCGGAGTAGAAGGCGAGCGCGTCGCGCAGAGCGTCGTCCTTGGAGCTGAAGTGGTAGTGCAGCGTGGCGGGACTCGTGTCGCAGACCCGCGCGATGTCGGCGACCCGGACGCTGTGGAAGCCGCGTTGCGCGATCAGGCGCGCGGTCGCCTCGAGGATCTGGTTGCGGCGGACCTGCGCGTCCACGGGCTCCGCGCGCAGCCGCGTGCTCCGCTCCTCAGCGGCCAGCAGCGCCGCGGGCGGAGTGGCGGCGTCGGAGGTGAGGAACTTCAGCGGCACCCGCCCGACGCGCGCGATGGCGCGCAGCTCGGTGTCGCTGAGCCGGCGGGTGCCGCGCAGGCCCTTGGAGAGCGCGGTCTGGTCCATCCCGATCCTGGCCGCGAACTCCCGCTGGCTCATCCCTGAGGCTCGGACGACCCGGCGGGCGCGGTCGGCGACGGTCTCGGCCTCGCCGGGGATGCTGGCAGTCATGGTGTGACCCATTGTGCCCATGGTGGAGCCTGCGCGTCCGCCCGGCCGCGGGCTCAGAGCACGGCCGCGACCTCCTCGGCGGCGCGTTCGCCCGACGAGATGGCGCCGTCGATGTAGCCGTTCCACACGCTGGCCGTCTCGCTGCCGGCGAAGTGGACGGAGCCGGCGGGGGTGCGCCACCCGTCCCGGCCGTACGCCGACCAGCCACCGGGCCGCAGGTACGCCTCGTAGCCCCCCTCGGCGTACGGGTCGGCGGGCCAGATCTTCTCGGTGTAGTCGGTCGGACTGAGCGCCTGCGGTCCGACGGTGCGCGCCAGGTCGTCGAGGACGGCGGCCCGCCGGGCGGCGTCGTCGAGCTGTGCCCAGGCGTCGAGTCGATCGCCGTACACGAAGGCGACCAGGACGCCGCGTCGCGCGTCGTGCGGGGAGTTGTCGAAGACCACGCCCACCGCACGGTCGTGGTAGAGCGTCGCGACGCCGGAGTGGCCGTCGGCGCGCCAGAAGGGGATGTCGTAGGCGGCGTGGACCTTCGCCACCCGTCCCATGGCGGCCTGTGCCCGCCAGCCCTGATGCGCCGCCGGCAGCGGCGGGGTGAACGTGATGCGTCCGGTGGCGGTGGGCGGAACCGTGACGATGACGCGCTCGGCGGTCACTTCGCCGTCGGCGGTGTGGACGACGACGTGGCCGTCCCTCTGCTCGAGCGAGGTGACGGCCGTCCCCAGGCGGACCCGGTCGCCGAGGAGCCCGGCGACGGCCCGCGCCGGCGCCGCGGCCCCGTCGACGAAGCGGCTGTCCTGGGCGCAGCCGCCGGTCTCCATCAGCTGCTCGTACCCTCCGGCGGCGTGGACGTAGAACAGCACGTGCAGCATCGAGATCTCGCGCGGCTCGGTGCACCACACGCCCTGGATCGTGAGCGCCAGCCGGGCGAGCGCGTCCTCGTCGGACGTGCGGGAGCGGAACCAGTCCTCCGCGGTCATGGCGTCGAGCGCCTCGAAGTCCGGGGTCAGCCACGGGTGCTCGAGGTCCACCCGCCGGGCGAGCTCGTCGAGCTCGTCGGTGATGCGCTCGTAGTCCTCGATGCCGGGTCCGCTGGTGGGCGCGGCGCCGACGTACCCGACCGTCGAGCCGTCGCGCCAGACCTCGACGTGCTCGCCGGTCTCCCAGGTGGGGAACGTGGCGCAGTCGAAGCGGGCCGCCAGCGCGAGGAGGTGCTTCTGCGTCGGGCCGACCCACTGCCCGCCATGGTCGATCACGAGGTCGCCGCGGTCCTCGGAGTGGACCCGGCCGCCGACCCGGTCCGCGGCCTCGAGGACCAGGACCTCGATGCCGAGGTCGTGCAACCGGAGTGCGGCGGAGAGCCCCGCATAGCCGGCGCCGACCACGACGACGCGAGCACGGGAGGGAAGGGGGCCGAGGGAGCTGGGGGGAGTCATGGCGGACAGTGTTCGCAAGATTGATTCGCTGGTCAAGAGTTGCGACAAATGTCCGCACGACCCTTGACACGCCGAGTGGGCTCCGCAAGATTGACGCTCGGATCAATGTTGCGCAGATCACTCCTTCCGCCACCACCAGCCCCGAGGGACGACATGACGAACGACCATCAGACGACACCGACCGAGCCGACCGGCAAGGGCCTGCGTCCCGGAGCACTCGGCATGGCGAGCAGCGTCATCCTCGCCACCGCGTCCGCGGCGCCGGCGTACAGCCTGGCCGCCACCCTGACCTTCATCGTCGCCTACGTCGGCTTCCAGGCACCGGTGATCGTGCTGCTGGCCTTCGTGCCGATCCTGTTCGTGTCGTTCGGGTACGCCGCGCTCAACCGCGCCGACCCCGACTGCGGCACGATCTTCACCTGGGCCAGCCGGGTGCTCGGCCCCCGCGTGGGATTCATGGGCGGCTGGGCGATCATCGCGTCGTTCGTGCTCGTCATGGGCAGCCTGGCCCAGGTCGCCGGACAGTACGTCTTCCTCCTCTTCGGTGCCGACGACATCGGCTCCGACGCCTCGAGCCCGTGGGTGCTCCTGGTCGGGCTCGGGTGGATCGCCCTCATGGGACTGGTCTGCTACCGCGGCATCGAGGTCGCCGCGGCGGTCCAGCGCGTGCTGCTGTACGTCGAGTTCGCGATGCTCGCGATCTTCGCCGGCGTCGCGCTGGTCAAGGCCTACAGCGGCAACGGTGCCCCCGGATCGGAGACCCCGCACTGGTCCTGGTTCAACCCGTTCGCGATCGACTCCGCCAACTCGTTCGTCAGTGCGCTGGTGCTGATGCTCTTCATCTACTGGGGCTGGGAGACGGCGGTCACCGTCACCGAGGAGACGGCCGACGCCCGGCGGATCCCCGGTCGCGCGGCGACGATGTCCACCATCCTGCTGCTCGCCCTCTACCTCGGCGCGACGGTCGCCACGCTCGCCTTCGCCGGCATCGGGTCGACCGGCGTCGGGCTGACGAACCCCGAGAACTCCGGCGACGTCTTCTCGGCTCTCGGTCACGCGGTCTTCGGGGGCAGCGGCATCGGATCGGTCGCCTACCACCTGCTGGTGCTGATGGTGCTCACCTCGGCGGCGGCGTCGACCGAGACCACGATCCTCACCCTCGGGCGCACCATGCTGTCGATGTCGAGCTTCGGCGCGATCCCGAAGGCCTTCTCGCGCATCCACCCCCGCTACCGGGTGCCGACCGTCGGGACGATCCTCACCGCTCTCGCCGGGGCCACGTTCTACGTGATCATGAACTTCCTGGCCGACGGACAGGTCATCGGGGACGCGGTCTCGTCGTGCGGTCTGATGATCGCGTTCTACTACGGCCTGACGGGGCTCACCTCGGCCTGGGCGCACCGCGGTGTGGCCGGCGGTGCCCGGGTCCGTTGGATGCGCTGCATCCTGCCGGCGATCGGCGGCCTCGTGCTGGTCGCCGCCGGCCTGTGGAGCCTCCGCAACAACTGGAGCCCGGAGTCGAGCTACACGACCTGGACCCTGCCGTTCGGCCCGCACTGGGAGATCGGCGGCGTGTTCATCATCGGCGTCCTCACGATGCTGCTCGGCCTGGTGCTGATGGCCATCTGGTCCCGCCGGGCGCCGGAGTTCTTCGACGAGGGCCTGCCGCCGCTCGACGCCGACGACCTTGGGCGCGAGCCGGTCGGCCAGGAGCGCGCCTGACCCCGGACCGCTGCTGACGCCGACCGCCGACGGATGCCGTCGGGGCACCTGGTAGACCTGGAACGTGGTGCCCCGACGGATCGTCGCCCTGACCGGAGCCGGCATCTCCGCCGAGAGCGGGGTGCCGACCTTCCGCGACGCGGACGGGCTCTGGGAGGGGCACCGGGTCGAGGACGTCGCGACGCCCGAGGCCTACCGGCGCGACCCGGAGACCGTGCAGCGGTTCTACGACGCCCGCCGCGCCGCGCTGGCCACGGTCGAGCCCAACCCGGCCCATCGCGCACTGGCCGAGCTGGAGCAGGCACCGGGCATCGACCTCCTGGTGGTCACCCAGAACGTCGACGACCTCCACGAGCGCGCCGGCTCGTGCCACGTGCTCCACATGCACGGCGAGCTGCTCAAGGCGCTGTGCGTGGCGTGCGAGGGCCGTTTCCCGTGGGCCGACGACCTGGTGCACGGGCCGGCCTGCCCCGGCTGCGGGGAGCAGTCGCTCCGGCCCGACGTGGTGTGGTTCGGGGAGATGCCCTACGAGCTGGACCGCATCGAGGACGGCCTCGTCAGCGCCGACCTCTTCGTCTCCGTCGGCACCAGCGGCGCGGTCTACCCGGCGGCCGGGTTCGTGCAGGTGGCCCGGGAGTACGGCGTCCGCACGCTGGAGCTCAACCTCGAGCCGAGCGAGGGCAGCCACTACTTCGACGAGCACCGGCATGGACCCGCCGGCACGATCGTCCCGGCCTGGGTCCGCGAGGTGCTCGCGTGAGCACGGAGACCCGGCTCGGACGGGTCCTGGTCACCGGTGGGGTGAGGTCCGGGAAGTCGCGCTACGCCGAGCAGCTGCTCGCGGCCGAACCGGCCGTCACCTACGTCGCCGCCGGGCCGACGTACGACGACGCGGACTGGCACGACCGCATCGCCCGCCACCGCGAGCGCCGTCCGGACGGCTGGACGACGGTGGAGACCGGCGAGCTGGCCCAGGCCGTCGCGAGCGCCGGCAATGCTGTGCTCGTCGACTGCCTCGGCACCTGGCTGACGCGCGTCGTCGACGAGGCGGACTTGTGGGAGGCGCCGGTCGCGGATGTCGAGGCGCTGGTGGCCGACCGCACCGCGCCGCTGCTCGCCGCGCTCGGCGCCGCCGAGCACCCGGTCGTGGTCGTCACCAACGAGGTGGGCCTGGGGGTGGTGCCGGGGCACCGCTCGGGCCGGCTCTTCCGCGACCTGCTCGGCACGCTGAACCAGCGCGTCGCCGAGGCCTGCGACGAGGTGCACCTCGTCGTCGCCGGTCGGGTGCTGCGGCTCTAGAGCCGACCCGCGAGGCCCACCAGCAGCACCGCCAGCGCCACCTCGATCGCGGCGCCGAACACGTCACCGGTGACGCCGCCGAACCGCCGCACCGTGTGCGCGGTCAGCGCCGCGACGACCAGCACGGCGACCGCCGCCGTCACGGGCCCGGCGACCGGGTCGACGAGCGCCAGGAGGGCCGCGATCACGGCCCATCCCAGCAGCGGCACGAGCGTCGGCACCCGGCGTGTGAACGTGACGCCCAGGCCGTCGGTCCGCGCCGGCGGCACCGGCCGGGCGCAGGTCACCCAGAGCGCGCTGCGTGACGCGCACACCAGCAGGCCGGCCAGCGCCGCGGAGCGCCACGAGCCGACGTACGTCGCCAGCGCGGCCGCCTGGACGCCGAGGACGACGACGACGGCGACCACGCCGGCAGGACCCGCGGTGCCGCTCTTCATCACCGACAGCGACCGCTCGCGGGAGTGGGACGCGGTCAGCCCGTCGGCCACGTCGGAGAGACCGTCGAGGTGCAGCGCCCGACTGCCGACGGCCAGCGCGCCGAGCGCGGCGACGGCGACGGCGAGCGGCGGGAGCGACAGCACGGAGCCGGCCCAGCACACGGCAGCGACCACGACGCCGAGCGGCAGCACCGCGACCGGGGCGAGCAGCAGCGCCCCGGACGCCAGCCGGGGCGTCACGGTCGTGACCGGAGGGACGCGCAGCGACGTCAGCATCCCCGCGGCCAGCAGCAGGGCGGAGGTCATGGGCGGCACGCTATCGGCCTGTGCCAGGCTGCCCGCCATGACGCAGCGCGAGCCCGGAAACGAGCGCGGACACGAGCCCGGACACGCCGTGCTCGTCGTCCCGGTCCCGGAGCTGGAGCCCTTCGTCCGTGGCCGCTGGGAGCACTACGACCCGGCGATGGTGTCGACCGACCCGGCGTTCACCCACGCCCACGTCACGGCGCTGGCGCCGTACCTGACCGAGCCGACTCCCGCCGACCTGGCGCTCCTCGCGGAGATCGCGGCGGGGACCGAGCCGTTCGACTACCTGCTCGACGACGTCGCCGCCTTCCCCGACGGCATCGTGCACCTGCGCCCGGAGCCGGCCGCGCCGTTCGCCGCCCTGACGGCCCGGCTCTGGGAGGCGTTCCCGCAGTGCCCGCCGTACGCCGGCCGGTTCCCGCACAGCGTCCCGCACCTCACCCTCGACCTGGTCTGCGCCGAGGTCAGCATCGACTCCACGCGCGCGCTGCTCGGCGACACGGTCCCGGTGCGCTGCCGCGCGGATCGGCTGGAGCTGCACTGGTACGAGACCGGCAACTGCCACGTGCGGCACCGCTGGCCGCTCGGCGGCGGTGGCACGGAGCCGCTGCCTGTTCGTCAAGGTATGCAGGTCAGTTGACGCTTCCCGTGCGGAACTCCGCACGGGAAGCGCAGATTCGGCTGCATACCTCGCTGAACAGGCAGCCGAGCTTCACGGCGCCAGCAGCGCCCCGGCGTGTGCTGGCAGGGTGAGCCGCCCGTCGGCCAGGTCGGCACCGGACGGCGTGGCGAACCGGAGCGACAGGGCGTCGGCCAGGTCCACCGTGACGGCGTCGGTGCCGAAGTTCACCGCGACGAGCGTGTCGCCGCGCCACATCAGGAACAGTCGTCCCTCGACCTCGCAGCGCACCGAGGTGAACGCCGGGTCGGTCAGCGCCGGAAGCGCCCGCCGCAGCCGCGCGAGCGAGCGGTAGACCGCGAGCATCCGCTCGCCGCGCTCCGAGGCGAGCTCGGACCAGTCCAGCTGCGAGCGGGCGAAGGTGGTGGGGTCCTGGGGGTCCGGCACGGTCGAGGGGTCCCAGCCGTGTGCGGCGAACTCCTCGAGACGACCCTCGGCCGTGGCCCGGCCCAGCTCCGGCTCCGGGTGGGAGGTGAAGAACGCGAACGGCGCGGAGGCCGCCCACTCCTCGCCCTGGAACAGCATCGGCGTGAAGGGTCCGCACAGCGTCAGCAGCGCGGCACAGGCGAGCTGGTCGTCGTCGAGGTGCGCGGTGAGCCGGTCGCCGGCGGCGCGGTTGCCGATCTGGTCGTGGTTCTGGCTGCACACCACCAGCCGCCAGGTCGGCATCGTCGCGCGGTCCACCGGCCGTCCGTGCCGGCGACCGCGGAAGGACGACCAGGTGCCGTCGTGGAAGAACCCGCGCTCGCACACCTTCGCCAGTGCGGCGAGCGGCGCGAAGTCGGCGTAGTAGCCGTGCGTCTCCCCGGTCAGTGCGACGTGCAGCGCGTGGTGGAAGTCGTCGCTCCACTGCGCGTCCAGCCCGGTGCCGCCGGCCTCGCGCGGCGTCACGAGGCTCGCGTCGTTGAGGTCGGACTCGGCGATCAGCGTCAGCGGTCGGCCCAGATGGGCCGACAGCGCGGCCACCTCGACCGCCATCTCCTCCAACAGGTGCGGCCGGGAGGCGTCGACCAGGGCATGCACGGCGTCGAGTCGCAGCCCGTCGACATGGAAGTCCCGCAGCCACATCGTCACGTTGTCGAGGATCAAGCGCCGCACCTCCTCCGAGCCGGGCCCGTCGAGGTTCACGAGGTCGCCCCAGGTGTTGCGGCCCTCCTTGAGGTAGGGCCCGAACAGCGGCAGGTAGTTCCCCGACGGCCCGAGGTGGTTGTAGACGACGTCCTGGATCACGCCCAGGCCGTGCGCGTGGCAGGCGTCGACGAAGCGCTGGTACGCCGCCGGGCCGCCGTACCCCTCGTGCACCGCGAACCAGGCGACCCCGTCGTAGCCCCAGTTGTGGGTGCCGTTGAAGCCGTTGACCGGGAGCAGCTCGACCAGGTCCACCCCGATCGAGCGCAGGTGGTCGAGCCGGCCGATGGCCGCGTCCAGCGTCCCCTCGGGCGTGAACGTGCCGACGTGCAGCTCGTAGACGACCGAGCCGGCCAGCTGCCGCCCGGTCCAGGAGTCGTCGCCCCAGGCGTACGCCGCCGGGTCGAAGGTCCGCGACAATCCGTGCACTCCGTCGGGCTGGCGGCGCGACCGGGGGTCGGGTCGGGGATCGGGGTCGTCGTCGAGCAGGTAGCCGTAGTCGATCTCGCCGGTGGCCGGTACGGCGGACGCGGGCGTCCACCAGCCGTCCTCCTGACGGGTCATGTCGACGACGGTGCGCTCGGGGCCGTCCACGAGGAGCCGGACCCGCTCGGGCCGCGGTGCCCAGACGGCGTAGTCGTTCGAGCCCGTCATGACTCCTCCTTCACCAGCAGGGCGACCGGATGGACGGCCAGCAGCTCGGCCAGCCGCGCGGACCCCGCGTCGGTCGAGACCCCGGTCAGCACGTCGTGCCAGCGCCCGGGGGGCAGGTCGAGGGTGGTGTCGCCCCAGCCACCGCGGGCCGCGAGGCCGACCGGCAGCCGGGTGGCGACCGTGACGGCGCCGCCCCGGTCGAACGCGATGAGGTGGTCGCCGGCCTCGCCGGTGGCCGTCACCGGCGCGTAGGTCGAGAACAGCTCGGGTCGCTCCCGCCGCAGCGTCAGCGCGCTGCAGGTGACATGCAGCTTGTCGACCGCGTCGTCGGACTGCTCGCCGGCGAGCACGGCCGCGCGGTGGTCGAAGTCGACCGGGCGGCGGTTGTCGGGGTCGACCAGGGACGTCTCCCACAGCTCGCTGCCCTGGTAGACGTCGGGCACGCCCGGCATCGTCAGCGCGATCAGCTTCGCCGCCAGCGCGTTGGACCGCGCCGGCTCGTCGACCAGCGCGGCGAGGTCGGTCAGCACCCGACGTACGTCGTCGGAGGTGAAGACCGCGTCGACGGCCGCGTGGACAGCCCGCTCGTAGTCCTCGTCGGGCTCGGTCCAGGTGGTGTGGTCGCCGGCCTCCCGCATCGCCTTCTCGGCGTAGCCGTGCAGCCTGCCCGGCAGGTCGGGGAGGTGCTCGGGCGTCCACGCGCCCAGCACCGCCTGCCACAGCAGCGCGCCGAACCCGGGGTCCGGCACCGGAGCCAGCCGGAGCAGCTCCTCCAGCGCCGTCCGCCACCGATCGGGCATCTCGGCCAGCACCGTGATCCGGGCGCGCACGTCCTCGCCGCGCTTGGTGTCGTGGGTGGAGAGCGTGGTCATTGCGTGCGGCCACTGCTCGGTCCGGACGGCCATCAGCTCGTGGAAGCGGTCCACGGACACCGAGAACACCGAGGGGTCCGCGCCGACCTCGTTGAGCGAGGTGAGCCGCGACCACCGGTAGAAGGCGCAGTCCTCCACGCCCTTGGCCATCACCATGCCGCTGGTCTGCTGGAACCGCTTGGCCGCGGCCAGGTCCGGGTCGCCGAGCCACGGCTCCAGCGCGTCGTACGTCGCCTGCAGGTCCGGCCGCCGGCGCCGGGCCTCGGCGAAGGCGGTGTCGAGATGCTCGCGGCCCTCCGGCAGGTAGGACCGGTAGACAGCGAAGCAGGCCATCAGCTCGGCCACCGCGTCCTCGGCCCGGAACGCAGGGAGCGTCGGCAGATGGCGGCGCAGGTCGCGCACGATCCGCTTCACCTCCGAGCGCAGGATCCCGTCGGCCACCTCCCGCTTGCGGTCGTGCACCATCTCCCGCCAGTCGACCGGTGCGCCGCGCAGCATCGTCTCCAGCTCGTCGAGCGGCTGCTCCCCGGCCGGGTCGGTGAGCAGCCGGTCGATCACGGCGAGCGCGTCGTACCCCGTGGTGCCGGCGGTCGCCCACGAGGCCGGCAGCTCCTCGCCGGGCTCGAGGATCTTCTCGACCAGCACGTAGGCGCCACCGGTCAGCTCGGCGAGGTCGTCGAGGTAGCGCTTCGGGTCGCGCAGCCCGTCGGGGTGGTCGACGCGGAGACCGTCGACCAGCCCCTCGCGGAACCAGCGCCCGATCTCACGGTGGGTCTCCGCGAAGACGTCCGGCTCCTCGACCCGCACCGCCGCCAGGGTGTTCACCGCGAAGAAGCGCCGGTAGTTGAGGGCGTCGTCGGCGTCGTGCCAGCTCACCAGTTGGTAGTGCTGCCGGTCATGGACGGTGTTCGCCCACTCGATGGCCGAGCCGGCCGCGACACCGACGTCGTCGGCGGTCCCGGGGGCGACCGGGTAGACATTGTCGTGGTACGCCAGCCGCGGCCCGTCGGGTCCCTCGATGACCGCCAGGTGCTGGATCAGCCCGCCCGGCGCCAGGTCGTCGTCACCGACCACCGGGACCCGCAGCCGCCCGTTCCCGGCGTCCCAGTCCACGTCGAAGAAGTGGGCGTGCTCGGCCTCGCGGCCGTACTTCAGCACCTCCCACCACCACGGGTCCTCGGCCGGCGTGGCGACGCCGACGTGGTTGGGCACGATGTCGACGAGGACGCCCATCCCCAGTCGGCGCGCCTGCGCCGACAGCGCTGCCAGCCCTTCCTCGCCGCCGCGCGCCGGGTCGACGTGGTCGTGCGCGACGACGTCGTAGCCGTGGTTGCTGCCGGGCTCGCTGGCCAGTAGTGGCGAGAGGTAGACCCAGTCCGCCCCGAGGTCGCGGAGGTACGGCAGCCGGCGGGCCGCCGCGAACAGGTCGAACTCCGGGGTGATCTGGAGTCGGTAGGTGCTGGCCGGGACTCTCATCGCTCCTGCGCCTCGGTGATGGCGGCGACCGAGGCGTCGACCGACGGGTCGGGCTCCGGCTCGGCCGGCCGGTGCTCGCGCAGCACGATCACGCTGTGCCCGGCCAGCGTGAGCGTGCTGCCGGCGGGACGTGCCTCGCCGTCCGGGGCGGACTCGCCGGTGTCCACCAGGACGTCCCACGCGGCGCCGTACTCCTCCGGCGGGAGCGTGACGGCCAGCTCGTCGCCGGCGTTGAGGTAGAGCAGGAAGTGGTCGTCGACGATCCGCTGACCCCGGCTGTCGGTACCGGCGATGCCATGGCCGTTGAGGAACATCCCGAGCGCCCGGCCCTCGGCCCAGTCGCCGTCGACCATCTCGCGGCCGTCGGGGTGCAGCCAGATGATGTCGTCCAGGCTGCTCTCCCCGCTCCGGACCTCCGTGCCGGTGAAGAACCGCCGCCGGCGGAACGTCGGGTGCTGGCGCCGTAGCCGGATGAGGGCGGTGGTGAAGTCCAGGAGGGGCTGGTCGGCCTCGTCCCAGTGCACCCAGCTCAGCTCGTTGTCCTGGGCGTAGGTGTTGTTGTTGCCCTGCTGGGTGCGGCCCATCTCGTCGCCGTGCAGC
This sequence comes from Nocardioides sp., assembly GCF_036405735.1. Lineage (GTDB taxonomy): Bacteria > Actinomycetota > Actinomycetes > Propionibacteriales > Nocardioidaceae > Nocardioides. The sequence goes on from NZ_DASWXC010000089.1 coordinate 25,232, forward strand.
AGCATCGGGACGCCCTGGCTCAGCAGCAGCGTGGCGAGCAGGTTGCGCTGGGCGCGGGAGCGGTCGGCGAGGACCTGCGGGTCGTCGGTCGGGCCCTCGACGCCGTGGTTGAAGGAGCGGTTGTGGCTCTCGCCGTCGTTGTTGTCCTCACCGTTGGCGTCGTTGTGCTTCTCGTTGTAGGAGACCAGGTCACGCAGCGTGAAGCCGTCGTGGGCGGTGACGAAGTTGACCGACGCGAACGGCTTGCGACCGGAGTGCTCGTAGAGGTCCGCGGAGCCCGCCAGCCGGGAGGCCAGCTCGCCGAGCGCCGGCTCGCCGCGCCAGAAGTCGCGGACGCTGTCGCGGAACTTGCCGTTCCACTCGCTCCACTGCGGCGGGAACCCGCCCACCTGGTAGCCGCCCGGCCCGACGTCCCACGGCTCGGCGATCAGCTTGACCTGCGAGACGACGGGGTCCTGCTGCACGAGCTCGAAGAAGGTGGCGAGCCGGTCGACGTCGTAGAACTCCCGGGCCAGCGTCGCGGCCAGGTCGAACCGGAAGCCGTCGACGTGCATCTCGCTCACCCAGTAGCGCAGCGAGTCCATGATCAGCTGCAGGGAGTGCGGATGCCGGACGTTGAGGGTGTTCCCCGTGCCGGTGTAGTCCATGTAGTACTGCTGGTCGTCCTCCACCAGCCGGTAGTAGGCGGCGTTGTCGATGCCGCGGAAGCTCAGCGTCGGACCGAGGTGGTTGCCCTCCGCGGTGTGGTTGTAGACGACGTCGAGCACCACCTCGATGCCGGCGCGGTGCAGGGTCTTCACCATCTGCTTGAACTCCTGCACCTGCTGCCCGGGGAACCGCTGGTCGTCGCGGCCGCTGGCGTAGGCCGCGTGCGGGGCGAAGAAGCCCAGCGTGTTGTAGCCCCAGTAGTTGCGCAGACCCTTCTCGAGCAGGGTGCTGTCCTGCACGAACTGGTGGACGGGCATCAGCTCCAGGGTCGTGATGCCGAGCTGTCGCAGGTGGTCGATCACGGCGGGGTGCGCGAGCCCGGCGTACGTGCCGCGGAACTCCTCGGGGACCTCGGGGTGGAGCTGGGTGAGGCCCTTGACGTGTGCCTCGTAGATCACGCTCTCGTGGTAGGGCACCCGCAGGCCGCGGTCGCCCTCCCAGTCGAAGTACGGGTTGACGACCACGCCCAGCGTCATGTGCTGCGCGGAGTCGTCGTCGTTGCGCTCCTCGGGTGCGTCGAACCGGTAGGAGAACAGGCACGGGTCCCAGTCGATCTCGCCGACCGTGGCCTTGGCGTAGGGGTCGAGCAGCAGCTTGCTCGGGTTGCAGCGGTGGCCGTTGGCGGGGTCCCAGGGCCCGTGCACGCGGTAGCCGTAGCGCTGTCCGGGCTGGACGCCGTTGAGGTAGCCGTGCCAGACGAACGCGTCGACCTCGCGCAGCTCCACGCGCGTCTCCTCCAGACGCCCGTCCGCGGCCTCGTCGAACAGGCACAGCTCGACGCGCTCGGCGACCTCGCTGAAGAGCGCGAAGTTGGTGCCGCTGCCGTCGAACGTCGCGCCGAGCGGGTAGGGCTGGCCCGGCCAGACATCCACGGGGTAGGTCATGCGCCCTCGGTATCCAGCCACGGCGAAAGGTCGCAAAAAAGTTCGACGGTCGTGTCGATCGGGCGGTGTGCCGTTCGACCTGGGAGTGAGAGGGTCGATCAGGATCCTCACCGACACCAGGAGCGATGAGATGAAGTACATGCTGATCATGCGGGCGACCGACGAGGCCTACGCGCGGTTCGCCGACGTCGACTTCAACGAGATCCTCGAGACGATGGGCCGCTTCAACGACGAGCTGATCCGGGCGGGCGTGCTGGTCGCGGCCGAGGGTCTCGACGACGCCGCGAACGGCGTCGTGGTCGAGTACGGCGACGAGGAGCCCGTCGTGAGCGACGGTCCGTACGGCGAGACCAAGGAGCTGTTCGGCGGCTTCTACATCCTCGAGGTGCCCTCGATCGACGACGCCGTCGCCTGGGCGAAGCGGATGCCGGCCGGACCGGGCATGAAGACCGAGATCCGGCGGGTCCCCTCGATCGACGAGTTCCCGCAGGACAACCCGTGGATCCAGAAGGAGCGGGCGTGGCGCGAGGCGACGGGGCAGCTCTGACGGTCGACCCCCGTGCCGCCGTCGAGGCGGTCTGGCGCATCGAGTCGGCCCGCCTCGTCGGCGCGCTCGCGCGCTACACGGGTGACTTCGAGCTCGCCGAGGACGTGGCCCAGGACGCCCTGGCCGAGGCGCTGGTGGCCTGGCCGCGCGACGGCGTACCGGACAACCCGGGCGGGTGGCTGCTCACGACCGGCCGGCGGAGGGCTGTCGACGCCTTCCGCCGCCGGTCGGCCCGGGACGCCAGGTACGCCGCGATCGGGCACACCGTCGAGACGGTCGTCGAGGACGAGAGGTGGGACCCCGACGTCATCGACGACGACGTGCTGGCGCTGATGTTCGTCGCCTGCCACCCGGTGCTGAGCCGGGACGCGCGGGTGGCCCTCACGCTGCGGGTGGTCGGCGGCCTGACCAGCGAGGAGATCGCCCGCGCCCTGCTGCTGCCGCTGCCCACGCTGCAGGCGCGGATCACCCGGGCCAAGAAGACCCTCACCGCCGCCCGGGTGCCGTTCGCGGTGCCACCGGCCGACGAGCGCCCCGCCCGACTGGCCTCGGTGCTCAACGTCCTCTACGTCATCTTCACCGAGGGCTCCTCCGCGACCTCCGGTGACGCGTGGATCCGCCACGACCTCGCCCGCGAGGCGGTGCGGCTGGCCCGGGTGGTGACGCGCCTGGAGCCGGCACCGGAGGCGTTCGGACTGCTGGCGCTGCTGGAGCTGACGGCCGCCCGGTTCCCCGCGCGGACCGATGCCGCGGGCCGGCCCGTGCTGCTCGAGGACCAGGACCGGCACCGCTGGGACCGCTCGGCCATCACCCGCGGCCGGGCGGCGCTCGCGCGTGCGTCCCAGGGCGCCGGCCTGGGTCCCTACGCGCTGCAGGCGGCGATCGCCGAGTGCCACGCCGTCGCCCCCTCGGTGGCCGACACGGACTGGGAGCGCATCGTGCTGCTCTACGAGGGGCTGCGCCAGGTCGCCCCGTCCCCGGTGGTGGACCTCAACCACGCCGTGGCCGTGTCGATGGCCCGCGGGCCCGAGGCCGGCCTGCGGCTGGTCGACGAGCTCGCGGAGAGCGGGTCGCTGCTGCGCTACCACCCGCTGCACGTCGTACGGGCGGAGCTGTTGCGGCGGCTGGGCCGCTTGGCCGAGGCGCGCGCCGCCTTCCTGCGCGCTGCTGAGATGTGCGGCAACGCCGCCGAGCGGTCGGTGCTCGAGGATCGAGCACACGGGGTTACCGACAGGTAACCCCGGGGTTAGGATGATGGGCATGAAGCGCGACATCTACGACGAGGACCACGAGGCGTTCCGCGCGTCCGTGAAGCAGTGGCTCGACCGTTCGGTCATCCCCCACACGGAGAAGCACATCGCCGAGAAGGCACTGCCCCGTGAGTTCTGGACGGAGGCTGGCGCCAACGGCTTCCTGGGGCTGTCGATCCCCGAGGCGTACGGCGGCTCGGAGGCCGGCGACTTCCGCTTCAACGCGGTGATCAACGAGGAGCTCGCCAAGGTCGGCGCCGCCTACCCGACCTGCTTCGGCATCCACTCCGACATCACCGTCCCCTACATCGTCGAGCTCGGCACCGAGGAGCAGAAGCAGCGCTGGCTGCCCGGCGCCGCCTCCGGTGACATCCTCACCGCGATCGGCATGACCGAGCCCAGCGGCGGCTCCGACCTCGCCGCCCTGCGCACCACCGCGGTGCGCGACGGCGACGAGTGGGTCGTCAACGGCTCGAAGACCTTCATCACCAACGGCTACAGCTGCGACCTCGTCGTCACCGCCGTGCGCACCGACCCGGAGAAGGGCCCCAAGGGCATCACCCTCTTCGGCATCGAGGCGACCAAGGAGGGCTTCAGCCGCGGTCGCAAGCTCGACAAGGTCGGCATGGAGGAGTCCGACACCGCCGAGCTGTTCTTCGAGAACGTCCGGCTGACCGACGCCGACATCATCGGCGAGCTCAACATGGGCTTCATCCACATGATGCAGAAGCTGCCGCAGGAGCGGATCATCTGCTCGGTCGCCAACATCGCGCACGCCAAGCAGATCCTCGTCGAGACGCTGCAGTACGCCAAGGACCGCAAGGCGTTCGGCCAGTCCATCGGCAACTTCCAGCACATCAAGTTCCTGCTGGCCGAGCTGTTCACCCAGATCGAGGTCGCCGAGGCCTACATCGACAAGTGCGTGGCCGCGCACGCCGAGGGCCAGCTGACCGCCGTCGAGGCGGCCAAGGCCAAGTGGTGGTCCTCGCAGGTCCAGAACGAGGTCCTGGACCACTGCGTCCAGATCCACGGTGGCTACGGCTTCATGAACGAGTACCGCGTGGCCCGCGCCTGGCGCGACGCCCGCGTCACCCGCATCTGGGCCGGCTCCAACGAGATCATGAAGGAGCTCATCGGCCGCGAGCTCGGCCTGTAGTGGCACCGCAGGGCGGCCACCCGGACACCGGGTGGCCGCCCTTTGCTTTGGCTCACCTTGCTTGTGGCCCCCACGGGGCGGCGCGACGATGGGACGCATGGCTGAGCTGGCAGATCTCTCGCACCACGAGCACGGCGACACCGAGGGGCTCGGCAACCGACTCAACTGGCTGCGCGCGGGTGTGCTCGGCGCCAACGACGGCATCGTCTCCGTGGCCGGCCTCGTCATGGGCGTGGCGGGCGCGACCGACGACCGCTCCGCGATCCTGATCGCAGGGATCGCCGCCGTGGCCGCCGGAGCGCTCTCCATGGGCGCGGGCGAGTACGTCTCGGTCTCGACCCAGCGCGACGCCGAGCTCGCCCTCGTGACCGCCGAGCAGCACGACCTCCAACGCATGCCGGAGGAGGAGCTGCGTCACCTCACCGCGATGCTCGAGGAGCGCGGCATGTCGCCCGAGACCGCGGCAACCGCCGCCCGCGAGCTGACCGAGTGGAACGCGCTGCGGGTGCACTCCTACCTCGAGTTCGGGATCGACGTCGACGACGTGACGAACCCGTGGTCGGCGGCCGCGGCGTCGATGGTCGCCTTCACCCTCGGGGCGCTGCTGCCGATGCTGACGATCCTGCTGCCGTCCCCGGAGCGGATCTACGTCACGGTGCTCGCCGTGCTGGTGGCGCTCGCCGTGACCGGGTGGGGCAGCGCGACGTTGGGCTTCGCCAACTGGCGCCGGGCGGCCCTGCGCAACGTCCTCGGCGGTGCCTTCGCGATGGGCGTGACGTACCTGATCGGGAGCCTGATCGGCACCCAGCTCGGCACCCAGCTCTGATGAGGCTGTTCGCCGCGGTGGTGCCGCCGGCCGCGGCACTGGAGGACCTCGACGAGTTCCTGGCCGTACGCCGGGATGCGGGGCCGTTCCGCTGGACGCTCGCCGACCACCTCCACCTGACGCTGGCGTTCCTCGCCGAGGTGCCCGACCGGTCGCTCGACGAGCTGGTCGAGCGGCTCGGCCGGGCCGCCGGCCGGCGTACGGCCTTCGCGACGGCGATCGCCGGGGGAGGCGCCTTCCCCAACGTGGCCCGCGCACGCGTGCTGTGGGCCGGGCTCGACCTGGACGACGCCGGGCGCACCGAGCTGGACCGGCTCGCCACCGGGGCGCGTGCGGCGGCCAGCAAGAGCGGGATCGAGGTGGAGGGGCGCCGCTTCACCCCGCACCTGACCGTGGCGCGCCTCGGCCGCCCGCAGGAGGTGACGAGGTGGGTCCGGCTGCTCGACGGCTACCGCGGCCCCGCCTGGAGCGTCGACACGCTCACGCTGGTGCAGTCGCACCTCGGGGAGGGCCCGAGCAAGCGGCCACGGTACGAGGTGATCGAGGAGTTCCCGCTCGCCCGCTGACGCCCGTGTGCGGGCGGCCGGTCCGGGGTCAGTGGGCGAGGCCGTAGAGCCGGTCGCCGGCGTCGCCGAGCCCGGGGACGATGTAGCCCTTCTCGTTGAGCCGCTCGTCCACCGCCGCGGTCACCACCGTCACCGGGACGTCGAGCCCTTCGAGACCGGCCTCGAGCTTCGCGAGGCCCTCGGGGGCGCACAGCAGTGTGATGCAGGTGATGTGGTCGGCGCCGCGATCGGTGAGGAACCGGATCGCGGCCGCGAGGGTGCCGCCGGTGGCCAGCATCGGGTCGAGCACGTAGCACTGCCGGCCGGACAGGTCCTCGGGCAGGCGCTCGGCGTACGTCGTCGCCTCCAGCGTCTCCTCGTTGCGGACCATCCCCAAGAAGCCCACCTCGGCCGTCGGCAGCAGCCGCATCATCCCGTCCAGCATGCCGAGGCCGGCGCGCAGGATCGGGACGACCAGCGGGGTCGGCCGGGCCAGGTGCACGCCGGTGGTCGGCGCGACGGGCGTGCGGATGTCGTGGGACTCGATGCGCACCTCGCGGGTCGCCTCGTACGCGAGCAGCATCACCAGCTCGTCGGTCAGCGAGCGGAACGTCGGGGAGTCGGTGCGCTCGTCTCGCAGCGTGGTCAGTTTGTGGGCGACGAGCGGGTGGTCGACGACGTGGGTGCGCATGGGCGCACCCTAACTCCCGGGCGGGTCCGCCCCTATCCGCGCGAACCCCCGCGAAAGGGGTTGGCCCGGGGGTGAGCGTCTGCCACCCTGGGTGACATGGCTGGCGTCGAGGATCAGATCGAAGGCGTGGACTTCGCGCTCGCGGTCTACCGTGATGACGGCGTCTGGCAGGTCCAGGAGCTCGCGCACGACCTGCTGACCGACGTCGACGCGCTCGCGCACGCCCTGCGGCGGTTCCCCGGCGACGGCGGCGCCTTCGGGCTGATCGGCATCGACGAGGACTTCTTCGTGATCCTGCGGGTGATGGGTGCCTCGGTCAGCGTGCTGCTCTCCGACGTGACCGCCGCCGAGGAGTGGGAGCTGGCGGCCAGCGTCGTGGAGCATCTCGGCCTGCCCATGCCCGAGGAGGAGGACGAGCCGGAGCCGGCCGGCGACCTCGGCCTGCTGGCCGACGTCGGCGTCAGCGCGATGGACATGGGCGCCCTGCTCGACGACGTCGACCTCTACCCCGACGAGATGCTCTCCGAGGTCGCCCGGGCGATGGGCTTCGGGGAGCTGTTCGACGACGCCGTCGGGCTCGCCAGCGCCTGAGCGTCCCGGACGTCATACGATCCGGTCGCCATGGCAGCCAGCTCGTACGATGTCGCGATGACCGCCGCCCTCGTGGAGGCGCGCGCAGCACTGGCGACCGGCGACGTCCCGATCGGGGCGGTCGTCGTCGCCGAGGACGGAACCGTGGTCGGCCGCGGCCGCAACGTGCGCGAGGCCGACGCCGACCCGACCGGGCACGCCGAGGTCGTTGCCCTGCGGGAGGCCGCCCGCGCGCGGGGGGAGTGGCGGTTGTCGGGCTGCACGCTCGTGGTGACCCTCGAGCCCTGCACGATGTGCGCCGGCGCCGCCGTGCTGGCGCGGGTGGACCGCGTGGTCTTCGGCGCCTGGGACCCCAAGGCCGGCGCGGTGGGCTCGCTGTGGGACGTCGTCCGCGACCGGCGCCTCAACCACCGCCCGGAGGTGGTCTCCGGGGTCCTGGCCGAGGAGTCGGCTGCGCTGCTGGAGGCGTTCTTCGCGGCCCGGCGCGACCCGCTGGCCTGACCCGGGCCGATTTCCGCGGCCCGCGACGTCTCCGGTAACGTCTCTCCCGGTGTCGTGTCCGAGCGGCCTAAGGAGAACGCCTCGAAAGCGTTTGTGGGTGCAAGCCCACCGAGGGTTCAAATCCCTCCGACACCGCCAGCCAGAACGGCCCCCGATCCGTCGGGGGCCGTTCTGCGTCTCCAGGGGCCTCCAGGCGTCCGCAGGCGTCAGGCCCGGCCAGGTCGGGACATGTGCGGGACACGTCGCTCTGTCGCTCGGGACATCGGGGCCGTCATCGTCGGGGCCGACGCCGGCCTCGGGTGCCGCGTCGACCCCCACGCATCCGCGGCATCGCGCGGCGGCAAGCGGACCGCAAGTCGGACGCAAGCCGCCAGGTCTTCCCTTGCCTCGGATACCCCTGCACTGCCCCGAGGAGCCGACGTTGTCTCACCCCCACCTGCCCCGCCACGCCCGCCGCCGGCGTGCGCGCATCGCCGCCGGCGTCGCCGTGCGC
>NZ_DASWXC010000090.1:0-13440 GCF_036405735.1 Nocardioides sp.
GGGGGCCCCACCCCGCGGGGTCCTCAGCCTACGAGGCTGGGGATCATGGTGGGTCAGGGCTGGACGTTGATCTGGCCAGCCGTGGTGTTGAGGTTGTACGAGCCGGAGAAGGTGGCGGTGTTGCCGTTGTTGACCAGGCCCGCGCAGGTGATGAAGGTCTGGCGGTTGCTGACGGTCAGCCCGGAACCGGTGCTCAGGACGGTGATCTCCTGGCCGCCCTTGCCGTTGTCCTCGTCGAAGGTGGCGTTGACCGAACCCGAGACGTTGAACGTGCAGGTGCCGTTCGGGCCCTGGATGGAGACCAGAACGTTGCTGATGTTGGTGATCGTGCCCGCGACGGCGTTGTCGTTCGCCGCGCTGGTGGCGGTACCGCTAGCCGCGTCGTAGTTGAGGCTCCAGTTCGGGTTGGTGACGGTGACGGTGGCGGGGTAGCCGTTCCAGTCGCAGGTGTTCCAGCTCGCGGAGGTGATGTTGCCGATCGGGTTGCTGCTGCCGGGGTTGACCGTGCCGCTGACGCTCGAGGTCTGGCAGGTCAGCACCTGGCCGTTGGCTGTGAGCGTGGTGTTGCCCTTGGCGGTACCGGTGATGGAGTTGCTGCCGCCGCTGTTGCTGACGGTGAAGGCGTTGGCCGGAGCGGCGATCAGGGCGAGGCCGGCGGCGGCCGCGCCCACTGCGGTGAGACGTGCAAGACGCATGAGAAGAACTCCTTGTGTTGGTGAGGGTGGCAGGACGGGCGTTCTGCCGCGACCAAGGAGGCTCCGATTCGTTCCCGTTGTCGAGAGAGTGCGGGAAGAATCCTCCCCAGATTGTCACCCACGCCACAATCTGCGCACAGCGAGGTGACAGTTATAGGCACGACGAGGTGGCAACACGGCCAGACAACGGCGGGCGGACAGGCGGCGCCTTGAATCTCGGTCGGACGAGCCGAGCGATCTCCGGTTAGCACGCAGATGACAACTTCTCGAGCCCGATGACCGCTGTCTCCCAGATCGGTGGCGTCGAGCGCGGCAGGCATGCCACGGTGGCACACGTGCGACTACGACCCGCAAGAGTCCGACGACGCTGGCTGGCGTCAGCGGCGCTGCTGCCGTTGCTGCTGCTGACACACGCGTCAGGCGCCGATGCTGCCGGAGTGTTCCCGGCCCCATGGCCGGGGCTGCCAGGCGTGCCCATTCCCGACGGATGGAACGCGAGGATGCACCTCGGCGGCTGGGGCAACGGGCTCAGCGAGGTGGCCCGAGCCCGGCAGTCGATCAAGATCCCGGCACAGGCAGCTGTGGCGAGCATTCTGGGTCTGCCGTTGGTCTCCTACCCGCGCGACGATCCGCAGGGTCGCCTTTTGACGTCGGGAGTCGAGGCGGCGCTCTTCCTCTCCTCGCCGGCTGGGGCGAAACATGGCTATGGCGTCGGGATGCCGACGGTGGTGCGCACTGTGGCTTTCGGGTCGATCCCCGTGGAGGTCGGCCTCCGAATCGAGCAAGTGCGTGACGCCGACGACCTGCCGGTCCCCTTGCGTCTCTCGCTGCCAGAGACCCGCTTCCGCGTCAGCCCGGAGAGCGATGTGGAGGGGAACTTTAGGACTGACGCCGCGATCACGGGACAGGTGCGGGTTCGGCTGACCGCCCTCTCGGTCGACGGCGTCGACGTGCGGCTGGAGGACTGCGTGTCGCCCCCCATCGAGCTGGACCTGCACGGCAACCCGAGATGGAGAAATGACCCGCTCAGCGACCCGGCGCTCCAGCCTTTCCCGGTGGGGACCACGGCGTCAGCGACGTGGCTGGCGGAGCGCGGCATCGGATGGGTCAATGGCGGCGGCATCTCGGGCCACGTCGACATCCCGCCGTTCTCGAACTGCCGCAACCGCGCAGGTGAGGATCTCTCGCCCCTGTTGACGGGAGCGGTGTCCGGGCCTGGCAATGCCGTCACCATCGGGTGGGCGTCCATCAGCGGCGATCATCCGTGCGGGACTCTCCGCCCGAACACCTCTATCCTCGGGCCGCGGGGCCCGTTCCTCGGCGACCCCTCCGACTGCGACCCCGACTTCGGTCCACCCGTGCTGGACTACCCCGAGCGCACGGACTAACACGCCAAGCAGAACGGGGTGCGGCCTACGTGGGCCGCACCCCGTTCTGTGGTGCTCAGCCGATGACGGCTGCGGTGGTGTGTGGCTGGTGTGTCGGGACTGGATGTTGATCTGGCCGGCCGTGGTGTTGAGGTTGTACGCGCCGGAGACGGTGAGGGTGTCACCGTTGTTGACCATGCCCGCGCAGGTGAGGAAATTGTTGCGGTTGCTCACGGTCAGCCCGGAGCCGGTCTTGAGGACAGTGAGCTCCTGGCCACCGTTGCCGTGGTCCTCGTCGAAGGTCACGTTGGTCGAGCCCGTGACGTTCAGCGTGCAGGTGCGTTCGGGCCGTTGTAGGTGACCAGGAACCTGCTGATGTTGGTGATCGACCCCGCGACGGCGTTGTCGTTGGCGGCGCTCGTGGCGGTGCCACTAGCGGGATTGTAGTTAAGGCTCCAGTTCGGGTTCGTGGCGGTCACCGTGATGGGGTAGCCGTTCCAGTCGGTGTTGGTGCAACTCGCAGCGGTGATGGTGGGGACCCGGTTCCTGCTGCCCGGCTTGACGGTGCCGCCCACCGTCGAGTTCTGGCAGCTCCACATCTGGCCGTTGGCCGTGAAGACGGTGACGCCCTTGGCGGTCCCGGTGACCGCGTTGCTGCCGCCACTGTTCGTGACGATGAAGGCATTGGCCGGGCCAGCGAGAGGGTCACGCAGCGGAGGCGGCGAGCACGGAGAGTGATGTGCGGTTAGGTCATGCCGCCACGTGTCGGACGGGCTCGTCGTCCACGGCCAGAACCCGGCTGCTGGGCGGACCCGTGGACGCGAAGTTGTCATCTGCGTGCTAAGAGCAACGCGATGCCGGGGCGAATGTCCGCGTTCTGCTGGACGCCGGTCCGCGACCCGCGGATTCTCGGGTGACGAACGCCACAGGAGTCACCTGCGTGGCGGTTGCACCCGAGAAGGAGAAGGACATGCAGGAAACGTGCGCCCGAAGGGGCGTGGTCGCAGGCACGGCGCTTGCCGTCGGCCTGGCGGGCCTCACGATCGGCCAGGGCGCCGCCCACGCGGGCCCACCGCTGCCCACGGCGCAGGCGGGGCCGGTCGCTAGCTGGGGGCCCGGTATCCCCGGCTTCTCCGACCCGCCGCAGCCGTCTCCCGAGCAGGCGTCGCAGGCATTCACGAAGGTCGTGGCAAACGGCGCTGTCGCGGCGATCGGCCTGACCGCCGACGGCCAGGTCGAGCAGTTCGGCGACAACACCGAGATCGGCGGCGTCAACGTGCCTGCCGACGAGCTGGCCGGGAAGACGGTCGTCGACATCGCCGGCGACGCCGTTGGGTTCGGCGGCGGCATGGCCGTCACCAGCACCGGTGACGTGGTCACGTGGAGCAGCGGCAACGAGAACTGGGCAACCGACATGCCGGAGGCCAGCGAGCTGCAGGGCAGCACCGCCGCGGCGGTCACCCAGGACGGCAACCTGGCGGCCGTGGTGAAGCAGGACGGCAGCGTACTCGTCTGGGGCAACCCCACCGGGGGCGACTTCGGCCAGAAGACGCCGCCAGCGCTGACCACCGCCACCGCCGTGTTCTTCAACGGCAGCAACTCCGTGTACGCGCTCAAGTCCGACGGCACCCTGGCCGCCTGGGGCAGGAACGAAGCCGGTGAGACGAACCTGCCGGCGGTCACGACCGACACCACGGACGAGCTGGACGTGGTCGATGTCGCCAGCGCCGGCGGCGGCAGCGCGGTGGCGCTGCTGTCCGACGGCACACTCACGGCCTGGGGTGGTCAGACGGCTGACGGTCAGGTGAACGACCCGCCGGCTGCGACCGACGGCAAGGAGATCGTGGCCCTGGCCGGGAACACGACGGTGTACTTCGCGGTCGACTCGACCGGCACGGTGCACGCCTGGGGCCAGGGCATCGGCGACATGGACCCGGCGTTCGCGACGTTGCCCGACGGCGTCGACCCCGCGAACATCACCGGCCTCTCGGCCAACGACTACTACGCCATGGCGATCGAGGCCACGTTCGGCTTCATCGCCAAGCCGACCATCTCCGGCACGGCCAAGGTCGGCCAGACGCTGACCGCCACCCCGGCGACCTTTACCGACACGCCGGACGCAGAGCCGACGGGCCAGTGGTACCGCGGCTCGGGTGAGGAGGCCGTCGCGATCGACGGCGCGACCGAGCCGACGTACGAGCCCACCGTCGACGACCTCGGCGAGGTCATCACCTACCGCAGCACCGCGACCCGCGGCGAGGCGACCGCCACGGCGACCTCCGACCCGACCGCTGAGGTCGCCAAGGCGGACTCCACGACCACGGTGTCGGCGCCCGCCACGACGTACGGCAAGGGCGCCACCGTGACGGTCGCCGTCACGGGGGCGGACAGCGGCAACGTCACCCTCTCGGGTGCCGGCGCGGCGCAGACCACGGCGGTCTCGGCCGGCAAGGCGACCTTCACGCTGCCGAACACGCTGCCGGCCGGGAGCTACACGCTGACCGCGTCCTACGCGGGCAGCGCCGCCGTCGCGGCGTCGCAGGACACCGCCAAGCTCAGCGTGGCCCGGGCCGCTGCCGGCAAGCCGGCGCTGCGGGTGATCAAGAAGCCGACCCGCAAGAAGGCCGGCAAGGCCACCATCAGCGTCGCCACTGCAGCCGGCCTGGCCAAGGCGAGCGGCAAGGTGACCGTCACGCTGAAGCTCGGCAAGAAGACCAAGCGCGCGGCCGGAACGCTCAGCAACGGCGTCGTGACGGTCAAGCTGCCCAAGCTGCCGAAGAAGGGCAAGTGGAAGGCCACCGCCGTCTACAGCGGTGACGGCAACTACCTGCCCGGCACGTCCGCGACCGTCACGGTCAAGGTCAAGTAAGGCAGTCACACGGTCCTCGGCGGCACGGCTCCCCTCGGAGCCGTGCCGCCGAGGCAGTTCTGAAGCACCTCGTGGAGGTCACGGTGAAGCGAGCCACGCTCCTGATGGCGACAGTCGGTCTTGTCGGAGCCGCCGCGGTCGGCGGCACCGCACTGGCCTCGGTATCCGACGAACGCAAGGCGAGCGAGCCCCTCGGCGCCGTGCTCGCGGCCGCACGTTCGGCCCTGCCGGCGAGCGCTGCCGACGTCCACGGCGAGCTCGGCGGCGAGCTGCTCTCGGTCGACCTGCCGGGCGACGGCTCGGCGGAGGTCGTGCTCTACGACTACGCCGCCGACCTGACCCACCAGATCACGGTGCGCGGCGGCGACGTGGTCGACAGCCAGACCGCGCGGGTCCAGCCGCCGCCGACCGCCACGGAGGCCACCGCCGCGCTCGGCATCGCGCTCGACCGGCCCTTGCCCCTGCCCTTCGCCGCCGCGTTCGCCGAGCGGCAGGGCGTGCCGCTGGTCTCGCCCGATCAGGTCAGCGTCATCGCCGGCGCCTGGACGACCGACGGCTCGGGAGCGGCCGCCGACTGTGGTCACCACCGCTGTGTGCAGCTCGTCGTCGCGACGCCCGCCGGTGACTACCTCGACACCCACGACTTCGTCGTCGACCTCAGCACCGGCACGGTGATCAACCTGGGAGCGCCACGATGACCCGCCGCGCGACCGCGGTCACCGCACTGGTCGCCCTCCTTGGCGTGATGCTCGCCCTGCCCGGCACGATCGGCCCCAGCCGAGCCGGGGCCTCCGACGACGACCTCGGCTGCCCCGACCAGCTCGTCGAGCACGATCTGCCCAACGGCGCGTCCTGGCGGCTGTGCGCCCGCATCCATCCCGTCCAGGGGCTGCGACTCGAGAGCGTCGAGTTCCGCCCTGCCACCGGCAACCGGGAGTACACCGGTTACAGGCGCGTCCTCGACGCGCTCCACCTCGCCCAGCTCAACGTGCCCTACGACGACGGCGTCACGGTCTACGACGACATCACCGACTACGGGTTCGGCGGCGACCACCTCGTCACCCAGAACGCGGACACCTGTCTGGGGCAGACCCGCCCGGTCACCTACGTCACCAGCCTGACCGCGCCCCCCAGCGTGAAGACCGTGGCGGGCATCTGCCTCGACGAGGTCGCCACCGGGCTGGCCTTCCACAGCCGCGAGTGGGGCACCGACGCCGGCCCGCGGTTCGCCGGCCAGGGCACGGCGCTCGAGATCTCCTCGCTCTCCAAGGTGAGCTGGTACGAGTACCAGCAGAAGATCACGCTCGACGACCAGGGCGGCATCGACATCGGCCTCGGCGCCACCGGCGACGTCGCGCCCGGCAACGCCCCAGGGGTCTTCTTCACCGAGCAGCCGGCGACCGGCTGGGAGCTGGGCCCGACGGTCGACGGTCACCACTACTACGCCACCTCCCACTGGCACAGCGCGATCTACCGCGTCGACTTCGGCATCGACGCCGGCGCGGAGCAGCGCGTCGAGCAGTGGGACTACGCCGCGGGCGGAACAGCTGCCAACCCGACGCTCCTCGGCACCGCGACCACCAAGACGAACGCCTTCGTCGCGTCACCCTCGGGAGAGCACGCCAGGCTCACCTGGTGGCGGGTGCTCAACGCCGACTCGCTCAACCGCGACGGCCATGCCCGTTCCTACGAGATCGTCAACGACAATCCCGTCGACATCGCCAGGCCGGTCACGAGGGTGCAGGTGGCCTTCACCAACGCCGCGGCGTGCCAGCAGTACGCGTCGTACAACCTCGACCCGGGCTGCCCGGACCAGGACATCCTCGACTACGTCGCGGGCGACACGGCGCCGCTGACGGACCCGGTCGCCTGGGTGAACGTCGGCTTCCACCACGTCGACCGCGACGAGGACCAGTCCCCGATGCACACGCACTGGCAGCACTTCCAGCTGCTGCCGCGCGACTTCTTCGCGCAGGGTCCGGCGACTCCGGACGCTCGGTCGTGTATCAACGGTCCGGGGCTGATCGACTCGAGCTCCCTGCCGTGCATCGCCACCAACACGACGGCACCGAAGGTCAGCGCCTCGACCTCGACGATCGCCGCGGGGACGGAGCTCTCGGCGACCCCGGGGACATGGAACGAGTCACGCACCACGTGGGACTTCGACTACCTGTGGTTCCGCGACGGCGAGCCGATCACCGGCGTCGACGACGACGGCGTGCCGACGGCAGCCACCGGCCCGACGTACGTCGTGGGGCCGGAGGACGTCGGTCGCTCGCTCACCGTGAAGGTCACCGCGTCGCGGCCGGGCTACGTGTCAGCAACCGCGGAGTCGGCAGCGGTGCAGGTGCCCGGTCCCACGCCGACGGCGCAGCCCACGGCCGAGCCGACCCACCAGCACGACCACGATCATGCGGTGCCGGCCGCCACCGTCATCGAGGCCGCGGCCGTCACGCGCACGCGGGCCGGCCGTCGGGGGCGGCTCGTCGTGCACGTCACCTCCCTCGCCGGTGTCCCGACGGGGCGGGTCCTGGTCCACGTCCGCGGCAAGCGGGTGGTCGGCCGACTCGTCGCCGGACGTGCGGTGCTGCGCCTGCCGGTGCTGCAGCAACCGGGCCGCTACCGCATGAGGATCAGCTATCCCGGCTCCGCCACGCTGGCGCCGTCGCAGCGCGTCGTCATGGTGAGGGTGCTGCGTCGATGACACAGCCTCGGAGGGGCTGAGGGCGCGGCGACGCCGGCCACACGACCTACGCTCCGCGCAGGTCGGGAAACAACGTCCGGAGCGCGAGGATGAACCCCATCGTGTGACGTGGGTCGGTCAGCCGGTCCTCGAACATCGCCTCCAGCTTCCGGCGCCGATGGCGGATCGTCTGTGCATGCGTTCCCAGCTGGCGGGCGATCTCGGGCGCCGACTGGCGCGTCTCCAGCATCCTCAGCAGGGTCGCCGCCAGTGCGCGGCGGTTGGCGGGCGTCTCCCGCAACAGCGGTGCGAGCAGCTCGGCGCTGGTCGCTGCAGCCAGCGCCTGGTCGGCGTTGACCCACAGATCCAGCCGATGCTCGGCGCAGCGGACCACCCGTCCGACGGGCACGACCTGCCGCTCGCGCGCCAAGGCGAGCGCGCGGCGAGCCCAGCGGTAGCCGTGCCGCGCCTCGGTGGGCGGGACCGGCCACGCCTCGGCGACGAGGCTCACACGGTCCAGCGCCAGCAGGGCCTCACGCGTGGCGGGCGCGCACGCCGGCGCGCAGACCGCCACGAGCCGGTCCCCCTCGGGCCGCAGCAGGACGTGCGGGCCGGTGCCCGGGTCGGCCCATGCCTCGGCGCCGCGCCGCTCCGCCACCAGCACCACGACGTGGTCCGGGACGTCCCAGCCGGCCCGCTCCGCCAGCTCCGCCACCGGCCGCTCGTCGTGGCGACCCATCAGCACCGCCAGCAGGACGGCGCGCGCGTCGGTGCGAGCGCGCCGAACCTCGTAGTGACCGCGCTCGACCGCCTGGCCCAGGCTCCGGAGATAGGCGGACACAGCGCTCCCGATGTCGGCGATCACGTGTCCCGCGAGGCCCTCGTGGCGTGCGAGGCGGTGGAGAAGCTCCCAGGCCACGCTGGCTGCGGCCTGGAGCGCCTGCAGCACGGGCACCACGCTCGCCCCCGATTCGGCCTGCGCCCGGCCGAACTCGTGGAAGCGGGCCGTCGCGGCACACGCCCCGCCACCCTCGAAGAAGCCGAGCACGGCCACCGCGACGGCGTCGCTGACCACCGGCCGCATCCGTTCCCGCTCGACGAGAACCGGGACCTCGACGGCGATCCGCGCGACGACCTGCTCCGGAAGCCGCCTCGCCGCCGTCCGCAGCATCGGGAGCAGGGGCGCCGGCAACTGATGGCGGACAGGGGTCTGCAGCACCTCGCGGCCACGTAGGCGGGTCGGAGCCGCACGCGACGGAAGGCTGCGTAGCTCGCTGGCTTCACGCGACGACATGTCACCTCCGGCGCAGGCCCCAGGCGCCATGCCTGCGGCACGCACGGCCATCAGGCCAGATCCAGCACGCCGCCGTACGGGATTCGCGAGGACCGGATGTTGCGGCCGGCCGTTCTTGTCACGTGGATGACAAGAACGGGTAACTCATTGAGAACATGCCTCCGGCCTACGCGGAGCGGTCAGTTGCCGGCGCGGAGCCGCGGCGTCCCGCTCGGCAGCAGCTCACTCACCGGCACCCCGAGCACCTCGCTGAGCGCCAGGAGCGTGAACAGGCGCGGGTTCATCGGCGTCCCCGGGCGGGACTCGCCCTTCTCGAACTTCTGGTAGGTGTACGCGGCGATCCCCGCCTGGTGGGCTACCTGCTCCTGGCTCAGACCCTTCGCCAGCCTGGCGCGGGCGAGATTGGCGCCGAGGGCTCGCCCGTACTCTCGGGCCGTCGGCGCCTCCTGTCGGCCCATCAGGCACCCATGGTGAGGTCAGGGGGCGAGGGCGGCAGCAGCTCGGCGACCGTCACGCCCAGCGCCTGGCTGAGCGCTATCAGGTTGACCAGGGTGGGGTTCATCGGGCCACCGGGACGAGACTGACCCTTCTCGTACTTCTGGTACTGCGTCGAGGAGATGCCAGCCATCGCAGCGACGCGCTCCTGGCTGAGCCCGCGCTCGTGCCTGATGCGCGCCAGAGTGCGACCCAGCTCGCCGGCATACGCCCCCCATTCGGCTGACAGTTCGATGCGATGCGCCACCTTTCCATCGTGGCGGCATTGCAGTACGAAGTTCTCCATACTGGTATGGGTTTCCCTGCGACGGGAGGAGTCTCCTTGGCCACTATGTCCGCCAGCGAAAGGACCGTCGGAGCCTGCTCCTACGGTCGGACTCGACGGCCCGCTCGACTCGACGACGTCACATCAGCGGAGGCATGCCGATGACGACTCCCGACCAGCCCGTGAGCTGGCTACGTGAGCACTGCCCGGCCTGGTGCGCCCGCGCGCACGAGGAGTCCGACCATCCCGAGGATCGCTATCACCAAAGCGAGCCGTGCAGCTTCCCGATCCTCGCCAGCGTGCCACCGACCGTCCCGATCGCCTCGTCACTCCAAGCGGTCGACATGGTCGTCCGGGTCTGTCGCTACCCCGGCGAGCTCGTGGAGTGGATCGCGGTCGAAGCCGCCGAGCAGCGCGCGCCACGGCTCGTCCTCACGACGGAGTCCGCCCGGCGGTTGGCCGAGTGCCTTGCCGCGCAGCTCCGCCCACTGGCGAGGTGACGGACTTGTCACGCCGATCACAAGAAAGTGGCTCCGGGGCCGATCGCGGCGATCCGAATGTCCGGGTTTCCTTGCCGGACGGTCCGCAAGTGCAGAACACTCCCGTCAATGTGACGTCCGGCACGCCTGGGGAGGGAACCAATGATGCCGAAGGACGGACGCGTGGTGAGCAGGACCACACCGTGAGCGAGGCCATCGTCGCGCCGAACGCTCCCGTCGTACCTGCCGCTGTCGTCAAGCAGCTCGAAGCCGGCATCCCGGTGCTGGCCGAGCGGGTGGCCCGGCGCGTGCAGACCGACATCGCGGCGTACGCCGGCCCGGTCGGTGGACGGCGCCGGCGCCTGATCGGTCTCGCGGTCTCCGAGGCGGCCGCGCTCTACGTCCGTCGCGTGGGCGGACGCAGAATCTCGACGGCGGGCGTCGACGACCTGTTCCGCAAGATGGGCTACGGCGAGGCGAGCGAGGGCCACAGCCTCGAGGCGCTCGAGCAGGCCCTCCGGGTCTCGGGCCGCGAGGCCTGGAACGTCCTGCAGGACGTCATCGTGGCCAGCGGGCTACCCGCCAGCACCCTCGGCTGGCTCGGCAACGAGCTCGTCGACTTCATCGACCACCTCAGCCGCCAGGCCGGGACCGGCCATGCGATGGCGGCCCGTGCCCGCGAGCGGGACGTCAGCGTGAGCCAGCAACGGTTGCTCGACGCGCTCCTCGCGGGGACCGACACCGCCGCGCTCCCCGGGCTCGCCGACCGGGCCGGATGGCCGCTGCCCGCCCACGCGGTCGTCGTCGCCGCCACGGCAGCGGACGGCATGACCTGGCCGGCCTCCGACACCCTCGCGGGCCACCCCTTGGCACAGGTCACGACGACGCAGGGCATCTTCCTCGTGGGCGCGGAGCACACCCCCGAACTGCTCACCCAGCTGCGCAACGGCGGCGCGGTCATGCTCGCGCGGTCCTGGCCGGTCGGGCTGGCCGACGTCGGGCACGCGGCCCGCTGGGCCACCCGCGCGCTCGAGCTCGTCGCGGTCGGCGCCATCCCCCGGCAGCCGGTCGTCGACTGCGCTCGCTACCGCACCCAGCTGTGGCTCCACGCCGAGCCGGCGCTGCGCCGCGAGCTGGCCCAGGAGCTGCTCAAGCCGCTGTTCGCCGAGACCCCCAACTCGCGCGAGATCCTGTCGGAGACACTGTTGGTGTGGCTCGAGACCCGCGACAGCGCCCCCGCGATCGCCGCCATCCTCGGCGTCCACCCGCAGACGGTGCGCTACCGCTGGCGCCGGATCAACGAGCTGTTCGGGGAGTCACTGCACGACCCGGAGTTCGTCGTCCAGCTGACCATGGTGCTCAAGGCGAGCGTGCCGCTGTGGGTCGCCGGCGACCAGAGCGACTTCGAGCGGTACTGGAACGAGGAGCCCGCATGACCAGCGTCCCGGCCCTGGCCGGTACCGCGGGCGGCGCCGACGACGCCTGGACCGCCCCCCTGGGCCGGCTGCGCGGCTTCGCGGCCGTCGGACTCACCGTGGCCGCGGCGCTCGCGCTCTGGAGCGCCGTTCCGGCGCTGAAGATCGATGGCGGGAGATGGGTCGCGCTCGGGCTCGACACGGTCGCGCTCGCCTGTCTGGTCCCGCTCACGGCCGCCGCGCTGCGGGCCGGCGCCAACCTGCGCGCAGCTCAGCTGCTCGCCGCGGCGGCTGCCGTCGCGACGTACGCCCTGGCCGTCGTGGCGACGGTGGCCGACGCCCCCGCGGCCGCGTTCGTCACCTCAGCACTGGTCACGTTGCTCGCGATCGTCACCGGCGTCGCCGCGTCGCTCGCCGCGCCGGTCGCCGGTCCGCGGCCCTGGCCGGCGTGGTTCGCGCCAGGCGTGCTCGCGGTGGCCCTGGCCTCCGGCATCGCCCACGGCCTGATCGGCGGCTGGGACGTAGACGCCTACCACGCAGCCGTCGGTGTGCTGGCCGCAGGCACGCCTGCTGCGCTGGTCGTCGCGCTGTCACTGCCGCTGCGACTCGGCGCCCGACGGGGCCGGAGGTCCGGCATCCGGCTGCGGCACACCGCCGCACTGCCGGCCGCCCGCAACGCCGACACCCTCGTGCTCGACGGGCTCGCGACGCTCTCCGACGGCAAGCGCGTCGCCGCGGTGACGCCGCTCGACGAGAGCCACCTGCGCAACCTGCGTTGGTTCGCCGGCGCGCTGGAGCACGCCTCCGACAACCCCATCGGCCGCGCGCTGGCCCGACTGTCGGCACGGGGCAACGTCACCGGATTCCGGGAGCACCCGGGCCTCGGTGTCAGCGGCCACGTCGACCGGCACCCGGTGCGCATCGGACAGCCCCAGTGGCTCGGACACGCCCACGACGCCGCACCCGACAGCCCCGAGGTCACGGTGGCCGTCGAGGTGGACAGCCGGCTGCTCGGGACCATCACCCTGGTCGACTCCGTACGCGAGGACGCCGCCGCGGCCGTCGCCACGCTGGCCTCCGCCGGGGTCGAGAGCGTGCTGGTCTCCGACGTCTCCGCCGCCCGGTCCGCCGCCGTGGCCGAGGCGGTCGGCGTCACGAGCGTGATCGACGGGCCGCTCACCGGCGCCGGCGATCACGCGGTGGTGCTGAGCAGCGCGGCCGAGGTGCCGGCGCTGCCCGAGACGACCCTGCTGCTCGGCCCGGCGAGCCCGCAGGTCTCGCTCGACGCCGGCGATGTCGCCACCGCCGAGAAGGCGCTGCGGCTGTGCCGTGGCGTGGACCGGGCGATCAGCGGCGGCCGCCGGCTCGCCCTGGCCTGGCACGGCGCCACCGTCGCTCTGGCAGCGACAGGGCTGCTCCCGCCGTGGGCCGCGGCCGCCCTCGCCCTGGTCGGCGCCGGCGTCACGGCCGGCGTCACCAGCACGCCGCGTTAGTCGGTTGGGGCGGTCCAGCTTGCCGTTGGTCGAGCAGTGAGGCCGGCTCCCCCGCTGGCCGAGCAGTGAGGCCGGCTTCCCCCGCTGGTCGAGCAGTGAGGCCGCCTCGCCACCTCGTTGGTCGAGCAGTGAGGCCCGCTAAGGGCCGAACGTGTCGAGACCACCACAACCCAGGCACCCGCCGTACCCGGCACCCAGCCCCACCCACCGAGGTCTCGACACGCCTCGCCTAGCGGCTCGGCGGCTCGACCAACGAAGAACGCCGCCCGGCCATGTCCCGCTGGTCGAGCAGTGAGGCCGGCTCCCCTCGCTGGTCGAGCAGTGAGGCCGCCCGCGGCCGAACGTGTCGAGACCACCGCAACCCCGGCACCCGCTGTACCCCACG